>CP051137.1:0-676911 GCA_050916065.1 Lacibacter sp.
ATGACGAAGTCGGCTGATCAAGTTTGGAAAAATTGTTTGGCTATTATCAAGGATATTGTAGAGTGGCAGCATTTTAAGACATGGTTTGAACCCATTCAACCTGTTGAACTGAAAGGAAAGATCCTTACCATACAAGTGCCGAGTCAATTCTTTTTTGAGTATCTTGAAGAGCATTATGTTACCCTGCTTGCCAAAACCTTAAAAAGGGAGTTAGGTAAAGAAGCAAATCTGGAGTACAGGATTATGATGGATAGCGGTAACAAAAACAATCAACCCATCACGATGGATGTGCCGGGTCATGGTTATAAAACTTATACAAATAACGAAATGGACTTTCCGCTCGTCATAAATAACCCTGTTAAAAATCCATTTGTGATTCCGGGTTTAAAGAAAGTTCAGATTGATCCACAATTAAATCCCAATTACACATTTGATAGTTTTGTTGAGGGCGATTGCAACCGTGTAGCAAGACGTGCCGGTAAAACCGTGGCAGATAAGCCCGGCGCTACTTCTTTCAATCCATTAGTTATCTATGGCGGTGTTGGATTAGGTAAAACACACCTGGCCCAGGCAGTGGGTAATGAAGTAAAACGTCAGCACCCTCATAAGGTAGTATTGTATGTGAGCAGTGAAAAATTTATAAACCAGTTTGTAGATCACAGTCGCAACAATGCCATTAACGATTTTATTCATTTTTACCAGTTAATAGATGTGTTGATTATTGATGATGTGCAGTTCTTTAACCGGGCTGAAAAAAGCCAGGATGCATTCTTTGCCATCTTCAACCATCTGCACCAGAGCGGAAAGCAACTGATTCTTACATCCGATAAACCTCCAAAAGATCTTGAAGGTGTACAGGAGCGTTTACTCAGCCGTTTCCGTTGGGGATTGAGTGCCGATTTACAGGTGCCGGATTATGATACCCGTATTGAAATCCTGGAAAAGAAAATGAAGAACGACGGGTTGGATATGCACAAAGATGTAGTGAAGTATATTGCTTATAACATCAGCACCAATGTGCGGGAGTTAGAAGGAGCACTTATTTCATTACTGGCACAATCTTCGCTTAACAAAAAGGAAATTGACCTTGATTTAGCAAAGAAAGTGTTGAAGAATTTCGTTAAAACATCCTCCAAAGAAATTACGATTGATGCCATTCAAAAAATGGTATGTGAATACTTTGATGTAAGCTATGATAAGCTGCTTCAAAAAACCCGAAAGCGTGAAATTGTACAGGCACGTCAAATTACTATGTACCTAGCCAAGACCTTTACCAAGAATTCGCTCAAAACAATTGGTGAGCATTTTGGCGGACGTGATCATACAACCGTTATTCACTCCTGCCAAACGGTGAAAGACCTGATGGATACTGATAGTCTCTTCAAAGAAAGTGTGATGGAGTTGCAGCAAAAAGTGCAATTAGCTGCTATGTAAACTATAACTCTGGATAGACTGTATAAAAAATAAATGAGTCCCGGATTATTTCAAAAGTCCGGGATTTTTGTTTTGGCACTTTAGTGTTCGATAGCTATTTTTGCAGCCCTCTTGCAAGAGAGGAATTCAGATAAAGTAGGTGAGGTGGATGAGTGGCTGAAATCAGTAGTTTGCTAAACTGCCGTACGGGTAACTCTGTACCGAGGGTTCGAATCCCTCCCTCACCGCACTTTCTTTCCAAAAGAAAATCTGAATTGCATCTGAGTTAGCAACAGATGCAACGGGAGGTAGTTCAGCCCGGTAGAATATCCCGCTTTAGAGCGGGAGGGTCGCAGGAAATTTTTCATCGACAACTCTGCAAAAGAAACTTTCGGGAGGTAGTTCAGCCCGGTAGAATATTCCGCTTTAGAGCGGGAGGGTCGCAGGAAATTTTTCATCGACAACTCTGCAAAAGAAACTTTCGGGAGGTAGTTCAGCCCGGTAGAATACCTGGTTTGGGACCAGGGGGTCGCAGGTTCGAATCCTGTCCTCCCGACAAATAGCACACTGTAACAGGTGTGCTATATTTGTTTTATGCAATTCGTTTCTTTTCTTTTTACTGAATCAGGTAGTATATGATATTGTGGTCAAACGAATAACTACCACAAAAGGTTATTAGCAAAACTGGTAACCTTTTTCTTTTATCCTGTAACCAACTCTTTTGCTGTTTTTAGTGAGGATGGTGTGAGTTGTTCGCCACTAAGCATGCGTGCAATGGTTTCAATCTGCTCTTCTTTCTTAAGCAATCGTATACGTGTAGTAATAGTTGTATCTTCTTCCTGCTTATAAACATGATAGTGGGCGGTTGCTTTGGCTGCAATTTGCGGAAGGTGTGTGATGGTAATAACCTGGTGCTTTGTGGATAGTTCTTTTAAAAGCAAACCCACCTGCCTGGCTGCTTCACCACTGATACCGGTATCTATTTCATCAAATAACATTGTAGGTAAGGCCATTTGTTGTGCTACCAGTGATTTGATGCAAAGCATCAGCCGGCTTAGTTCACCACCACTCGCTACTTTATGAATTGGTTCAAACCGGTTGCTTTTATTGGCATCAAATAAAAACTGAATATCATCAGTTCCAAATGCATTTAAAGCTGCAGTTCTTACTTCTGCTTTTAAACGGGAATTCGGCATACCAACTTTCGCAAGCAGGTTGTTTACCTTTTCAGCAAAAGGAGCGGCCTGTTTTGTACGCATAACAGTTAAATGAGCCGCCGCTTTTTGTAATTGATTTTTATATGCCGTAACGGTTTGTTGTTTGGCAGCAATGGACTCTTCTAGATTCATTACATCCTGTAACTTATTCTGCAGTTGTTCCTGAAGTTCCAATAATTCAGCGGTGGTGTGAACGCCATGTTTTTTTTGCAGTTTATAGCCCAGTTCAATCCGTTCATTTAACTGCTGCATGCGTTCTTGATCAATGGTTACACTGTTTTGAAGATAATCCAGTTCATTGGCAATATCACCCAGATCAATATGTACTGTATGCAAGCGTTCCATTGTTTCTTCCAGCTGTTTATTCAGTTGCCGGTATGGCTGGAGCCGTTGCAGTAAGGATTTGATCTGTTGCACAACCGGTGTTTCATTTTCACTGAGCACCGCTACGGCCTCCTGTAAAGCAGAAGAAATTGCGCCTGCGTTATTGAGTAACTTCAACTCCTGGTCTGCTTCCTCCAGTTCGTTTTCCTTGAACGATGCCTGTTCCAGTTCGTCCAGTAAAAAACGATGATAGTCCTTTTCTTTTTGAGCACTTAATTGTTGCTGTACCAGTAACTCCAATTCACGCTGCTCCTTCAGGTATTGTGTATAAAGCTCATGGTAAGCAAGTGCTTCTTTACTGCAACCTGCCATTGCATCCAGTATTTCCCGTTGAAAGTATGCTTCGCCTAATTCTAATGTGTCAAATTGCTGATGCAGATCAACCAGTAAAGCGGCCAGTTGTTTTAACTGTTGCAATGTAGCTGGTGTATCATTGATAAAAGCTCTGGATTTTCCATTGCTGTTAATTTCTCTCCGCAGGGTAATTTCACGACCCTGATCAATGTCTTGTGTTTCCAGCCATTGTTGCGTTTCAGTGGATGTATCAAATAACACTTCTACCACACATTTCTTTTCTTTATTCCGCAACACGTTAGTATCAGCCCGTTCACCTAGTACCAAACCCAGAGCGCCAAGCAAGATTGATTTGCCTGCACCCGTTTCACCTGTAATGATATTCAGGCCGGGCTGAAATACCACCTCCAGCTCATCAATAATGGCAAAATTCTTTATAGAAACTTCTTTTAACATGCGTTTTCAAAACTAAGATAAATGAGCACAGTATGATACTGAAACAGTATTGAAAAAATATTGTTGAATGGTACTGGGCATAAAAAAAGCGTTTCAACTGAAACGCTTTGATATATGTAAAGAATCTTGAGTTTAGATTTCTACAGAATCATTAAGATCCGTATCAACGAGAATACGACCGCAGTTTTCACAAACAATGATTTTTTTGTGCTGGCGGATTTCGCTCTGGCGCTGTGGAGGGATGGTGTTGAAGCAACCACCGCAGCTATCCCTGTTGATGGGAACTACAGCCAGACCGTTGCGGTAGCTTTTGCGGATGCGTTCAAAGCTGCTGAGCAACCGATCTTCTACTGATTCTCTTGCTTTGTCCACTTCTTTACGGAAGTGGGTTTCTTCTTTTTCTGTTTCAGCAATGATCTTGTCTAATTCACCTTTTTTGTGTTCAAGGTTTTTTTCTTTTGTACCTATTGCTTTTTTGGATTTCTCAAGTAATTCACTTTTTTCGGCATGCTCTTCAGTAGCATCTTTTATATGCTTTTCGGCCAGTTTAATTTCCAGCCCCTGCATTTCAATTTCTTTATTGATGGCTTCAAACTCACGGTTGTTCTTTACATTCTCACTCTGCTTCTCATATTTCTTCAACAGGGCCTGCGCTTCTTTAATCGCTTCTTTACGACCTTCAATAAACTCCTGAATACCGTTGATCTCTTCTTCAATACGGTGCTTACGAGCCTTTAACCCTTCAATTTCATCTTCCAGGTCTTTCACCTCCATCGGTAATTCACCTTTTAAGATCTGGATTTCATCCAGTTTGCTTTCAATTTTCTGAAGCTGGATGAGGCCTTTTAATTTTTCTTCAACTGAGTATTCTTTAGTTGCAGCCATATCTGAGTTGTTGTTTTATGTGCTTTATTGTTTTTCAGTATACAAGTTTGCCTTTTATCATGATGTGTTTCAGGCCGGGTCCTTTTTAACTGAAATACTCTACAGGGTTGGTTTTTACCCCTGTTTTGAGGACGGCAAAGGTAGGGAATTTATCCTTCAGGTAATCATGAATCAGGTCAATTGTAAATTGTTCGCTTTCCCAGTGGCCGATATCTGCCAGCAACAGGCGTCCATCGGCATCAAAAAACTCATGGTATTTGACATCGGCAGTAATGTATGCGTCAGCGTAAGCGGCAACGGCGGCTTGGGTTAAGAAACTACCCGCCCCACCGCAGAGAGCTACTTTTTCTATCATTTTTCCGTTCAAAACAGTATGCCTGATTACTGATAAACCGAATGCTTTTTTGAGCAATTGTAAGAATTGATCCTCTGAAACGGGTTCAGCTAATTTACCCAAGAGCCCGCTTCCAACCTGCTGTAAATCATTGTCCAGCGAAATAATATCATAGGCTACTTCTTCATAAGGATGGGCTTCTTTCATGGCCCCGATGATGCTGTTTTGCTGCCAGGACGGAAAAACAACTTCAATTTTCAACTCAGCTACTTCCTCTCTGTTTCCAGTGGAGCCAATAGCAGGATTAGCCCCTTCGCCAGGCTTAAAAGTGCCTGTTCCGGAAGTATTAAAACTCGTTTCACTGTAATTGCCAATATGACCTGCCCCGGCTTTAAAAATAGCAGCCCGAACCAGCTCCGCATCAGCCTCCGGTACAAAAGTGAATAGTTTTTTAAGTTGATTTTTTTTAGTGTGGAGTATCTGCTGTTCTACTAACCCCAGTTTATTGGCCATGGCGCTGTTAACGCCGTTCAGAACATTGTCCAGGTTGGTGTGTATGGCATAAATAGCAATGTCTTTTTTTATGGCTTCAATAAGGGTTCGTTCTACATAATTCCGGCCGGTAATACGTTTTAATCCTCTGAAAACAATAGGGTGATGCGCAATAACCAGGTTGCAGCCCCGGCTATGTGCTTCGGCCAGCACCGCTTCTGTAGCATCCAGGCAAACCAGGATGCCCTTGCAATTCCATTGCGGGTTGCCTGTAATAAGACCACTGTTATCATAATCTTCCTGCAGGGAAGGGGGCGCCCATTGCTCCAGCGCCGCTATAAAATTGGCAATTTGCATGCATTAAAAATAAGATAATTCACAGCGGAACGTTATTTGGAGGTATAAAACTCATGCAAAAGCACTTAAAATGTGTAAAGAAGCTAATGGCAGCTTACCGGGCTGACTAAAACGCATTATCTTTAAAAACCAATACTGATTCTATGAAAAAAGCGGTTTATACTTTATTGCTCTTATTGCTGCTTACTGGCTGTAAGAAATTAATTCAGCAAACACAGGAGCAAATAGCCGAAGATATGATCGTGAATGCTATGACCGATGGTCAATGGGTAGTAACTGTATACGAAGACGGAACTGATTACCTCTCAGAATTTACAGGCTACCGCTTTCAGTTTAAAAGCAACCGTACGGTAGATGCTATTAAAAACGGAACCACCGAGTCAACCGGCTCGTGGCAGGGTGATGGATACAAAAGGGAAATTTCAGCTGATTATCCTGCTTCAGCTTCCACCACATTGCAGCGGCTGGATGGTTTGTGGAAAATAGTAAATAATAACTGGACCTGGGTAAAGGCGACCCAAACTATTAACGGAAAACTTACCACACTGGAATTGCGCAAGCAATAACACAGAGGCTGATCTTACTTCTTCATCTTGTGAACATTTTTACTGAATTGCTGTTATCCTGCTTCAAAAAAATAATCAATTATGAGTATTCAGGCAGGACAAAAAGCTCCCGACTTTTCCTTGTACAGCAGCGACCGTTCTAAAGTTTCACTTTCTGATTACAAGGGAAAAAATGTATTAATCCTTTTCTTTCCATTGGCCTTTACCAATGTTTGCACTGCAGAATTATGTGCTGTCAGAGATGATATCGGCCGTTATAAAAATGCTGATGCTGAGGTATTAGCTATTTCAGTAGATTCTTCTGCAACGTTGAATAAATTCAAGGAACTGGAAGGGTATAATTTTACACTACTCAGCGATTTTAATAAAGAAGTATCACGTGCCTACGGATCCATTTATGAAACATGGTTTTCTGAAATGAAAGGTGTATCTAAGCGTAGCGCTTTTGTAATTGACAAAGAAGGAATCGTGCGATATGCGCAGGTTCTGGAAGATGCCGGCCAGGTGCCAGATTTTGAGGCAATCAATCATACTTTGGCATCACTGTAAACCAAAATGTTAAGGTTTTACCCCTAAAAAGGCAGGATTCCTGTGTGGCCTGCCTTTTGTTTTTAAGAATTTGTGAAGAAAAAGCTTGTATATTGCATGTAATAAAATTAGATTTACGTCGTTGAAACGTGCTTTTATCATATTATCCATTATCCTCATTTCGGCTGCGGCGGCTTCAGCACAAACCAGAACCCCAGGCAGCCAGGTTAAAATAGTGCGTTTTTTCCCCAACCCTGCCATCAGTTACATCAATTTTGAATTTGAAACGCCTTCAGCGCTTTCCAACTACAGCCTTAAGGTTTATAATTTTATCGGAAAGAAAATGGTAGAGGTAAACAGTCTTACGCCCCGTACTGTTATCAACCTGAATGATTTCTTCAGAGGCGTTTACATCTTCCAATTAACTGACCGTAACGGACAGATTATTGAAAGCGGCAAATTCCAGGTGGTAAAATAATACTGATATAATGATTGAATATCTTGAAAGTGGGGGAATCCGCTTTTTTTGTTTTTTAAAGCACCTGTACAATCAAAAATTTTAAATAGTGCGTATTCTCCCAGCCCCATACAATCGGGTGGTCGGCACTTTGTGTTTGAAACGTAATTTGTCTTAATTGCCGGCGGGCATCTTTTGCTGCCATCTGAATGATTTCCAGAAATAAATCCGGTTGCACCAGGTTGGTGCAGGAGGAGGTAACCAGGAAGCCGCCGGGCTTTACCAGCTTCATCCCCCGCAGATTGATTTCTTTATAACCTGTAATGGCTTTTTGAATGGTAGCTCTTGATTTGGTAAATGAGGGAGGGTCCAGCATCACCACATCATATTGTCTTCCCTCTTTAACCCATGTTTTTAAAACATCAAAGGCATTTACACACTCAAATTTGCATTTATCGGCTACGTTGTTCAAAACCGCATTCTTATTACACATATCAATGGCGCCTTGCGATATGTCCAGACCATGAACTGATTTTGCGCCATAGTGGGCCGCATGTATTTCAAAGGTGCCGGTGTAGGTAAAGGCACCCAGTACCTCTGCATCTTTTACAATGTGTTGAATAGCCCGGCGGTTATCCTGCTGGTCAAGGAAGTAACCGGTTTTTTGCCCATTGGCAATATCTACATGAAACTGCAATCCGTTTTCATTGATGATGATATTGGTATCAAACGGTTCACTCAAAAATCCTTTTTGCTGCTGCATGCCTTCCAGCTCACGAACGGGTACATCATTGCGCTCATAAATGCCTTTGGGTGAAAATATTTGGTTGATGGCTTTTACAATAGCCGGCTTCCATACATCAATACCAAAGGCCAGTGTTTGAAGCACAAAGTAATCATTGAATTTATCTATGATCAGCTGCGGTAATCCATCAGCCTCACCAAAAATGAGGCGGCAGTTTTCCTTATACCCCAATTGCTGACGGTACTTCCATGCTTCGCTCAGCTTATTATAAAAAAACTGTTCATTGATTTCTTCATTCTTATTTCTTGTGAGTATACGAACCTGTATCTGTGATAGCGGATTAAAATAACCACGGCCTAAAAATTTACCATCATGCGTATGTACATCCACAATGGCTCCTGCTGCTGCATCTCCTTCCACCCGGTTTACTTCATTACCAAACACCCAGGGGTGACCATTTAATACACGATGGCCTATCTTTTTATTGAGAATCACTTTTGTCATAGCGGGCAAAGGTATTGTAAAATTAACGAGCAGTTGCAACGGAATGAAAGAGACTCCTGTCAGAATAAGAAAAACAGCTCATGCGTACTTTCCTGTTAATCATTGTTGCAGCAGTTACTGTATTGATTTCTTCCTGCGAAAAAGAAGAAAAAACAGAAGGTGTTTTCAAGGTGAAATTAGTGGCATCTTTCTGTGCTTATAATATTGTAGAAATTCAAGACAAATCCTTTTATGGCTTAGGAATGAACTGGAAAGCACCCAACGGCATAGCGTACAAGAATGTATTTGCTATTGCTAATTTCTGCGATTTTGCAAAGCACGGGTTAAAAGCAAATGATGTTTTTAACTGTCGTGTAATTGAAAGACCTCTTGCTGAAAGCTGCGCAGTTTGCATGGGGTATATGGAAACTCCGCCGCTAAATCGTAATATTGAAGTGGTGAAATAAAACCCGTCGCTTCTGTTATGAAACAACTATTACAACGACTCCTGACTGTGACTTTACTCTGTGTTTTGTTTTTGCAATGTAACTCATCCAAAAAACTTTCCGGTCCATTTAAGGCGAAGCTGGTGGCTACTCTTTGTGGCCAGCATATTGTGCAGATTGAAGATGCATCATTCTATAAAATGGGGACCAAATGGAAGGATTATCAACATGTTTTTGCCGTAGCCAATCATTGTGATTTTACAAAAGCAGGATTGAAAGCCGGTGATACATTCACCTGCACTATTGTTGAAAAAGCGGAAGAAGAAAACTGCATCGTGTGTGAAGCGTATATGGAAACGCCGGAGTTGAAACGAATGATTAAAGTAGTGCAATAAATAAGATTACATTCTACTCTATAGGAAAAGACATTCATCAGTTGAATGTCTTTTTTTGTAGAATGAATAGCAACATGTTCATGTGGTTTCTGGTCGGCCCACCTCTTAAAGCGTGGTCCGACCATGAATCTTGCACATAGCTGATAAAAAAAGCTCAACAGTATTCAATGGATGAAGGGCTGCGGGATGCGAAGGGGAAGTGCCACGCCCAAAGTGTGGTACCAAAGCCTGAAGCAGCCCGGGCATATGCCTAGCAATGCTTAAATGCTGAAAGCCCCAAATGTTTTTCATTTCTTTATCTTTCACGGTCAACCGGTTGCAGCGGGCCGATACTGAAAGACAATTTGTCCCTTTTTTCCCCTTGGCAACATTCTTGACGGCCTTACCTTTGCCGACAATTTTACAAGTTTATGGAACAGAAAGCGACAGAAATGACAGAGCAACAAGCAGAAACCAACGATATGGGGCTGAACTCCGATGAAAATCTTGCAGGAACCACACACCTCAATGAACAGGTGGAAACGGAAACCGAACTGGAGCAACTGAAAGCCCAGCTGGAAGAAGAAAAAAACAAATACCTCTACCTTGTGGCCGAGTTTGATAACTTCCGCCGCCGTACTTCCAAGGAGCGGTTAGAGCTGATGCAAACTGCCGGTAAAGAAGTGATCATTTCTCTGCTGGAAGTATTGGATGATGCGGACCGTGCAGAAGCTGAACTGGCCAAAAACGGAAAAGAAGATGAAGGTGTGAAACTTGTATTTCACAAACTCCGTTCGCTGTTACAAAGTCGTGGCCTGAAAGTGATGGAAACAAAAGCAACTGATTTTGATGCAGACAAACACGAAGCTATCACTGAAATTCCTGCCCCTGCTGAGGAACTGAAAGGAAGAATAGTGGATGAAATTCAAAAAGGATATTTACTCAACGATAAGATTATTCGTTTTGCGAAAGTGATAGTGGGGAAATAAAGCCACAAGTCGCAAGCCACAAGCTGCAAGCTGGTTTGCGTTTTTACTTGAAGCTTGCAGCTTAAAGCTTAGAGCGATTTATGTCTTCAAAAAGAGATTTTTACGAAATACTGGGTGTAAGCAAAAGCGCTTCTGCGGATGAAATTAAAAAAGCATACCGCAAAGTAGCCATGCAATTCCATCCTGACCGTAACCCCGGTAACAAAGAAGCGGAAGAAAAATTTAAAGAGGCAGCTGAAGCGTATGAGGTGCTGAGCGATGCAGATAAACGTTCACAATATGACCGCTACGGTCATGCAGGTGTGAGCGGCAATGGCCGTGGTGGCTTTGGCGGCGGCGGTGCACATGGCATGAATATGGAAGATATCTTCAGCCAGTTTGGAGATATTTTTGGCGATGATGTGTTTGGAAGTTTTTTTGGCGGCGGTGGTCAACGCAGAGGCGGCGGTGGAGGAAGGGCAAGAGGTGTGAGAGGAAGCAACCTGCGTGTACGCATTAAACTCAACTTTGAAGAAATTGCCAAAGGTGCCAGCAAAACCATCAAGGTTAAAAAATACGTGGGCTGTACTACCTGCGGCAGCACCGGTGCAAAAGATAAAAACAGTGTGCAAACCTGCAGTACCTGTGGCGGTAGTGGCCAGGTAAGACGTGTTCAAAATACATTCCTGGGCCAGATGCAAACGGTAACCACCTGTCCGGCATGCGGAGGCGAAGGAACAACCATCGCTAATAAATGCACCAGCTGTAAAGGCGAAGGCAGGGTGTACGGTGAAGAAAACATCACCATCGATATTCCTGCGGGCGTTCAGGAAGGCATGCAGTTGAATGTGAGCGGCCGTGGTAATATGGGTGAACGTGGCGGTCCTGCCGGTGATTTGATTGTTGTAATTGAAGAAGAAGCACATCCGCAATTGCACCGGGATGGTTTGAATGTGGCTTTTGATTTACACATTTCATTTCCTGATGCCGTTTTTGGTACCCAGGTAGAAGTGCCTACGATTGATGGCCGTGCAAAAATTAAAATACCTGCCGGCACACAGAGCGGAAAAATATTCAGGCTGAAAGGCAAAGGTTTCCCGGCAGTACAGAGCTATGAAAAAGGTGACCAGTTGATTTATGTAAATTTGTGGACACCGCAGCACATAAGCAGTGAAGAAAAAGCTATGCTGGAAAAAATGCAGCACAGCCAGAATTTTCAACCCAAGCCCGATAAAAGTGAAAAAGGATTTTTTGAACGGGTGAAAGAAATGTTTAGCTAGGAATGAATTGAAAATATAAATGGTGAATGGTTCCGGAATCATTCACCATTTTTTATGGCTGTTATCTTTTTATTACTATTTTTATTTTTACAACCACAACATTTACTACCAACCTGTTCACTGATAATGAGCGACAAACTGATCTACTCCATCCCGGCACGTTTCCGTCGTATTGAGAATATGCACATTCTTTTCTGGTTAATCAAAGATGCCTGCTGGGCACTCAACCTGCATTGGCCCGCCATCATTATGATTATACCCACCATGGGCGCTGCATTGATCATTACCTGGCAAACAAGAAAGATCTTTTCTGAGCTCATGCACAACCTGGCCATCCTGTTCTGGATTACCGCCAACTGTACCTGGATGATCGGCGAGTTTTATAAGTGGGACGAAGGCACTTTTGGTTTGCGCCGCATGGCATTGATTCCCTTCGGTATCGGGCTTGCCATATTAGCCGTTTACTACATCCTGTATTTCACACAAAAACGTTTTCGTGATAAAGTGGTGCAGCAAACAGAGCAGGTGCTGGAAGAAGAAAGTCAGATGCAGGAAAACAAGAAAACGGCCTGAACTCACTAAAGGCCTTTCCCTCTCAAATAGTATATTTGCCACCTGTTGAAGCAGAGATAAATTCAGGATGTTACCGGCATTTGTGCTAATGGCATCGTCCCTTGCGTCGCACACTTCAACGCTTAGTAATTCTATTCATCAATTCAAACAGCCTGCTATGTTATCAGCAGGCATACAAAACTCCCCTTTAGGGGATGGGGGCATCAACTATGTATCGTTCTCATACTTGTGGCGAATTAAGAACTTCTCATATCGGCAACACCGTTACACTGGCGGGTTGGGTACAAACTGTTCGTAAATTCGGAAGCATCACCTTTGTGGATTTGCGTGACCGTTACGGCATTACTCAATTATTATTTGGTGAAGAACTCAATAAAGAGCTGGATGCAAATCCGCTGGGCCGTGAGTTTGTGGTACAGGCTACAGGCAAGGTGAATGAACGCAGCAGTAAGAATGCCAACATTCCCACCGGTGAGATTGAACTCTTGGTGGAATCATTTACCATTCTTAATAAATCAGCCGTACCACCATTCACCATCCAGGATGATACTGATGGTGGTGATGATTTACGCATGAAGTACCGCTATCTGGATTTAAGAAGGAATGCGGTGAAGAAAAATTTAGAACTGCGTTACGCTGTGAACCGCAGTGCAAGAAACTACCTGCATGAAAACAACTTCATGGATATTGAAACTCCGTTTCTCATTAAATCAACTCCTGAAGGTGCACGAGATTTTGTGGTACCATCAAGAATGAATGCGGGACAGTTTTATGCATTACCTCAATCACCACAAACATTTAAGCAATTGCTGATGGTGAGCGGTTACGATCGTTACTATCAAATTGTAAAATGCTTCAGAGATGAAGATTTGCGTGCGGATCGTCAACCGGAGTTCACACAGATTGACTGTGAAATGTGTTTTGTGGAGCAGGAAGATATCCTCAATATGTTTGAGGGATTGATCAAACGTATTTTCAAAGATGTAAAAGGTATTGATTATACAGAGGCGGTTGAACGAATGACATGGGAAGAAGCCATGTGGCAATACGGAAACGACAAACCGGATATCCGTTTTGGAATGAAGTTGTGCAACTTAAAATTCCCTTCACATACATTTCCGCCCAAAGAAAGTTTATCATCACTCATTGCGGGCGACTTTGCTGTATTCAATGATGCGGAAACAGTAATCGCTATTGCTGTGCCCGGCTGTGCGGAGTATACAAGAAAACAAACCGATGAATTAACCGAGTGGGTAAAACGTCCGCAGATAGGCATGAAAGGGTTGGTGTTTATTAAGTGCAATACAGACGGCACTTATAAAAGCAGCGTTGATAAATTTTACAGTGAAGAAAAACTCAAAGCCATTGCCGATGCTGCAGGTGCCAAAGCAGGTGATTTAGTATTGATATTGGCAGGTACAGAGGAACGTACCCGTAAAGCCACCAGCGAATTGCGTTTGGAAATGGGTAAACGTTTAGGGTTACGTAAAGCAGATGAGTTTAAATTATTATGGGTGCTTGATTTCCCTTTGTTTGAGTTCGCACTGGAAGACCAGGATGGCGGTGGTGCAGGACGCTGGGTGGCACGTCATCATCCATTTACAAGTCCCAAGCCGGCACATATTGAAACCATGATTAATAATAGTCCCAAGGTGGCGGACTTAGATAAATACTTAGAACATCCTTATGCAGGCATTAAAGCCAATGCATATGATATGGTGCTCAATGGAAATGAAATCGGCGGCGGGTCTATCCGTATTTTCCAGCGTGAGTTACAGGAAAAAATGTTTGCAGCGCTTGGTATGGATGCAGAAGAACAGCAGCATAAGTTTGGTTTTCTGTTAGGTGCGTTTGAATATGGTGCACCACCACATGGCGGTATTGCCTTTGGTTTTGACCGTTTGTGTTCCATCCTTGGTGGAAGTGAAAGCATCCGGGATTTTATTGCATTCCCCAAAAACAACAGTGGAAGAGATGTAATGCTGGATGCGCCTTCAGAAATTGCAGCGAAGCAGTTTGACGAGTTGTCAATTAAGTTGAATTTGAAGTAAATTCAAAATGAAGAATCCTCAAATAACGAGATGGCTCTGCGTATTTTTGATTATTACATTGTTGTCACCAATCGGATCTCTTACTTATGAGTTAATACATACAGGTGATGATGGCGGGTTGAGTTTTGTTTTGATGATGCTGGTATTTTCTGTAATTAATTATGTTTTTACAATCCGGTTTTGTAGCAGGCTGTTACAACTAAAACTTCAGTACTCAAAAAAAGGAAAATACATTTCATATTTGGTTATGACAGTCGTTTCTGTTCTTTTTTCCTGCTTTTTTCTATCGATATTTTCATATGATCTTGTAAGTCGTAAAATGAATGGGAATGATAGTTTCCTGAGCGTATCAAATATGGATCTAATGGATTTGTTAACAGTAATTGGATTGATCATCTACTCACTTTTAGGATTACCTGTATTTTTCATGCAGCTGAATGTGAGGAAGAAATTAATACAATCACAGGAAAATATCGATGATCTTATAAACGCCATTGGCACTGAAACTGAAATACAATCATGAAGTCAATTCTTACTATTTATCGCATCTTCTCTTATTTCCTGCTCATCATTGCTGCCTTCCTCGGCATTGGTTTAGTAGCTGTATTGTTTATCGCTTTAGCTAATCCTTCTATGCTGCTGAATGAGTTTGTGGGCGCCGCTGTAGTTTTGTACAGTATCAGCAGTTTTATGTTTTTAATCAATGGTATTGACGGAAAGAAGCAATTAAAGCCGGGCTTAAAAGATTTCATCAGGGTAAATGCGTTTGTAGCGTTGTTCTTTTGCGTCATGAATATCTTTCAGTCTGTAACGGTTATTATGAACCCTTCTGTATTGGGCGAAGCAATTAACAAGTTGCCACAGTTAACAACCGGTCAGCAATTGCCGAAAGAAACCATTCTGAAAGTATTAAAAGGGACTATGTGGTTCTTACTGATTTATTCAATCATACTCTTTGCTCATATTCAAATCAGTTTTGGGTTGCTGAAACAACACGCCCATTTGTTTGGTAATAAAACAGAAGAGAACAACAGGGTTTAACAGATTCAAAAGCTAAAACATCGTTTCTTTAAAATAAAGAATTTGTATGCAAAAGTTACTGTTAGCTGTATTTCTTAGCACAGTGCTCATTGCCTGTAAGAAGAAAGAGCATTCGTTGGATCCCCGGGCAACATCGCTTTTTTTGCCGATGGTGAATTACGGACCGGATCCACGCAATGTAATGGATGTGTATCTGCCTGCTAACAGAAGCGAAGCTTCTACTCCCGTGCTCATTATGATTCATGGTGGCGGCTGGACGGAAGGCAGCAAAGCTGATTTTGCTGCTTTTGTAGATACCATGAAACGCCGTTTGCCCAACTACGCCATTGTCAACATCAATTATCGCCTGGCAAGTAATGGTACGAATCTTTTCCCCGCACAGGAACAGGATATAAAAAAATGTGTTGAATATATCCTGAGCCAAAAAACTTCGTATAACATCTCCGATAAATTTGTTTTGGCGGGTGCCAGTGCAGGCGGGCATTTGGCCCTCTTGCATGCTTATAAATACACATCGCCTGTAAAAATAAAAGCAGTGGTTGATTTTTTTGGTCCAACCGAGTTGACACAATTTTACAATAACCCGCCCAATCCTTTGGTGCCTTTCCTGTTGTTGAATGTAACAGGCGCAACGCCTGCAACCAATCCAACGTTGTATCAACAATCTTCACCACTCACATATGTAACGGTTGCCAGCAGCCCGACGATCATTTTACAGGGCGGGGCAGACATTGTAGTTTCTCCTTCTCAATCAACTTTGTTACGGGATCGTTTGCAAACATTGGGAGTAGCGCATCAGTTTGTCTTCTATCCAAATGGTGGGCATGGTGATTGGGATGCTGTTACTTACACGGATGCATTTAATAAAATCGAAGCCTTTTTAAAAACGCATAATCCATAGTTATTTCATTTTGTAACTTGCTGCCATGCAGGCTCCTTTGGCAGAACGTCTTCGTCCTTCTACGCTACAGCAACTCGTAGGTCAGCAGCACCTTACCGGTGAGGGAAGTATTCTGCAACGTGCCATTGCAAATAATACGATTCCCAGTATGATTTTGTGGGGACCTCCCGGGGTAGGTAAAACAACCATTGCAAACATTATTGCCCATAGTGTAAAGGCAAGCTATTTTCAACTCAGTGCCATCAGCAGCGGTGTAAAAGAAGTGAGGGAAGTGATTGATAAAGCAAAGCAGACCAGCAAAGCCATTTTGTTTATTGATGAGATTCATCGGTTCAATAAAGGGCAACAGGATGCATTGCTGGGCGCAGTTGAAAAAGGAATCATCACTTTAATTGGTGCCACCACTGAAAATCCTTCCTTTGAAGTAAACAGTGCCTTACTCAGCCGCTGCCAGGTTTTTGTATTGAAAGCTTTAGACAAAGAAGAGTTGTTGCAATTACTCCATACGGCAATTACAGAAGATGAACAGTTAAAGCAAAAGCAAATTGAATTGAAAGAAACCGAAGCGATCCTGAGGTTAAGTGGAGGTGATGCAAGAAAACTGTTGAATGTTTTGGAAATTGTGATAGACTCAATCAATAAATCACCTTCTATCATTACGGACGAAATTGTACTCAATACCATTCAGCAGAAAATGGCTTTGTATGATAAAAGCGGTGAGCAGCATTACGATATCATTTCAGCATTCATCAAATCCATTCGGGGTAGTGATCCCAATGCTGCTGTATATTGGTTAGCAAGAATGATTGAAGGAGGGGAAGATGTAAAATTTATTGCACGCAGGTTATTGATATTGGCCAGTGAAGATATCGGCAACGCCAATCCAAATGCTTTACTTCTTGCCAATGCTACATTTGAGGCAGTCAATAAAATCGGTTATCCTGAAAGCCAACTCATCTTATCACAATGTGCTATTTACCTTGCTTCATCACCCAAAAGTAATTCGGCTACAGTTGCTATTGGTGAAGCAATGGCTGCTGTAAAACAATATGGCGATTTGCCGGTGCCCTTACACATACGCAATGCACCTACTAAACTCCTGAAAGACTTAGGGTATAAAAAAGGATATGAATACAGTCATGACTTTGAAAACAATTTTTCATCACAGGAATATTTACCGGATGCTATCAAAGGAAAGCAACTTTATGCTCCGGGCAAAAATGCACGTGAAGAAGAAATACGAAAATTTTTAAAACAATTGTGGAAAGAAAAATATAACTATTAGTATGGCACAGTTACACTGGGTGTTAAAACCTTTCAACGAA
Organism: Lacibacter sp.; assembly: GCA_050916065.1. Classification (GTDB taxonomy): domain Bacteria; phylum Bacteroidota; class Bacteroidia; order Chitinophagales; family Chitinophagaceae; genus Lacibacter. The sequence goes on from CP051137.1 coordinate 17,571, forward strand.
CTTACTCCGCATGAGTTGTATTTTATTATGCAATTACGTAGTGAAGTATTTGTAGTAGAACAAAACTGTATTTACCAGGATGCAGATAATAAAGATCTGAAAGCATATCACCTGATGGGTTTTAATAATGAAGGTCAGCTTATGGCTTATACAAGATTGCTTCCTGCAGGTGTATCTTACAAAGAACCATCCATCGGCAGAGTGGTTACGCATGCAGATGTGCGGAGAACCGGCGCCGGTAAAGAACTGATGCAGCAATCTATTCAAACCTGTTATGCATTGTTTGGAAAGCAGTCTATCCGCATTGGTGCACAATTGTATCTTTTAAAATTCTACAGTGGGCTGGGTTTTCAACAAAGTGGCGATATGTACCTCGAAGATGGAATTGAACATATTGAGATGGTGTTGCCAGTTTAGAAAGTAATTTTACGATCTTGATTCGTAAATCCGCTTTGGTTTTTGCCTGTTGCTAAGGATTACCCTTATAATGTCTGAAAATATTTTGATGTTCAGGATATCTTTTCTAATATTGTTTTCTAATATCCTTATATACTTGAAAAACCAAAGCTCCAAGTCCATGAAGAAGCGTGTATTTTATACTGCACTTTACACATTCTCATTATTATTTATTGGAAGTAATGCCTTGCAGGCGCAAGTGGGTCTTTCCTCTTCAGATTCCCGTTGGGAAATAGGATTGAATATTGGTCCTATGAACTTTCTTGGAGATCTGGGTGGTAACAAAGGAAAAGGAACCATTGGCCCAAAGGATAACAACATTCCTGTTACCAATTTTATAGGTGGTATTTCTGCTTCTTATTATCCTGCCGAGTGGATCGGGTTCAGAGCCGCTGTTAACCTTGGACAAATGGAAGGTGATGATCGCCTGGTAAAACAAAAAACACCGGCTGATACTTGGGAAGGCTCCCGTAAGTACCGTGATCTTAACTTCCGCTCTCCGCTCCGTGAAGCATATATAGGGGTTGAGCTTTATCCTACAGCTTTTATCAGTTTAAAAAATAACTGGGGATTACCCCGTTTCCGTCCTTACCTTATTGGTGGTATCGGCTTTTTCTCTTTTAATCCGCAGGGATTGTACAGAGGCCCTAACGGTAATAATACCTGGGTTGATTTAAAGCCGCTGCGTACAGAAGGACAAGGTATGCCTGAAACAGGTAATCCTGAGTACAACCTTTATTCTTATTGTATACCAATGGGTGTTGGTATTAAATATGATATCACTGAGCGATTAACTTTTGGTATTGAGCTCATTCACCGGATGACGGGAACTGATTATGTGGATGATGTGAGCAAGCGGTATATTAATCCGGCTTTGTTTGATAAATATCTTACGCCGGCACAGGCAACTATTGCCAAGCAAATGAACAATCCAAGTGTATTCTACCCATCCAGTATACCCGGTTATTCTCCTTATGGTTTAAGAAGTCCCAATGAGTTTGTAGGAAAGAAAAGAGGAAACCCGGATATGAATGATTCCTATTTCTCCAGCACATTCCGTTTAACCTGGAAAATAGGAGATGTATATGCTGACTGGTTTAAAAACAAAAAATCAATGCGTTGTCCGCAGTACTTCTGATGAACAATATCAGAACAAACTGCCTGTAACATAACCCAAATCCGTCTTTATGAAAATCGAAATGCAAAAACCCGGCCCTGCGGCCATTACATGGCTATGGCGTATCACGCTCGTGGTACTTTATGTTGTCTTTTTTGTTTTCAAGAAAAAACTTTATTTATAAAAAAATTCAAAGTGTAATATCGCTTTAATGTTAATCCGTACCCTAATTCTCTGTTCACTACGTGAACATTCCATAATCCTTTGAAAAGCGGAAGAGAACCAGCGATTGATATTATCTTGAATGTTATACTTTGTTTTTCTTGGTCCGTACACTATAAAATAACCCCTGCGTTTGCAGGGGTATTTTTATTTGTTTTTGAATTCTGTCTGTTTGCCCTATGTGTTAGCGTTACATCAGATATTTAGTGTTTATTCACTTAAAGCACTGTTAGGATAACTCTGCTTTGAGGTATTTGGCTGTGTAACTTGTTTTGTGATTCAGCATTTCTTCCGGTGTTCCTTCAAACAATATTTCACCACCTCCGTCACCGCCTTCTGGTCCAAGGTCAATAATATGATCAGCTACTTTTATTACATCCATATTATGTTCAATCACTAAAACAGTATTGCCACGGTCTACCAGTTTATTGATCACATCCAGCAGATGTTGAATGTCCTGAAAATGCAAACCTGTTGTGGGTTCATCTAAGATATAAAATGTTTTGCCGGTATCTTTTTTTGCCAGCTCCGTAGAAAGTTTTATACGCTGTGCTTCACCACCGCTCAATGTAACAGCACTCTGACCGAGTGTGATATAACCCAATCCTACATCTTCCAATACTTTTATCTTTCTATAGATATAAGGAACAGGTTGAAAAAACTCACAGGCTTCCTCTACTGTCATATCCAATACATCACTGATGGATTTTCCTTTATAGCGGATTTCTAGAGTTTCCCGGTTGTAACGTCGGCCATTACATTTTTCGCAATGCACATATACATCCGGCAGGAAATTCATTTCAATCACACGCATACCGCCTCCTTCACATACATCACATCTTCCTGTTTTTACATTAAAAGAGAAACGCCCGGCATTGTAACCACGGATTTTTGCTTCAGGCACAGAGGCAAACAATGTTCTGATTTCAGTAAAGAATCCGCAGTAGGTGGCAGGATTGCTTCTGGGTGTTCGGCCTATGGGGCTTTGGTCAATTTCAATCACCTTATCAATGTGCTCCAAACCCTTAATGCTTTTGTATGGCATGGGATTGGCTTTTGAATCATAACAAAACTTACTCAGGATGGGGTAGAGCGTTTCATTAATCAAGGTACTCTTGCCGCTGCCGCTTACACCGGTAACAACAATCAATTTGCCTAAAGGAAATTTTACCGAAACATTTTTTAAGTTATTGCCATTAGCACCTTTGAGTTCAATCACTTTGCCGTTGCCTTTTCTTCTTTCAGCAGGTACGGCAATTGTTTTTTCACCATTGAGGTATTGTGCTGTATCGCTGTGACTTTTTAAAACATGTTGAGGTGTGCCTGCTGATACAATAGTGCCTCCATGTTTGCCGGCTTGAGGTCCCACATCAATTAAATGGTCAGCAGCCAGCATAATATCTTTATCATGTTCTACCACCAACACACTGTTGCCGACATCTCTTAGATTTTTCAGTGCATCAATCAACCGATGATTATCCCGTTGATGCAAACCAATACTTGGTTCATCTAAAATATAGGTAATGCCCTGCAGTTGTGAACCAATCTGTGTTGCCAATCGTATGCGTTGACTTTCGCCGCCGCTTAGTGTTCTTGATGAACGGTTTAATGTGAGATAGGTTAGACCAACGTTCAATAAGAATTGCAATCGTTCTCTGATTTCTTTCAGCACATCTTTGGCAATGGTGGCCTGTTTGTTGCTGATGCGGAGTTCTATACCATCAAACCAGGCCGCCAGGTTATCCAGGTTCATTTCACTCAGATCGGCAATATTCCGGTCTTCAATTTTAAACCAGAGACTCTCTTTCTTCAGCCGTGCTCCGTTACAGGTGCCACAGGTTTTTAAAGTCATAAATTGCTGTACCCATTCTCTCAGGTTTTCCGTACTATGACTGGAGCTGAACCATCTTTTCAACATGGGAATAATTCCTTCATAACTTCCGGTGTAAGTATCAGGCACTGTGTCATCATCTGCATCTACTTCCAGTGACGGATTGATGTTTTTATCTCCAAACAATAAGAGGTCTAATTGTTCTTTGGACAATTTGCTTACAGGAACATCTAACTTAATCTTGTATTTTTTAGCAAATGCCACCACCTGGTTAAACACACTTGCTTCCCGTTCTTCGCCCAATGGTTTGATGCCACCTTCTTTCACAGTCAAACTTGTATCGGGTAACACCTCATCGATATCAATGGTGAAGACATTACCTAAACCTTTACAGGTGGGACAGGCACCGTATGGTGAGTTAAAGGAGAAAGCGTTGGGAGATGGTTCTTCATAACTGAGGCCGGTGTCTTCGCACATGAGTTGTTTGGAATACAAGGCCCCCCCGCCCCCCGAAGGGGGGATATAAGCCTCCTCATTTTCAAACAGGCTTTTTGTTTTTGAACTTTTAGTTTTTTGTTTTTGATTGTCGTCATTTGCTTCTGGAATTACCATCATCAACTCTTTCCCCATCTTCAATGTTTGCTGCACACTCTGGCTGATGCGTACTCGGAAATCATCACTCACTTTTAACCGGTCTACCACTACTTCAATATCATGAATCTTATAACGGTCCACCTGCATTTTAGGAACGAGGTCTTTAATTTCGCCATCCACCCGCACTTTTACAAATCCTTTTTTTCTGATCTCTTCAAACAACTCCCGGTAGTGACCTTTACGCCCACGAACAAGTGGTGCTAACAATGAGATCTTTTGTCCGTCAAACCGCTTAAAAATATTCTCTACAATTTCTTCTTCACTCCACTTCACCATTTTCTTGCCTGTGTTGTAAGAATAAGCTTCGCCCACTCTTGCATACAACAAACGCATGAAGTCATACACTTCTGTAATGGTACCAACGGTAGAACGTGGATTTTTATTGGTGGTTTTTTGTTCAATGGAAATAACAGGGGAGAGGCCTGTGATCTTATCCACATCAGGCCGTTCCATATCGCCAACAAACTGCCGGGCATAGGCGCCAAAAGTTTCCATATAACGTCGCTGGCCTTCCGCATAAATAGTATCGAATGCCAGGGAGGACTTTCCGCTGCCACTGATACCGGTGATCACCACCAATTGATTTTTGGGGATGGATACATCAATGTTTTTAAGATTGTGCACTCTGGCTCCTTCCACTGTAATCTGCCCGTTTGATGACTCACTCATTGCTGTTTCTTTTGAAGCGTTTGATTCGTTTGCGAATTTACAGGAAAGCAAAACGATATGCGGAGCCGAGTTCTTTACTTTGGTTTTCAAATATTTGTGTTTCAGTTCCGGTATGGAAGTTGAACAAGATGGTTCAACGGTTTTTCGCCCTTTCAATGTTAAGTTTTCGTTATGTGGAAAAGTTACCTGTATTAAACATGGGTGTTTTCCGGGTTCCCTCTAACTTAATGCTGTCTATTTTGACGGCTTCAAAAACTTACACTTATGGGTTTGGCAGTTTACAACGCTGTTCCTCTTATTTTAAATGATGGCGAAACTGAGCATCGGTTTACGCTTAAATTAAGTCCTTCTACTGACAGTTTCCGGCTGGAAAATAATGTCATCAGGCGTAGTGTATTTATCGGAAGACGCATGTTCAATAAGTTGTTTCAGTTGATAAGGAATGAATACGGTACTACTTTAGGACGGATTCAGTACAGCGGCAATGATATGCGCCGTGGCTCTGCTTCTACAGCTGAACATGAAGAGTTTCAGTTTGAAATTTTTGATGGAGCCGATGTAGAAATTATTCTCAGAAAGGATGATAATCCTGCAAGGAGGTTACGCATAACGGTTCCGAATGTAGCTGATAACATCAGAGAAAAAGAAGTACGGCAGGGAGCTTTGATACCTTCTGTATTAGCAGCACTTATTTTTTCCAAAGAGGCAAACCTGATTGCCTGATGTAACGCAAATAAAATAAATTTGGCGAAGCCGGTTTTTTGAACCTACATTTGCATCAGTTCTTTACAACGCTTATCAAGAAAGGCTGAGGGATATGGCCCGATGAAGCCTTGACAACCTGCTCACTTGAGCAAGGTGCCAATTCCATCTCTATTCAATGCAATAGGGAACAGATAAGTCAGATTCAGCTTTACAACTTACATACTACATAGTAAAAAGCTCATCTGATTCTGTCGGATGAGCTTTTTTTTTACCGGTCAGACGACTGCGCCGGCCGACCGGTAAACAAAGTATCCGCAAAAAAATTGATAAGTGTTTGATTTATTAAAAAAGTGTTTCACACAAAGAAACAACGGATACAAGGGTCGCAACGTTTAAAATTACGCTTTGCGCCTTTGCTTTCCCGGCAGCTTTGCGTGATGCCTTCTTAAAACAAACACTCGTTATGACAAGCAGTAACAAAACTTTTAGAAATTTTATTTGGCAAAGCCAAAAAAACCCTATTACATTTGTAGGGTATTCAATTCGTCGCATGAATCTTCAAAAGCAAATCATAGTTCAAACTCCTGCATGCAATCCTGCATGTTGTTGTATGATTTGCTGTATGCCGTAAGGCATCACATCTTTCCCTGCCTGTATGTAAAGGGATTTTACAGCAGGTGCAACGCAAATTCCTTTTTTCATTCTTATTTAAAATTTTAAAATAATCTCGTTATGAGCAATCAACTCCGTTTTGAAACATTACAATTGCACGCAGGTCAGCAAATTGACCCCACTACTAATTCCCGTGCGGTTCCTATTTATCAAACTACATCGTATGGTTTTAAAAACAGTGAACACGCTGCCAATCTGTTCGGCTTAAAAGAATTCGGCAATATCTATACCCGAATTATGAATCCAACTACGGATGTATTTGAACAACGCATTGCTGCATTGGAAGGTGGTGTGGCTGCATTAGCCACAGGTAGCGGACAGGCTGCACAATTCCTGGCACTCAACAATATTTTACAGGCAGGCGATAATTTTATTACGACTACATATTTATACGGCGGTACCTATAACCAGTTTAAAGTTGCCTTCAAGCGTTTGGGCATTGAAGCCCGTTTTGCCGATGGTGATAATGTAGAAAGCTTTGTTCCCCTTATTGATAAAAACACCAAAGCTATTTACCTGGAAACAATTGGTAATCCACGTCTCAACATTCCTGATTTTGAAAAATTTGCTGCTTTGGCAAAGGAATATGATTTGCCATTGATTGTAGATAATACATTTGGAGCAGGTGGCGCATTGTTTCAACCATTAAAACATGGAGCCAATGTGGTGGTGGAAAGTGCTACTAAATGGATTGGTGGTCATGGTACAACTATCGGCGGTGTAATTGTTGATGGTGGTAATTATAACTGGGGCAATGGAAAGTTTCCGCAGTTTACAGAGCCGAGTGAAGGATATCATGGTTTGAAATTCTGGGACATTTTTGGTGAAGGAAACCCATTAGGCTTACCCAATATTGCATTCATCATCCGTGCACGTGTGGAAGGTTTGCGTGATTACGGAGCTGCACAAAGTCCGTTCAACTCATTCTTACTCTTACAAGGGTTGGAAACATTATCACTTCGTGTAGAGCGTCATGTATCCAATGCACTTACATTGGCACAATGGTTAGAGCAGCATCCTGCTGTAGAGTTTGTGTGGTACCCCGGTTTAAAAAGCAGCCCCTATCATGAACTGGCGAAGAAGTATTTGACAAACGGCTATGGTGGTGTACTGCAGTTTGGTATCAAAGGTGGAATTGAAAATGGCCGCAAGTTTATTGATTCGCTCAAACTGGTTTCACATCTGGCTAATGTAGGTGATGCCAAATCACTGGCCATTCATCCTGCCTCTACCACGCATGAGCAGTTAAGTGCTGAAGAACGCAAAGCAAGCGGTGTACTGGATAATCTCATCCGCATCAGCGTTGGTATTGAGCATATTGATGATATTAAAGCTGATTTTGAGCAGGCATTTGAAACAGTATTTGCCAAAGAGTTGGTGGGATAAGTTTTGGTAACAAGCTCCGGTACAAGTGGCATCGTCCCTTGCGTCGCACACTTGAACGTTCAGTTCTTTATTCGGCAACCCACCCCCAACCCCTCCCAAGAAGGGATTCTCTGCACAGCCCTTACTTTTCAAAGTGCGTTATAAAATGGATGCTCTTTGAATGTGATGATATTTATCCCCTCCCGGGAGGGGCGGTGGAGACTACAACTTTCAAGATGATTGAAAGGGGTGGGTTTGATGAATAGAATTTAAGCAGCACTAGAGTGCGACGCAACAACAGCTTAATAGTAATTCAAAAGATGACAACATCATGTCTTTAGAAATTTTTAAATACGAAAAACCATTCCGTCTCGAAAGCGGTGCCTTGCTCAATGAATATCATTTAGCATACACCACTTTGGGTGAGCTAAATGAAACGAAAGACAATGTAGTCTGGATTTTTCATGCACTCACGGCCAACAGTAATGCAGAAGAATGGTGGCCCGGTTTGGTAGGAGAAGGAAAATTGTTTGACCCTCAAAAGTACTTTATCATTTGTGTAAACATGCCAGGCAGTGTGTATGGAAGTATTTCACCATTGGATAAAAATCCATTGACCGGTGAAAGTTATTATCATGAGTTTCCATGGTTTACCACAAGAGACATGATTCGTGCCTATCAACCTCTGCGGGAAGCATTAGGCATTCGCAAGATTTATGTGGGCATCGGCGGCAGCATGGGCGGTCAACAATTATTGGAATGGGCTATTGAAGAACCGTATTTGTTTGAACACATTATTCCCATTGCTACTAATGCATTTCACAGTGCATGGGGTATTGCTTTCAATGCATCACAGCGAATGGCGATAGAAGCCGACCCATCCTTTAAAAATAAAAATGATGATGCAGGTATTGAAGGATTGAAAGTGGCGAGAAGTATTGCATTGTTAAGTTATCGTCATTATGAAGCCTACGGCATCAGCCAGATTGAAGAAAGCAATGATGTGTTGAATGATTTCAAGAGTGAAAGTTACCAGCGCTACCAGGGCGAAAAACTGGCGAACCGGTTTAACGCCTTCAGTTATTATTTTTTAAGCAAGGCGATGGATGCACATAATATCGGAAGAGGCAGACAATCCATTGAATTGTCGTTGAAAGAAATCAAAGCCAAAACCCTTGTGATTGGCATCAGCAACGATATTTTATTCCCCTTGGAAGAGCAGCGGTTTTTAGCAAGTACTATTAATGGTGCTGCTTTTAAAGCAATTGATTCTTTTTATGGTCATGATGGATTTTTGCTGGAGTATGAAATCATTACCAAATCCATCAGTGCATTTTTAAAACAGCATTCAAAAGAAGATTTGGAAAAAGAATTGGTGTAGGTGAAACTTAAAAATTAAAATTCAAAAAAGAAATCATGTCAGCACATAAACAGTTAACCATCGGTTTGTTTGGATTTGGTGTTGTGGGAGAAGGGCTTTACAAAGTATTACAGCAGACTCCTTCTCTCAAAGCAAGTATCAAGAAAGTTTGTATTAAGAATCCCGATAAAAAACGGGAGGCGCCTGATTCACTTTTTACAACCGACCGAAATGAAATTCTTAACGACCCTGAAATTAACCTGGTTGTAGAAGTAATTAATGAAAGTACACCTGCATTTGAAATTGTTTCAACAGCATTAAAAAATGGGAAAGATGCGGTGAGCGCCAGTAAGAAAATGCTGGCTGAACATTTGCCCCAACTGCTGGAACTGCAAAAGCAAACAGGAAAGAGTTTGTTGTACGAAGCATCAGCCTGTGCATCGATTCCTGTAATCAGAAACCTGGAGGAGTACTATGATAATGACCTGCTCCATTCTGTAAAAGGAATTGTAAATGGCAGCACCAATTATATTCTCACCAAAATGTTTGAAGAGAAATTGGATTTTAAACAGGCGTTGTTACAGGCACAGCAACTCGGTTTTGCTGAAGCTGACCCTACACTGGATGTAGATGGCTGGGATGCTGTAAACAAATGGGTGATATTGTTACTGCATGCTTATGGAATTGTAGCAAGCGTGGAAGAAGTATTGTTCAACGGTATTCAAAACATACAGGGGGGCGATGCTGCAGTAGGACGGGAAAAGAATTTAGAGATACGATTTGTGGGTCAAGCTAAAAAATTACAAAACGGAAAAGTAGCAGCTTTTGTGTTACCTCAGTTTGTAAAAAAAGACGACCATCTGAGTTTTGTAAAAAACGAATACAATGGTTTTGTGGTGGAAAGTTCCTTTGCTGATAAACAATTTTTTTACGGTAAAGGTGCGGGTTCTTTTCCTACTGCATCGGCGGTACTGAGTGATATTTCAGCATTACGTTATCACTACCAGTACGAGTATAAAAAACTATATCATCACACACCTTCAGAGCTTACACTTGATTTTTATTTGAAAGTATATGTGAGTTTTGATGACTGGAAATACATTCCCCGTGAGCGTTTTGAATGGATTGAAGAATGGCATGCAGAAGATGACCGCAAATATTTAGTGGGTGTGCTTCATGCCAAAGAATTAACCGGACAGGACTGGTGGAAACAACATAACCTATCTTTGATTTTGAAACCCGATGCGATTATTGAGGATATTGAAATCCGGAATTTGAAGAAGAAAAGTCTGGAGCTGGCGGGGATAGTTTAACGTTTAAAGGGTTTAATGGTTGGAAAAGTCATTTTAATTTAATGAACCCTTAAACTCTTTTAACTCTTGAACTCTTAAACCATATTTATGAACAATCAACAATACATCGAATTACAGCAGCAATTAGGTAAGGGTGCCGCATCTGATTTGCAAACCATCAGCGATTTGTTTGGTGAAGCTTCTGTGTTCAGCACCAGTTTCAGTGAGGAAGACCAGGTGATTGCCCATTTGATTTTTAGAGGTAATCTAAACATTAAGGTGTTTACGCTGGATACAGGCCGTTTGTTTCCGGAAACCTATTCTGTGTGGAGCCGCACCCTGGAGCAATACCAAAAGCCCATTCACACGTTTTATCCTGATGCTGTGGCGTTGCAACAATTCAATACAGAAAAAGGGCCCAATAGCTTTTATGAATCCGTGGAAAACAGAAAAAGCTGTTGTCATATCCGCAAAGTAGAACCCTTGCAGCGTGCATTATTGGGCAATAAAATCTGGATTACGGGCATACGTTCAGAACACTCACCCAACAGACATGATATGCATCAACTGGAATGGGATGAAACGAATCAAATCTTAAAATACCATCCCTTGTTACATTGGAGCACAGAAGAAGTGAAGGAGTTCATCCGCACGCATCAGATTCCGTACAATTCCTTGCATGATAAGGGTTTTGTGAGTATCGGCTGTGCGCCCTGTACCCGTGCTATCAAACCAGGCGAAGACTTCCGTGCGGGGCGTTGGTGGTGGGAAGACAGCAGTAAGAAAGAATGCGGATTGCATGTACATGCTGAAACCCCGTCAGCTGTTACAAACGCAGACGGCGATAGAGGATAATTTCTATTCGTTTGGCACAAACCGCTGACGGGGCTTTTAGCCGCCGTCAGGGTTTTAAAATTCGCAACAGATGTTAGGCTTTTTTACCCTTTCTTTGCAGCAGTAAAAAGTCTATCAGATAAGTAGGATAAAATATGAGTAACTATCGTTTAAATTACTTAGAACAATTAGAAGCGGAGAGTATTTATATCTTTCGTGAAGTGGCTGCCCAGTTTGAGCGTCCTGCTTTGTTGTTCAGTGGGGGTAAAGATTCCATCACCTTGGTGCAATTGGCAAGGAAAGCATTTGCGCCTGGTAAGTTTCCTTTTCCCTTAGTACATATTGATACTGGACATAATTTCCCTGAAGCATTGGAATACCGTGACTGGCTGGCGAAGGAAGTAGGGGCTGAGTTAATTGTTCGTAAAGTAGAAGATACCATTAAAGCAAAAAATTTAACCGAGCCTAAAGGAAAGTTTGCAAGCCGTAACTGGTTACAGACGTATACCTTACTGGATACGATTGAAGAATTCAAGTTTGATGCCTGTATTGGTGGGGCCCGGCGTGATGAAGAAAAAGCAAGGGCCAAAGAACGCATCTTCTCCGTAAGAAATGATTTCGGTGAATGGGAACCCAAGTTACAACGCCCGGAACTCTGGAATATTTATAACGGCCGTATTCACAAAGGAGAAAATGTTCGTGTATTCCCTATCAGTAACTGGACCGAGCTGGATGTATGGAATTATATCAAATCAGAAAACATTCTATTGCCTTCTATTTACTTTTCGCATGAACGTGAAGTGTTGATACATGATGGTCAGCTGATTGCAGTATCACCTTTTATTACCATTGATGAAACGGATGTAATTGTAAAAAAGAAAGTGCGTTACCGTACGGTCGGTGATATGACATGTACAGCAGCAGTAGAAAGTGAAGCCAACACATTGGATGAGGTAGTGAATGAAATCAAGGCCACACGTATCAGTGAACGTGGTGAAACAAGAATAGATGATAAAGTAACGGAAGCGGCAATGGAAGACAGGAAGAAGGGTGGGTATTTTTAAAAAGTAAAAAATCAAAAGTCAAAAGTAAAAAGTGACGCTCAATTTAACTCGTACATTTTTACTTTTCACTTTTATCTTATTCAATATGGATTTACTACGATTTATAACAGCAGGAAGTGTAGATGATGGCAAAAGCACATTAATCGGTCGTTTACTATACGACAGTAAAAGTATTCTGGCCGACCAATTAGAAGCAATTGAACGCAGCACCAAGAATAAAGCCAATGGTGAAATTGATCTGGCATTACTCACCGATGGTTTGCGTGCTGAGCGAGAGCAGGGTATTACGATTGATGTAGCCTATCGCTATTTCTCAACACCCAAACGCAAGTTTATTATTGCGGATGCTCCCGGTCATGTGCAATACACCCGCAACATGATTACAGGCGCCAGTAATGCAAGCCTCATTATTATTTTAATTGATGCCAGGCAAGGTGTAGTGGAGCAAACAAGAAGACATTCTATCATCGCTTCGTTATTAAAAATTAAACATGTAGTTGTAGCCATCAATAAAATGGATTTGGTTGATTTCTCCCAGGATGTTTATAACAATATTGTTATTGATTATTCGGCCGTTGCTGCCAGTTTAGGTTTGAAAGATGTAACCTATATTCCTATGAGTGCACTGCAGGGAGATAATATTGTAGATGCTTCCGCAAAAACACCTTGGTATGAAGGAAAACCATTGTTGCAGTTTCTTGAAGAAGTTAAACTGGACAATGATGTGAACCTTGCTGATGCAAGATTCCAGGTGCAGTATGTGATACGCCCACAAACAGAAGACTTGCATGATTACCGAGGGTACGCCGGGCAAATCTCCAGTGGCATCTATAAAAAGGGTGATACCGTAACAGTTCTACCTCAACAAATTCAAACAACGATTTCAAAAATTGAAATTGCCGGTATAGAAGTGGAAGAGGCTTTTGCACCACAAGGTGTTGTACTGCATCTGAGTGATGATATTGACATCAGCCGTGGCGACAGTATTGTGAAATCCGATTCCATTCCTCAACTAAGCAATGAGCTTGAAGTATTGTTGTGCTGGCTGGATGAAAAACCATTGCAGGCCGGGAATAAGTATTTATTGCAACATAACAGTCGATTGGTACGAGCAGTTGTTCGGAATATTGACTATAAGCTGGATGTAAATACGCTTCAACAGCAATCAGTGGAAGGTGGTGTAAAGTTGAATGAAGTAGTAAAAGCAACCTTAAAGACAGCCGCTCCCTTGGCATTTGATTCGTATGAAAAACTTTCAACCAATGGTAGTGCCATCCTCGTAGATGAAACCGGCAACTCAACGGTAGCTGCTGTTTTATTAAAATGAGTAGTATTCAAACATCATACGCAAAGGTTACACTTGCCGGAGCTGGTCCAGGTGATGCGGAGTTGATTACTGTAAAATTGCAGCAGCGCTTAGCGGTAGCAGATGTAATTATAACTGATCGGTTGGTCAATCCTGAAATTATTGCCAACTACGCCAAGAAAGATGTTGAAATCATTACGGCAGGAAAGCAGGGTTTTAATGATGCATCTTACACACAGGATGAGGTTACGGCTTTTATAATTGAGCAGGCTAAACTGGGTAAACAGGTGTTGCGGTTAAAAGGTGGTGATATTGCTTTCTTCAGCAATGTATTGCATGAACTGGAAGCATTACAACAGCATCAAATTTCTTATGAAATTATTCCGGGTATTTCTGCTGCGTCCGGTATTTCGGCTTATGCAGGTATGCCCTTAACTGCCAGAGGATACGCACAAGGAGTAAATTTCATCACTTTCAATCCTAACTCTTCTTATACCGAACAGGAGTGGTGTGAACTTGCTGCAACAAGTGATACATTGGTTTGCTATATGGCATCAACAAATCTGGATGTTTTGGTAAAACGATTGATGGACTATGGTTCTTCTCCGCAAAAACCATTAGCAGTTATTGAACAGGGTACAACAGTTTATCAGCAAGTGCATATCACAACACTTGAAGACTCTGAAAAGGACTTTGCCGGCAAGACTTTCAGCTCACCTTCTTTAATCATAATTGGTGAAGTGGTAAAACTGCATGAGCAGTTTCAATGGTTTACTTCACAAGCGGTTGGCTCTGTTTTTAATGAGCTCAGCAATAAAAAAAACCTTACAGTGTAAGGTTTTGAATTTTATCAGGCAGTAATTTCTTCTGCTATTAATTTTTCTCTCAATCCTTTTGCATAGGCAGTAAACTCAATTGCCTGTTGCAGATATTCTTTTGCAAATGCTTCAGATGGTGCTATGTCATTCATACGCATTACTGCTGCTTTAAAACTTTCTGCTTCTGTAAACAAGCCGTTTGCAGTAAAGTGGTTATCAAAATCATTCAGGATACCATGCTGTGTATTGCATTGCACATTCTTTTGGAGTAATAAGGCTTTCGCACTGTGTACCTGTGCAGAATATGCATGATAAATTCCATCAGCCCAGGAACCTTTTTGAATGCATGCTTCTGCAGCAGCCAGTTTTTCTTCTGCTTCCAGAATCAATGTTGCTACCAGGTCAATCATTACTCCCGCACATTCTCCCACACCAATAGCTGTTGAGAATTTAATTTCCTGTCCCCAATCAATAAACTCATCATCAAGTATGTGTTCAATATCTGCTAAGGGTTTCAGGAGTTCATAGTAATAACGGTCTCCTTTACGTTCGCTGTAATTTAAAAAGCTTTCACCGTTTGAATATTGCTTATAGTCATTCAATACATAACGGAGTACTTCAGGGGCACGTTTGCTGGGCACTTTTATTACTTTATCTGCAATGCGGCCATTTCCGCTGCCCAAAACACCTCCGCCAATCAGCACCTGTACAGCCGGTACTACTTGTCCCTTTGCTTTTAAAGAGCTTCCGTGAAAACCAATAGAAGCCATACCATGTTGACCGCAACTGTTCATACATCCACTAATGCGTACAGCCAATTCTTTATTGTGTAAAAATTCAGGATACTCTTCCTCTATTACCTCGCTCAAGGCAAGTGCTGTTCCTGTACTATTGCTGATACCAAGGTTACAGGTATCGGTACCCGGGCAGGAAGTAATATCTGCCACACTCCCAAAGCCTGCTGCAGCAAGACCTTCTGCTTCCAGCACAGCGTATACATATTCCAGATGTTCAGGCTTAACAAAACGAAATTGTAAACCTTGATTAATGGTAACACGTACATCATCTGCAATGACATCTTTCAATTTTTCAATCAACCTTCTGCTGGTATGCGAACTGATGTTTCCATTAGCCACACGCACATATACCGCTAAAAAACCTTCCTGCTTTTGTTCTATTACATTGGTTGATTTCCATAATTCATATTTGAAAGGATTATGGACAGGCGATGGATGCGTTAACTGATAGTTTGGTAACGAAGGTGATGTATGTAATTCCCTGTTGATTGGATAACGTTGATGTGTTAATGCTTTTTGTTCCTGTATCACCAACTCATTAAAAGCATCAATCCCAATCTTTTGAATTAAAAACTTGATGCGTGCTTTATGACGACTGTTGCGTTCACCATGACGGTCAAAAACCCGCAACACAGCTTCGAGATAGGGAATTAATAAATCCTCTTCCAGAAATTCATGTGTGGTTATTGCAAGATGCGGTTGTGCACCGAGGCCGCCGCCAATCAAAACTTTAAATCCTCGTACTTCTTTACCGTCAATTATTTTTATTCTTGGAATTGCTCCCAAGTCATGCATAAAGGTGAGTGCCGTATCTTTTTCACTATTGCTGAAGGCAATTTTAAACTTGCGCCCCATTTCCTGACATACAGGTTTGCGCAGGAAATATTCAAACAGTGCATGCGCATACGGTGTAACATCAAAAGGTTCTTCTTTATCAATACCTGCAGTATCTGATGCTGTAATATTTCTTACTGTATTACCACATGCTTCTCTCAATGTTACATTGTCTTGTTCCAGTTCTGCCCAGAGTTGCGGCGTGCGGTCAAGGCTTACAAAGTGAATTTGTATATCCTGTCTTGTAGTGAGGTGCAGGTTTCCTGTTGAATATTCATCGCTCACATCAGCAATACGTTTCCATTGAGCCAAAGTCATTTTACCATAAGGCAATTTGATACGAACCATCTGCACACCCTGTTGCCGCTGACCATAAACGCCACGGGCCAAACGAAGGCTCCGGAATTTTTCCTCAGCAATGGTTCCTTCCCGGAAGGCCTTTATTTTTTGTTCCAGTTCAAGAATGTCTTTTTCTACTAATGGATTTTCCAGTTCGGTTCTGAAGCTTTGCATGCATGAAAGTTAAAGGGTGATATCTTAAAGCCTACTCATTAAATAGACTATGCAAATGTAAGTACTGCGGCCATTAAAAAGTTTATTTCTTTGCTAAAAGAATTTTTAACAAGTGTTTGTTTGAAGGGGATAAGAAACTTACTTAAAAGTCTATCAAATAAGTAGGAAATATGTATGTTTGCCATTCTTTAACCGCATTCATTTGTTTCACTACGAGTCATACCTGCAGCAGCAATTACACCAGTTAAAAGAAAACGGTAATTATCGCTATTTTCTGGATGTGAATAAAAGTGCACGTCATTTCCCTGTATTTTATTATGAAGCGGGAGGTACTACGAGACGTGCCATTAATTTCTGCAGTAATGATTACCTGGGTATGAGTGTGGAAGAAGATGTAATAGCTAAACTTAGTTTCACCGCTCATCAGAGCGGA
Source organism: Lacibacter sp. (assembly GCA_050916065.1). Taxonomy (GTDB): domain Bacteria; phylum Bacteroidota; class Bacteroidia; order Chitinophagales; family Chitinophagaceae; genus Lacibacter. Next base: position 34,513 of record CP051137.1, read on the forward strand.
ACTGGTAGCGGTGGTACAAGAAATATATCCGGTACTACAAAACAACACGTTTCTTTAGAGCAAACCATTGCTGCATGGCATCAGAAAGAAACTGCTCTTTTATTTGGTGGTGCATACCTGGCAAATTTTACGGCATTGCAAACATTGGGTCGTTCCATCAAAGAATTGATTTTTATTTCTGATGAACGAAATCACGCCTCGATGATTGAAGGAATGCGTAGCGCCGGTAATCAAAAAATAATTTTTACACATAATGATGCAGGGCATCTTGAAGAAATTCTTTCATCGCTGCCTTTACATCAGCCGAAATTAATTGTGTTTGAATCGGTTTACAGTATGAACGGTAGTGTTGCTCCTGTTCGTGATATCATTGCACTTGCAAAAAAGTATAATGCACTTACTTATATTGATGAAGTACATGCCGTGGGTTTATACGGAGCTTCAGGTGCCGGTATTTGTGAGCAGGAAGATTTATTACAGCAGGTTGATATCATCAACGGTACATTGGCAAAAGCGCTGGGAGTAATAGGAGGTTACATTACAGCATCGCAAACTATCATTGATTTTATACGAAGTTTCGGGAGCGGTTTTATTTTCACTACGTCATTGCCGCCTGCTGTTTGTGCAGCGGCTGAAAAAAGTGTAACTCTTATCCAACAGCAATCTTCACAGCGAACGAAACTATTTCATCTTGTTGATTACCTGCGTAGGTTGTTAGGTGATGCTGATATAATATTCACTGAAAATAGCTCTCATATTACACCTGTGCGAATGAAAAATGCTGTAGTATGCAAAACAGTTGCAGATAAACTTTTAGGGGAACATGGTGTGTATGTGCAGCCTATAAATTTTCCCACCGTCCCCAGAGGAGAAGAATGTTTACGTCTCATAATCACTGCAAAGCATACAAGAGAGCATGTTGAACATCTGGTTAACAGTTTAAAACAAGTATTGATTGAAGAAGATACGTATCATATGCAGAAGCAGCACGCTTAGTTTATTGCAGGCACAATTAGTGAAGCAAAATCTGTTGCAGGCACAGCCCGATGCGTTTGTGGAAGTTGTCGGTCGGAGCAGCCGTGGCGACAGGGAGCAGCATGTATCATTATCAGTACTTGATGGAACAGATTTTTTTACCGAAGATATTTTTAATGCATTGGCTAATGATGAAGCGGATATTGCCGTACACTCATTAAAAGATATGAGTGCGCCGCATTTTTTCAGTCATAATGCTTTTGCTGTTGTTGACAGGGATGATGTGCGGGATGTGGCAATCTTTAATCCTGATGTGATTGAAAAAATAAAAAACGGACAAACAATTATTGTAGGCACCTGCTCTCCACGAAGAGAGGAAATGGCGGTACATTTTTTAAAGAAAGCCTTACCACAACTGGGAACTATTAATATTAAAACAAAGCCGATTCGTGGTAATGTAGAGGGAAGATTAAAACAGTTGGATGATGGATTGTACGATGCTACGATTCTTGCAACAGCAGGATTGAATCGGTTGTTGAAATATAGTTCAACCCAAACGGCGGTTACAAACCCCGGCGGCGGTTTAACTATCAGCGATTTACTAAAACATAAATTGCTGATGTTGTTACCATTGTTTGAATGTGTTCCTGCCCCATGCCAGGGAGCGATTGTAGCAGAAGCGCATCCGTACAATAAATTAGCAGTGGAACTCCTCCAAAAAATCAACAACACAGAATTGTTTGCTGAAGTATCTGCTGAAAAGCAAAAAGCATTTGAATATGGCACCGGCTGTTTGCAAAAATTCGGCGTCACAACCATACGTACAAAATCATCAACGCATCTGTATGCTGCAGGTGAAGATGCTAACGGAAAATCATTTCAGCACTGGACAAATCTGCCGCAATTGCAATTCAATGAAGATGAATTATTTTCTTCAACAGTTTGCATGAGAGATTTCTTTGAGTACGAATGGAAACAGAATGAGTTCGACATCAAGCAACCTATTGTATTTGTAGCTAATTACAAATCTGTTAAAGATGCATCTGCAACTGCAGTATTGCAAAGGAAAAGGATATGGGCTGCAGGTACAAAAACCTGGCTGGAGCTTGCCCAGCTTGGTTATTGGGTGGAAGGAAGTGCAGATGCCTTGGGTTTTGAAAGTTTGGCGGATGTTTGGCAGATGCCCTTATTGCAGATTGATGCAAGTGAAGTGTGCATCCTCACACATGAACATGCAGCAGAAAGATGGAGAGCTAAGGGATTGAATGCCATTTCTAATTATACGCTCCAACCAACAAATGAATCTTTACTGATTGAACGCATTCACAAAGCAAAGGTTTTTTTCTGGAGCAGCTTTTCGCAATATGAACATTACGGGAAGTATACGACTTATGATGCAACGCATATTTGTGCAGGTGGTGAAACAGCAACTTTGCTGCAGCAGGCAGGTGTTAACCCGATTGTATTTCCAACTATTAAAGCATTTGAACAATGGAGAAAATCTTCTATCCGCTCACACAGCGTCGCCTGAGAACGGATGCACATATACGGGAGCTTACTGCATCAGTAAAACTTTCATACAAAAATTTTATTCAGCCTTTGTTTATTGATGAGGCATTGATAACTCCAAGAGCCATTGATGGTTTATGCAATGTGCAGGTTGATACAGTATCATCTATTCTGCATACTATTGAGCAGGATTTGCAAAACGGCATCACCAAGTTTTTACTCTTTCCTGTTCCTGCGCAAAAGCAGGAACATTCGTTTGATTTTACGTTTGCAGTGTCGCTTATCAAACATATCAAGCAGCAATTTGGCGAAGCTGTTTGGCTGGCAGCAGACCTTTGCTTGTGCAGTTATACCACACATGGTCATTGCGGAATATTAAATGAGTCGCACACAAAGCTCATCAATCATAAAACAGTAGACGTACTTACAAGGTATGCCACGCAACTGGCTGCTGCAGGGGCAGATTGTATTGCACCAAGTGATATGATGGACGGACGCATTGCAGCCATCCGCACACAACTGGATGCACTGGGATTTGATGATGTGAGTATCATGAGCTATGCTGCTAAATTTTCGTCACAGTTTTACGGCCCATTCAGAGACGCCTGTCATTCAGCGCCCAATTCAAATGGATTGCAAAATAGAAAGAGTTATCAGATTTCTCCATTTAACAGCAATGATGCTATCGCAAGTGCTCTGCGTGATGAAAAAGAGGGAGCAGATATGCTGATGGTGAAACCTGCTGCTTTGTATACGGATGTAATTGCCAACTTGAAGCAACAAACGCTCAAACCCATTGCTGCGTATCATGTAAGCGGGGAATATGCAGCCATTGAAAGTTTGGTTGAAAAAGGATTGGCCAATAGGGAGGCTGTACACACAGAAGTATGGGCAGCCTTACAACGGGCAGGTGCCGATATTATCATCAGCTATGCTGCACGAAACGCCAAAGCATGGATTGAGCAAATGAATTACTGATAAAACTCTATTAAATTGGTAGAATATCAACCTGAACCAATATCTTAGCGCCGGATTCTGATGCAAAGCAATCATACAACCATACAGGCAACCGATAAGAATCAACTCTATCCCGTTTTTCTGAAACTGGAAAAGTTGCGTGTATTGCTTGTGGGTGGCGGTAATGTAGCATTAGAAAAATTAGGTTCCTTGCTGGGTAATGCACCTCACACCAGCATTACAATTGTTGCTCCTTTACTACGTGAGGAATTGAAAGCCTATGTGGAAGCCTTTCCGAATGTTAAATTAGTCAACCGCTCTTTTGAAGACGATGATTTGAATGGGAAGGAACTGGTAATCTGTGCTACCGATAATAAAGAGCTGCACCGTTATATTAAACAGATTGCAAACGAAAAAAATCTGCTGGTAAATGTAGCAGATACTCCTGAGTTGTGTGATTTTTACCTCGGCAGCATTGTGCAAAAGGGGCAATTAAAAATTGCCATCAGTACCAATGGTAAATCTCCCACTGCTGCCAAGCGGATTAAAGAATTGCTGAATGATGCGATGCCTGATGAGGTAGATGAAATGCTGGAAAATCTCCATAAAGTGCGCAGTAAACTCAATGGCAATTTTGAAGAGAAGGTGAAGAAAATGAATGCGATTACCAAAACCTTAATCGAAAAAGAATCGCCTGCAGCTACAGAGCAAAAGTGGAAACGTATTGCTACGTATTGTTTGCTTGCATTTGCATTTATGCTGATTGGGCATTTTATTTTTTCATACATCCCTTTTCGCCAAATTGCTGATGATACTGTAGCATGGTATGCTACGCTGGATAAAAACATACACTGGATGGTACTGGCAGGTTTTCTGGCACAGATGGTTGATGGAGCATTGGGTATGGGTTATGGTGTTACGAGTGCTTCTGTTTTAATGACAACCGGTATCAGCCCTGCTGCTATCAGTGGTGCTATTCATACTTCAGAAATTTTTGCAAGTGCTTCCAGCGGGTATAGTCACTATCGTTTTGGGAATGTCAATAAAAAGTTGTTCAAAGCATTGGTAATTCCCGGTGTTATTGGTGCGGCAGTGGGTGCTGTGTTTTTAGTAACAATTGGTGAAGAGTACGGTAGCTGGATGCGCCCAGCTGTTGCAATTTATACATTGCTGTTGGGTATAAAGTTTATCATCAATGCTTTTCGTGAAATGAAGCCGCAGAAGAAGTTTAAGCGCTATCGCTTACTGGCTGCCTTTGGTGGGTTTTTTGATTCGTTTGGCGGAGGTGGCTGGGGACCCATTGTTACATCTACATTAATCAATAATGGCCGAAGTCATAAGTATGTTATTGGTTCGGTAAGCTTAACCGAGTTCTTTATAACACTTACCAGTGCCTTTACCTTTTTTACATTGATCGGAGTGAGTCATTGGCAGGTGATTGTTGCATTGATGCTGGGCAGTTTTATTGCAGCTCCTTTAGCTGCAAGGCTGGCAGGTAAGTTGCCAAAGAAAACTTCTTATTTATTACTGGGGCTACTGGTGATTATCTGGAGCAGTAAAATATTAATGAAGTTACTGTAACTTTTTTTTAAATTAATAGTCTACTAATTTGGTAGAATAATAATTGCATCTTATGTTTGTTCCCGAAATGAAAAACATGATTCTGTTTATAAACCATCACTCAGTGGTACCCAACGCTACATCTTTTCGATGTTGATGGTATTGTTTGTTAATCATTGCTTCCGATGAATCTGTGGAGGGGCTCTTATACCGCCTTCTCTGGTCATTTATTTGCAACTATTCAATGAATGAATTATGAAACAAAAAATATTTTTCCTGGTATTTTTATTTTTTTCAGCCCAGCTATTGCTGGCGCAAACTGTGCTCACCGGTTTTATACGGGATGGTAAAGGATTGCCGGTAGATGGAGCTACTGTTCGGGTTAAATCATCAAAAGGATTTGCAATTGCAGATGGCAAAGGGAAATTTGTTATACAGATTCCTGAAACATTACCGTTTACATTGCTTATTTCATCAGTTGGTTATCTGCCTGTTGAAACAGAGGTTCATGAATTAAGAGATTCTGTTTTGAATATTCTTTTAGTTGATAACAGCCAGTTGTCTGAAGTTGTTATTACATCAAGGCGAAGAATAGAATCTGCGCAGAATGTACCGATACCTATTACAGTTGTTTCCGGTGCACAGGTAGAAAATTCCGGAGCGTTTAATGTAAACAGGTTAAAGGAGCTGGTGCCCAGCCTTCAGTTGTATACCTCCAATCCACGGAATACAGGGATCAATATCCGTGGGCTTGGTTCTCCGTTCGGACTTACCAACGATGGATTAGATCCCGGTGTAGGGTTTTATGTTGATGGTGTTTATTTTGCCAGGCCTGCTGCAGCCACATTTGACTTTATTGATATTGACCAGGTAGAAGTACTGCGTGGGCCACAGGGAACACTGTTTGGTAAGAATACAACTTCAGGCGCCTTTAATATTACCACACGAAAACCCACCTTTAAGCAAGGTGTGAATTTTGAATTAAGCTATGGCAATTTTGATTTTGTGCAGGCAAAGGCTTCTATTACAGGTGCATTAACCAAGAAAATTGCAGGACGTTTATCTTTTTCCGGAACCAACCGTAATGGTCTTATTAGAAATGTTCGTACGGGAAAATCAACAAACGAATTGAATAACCTTGGTTTGCGTGGACAACTGCTTTACAAACCCTTTCAAAATACTTCAGTAACGCTTGCCGGCGATTTCTCCGGTCAAAACCCGGATGGCTACGCTCAGGTTGTAGCAGGTGTTGTGCAAACAAGACGCCCTGCGTTTCGCCAGTTTGATGCTATCATAGCTGATTTAAACTACAAGCTTCCCGGCAATAATGCTTTTGACCGAGTAATTGATCATGATGTACCCTGGAATTCAGGTAATGACTTTGGCGGGGTCTCCTTAAACATAGATCAGAAAATAGGTCCGGGTAAACTTACTTCGACTACTGCATGGCGTTATTGGGACTGGCGTCCATCCAATGACAGGGATTTTACAGGTCTCGAAGCATTGGCTAAATCACAAAACCCGGCAAAACATACCAACTGGTCACAGGAAATTCGCTATGCAGGAGAGTTTTCATCGAAGCTGAGCGGTGTAATTGGCCTTTTTTATATCGATCAGGAAGTTAAAATTGACGGTCTTGAGCAATCGGGTCGTCATCAATGGCGCTTTTCACAAACAAGTACCAGCAGTCTTTGGCAGACGCCTGGATTGTTTGAAGGATTCGGCATTAGCACAAAGGCTTCTATCAAATCGCAAAGTGCTGCCGTATTTGCAAATCTGGATTGGGAAGTGGCAAAAGGATTTCACATACTTCCCGGCATACGTTATAACTACGACAACAAAGATGTTATTTATAATCGTGTGGCATCCGGTGGATTGGATACTGCTACGTACAATGGCACAACCGCTCAAAAGACACAATTGCAGGGTTTCAAAAACGGTGTATATACCAGTCAGGCTTATACTGCTTCTGCAGATGAGCGAAATTTCACCTATCAACTCACACTTGCTTACCGACCTAACAAATACATTAACACATTCGCTACTTATTCAACCAGCTTTAAACCGGTTGGTGTGAATGTAGCTGGATTACCAACTGTTAACGGACAACCTGCAACAAACCTTGCTGTTATAAAGCCGGAAGATGTAAAACATTATGAAATTGGTATTAAATCTAACCCAACAGATGATTTCATTTTAAACTTTGTGTACCACAATACAGATATCAAAAATTACCAGGCAAATGTACAGTCCCCTGAGCTGGGTGTAAATCGTGGTTATATTGCCAATGCAGAGGAAGTAAGAGTAAATGGCTTTGAAGTTGATGCCAACTACAGACTGAATAAAAAGTTTTCATTTTTTGGGGCTTTAGCCTATACGGATGGCAAGTATGTAAAGTTCACGAATGCGCCGCTTCCTCTTGAAGAAACCGGTTTTACTGAAAACGGTGTACAAAAAGCATTTAAAGATATTTCCGGAGGTCGTCTTCCGGGTATTTCAAAATGGTCCGGTTCAATAGGTGGTGAGTACACTGTACCAGCTGAATTTTTTACTAAAGAGGGAAAGTTTTTTGCAGCGGCAGAAGCATTTTACCGTTCAGAGTTTTCATCCAGCCCGTCACCATCTGCTTTTTTAAATATTCCTGCCTATACATTGGTCAATGCCCGGTTTGGATTTCGTGTAACTGGTTCCGGTCTTTCAGCTTTTATCTGGGGTAGAAATATTTTTAATAAGAATTATTTTGAACAGTTGCTTCCGGCTGGTGGTAATGCAGGTCATTATGGCGCCGTGCTGGGAGATCAGAGAACGTTTGGGGTAACCTTCCGCTATGCTTTGTGAACTAACAAAAGAAATGAGGTCGAGTATTTATTAAAATAAACATGGCAAACAATCCATAATCAGTAGTCCTTCTGTTTCTACAGAAGGGCTTTTAACTCAGCTGCATGGCCGAGTGGTTAGGTAAAGGTTTGCAAAACCTTTTACGCCGGTTCGATTCCGGCTGCAGCGTCAAAGTTGTTTTACTAATATGTCTTTAAAACAAAAAATATTACTTGGTACAGAAGATATGAGGGCTTTGCTGCTGGCGGGTATTACCATTGTTTTGATTGTGATAATTGCCCTGTCTGCTCCTCAACTCAAATTTTCAGTACCTGTTTATAAATGGAAGGATACAGGAGACCTTTTTCATACAGTTACTTCTTTCAGTAATTTTTCAATTATTTTTTTTATTGCATTAGCATTTTTGATTTTGTATTTACTTTTTCTGTTTGTCTCCGGCATCGCAGTTAAACGAAATGTTGCAGGGTTTCTGGTGCTTTTTCTTTTAGCGGTTTTATCACAAATTGTTGCAGGTAATAAAGCTGTTTCTTTATACGGACTGGAATATGTAGTGTTTGCATTGTTATTCGGCCTCACTTTAAATTATTTCTTTAAACTGCCTTCCTGGGTAAAAGAAGCAGCACAGTCAGAGTTTTTTATTAAAACCGGTTTGGTCATTTTGGGTTGCAGTGTATTATTTAAAGATATTTTAAAAGCAGGATTACCTGGAATGTTACAGGCGTTACTTGTTGTAGTAGTAGTTTGGTTTTTTGCATTCTGGCTCAGTAAAAAATTAAATCTGGATGATGAGTATGCTGTTATACTCTCATCGGCTGTTTCTATTTGTGGTGTTTCGGCCGCTATTGTAGCTGCGGGTGCTATCAATGGTGATAAAAAGAAATTGTCTTACATATCAGCTTTGGTATTGATAGTTGCGATACCCATGCTTGTGCTGCAGCCGTATTTGATAAAACAATTTGCAATTCCAGATGCTGTTGGCGGTGCATGGCTGGGAGGTACATTGGATACAACTGCATCCGTTACTGCCGCTGCAGAATTGGTAGGTAAAGAAGCGTTACAGGTGGGAGTGATTGTTAAGTTTTCACAGAATGTATTAATAGGACTGGCTGCTTTTTTTATTACTTCCTGGTGGGTATTGAGGGGAAAGGCAAGGGAAAGCAATAGTAATAAGCCTTCTTTCAGTTTATTATGGCATCGCTTTCCCAAATTTGTGTTGGGTTTTATTGCCGCTTCGATTATTTTTTCATTTGTGCTTTCTCCTGAAAGAGTTCAGCAAACAAGCGGCGTGTTAGGAACTTTCCGTACTACATGGTTTGCATTGGCTTTTGTATCTATAGGTGTTGAAACCAATTTAAAATCCTTGATTCAATCACATGGGTCTAGGCCTGCAATTGCCTTTGTAACCGCACAAATGTTTAATATTATATGGACATTAATTATTGCCTGGTTATTATTTGGCGGAATTTTATTATCAATTAATTAAATTACTACTTATATAAACGTTATGGGCTCTAAACAAAAATTTTATTCGTTGTTTACAGGATGCTTGATGCTCTTGCTGATGTTTCCGTGGTTTGCTTTTTCACAGACAAGTAAAAGCACGGATGAAGAACAACAAATTTGGCTGGGCTATTTCAATCAAACTCGTTTTTCAAAAAGGTGGGGTTTGTGGACAGATATGCACTTGCGTACCAAAGAAGAGTTTACTACTAACTTTTCTCAGTTGATTATACGACCGGGCTTAACTTATTACTTAACAGATGACGCCAAGTTTACTGCCGGTTATGCATTCATCAATCATTTTCCGGCAGATAATCATAAAAATATTTCGCTACCTGAACACCGGCCCTGGCAGCAGTTTCAATGGCATACCAAATACCCTAAAGTAAAATTGATGCAGTGGTTTCGTTTAGAAGAACGGTTTCGCCGAAAAATTAAAAATGATGATGAATTGGCAGATGGCTATACTTTTAACTGGCGGTTGCGGTACAATATTCTCTCACAGTTCCCCTTGAGCAAAAAGCGTTTTGCGCCGGGTACTTTTTCTTTTGTAGCAAGTAATGAGGTGTTTGTAAATTTTGGCAAACAGATTATGTATAACTATTTTGATCAAAATCGTTTTTTTGCAGGCTTTCACTATCATGTAAAAAAACATGATAATTTGCAATTCGGGTATATGAATTTGTTTCAGCAGCTGGCAGCCGGTAACCGGTATAGGAGTATACATACAGCCCGCATCTTTTATTTTCACAATTTGAATTTTCATAAATCACATTGATATGCAAAAAATTTATTTAAGTGATTCAGGTCCTAAAGTGTCTCCTGCTATTTACGGCTTTTATCGCTGGGCTGATGAAGATTTATCACACTCTAATATGGAGCGTATCATTAATCTTTGTTTGGAACTCGGTATTAATACGTTTGATCATGCTGATGTTTATGGTGATTACTATTGTGAAGAATTGTTCGGGAAAGTGATTAAATCAAAAGCTATTAAAAGGGAGGACATTGTTCTTTTTACAAAAGCCGGTCTTTGTTTGCCGCATTATACAAGACCTGATTTTAAAGTGAAGCACCGTAATAATTCAGGTGATTATATTTTAAAATGCTTAGAACAGTCATTACGTAATCTGCAAACTGATTATGTAGATGTGTTTCTGTTGAATGAGCTGGATGCAGTAGCCCCGTTGGAAGAAACCGCACATACCTTGGAGAAAATAAAGGAATCAGGTAAAGCCCGAAATATTGGTATAGTTAATTTTTCTGTATTTCAACATCAGTTGTTAAGTTCATATCTCCGAATTCCGATTGTAACGAATCATATCGAGTTAAATCTTTTAAACACGACTGCATTTGATAATGGTCAAATTGATTATATCAAGCAGCGTTATATGCGTCCCCTTGCAACTTCACCACTTGCTGAAGGCAAAATTGCTGAGAGCACAGATAAGATTCCATTACAGTTGCGTGCCAAGCTGGAAGAAATAGCAGCTAAAGGTAAGTCTCATTTTGAATCGGTTGCTGTTGCATGGTTGCTAAAGCTCGGCGCATTACCGTTAATCGGTACTACAAATGAGCAACGTATAAGAAATATTGCTGGAGCATTTGATGTAGACTTGGAGCGGCAAGACTGGTACGAACTCTATCAAATTTCACGTGGTTCTTTATAAACGAAATAGTTTGGCATTCAGTAATAATAATGTCTATAAAGTCTATAAAAATAGTAGACTTAATAGAAAAAAATGTAACTTACCATATCAATCAACTTTATATGCGGGGTTTTAATTTCCTCACTTTAACAGTTATTATATCTATGCTCATAACTTATGATGATATTTTAAATTTTGTGCCTGTTAAAGTTTCGGGCGTGGTGAAAGACGAAGAAACAGGAGGTCCTGTTGCCAAAGCTCATATATACATTACAAAAGGCGAAGATGAGGCATTTACGAATGAAAAAGGTGAATTTGTTATTAATACCTGGCAAAAATTTCCTGTAACATTTACGGTAGAACACCCGTCTTACAAAATTACTACATCATTGATTGCTGATGCACAAAAACAAGTAATCATCTATCTTAAAAATAAATAGCATGCAATTAAACTGGCTTGCATTAGCTGTTCCTTTTTTTACAGGTCTTATGATCCTGGAATATACTGTTAGCGTAAAGAGAAAGATGCAGGTGTTTCAATTTTCAGAAACGGTGGCCAATATAAATGTAGGTATTGCCGAACGTTTGTGTGATATTTTTACTACCGGTCTTTTCTTTTATTTTTTTGACTGGATTCATAAAAATACTGCCCTTTTTAATATTGAGCCTGATTGGTATACGTGGGTTTTGTTATTTCTATTTACTGATTTGCTCTGGTACTGGTACCATCGTTTTGGTCATGAAGTAAATTTGTTTTGGTCTGCTCATGTGGTTCATCATCAAAGCTCTGATTATAACTATTCCGTTTCTGCACGTATTACCGTTGTACAGGCAGTATTCAGATGTATATTTTGGTCGTTTCTTCCGCTTATAGGTTTTCCGGCACAGATGATTACATTATTACTCATTATACATGGAGCCTATCCTTTTTTTACACATACACAACTAATTGGTAAACTGGGATGGTTGGAGTATATTTTTGTAACTCCATCTCATCACCGTGTGCATCACAGCAGCAATCCAAAATACCTGGATAAGAATTATGGGGATGTGCTCATTATTTGGGATAAACTATTCGGCACATTTGTAAAGGAAGATGAGCAACCTGTTTACGGATTAACAAAGCCACTTAACAGCTATAGTTTCCTTTGGCAGCATTTTCATTTTACACTGGAGATGATTGTTGCTTTTTTCAGGGCAAAGGGTATAAAAAAGAAATGGAGAGTCATCTTTGGAAGACCTGATAATATTGATCCTCGCATCAGACCTGCTTTGGAAAGAAAGTTTTTGGGTAAATATGGTGATGATATCAAGCGCCCGCTTCCCGTTGCTATAACTGTTCAAACAATAGTAACACTTTTATTACTATTCTTTATTATTTTATTTGAATACCATTTCAATGGGTTACAGTTAGCGCTTGGTGCTTTATTTATATTCATCAGTGTTATCAATACAGGAGCAATGCTGGAACATAAGGATTGGGTATTTTATCTTGAATATACCCGGTTAATTGTTCTTTATTTCTTTATTACTACCTGGCATTTTCACCCGATGGTTAACATTACTTTGCTGCTAATGCTTACTGTATTGGGCCTCTATTTCAAAAGTCTCAACCAATATTATAAATCTGTTTTTTACAAAACAGAATACAGGACAGAACAAATAACACATTAACGTACTTGTCCGGTTCCTCTTAACACCCATTTCTCCGTTACTAATTTTTCCAATGCAAAGGGTCCACGGGCATGCAGCTTTTGTGTGGCAATACCTACTTCTGCACCCAGGCCAAATTCTTCACCATCGGTAAAACGTGTACTGGCGTTGTGATAAACAGAGGCTGCATCTACCAGCTGTAAAAACTGTTCAGCTGTTTTTTTGTTATTAGTCACTATCGCTTCGCTATGCTTCGTGCCATGTTCGGCAATATGCTGTAAGGCTTCTGTTTCATTCTTCACCACTTTTACTGCGCAGGTAAGTGAAAGAAATTCCCTGTAAAAATCCTCTTTTGCTGCTTTGTACAAATATGGATAACCTTTTAACAACTTATATGCTTTTGCATCAGCATACATGATAACTTTCTTTTGTGCAAAGACACCAGGCAGTTGCTTTAAAAATGCAGCAGCAATTTTTTCGTCTGCAATTATTGTGTCCATAGCATTGCATACAGATGGGCGGCTTGTTTTTGCATTCACCACAATGTCGACTGCCATTTGAATATCTGCATTTTTGTGTACATACACATGACATACACCGGCGCCCGTTTCAATCACCGGAACCAAACTGTTCTTTCGTACAAACTGAATTAAGCTATTACTGCCACGTGGAATGATAACGTCAATGTATTTGGTAGCAGTAAACAATTCATTTACCACTTCCCGCTGCGGTGGTAATAACAGGACTAATTGTTTCGGCAGTTTAAATTGCTGCAAGACTTTATGAAAAATAGCTACAATGGCTTTGTTCGTATTGTCTGCATCACGGCTGCCTTTGAGTACACAGGCATTTCTGCTTTTTAAGCAAAGCGCTGCAATATCAGCTACTACATTGGGGCGTGATTCAAAGATGGCGGCTACCACACCCAGCGGTACGGTTATTTTTTGCAGATGAATACCGTTGGGTAATTTCTTTTCTTCCAGAATTTTTCCTGACGGTTCGCTGAGCTTCGTAACTTTTTTTAAACTGTTGCTGATGGATTGTAAACGCTCCGATGTTAAGAGTAAGCGGTCATACAAAGGATTCGTTTGCTCCATCTTAGCCAAGTCTTTTTGATTGGCTTTGATGATGGAAACAGCATTGTTCATCAACTCATCAGCAAAGGTTTTGATGATGCGGTTGATGAGAGCAGGTTTTGCCTGCTGCATCTGAATGGCTGCTGTATGCGTTTGCAGGATTTGTTTCTGAATCTTGTTCATCTTGCTATTTTAAAACAATACAATATCATCAGCATGTGCTGCCATGATGTTTTTTGTTTTGCGGTGGCGATTGATTTCGTTATTGCTAAGTTTTGTTTTTGCTACTCCGATAATTTCTCCTGCTTCATTCATGAGTTGCGCTACCTGTCCTTCTGCAAATTGCCCCACTGCTTTGCTGATGCCCACCGTAAGCAAACTCTTCCTGGCGAGCAATGCTTTTTCCGCTCCTGCATCTACATGAATTTGTCCTACGGTAACTGAGCCGCTCATTAACCATTTCTGACGTTCTTTAAGTGTTGATTTTTTTGACTTGAAATAAGTGCCTTTAGTAAAAGCAAGTGTTTTCTGTAATGGTTGAGGGCCTTTCAAGCCCGTAATAAACACTTCAATACCCAATGAAGTGGCTAATTGTGTGAAGGTGATTTTTGATAACATCCCTCCCAGACCCACAGCTGATTTTTCTGTACGGATGAAGGAAAGAATAGAATCATCAATATTGTTCACAACAGGAATAATATTTTTATTGGCATCTAAAAAACCATTGCTGGATGTACAAATGATAAGTTTCTCAGCATTAAACCCAATAGCAAGAAGTGTGGCCAATTCATCATTGTCAGAAAATTTCAATTCGTGATTACTGATGAGGTCGTTTTCATTCACCACCGGAATTATGTTGTTCTTCCAGAATTCTTCAAAGGTGGTTTTCAGTTGTACAAACTGGTGGCGGTTGCTGAAATGATGACGTTCACACAAAGCCTGTGCTACAGTAATTCCATGCTTAGAAAAATACTTTTGATATAGGTGAATGAGAATGGGATTGCCGATGGCGGCTGCCGCTTTCTTTTCAGCCAATGTTCCTTTGTATTCCTGCAGAAAATGTTTACCACTGCTTACGGCACCGCTGCTCACCACAATAATTGTGTATTGCTTATGCAACGCTGCTGCTTCTTCAGCAATTTTACGGATGGCAGCAGCACTTGTTTTTCCATCAGCACCTGCCAGTACAGCTGAGCCAAACTTGAGTACAAGTATCGGTTTGTTCATGCTGTACAAATGTAAGACCTGCAAAGCTTGCACACCTGCTGTCTTTTACGAATTGTACCTGTGCAGGAATGTTTTATTGTTAAACTTGTCCAATACAAATGGCCGTTTGTTTAGTAATTGAACAATACTCGTTTACTCAACTTATCTTTACCAATAATTTTTTTTATGGCATTGATTACAGCAACCTCCACACATGGCGACTATGGTTTAACGCTTACCGATGCAACCGGTAATACCATGCTTATTGATATACCTGTGGACCAGGGCGGAACCGGCAAAGGAATGCGGCCCATGCAAACAGTATTGGCAGCACTTATCGGTTGCAGCAGTATAGATGTGGTAAGTATTTTAAAAAAGCAACGTCAGGATTATACCTCCTTTAAAATCGAAGTAGATGGCAACCGTGAAGCAGGTAAAGAGCCCTCACTTTGGGAAAATGTTGAGCTTACATTTTTATTTGAAGGAACAGTAGATGCAGGTAAGGCTTACCGTGCTGCTGAATTGTCCATCGAAAAATATTGCTCGGTGGCAGCTACTCTGCGAAAAGCAGGTGCTGATATCCGTTTTAAAGTAATTGTGAATAATCAAGAATACAAACCATAATTGACGATGGGCAAACATCCCCAAACAAGGGCTATCCGTAACCAAACCAAACGTACGGAACAGAAAGAGCACAGCACACCTTTGTTTCTTACCAGCAGTTTTGTGTACAACAGTGCAGAAGATATGGCGGCAGCTTTTGCTGATGATTCACTGGACGTAAATATTTACAGCCGGTTTAAAAATCCAACAGTTGATGAATTCGTCAACAAGATTGCAGACCTCGAAGGCGCTGAAGCAGGCATCGCCACCGGTACCGGCATGGCAGCAGTGTTTGCCACCTTTATGACGTATTTATCCAAAGGTGATCATATTCTTTCTGCATCAGCAGTGTTTGGAAGTACGCATACGATTCTTACCAAGTATTTGCCCAAATGGGGATTTGAAAGTTCATACTTTGATATGAATGCTCCTGAAACGATTGAAGCACTCATTCGTCCCAATACCCGTCTGCTCTATGTAGAAACGCCTTCTAATCCCGGTCTTGATATTATCGATTTGGAATATGTAAGTGCTGTTTGCAAAAAGCATAACATTCTGTTTGTGGTTGATAATTGTTTTGCAACACCTGCTGTGCAGCAACCCATTAAGTTTGGTGCCGATATAGTGTTGCATAGTGCTACCAAGTTTATTGACGGGCAGGGAAGAGTGCTGGGTGGAGTGGTAGTGGGAAAAAAAGAATTGATTTATGATTTGTATTTGTTTGTACGTAATACAGGGCCATCCTTAAGCCCATTCAATGCATGGGTGCTTAGCAAGAGTTTGGAAACATTGTTTTTGCGGATGGAGAAACATGCAGAGAACGCATTGAAGCTGGCGCAGCATTTTCAAAATCATACCAAACTCAATTGGGTAAAGTATCCTTTTCTTGAAACACATCCGCAATATGCCATTGCTAAAAAGCAAATGAGCAACGGTGGTGGTATTGTTACGTTTGAACTTAAAGGTGGTATTGAGGCCGGCAGAACATTTCTCAACTCGTTACAAATGCTGAGCATGACCAATAACCTGGGCGACAGCCGTACTATTGCATCGCATCCGGCATCAACAACTCATTCTAAATTATCTGCTCATGAAAAAAAAGCAGTTGGTATTACGGATGGGTTGGTAAGAATATCTGTAGGGTTAGAACATGTGGATGATATTATTGCAGATATTGAACAGGCCTTGAATAGCTTCTGACTTTCTTCTTACAGTCAATAAAAAGCCCCGGCTACCAACCGGGACTGAGATATAACCTGATAAAACCAAAACTAAAGGTCAGCGGGTGGGAACAGCATCATTATTACCCTTTACTTTTTTGAGTAACATAATGTACCCGCAACAATCTTTTTTGCTTTTGTTCACCTGTACCGGTTTTATCATGTGCCATTCGGAAATTCTGGGTTGATATCCATAACTGATGATATTACCCTGGGAATAACCGTATAGTTTTTTGTAATACACTTGTTTTTCGTCGTAATCGTACATACGTACCTCGTGGAGCTTACTGCCGGGATCGCCGATGAAGACAATATGATACCAGGCACCCTGCGTCATAGGAACCAGAACGGGCATTTCGTATTCGCTTTCCATGGTCATGCTGGCTTCTTTCAAAACCATAAAACCATTTTTCTCGAATTCTTTTTTTAAGCTGTCAACCTGTACACTAATGGAGGGATTGGCGCAACTCTTCTGGCGAATCACATCCTGGGCGGATGCGGAAAATGAAAACAATATGGTTGCCAATGCAATCAGGTTCTTCATTGCGGTACGGATTATTAAGGGTGGTAGTATTACTGATTTACTACCTGGGTACGATTTCAGCACTAAAATACAGAACCTGCCGTGGTATTGACGTTTTTGTAACACAATCTTCTCAATTTAAGTAAGAACCCTTAATCAAACGGAATTGATGCAGGCTTTATTATTAGTAACCGAAAGACGATTTTTCAAACCTTTTTCTATCTAAAATAATGCCTGATTTGTTGATTTTCAGGATTCACGGTAGGTATAAAAAGAATTGGCCTGTGCCGTACAGGTGAGCACTAAATCGTTAATACACACATGAGCAGGCAAGGTGGTGGTGTAATAAACCACTTCGGCCACATCTTCTGCATACAAAGGCGTGTAACCGGCATATACTGCATCTGCTTTGGTTTTATCGCCTTTAAAGCGAACCATGGAAAACTCTGTTTCTGCAGCACCGGGATGTATGGCCGTTACTTTTATTTTATGTTGCAATAAATCCATACGCATGGCTTTGCTGATGCTGTCAACCGCCGCCTTGCTGGCACAATACACATTACCCCGCTCATATACTTCTTTTGCTGCTGTAGAACCGATGTTGATGATATGACCATTCTTTCTTTCTGTCATAAACGGCAACACAGCACGGCTCACGTACAAGAGTCCTTTTATATTGGTATCAATCATGGTTTCCCAATCGTCCATACTGGCCTCGTCAAACAGATCACGCCCGGCAGCAAGCCCCGCATTGTTAATCAGCACATCTATCTGCTGCCACTCCTGCGGTAATGATTGAATGCTCTTATACACTTCTTCTTTCTCACGCACATCAAACACCAGTATATGTACCTGTGCCTTGTATAGTGATTGCAGTTCTTCTTTCAATTCCATTAATCGTTCTGCACGCCGTCCGTTGATGATTACATTATAACCTTCTTTTGCAAACCGTTGGGCGCAGGCTTTACCAAAACCACTGGTGGCGCCCGTGATAAATACTGTTTTGTTCATGGGCTGAAAGTTAGGGAGAAACTTTGTGTGAAACGCATTGATTTGGTAACCATCGCCGGTGCATACGAGGGGTCGGTATTGCCACGCTCGTTTCAAGGTTCCATTTCCATAGCAGCTTTAAAAGGCGTGGAAGCCTGTACAGCGCCTAATCGAAGTATCGCACACTTCATCGTTCTTTTTCCAATCATTTTAATTTCAGCTAACTTTCCGTTTTAAACAGGCTGTTAGTTAGGCCTGCTCAACCCGGCCAGCCAAATGAACAAAAACGAACGGCTTATCATCTTTTTATTAGCCTCCCTCAACTTCACTCATATTCTTGATTTTATGATCATGATGCCATTGGGTAATTACCTGATGCCGTTTTTTAATATTTCACCCAAACAGTTTAGTTTATTAGTAGGTTCATACACGCTTACAGCTGCAGTAAGTGGTTTTGCCGCCGCCTTTTTTGTGAATCAATACGATCGTAAAAAAGTATTGGTTATTGCTTATATCGGTTTTTTAACCGGCACCTTTGCCTGTGGTCTTGCACCTTCCTATGGTTTATTACTGGCAGCAAGGGTATTGGCCGGATTGTTTGGTGGTTTAATCGGTGCACAGGTATTATCCATAGTAGCTGATTTGATTCCTTATGAACGCAGAGGTGCTGCCATGGGTTCCATTATGAGTGCTTTTGCTGTTTCATCTACATTGGGCGTTCCGTTTTCATTATATCTTTCTAATCTTTTCAGTTGGCATGCTCCCTTTATATTGGTTGGTGCAGTAGGAACGGTGGTGCTGTTTTTCATTGTTCGTTTTATTCCTTCCATGACGGCACATATACAGCAAAGCGAAGAGTCCAAACGGGAAGTACTTTTTTCAGTTGTCAAAAGTCCGCAACAAAGGTTGGCTTTATTGTTTTCTGCACTCATGATGATGGGGCATTTTATGATCATTCCGTTTATCAATCCTTATATGGAGTTTAATAACGGTTACAGTAAAGTGCAAACGCCCATGATTTACCTTGTAGGTGGTATTGCTTCTTTCTTTGCTGCTCATATTTTAGGAAAGCTGAGCGACCGGTACGGTAAACTCATTGTATTCTCTGCCAGTTTACTTTCTTCTTTTGTTTTCATTTGGTTAATCACGAATCTGCCGCCCATTGCATTTGTTTGGGTGCTGGTGATTTTCGGGGTGTGGTTTGTTCTGGCCACCGGCCGTGCTGTTGCTGCACAGGCCATGGTGAGTAATGTAGTGCCGCCGGCACAGCGGGGAAGTTTTATGAGTTTTAACAGCAGCATGCAGCAATTAGGTACAGCAGCTGCTTCTTTCATATCAGTTATCGTGGTGATCAACGGAGCCGATGGCAAGCTCATGCACTACAACTGGCTGGGATATATCAGTATTTTTATTTTACTCTGTTGTTTTTTACTGGGGCAGTATTTGTTTGGTAAGAATAGTACGGTGAAGGCTTAGTTTCTTTTTGCTTCTCTGATCCTTCGGCTTCGCTCAGGATAAACAAAAAGGAGCCCGAGACTTGATACCTCTACTGGCCTCTACTGGCGCAAGTGTTCCGAAGGATCACTTGCTGCCGTTTTAAGTCCGCCCCGATTGTATCGGGGAATTACATGCACAACTGTTCATTTCCTGTACCACAGCAACATTATAAGCGTTCAATCTTCAGCAATCCTTTTTCGTTTGTGTAATAATCAATGGCACTGCTGTATTTATAATGCCAGGCTTCCCATACCAAACCAGAGCGAACGGGATTTTCATGCAGGTAGTTTAGCCGCTGATCCAACATAGTATTACTTGATAATTCAACGGGATGATAATCCTGTTTCCAAAACTGGAATTCTTTATTGTTCTTATTATTGCTTCCTGTGTAGCGGAACAGATTCAGCATCCATTCTTTCCTGCTTTCTTCAGGATTATTCTCAATGGCATGAATGATTTGTTTGCTGGTGAATTTCTTAATGTCCCGCACTAAATCCTGCAATTGTTCTGTTTTACTGCTGATGATTAAATGTACATGGTTGGTCATAATCACCCAGGCATGAAGCGTAAGCCCTTTGTGTTCTATACAATACTGTAAACTTTCCACCATGATTTCTTTGTATTGCTCACGGGTAAACACATCTACCCAGCCCACAATAGCAAATGTTACAAAGTGCGGAATGGTGCTGTCAGCAACTTTATACTTTGAAGACATAGCTAAGCTTTTGTACAAGATAGCAAGTTTTGTTTTTCAAATTCCCCGATACAATCGGGACTGATTTGAATGGCATCAAGTGATCCGCTTTGGCGGAACACTTGCGCCAGATAGGTTTTTTGCTGGGGCAGTATTTGTTTGGGAAGAACTCTACTGTAAAAAGTTAAGACGATTTTCGACTTTCCCTATTCCTTCTTACATTCATCGTCCAAAACCAACTATTATGTTTTTACGATTGTTCAGCCTGTGCATGGCATTCTTATTGTGCCTGCACTCATCCGCACAAAAACAAAAAACGTCAACAACTGCAACTACTCCATCTGTTAAGTATGATGAAGTGTTTAAAAGCCTCAAGTGGCGCAACATCGGTCCCTTCCGTGGCGGCAGGGCCAATGCCATCAGCGGTGTAAAAAACAACGACAAACTTTATTATGTGGGTTATACCGGCGGTGGTGTGTGGAAAACAGAAGACGGTGGTATGCAGTGGATCAACATCAGCGATGGTTTTTTTAAAGTAGGCTCTATAGGAGATATTGCGGTGAGTGAAAGTGATCCCAATGTGATTTATGTAGGCACTGGTGAACATGCCGTTCGTGGTGTGATGACGAGTTATGGTGATGGTGTTTACAAATCGGTAGATGCAGGTAAAACATGGAAGAACATCGGTCTCGCCAATACAAGACATATCAGTGATGTGATCATTCATCCATCCAATCCTGATGTAGTGTATGTAGCGGCACAGGGAACGGTGCATGGTCCCAATGCAGACCGTGGTGTTTATAAATCAACAGATGGTGGTGCTACCTGGCGCAAAGTATTATTTGTAAACGATAGTACAGGTGCCAGCAGTTTGAGTATGGACATGAACAATCCACGCATTTTGTATGCTGCTACCTGGCAGCATCAACGCTTACCCTGGAAAGTAGTGAGCGGTGGTAAAGGAAGTGCGGTGTATAAATCAACCGATGGTGGCGAAACATGGAACAAGATCATGGATGGGTTACCAACAGAAATGGGAAAGATCGGCATCAGTGTTTCAAGAGCCAACAGTAACAGGGTATATGCCATTGTAGAAGCAGAGAAATCAAAAGCAGGGTTGTACCGTAGTGATGATGGTGGAAAGAAATGGAGTTTGTTCAGCAACAATCAAGACATTACCAGCCGCAGTTGGTATTATATGGAAGTGTTTGCAGATCCTAAGAATGAAAACATCGTGTATGTGCTCAATGCACCCATGATGAAATCCATTGACGGTGGCAGAACATTTGCCAATGTAAGAGTAGGTCATGGTGATACACATGATCTGTACATCAATCCCAACAACAGTGAGAATGTAGCATTGGCGGATGATGGTGGTGGTGAAATTTCATTTAACAACTGCCGAAGCTGGAGCACGCTCAACAATCAACCAACTGCCCAGTTTTACAGAGTGAATGTTGACAATCGTTTTCCCTATTGGGTGTATGGCGGTCAACAGGATAATACCAGTGTGATGATCATGAGCAGAACGAATGGTTTTGGAATAACAGATAAAGACTGGACTTCAGGCCCCGGTTGTGAAAGTGCATGGATCGCTTTTGATCCCAACGATCCCAAACAATTTTATGGCGGATGTTACCAGGGTTATATTGAAGTGCTGGATGCAACTACCAATGAAGCAAAAGACATACAGGCCTACCCAAGTTTGAATTTGGCAGTGGAACCTAAAAACATGAAGTATCGTTTCAACTGGAATGCACCCATCGTTGCATCACCACATGATCCCAAAACCATTTATCATGCAGGTAATGTTTTATTAAAAACAACCAATGGTGGATTGAAGTGGGAAGAGATCAGCCCTGATCTCACACGAAATGAGAAAAGTAAACAGGGTGAAGGTGGTGGCCCTTTGACCAATGAAGGTGCAGGTGGCGAAAACTACAATACCATTTATTATGTAATTGAATCTTCATTGGAAAAAGGTGTGATCTGGACGGGCAGTGATTGCGGTTTGGTACATGTAACCATGAATGGTGGTGGCAATTGGAACAATGTAACTCCGGCAGGTTTGCCGGAAAGTAATATTCATTCGATTGAATTGTCGCCGCATGATAAAGCAACTGCCTACATCAGCGCTACCCGTTACAAGTTGAATGATTATGCATCCTATACTTATAAAACAACCGATTATGGTAAAACATGGACACGCATCAGCACCGGTGTGGATGCAGATGATTTTATTAAAGTGATCCGTGAAGACAGAAAAGTAAAAGGGCTGTTGTATGCAGGAAGTGAAAGGGGATTTTATATTTCGTACAACGGCGGTGAGCAATGGCAGAAACTGCAATTGAACTTGCCGGTGGTGCCTGTTACAGATATTGCTATAAAAGATAATGACCTGGTAGTAGCTACTGCCGGTCGTGCTTTTTGGATTCTGGATGATGTCAGCCCTTTGCAAAACGCTGCTGCTGTTCTGGCCAACAAACAACTTAAGATTGTTGCACCCAAAGCAACTGTACGTTACAGTGGTGCGGCCAGTATTCCTGGTTTGGATCCCGGTAATGCTTTTGGAAGAAACCCGGTGGAAGGTGTGATGTTTGATTATTTCATTCCGTCCAAACCAGATACCAACCTTGTGAAGCTGGAAATAAAAGATGCCAATGGAACTGCAGTACGCACCTATACGAACCAAAAGAATGAAAGCTATAAACCTTATCCCGGTGGTCCGCCGCCAGCAACCGTTTTAACAGCAGAAGAAGGAATGAATCGTTTTGCATGGGATTTCAGAGGAGAGCAGATATCACCCGATGTAACAGGTGCTTATACCATGGGTGATTTTCGTGGACATCGTTTGGCTCCGGGTACTTACAAAGCAGTATTAAGCTATAAAAATGAAATAAGTGAAGCTTCTTTTACTGTTTTGCCCGATCCTAATTTAAAAGTGGCCTCTGCTGATTGGAGTGAGCAGCAAAGCTTTTTGAAACGCATTGGAGAAGGTATCAGTGCTATTCACAAAGCTATTTTGCAAATGCGCAACGTAAAGAAGCAGGTAGAACATTACAATGAACTGCTCAAAGACAAAAAAGAAAATAAAGAACTGGTAGAAGCAGGTAATGCGTTGATTAAAAAGATCAATGAGTGGGAAGCGAATTTGATTGAAACCCGCCAGCGTAATTTCCAGGATGTAATTAACTGGCCCAGCAAGCTGAATGCTGAGTTTTTTAATTTGAAAGGCCTGGCTGATGTACATGATCCACGCATTACTAATGGATTAAAAGTGCGTTTGGCTGACCTGGAAGCAGAATGGAACAAATACAAAGCGCAGATGGAAGGTGATTTGATAAAAGCAGTGGATGCGTATAATCAAAAGTTTAAAGGTGCCAACTTTCCTGCTGTAATACAATAGTAAACACGGAGAAGAAGAGCGGGGAGTAACACGGAGAAAATAGTTCTGTGTTACTCTTTTTCTCTTTGTTAAAATAAGATACTTGCATGCACATCGCATTAGTAGTAAACCCAAAAGCAGGGAAAGGAAGGTCATTAAAGTTGATGGAGCAGTTGAAACAACAGCTTCAGCATCGTTCTGTCACTTGTGTTGCTTTTACAGATGAATGGCCTCGGGATTTTCATGCGTTTACAGATGTGTGGATCGTTGGTGGTGATGGTACTTTGAATTATTTCATCAATCATTATCCGGATATTCAACTGCCACTGGCTATTTTTAAAGGTGGTACAGGTAATGATTTTGCATGGAAACTGTACGGTGATGCAGATATACAGCAGCAACTGGAGATTGTTTTATCAGCTGTACCTCAACCGGTGGATGCAGCCAAATGCAATGAGTATTTATTTGTAAACGGAGTAGGAATCGGGTTTGATGGTGAAGTGTTGAAACAAATGAAAGCCATCCGTTTGATTGGTGGTCATTTAGGTTATTACCTCGTGGTTTTGAAAACGATTCTCAGTTTCAAAGAATCTTCATTTGAGATAACAGGAAATGGTTTTACAAAAAAAGGAAAACTGTTGCTGGTAATGGTGAATAATTCATCACGTACCGGTGGTGGTTTTCATGTATCACCCAAAGCATCTGTGCATGATGGTTTGATTGACCTGATCACTTCCGAGCCATTGAGCATTTTGCAACGGTTCTTTTATTTGCCTAAAATTGAAAAAGGCAATCACCTTGAATTGCCTTTTATTCAACACCGTACCGGTGAATCTTTTTTGATTGAATGTGATAAGGAACTGCCTGCTCAGTTAGATGGAGAATTGATCTGCTCTCAGCATTTTGAATTCAAAATCCTGAAACAACAGTTCTTATTCCGCTATCAACCTTTATAAACATCCGTAGCTTGTCTGCAATTGAATGGAAGCAGGTGCAGCGCCACCTTTACAGGCATTTACCTCTGCTTTGTTTTTAGCCATTACTTTTAAAATCCTGCTGGTAAACATAGAACTGGTTTGCCCGGCTTTCACATTCATGGTAGCAGTTTCGCCGTTTTGATAATAAATGGTAAGTTCTATATCAAATGCATTGATGTTCTTAATTTGTTTCAGTGCGATGAGTTCAGAGAGTTTTTGATCTTTAAAATCAACTTTCATCTCTTTCCATGCGGGCATATCACCTTCGCAGGTACCTTCACATACGGCATCAAAACTTAAAAGTTCGCCCGGAGAAAGTACATTAATTTTTATGGTACCGGTACCAAGATCTTGATCTTTATCAGAAGCGTGGAGTGTAATGGTAACATCTTCTGTACCTGTAACTACTCCGTTATACTCGCCTTGGTATTCTGCCGGGGATTGTTTAAAACTCATGCCACCTGTTGCAGACACTTCCACTAATAAAGGGTCTCTTTTACATGCAGCCTGGTTGCCGGCACATTTTTCATTAAGCTGTAATACATCCCACGTGATTTTAATGTTTTGACCGGCGCAGGCAACTGATTGCGACACTGTACCCGGGAATTCACCTTTCAAGGAAGGACGCTTGAGGTTACAGGAGATTGTTGTTGTTGCAAAAAGGATGAAAGCGTAAAATTTGGAACTCATAAGCCTGTATTTTCAGGTAAAATAAGCCACTTCTTATTTTTCTGCAAGTGTTCACCTTGAAATTTAAGTCCTACGTATTCTTACGTTGCTTTTGGCGATGGAACCCTTTTTGCCAACCATCAGGTTTTCAACAACTTTTTTACGCCACTTCTTTACCGGTACTGGCCCGCCACAACATATACCACTCTTCCCGTTCCATTTTTAGGTCTGTGGCATCGAGGGCAGCTTTAATACGTGCAGGTTTGGAGGTACCCAGCACCGGAATGATATGAGCCGGATGCTGCAGCAGCCAACTCAGTAAAACTACATCTGCCGATGTTTGATATTTGGCGGCCAGTATTTCGGCTACGGCAGTAATACGCAGGATGCGTTCGTCATCTGTGGCCGCAAAAATATTACCCCCCCCAAGCGGGCTCCATGCCATGGGTATGATGCCCAATTCCTGGCATTGATCCAGGGTGCCATCTGTGAATGGCTGTAAATAGGTTACAGATGCCTGTATTTGATTGATCTCAACTTTAAAACGGCTGTTGAGCAAAGCCACTTGCGACGGGGTGAAATTGGAAACACCAAAATGCAGCACTTTGCCCTGTTGTTTCAGTTGGGCAAAGGCTTCAGCTATTTCATCAGCATTCATAATGAAGTCGGGGCGATGAATGAGCAAGGCATCAATATAATCAGTGCCCAGGTTTTCAAGTGATGTTTCTACACTTTCAATAATATGTTTGAAGGAGGTATCGTATGATTTGATTTTAAACTGCGGACGGTTAACACAGGGTCTCCTGATGCCACACTTGGTAATAAGTTGCATTTGCTGCCGCAGCGATGGCTCTTTACGCAGCACATGGCCAAATTCTTCTTCCGTTGTATAATCGCCATATATATCAGCATGGTCAAAAGTGGTAACGCCTATGTGGATACTTTCTTTAATGATCTGTTCATAAGCAGGTGTATCAAACTTAGAACCCCAGCTTCCCCATTTCATTACACCGGCAATTACTTTTGATGTGTTCATGATCTATTGTGTTTTGTGCAATGAAAATACAGGAAAATCATTTGCCACGGAGGCACGGGGGCACGGAAAGAAAAGCTGATCAACACAGGATGCAGCCATGAAAAACAGAAAGTACAAGCGAGCGTGGCAAGGGACGATGCCATAAGCACAACTGTTGGTATCAAAAAATACATTCTATTGCATTCATTTGTGTTTATCCGTGCCATCCGTGGGAAGTAAATTCAAGGCACAAAAAAATCCCCCGCAACTTGCGGGGGATTCCAATTTAAACTTTGTTCTTAGGCTTCTGCCACTACTTCAATTTCAAACTCAGCTTCGTTACCGTTACCAAAGTCAACTTTCACTTTGTGTGTACCGATTTCTTTCATATCCTCAGGCAGGTGAATTTTGCGGCGGTCAATCTGATAACCTTTTTGCTCGTTGATAGCACGTGATACCATTACAGTTGTAATGCTTCCGAAAATTTTTCCGCTTGTACCGGTCTTGGCAGTCATCTTTACAGGAGCTTCAGTAAGTTTTGCAATTACTGATTTAATTTCAGCCATCATTGCATCTTCTTTCTTCTTCTGTACTTTCAAACGCTCGTTGAGTTGCTTTAAGTTAGAAGGAGAAGCTTCTACTGCAAATTTTTGAGGAATCAAAAAGTTACGGGCATAACCGTTCTTAACTTTTACTACCTCGTTTTTACCGCCCAGTGTATTTACATCCTGGATTAAGATTACTTCCATTGTTTGTGTTTTAGTTTCCGTAACCCAGTTTTTCAACTGTCTTCCCGATTTTGAAATCAGGAGTTAGGGAAAGGTTTACTAAATAGTTTTTACTTTAATAAATCTGTTACGTAAGGTAACAACGCCATCTGGCGTGCTTTCTTTACCGCATCAGATACTTTACGCTGATATTTGAGTGAGTTGCCGGTTAAACGACGGGGTAATAATTTACCTTGCTCGTTTACAAATTTTTTGAGGAACTCTACGTCTTTATAATCAACGTACTTAATGCGGTAACGCTTAAAACGGCAATACTTCTTCTTAGGCTTATCGGTCTTAATGGCCGTTAAGTATTTGATTTCGTTCTTTGCCATAATTAAGCCTCCGCTTTTTCAGTGTTAGAAAATGCGCCGTTTCTTTTCTTTTCGTTGTATTCAACAGCAAACTTATCCAGAGCAGTGTACATGTGACGGAGCACCTGCTCATCACGGTGTAACTGTACATTCAATTTTGCGTTGAAATCAGTAGCGGCTTTGTACTCAACTACCCAGTAAATACCGGTAGTTTTTTTCTGAATGGGGTAGGCGAGTGACTTCAAACCCCAGGGGTTGCTGTGAACAATTTCACCACCATTGCTTGTTACCAGGTCGGTATAGCGTTTTTGTGCTGCTTTGAACTCATCATCGCTAAGCACCGGGGTGAAAATCACCATCATTTCGTAATTCTGCATTACTGTGTGATTTTTAAATTAATAATTGGGTTTCTCCCACTGGATTCCTTCCTTGCGGAGGGAAAATCTGCCAATACAGATTTGGGGCGGCAAAGATAGGGGTGAATGCCAAGCCGGCCAAAGGTTTGGGAAAGTATTTTTGGCTCTCACAGATTTCACGGAACAGCACAGGTGAATGCCATTTATGGCATTGAAAAGCAGGGGTTTGTGTTACCTGCTATGGTGCAAGCGAGGGGTCGTTTTTGCGTCGCACCATTCATCTTTCCGTTTCCATGGCATCAAAAAAAACAACCTGCTTCATTAAAAGGAAGCAGGTTGAATAAGTAAGGGCTGTTACCGCACCACCTTTTGACTGTAAATTCCTTCCCTGCTGGTGATTACAAGTGTGTACACTCCTTTTGGTAGCAACTGCAACTGCAACGGCTGCATCTGACCTGCCAGCACGTTGCTCATACGTTTTTCCCAAACTACCTGCCCGTTACTGCTCATTACACGTAACTGCACATCACCGGCTATGTTTTTTCCAAACTGTACCACAGGTTGAGCTGATGGATTGCCCAAAAGTTTAATATAGTTACCATCCCGAATAATATTTCGTACGGAAGTAGTAATTAAGTTGGTATTGCTCTGCCGCAGGTTAAAACGGGTGAGCAGTGGAATGTGATCTGTTAAACTGTCTTTGTAAGCATTTACCCAATTCACAGCTTCTGTTACCAGCATGGAAGAAAAAGCATGGTAATCCTGGTTCATTTCATTGCTGGTAACACAATGGTCAATCACATCACTCTGACCGATATAAGAATTATCGCCCCTCAGTGAAGCCCATAAAGAATTCAATGAATAAGAAGGACTATTGTTTGTAAATGCTGTGTAAGGAGTTACGGCAGTGCCTGCAGTTGTTGAAATAGTGAAATCCAGGTCATCATTGTAATCACCTGCAATGAGAAAATGCTGTGTCGGGTAGAAGGCATTCAGCGAATCGGCCATCAAATCTGCACCACCTTTACGGCGTTGATAATCTGTTGCCACACCTAAATCAGCTTTTGCATGAATGTTGAAGAAAGCAATTCGTTTGCTCACACCATCTACGGTAACATCTGCTTCCATTAAAAATGGGAAACGTCCGCTGCTCCAGTTGAAGTTGTTATTGGGATTTGTACTTGTAGAAGTGTAAGCACGTGAGCTGATGTTGCTGAACATATTGCTCCGGTAGATATAAGCCAGCTTTTGTGTAGTGGGCCAGTTGCCGCTTGTGTTATCAGGCGCACCACTGCCGTATAATGAAACAACGTAACTGTATGGTCCGTTCTTTAATGTGCGAGCAACAGTACCAACACGAGCTGTATCAACAATTTCCTGAAGTATGTAAATATCTGCATCCAGGCTGTCCATCACTTTTATTGCGTT
The DNA here is from genome assembly GCA_050916065.1 of Lacibacter sp. Lineage (GTDB taxonomy): Bacteria > Bacteroidota > Bacteroidia > Chitinophagales > Chitinophagaceae > Lacibacter. The sequence goes on from CP051137.1 coordinate 63,874, forward strand.
CTGCATTTGCAGTTCTTCATTGGTGGGCGGGTTACTGGTGCCACCAAACCAGGTAAGGTTCCAATTCACCACATCCAATGATTTGGATTTGTCGAGCGATGAACCGTTCACATCCACTCTTGCCCTGTTTAAGTTAGAAGCAGCAAACGAAAGTGTACCTCCAAAACCAGCATCTGCTGCAGTGGGTTTAAACCGTACAAAAGGCGATTGCTGGCTGTTTAACTCAGCATTGGTATAAGTTACAGATGCGTTATAGCTGGTGTTGTCTTTTGAAATTTCAAAACCAACAGGTACTGTTACGGTTAAGTTGCCACTCACTTCATTGGCCCAGAATGAGAATTGTTTAGGTGCAGATGTGTTGCCATTTGTAACGATTCCAAAATTGATAAGTTTTGGTAGCCCATTGCTGATGGTAAGTGTTGCTTGAGGCGCCACACTGTTCGTATAAATTTCTACATTATCCAATGTCCATCTGGCAGCACCGGCGGATGGATTTGAATAATACACCCATGCAATGTAAGTGTTGGAAGATTTAAAGTTATTGAGGTTGATGCTGTCGCTCAAGGTCCAAACATCCGAGTTGAGTTCAGGAAAACGTCCGTTTATTTCGGTCCAGGTAGCCGTGTTTGGATTGCCGCTGCCGCTATAATTGGTAGATACGAAAAGTTTCAATGATAAACCCGCAAACCTGGTACGGCTTCTGAATTGTAAGAGTGGTATATCAAACCCTGTTAAGTTCAATGCAGGACTGATCAGCCAATCTTCATTGAGCAGGGCTCCTTGTGCAACCGAGAAGCCTGTGATTTGTGTGCCGTTGGTTCCGCCAAAACCAAAGGAAGTACATTTCCATACAGAATCGCCTGTTACGCTGAATTGTGAAAAGTTGTTGCCGGGTACCCCGCCAATTATACAACTGTTGAAATCAAATTTGTAATTAGTAATAGCGCCTGTTCCGGTAGTAAAGCTCCAGGTACTGTTGCCCGCAATACCTGCAAAATTGTTGTTGGCTAAATCTTTAAAAGCACCTGCATCTATTTCAACATAGTACTGTGTAGATGCTACTAATGATGTGGTAAAACTTACAGCACTTCCTGAAACGGTTACTGATGCTGAAGTAACATCAAAGGTTTGAACAGTTGAGTTGTCACTAAAGCGTTTAATGAGAATATTGCCGGTTCCTTTTTGTACCGTTTCAGAAAAGGTGATGGTGCAAAGCGGGTTCAATAAAAGATTGGTTGCACCATTTGCAGGATTCAAAGTAGATATTACAGGGGGAGTAACATCACTGTCAGCACTTCTGATGTCGATATCATCAATACCAATCCATTCATCAGAACCTGTTGCATTACCGGTGATGATTCGTAGTTGTAACTCAGCCTGGTTGTTGCAGGCTGATGGTAAAACAACATCTACCTGTGTTTCTAATGTGGCAAGACTTGGCCCTGTTGAGGCATCTGCTACAAATGCAGCAGGGATATCAATAAAGTTGCCGGTGTTGCCAATGCGGTATTGCAATGCAACCGGCTGAACTGCATTATCAGTTGATCCATCAATATCTCTCAATAAATATTTGACCCTGATACCGTTTACACCCGTGGTGTTTAAGTAAATGATAATATTGGGAGCATCGGCCGTTTGAGATCCTTGAAATGCCACAACAGGATTTGCAATTTCAAACTCTGCCACGCCACCGGATGTGGCAGTGTTAGGATTACTTTGATTTGCCAATACACTAACTGTTTGTGAATAAACAGGAGTCAATGCATTTTGCGGAAGTGTAGGTACAGGGCTTGATGTACTTCCATCATCTCCCAAATAACCGATAATGGAAGGAACGCCGGTCCACACATTGTTGGTGGTAATTAAACTTGTATTATTCCAGTTTTGTAAAAACGGACCTGCAGAAAGGTTATGATAGGTTTGTGCCTGAACCGTTGCGGATAAAAGTAAAAAGGCAAGAATGTAAAGTTGTTTCATGCTTTTGTGATTTCAGAGTGACAAATGTAATGGTTCGCTGTAACCTGTATGTAAATTCTTTGCGCAGCTGCTATATCCGCCAAAAGCAAAATGCCCTGCATAAAAGCAGGGCATTTTAAACTGTCAGGTAAGCAATTAATTCACCACTTTGGTGGTAAAAGTGCCTTCTTTACTTTTTATACTCAGCAGGTACAAACCTTTTGGTAAGTGAGCCAGTGAAATACGTTCTACCTGTCCTTCGGTAATACGTCCTAAACGTTTTTGCAATACTATTTCGCCGGTGGCACTAAAGAACTGGAGGTGCACTTCTGAACTAACAGCCTCGTTAAATTGAATGTTCAAGTCACTGCCCGGGTTGCCGGCAATTTTTATATAGTTGGGATTACGAATTATGTTGTTTACAGAAGCTGCTACATTTGGAGTGAGTGAAAAATCATCTATCGCAAGGCCATCGTCAGCACTGGTGGCGTTAAAATCAACCCAACGGATATAAAATGTAGCGCCGTTTGGAATGGAAACTGTTATTGTAGAGGTAATGTTTTCTGTTCTGTTTTGAGCGGTATTGCCAACCAGCGCCCCGGCCGTACCTGTTGAAACAGGAGCGTTAAAATCAAGAGCAGTTACGTCCGTCCATATTCCGGTTGTGAGGCTGGTAGCATCTGTGCTGTATTGAAACGAAAGCTTATCGGGTCTGCCGGCAGTGCCCATTCTCCATTGCTCACCATTAAAAATAATCGTGATGCTGGTAATAGTATTGCCGGTATTATTAGTAAATCCACAACCGATTGTACTGATAAGACTTCCGGATTGCAATGTGCCCAAAGCTCTTTCAATTGCAGCAGCAGTTCCAAAACTGTAAGTGTCCCCGGAGTTTAGAGTGCCATCAGTAGAATTATAAGTAGTATTGGCATTGGTGCCGGTTTCAGAAAACAACCATCCCGTAGGCAAAATACTGGAAGTTCCTGTATTTGCTAACCCGTCAAAATTCTGGGTATATGTTGAATTGGTTAAGGTTACAGTTTGTGCCTGCAAGCAAATGGAATATAAAGCCAGAATAACAGTGTAAATTTTTCTCATGTATATAAGTTTTGTATATGCAATTTAATTCATCCCGAACCTGAATCGAAATGAAGGCTGTGATTTTTTTATGAACAATTCAATCAGGTGGAGGGTCGTATATCCAGCACTTTCAGCTGTAATGAAACAGAGCCATTCCATTCATTTTCGTCAATGGTATAGACGATATCAAACGCTCCTTGTTGTACAATGGGGAGATAATGAGCTGCTCTGAAGAAAATGCCGGTAAGCACCGTGTTGTTTTCTTTTGCCACCAACCGAAGGTGTTGTTCTTTCACCAGTTTGCTGTACCCTGCATCCATTACATTTCTGGTAATAAAAACCGGCCGCATATTTTCCGGGCCAAAGGGTTCCATTTGCTGGATGATGTTGAAGAAGTTTGGTTTGATATCAGCAAAAGAAATTTCTGCATCTATCTTTATTTCAGGGATTAACAGCTCATCAGGAATCTGTGCTGCCACTACGGTTTCGAAAGCCTGTGCAAAGGCTTCAATTTTATCTGTTTCCAGCGTTAAACCTGCTGCGGCAAAATGCCCGCCATAACCCAGCAAATGCTGCCGGCAGGCATGGATAGCTTCATACAAATTAAAACCGGCCACACTTCTGGCACTGCCGGCAGCATAGTCACCGCTTTGGGTAAGTACAATAGTGGGTCGGTAATAATGTTCTGTTAACCGAGAGGCTACAATACCTACCACTCCTTTATGCCAGTGTGGTTGATAAACCACGGTTGTTTTTCTTTTTTGCAGTTCCGGATTTTGCCGGATGATGTGAAGCGCCTCTTCTGTTATGCTTGCATCTGCTTCTTTCCGATCATCATTATCACTGTGGAGCATTTCGGCAAAGCTTAATGCTTCCTCATAACTTTTAGCAATGAACATCTGTACGGCTTTACGGGCATCATCCATACGCCCTGCTGCATTGACTCTGGGGGCAATCAAAAAAACAAGATTGGTGATGTGCAATGCTTTGGTATGACCACTTAAAAACTGTAATGCTTTGATACCGTTGCAGGGATTTTCATTTGCTTTTTTCAAACCATAAAAAGCCAATATCCTGTTTTCTCCGGTAATAGGAACAATATCTGCGGCAATAGCTGTGGCAACAAGGTCCAGGTAAGCATAGGCTTCCTCCAATGGCCTGTTTAATTGTTGCACTAATGCTGTTATGAGTTTAAAACCCACACCACAGCCGCATAACTCTTTGTAAGGATAACTGCAATCCGGTTGTTTGGCATTGAGGATAGCAACTGCAGGCGGCAATTGTTCATCCGGCAGGTGATGATCACAAACAATGAAATCTATTCCTCCTTCTTTTGCATACTGAATGAGTTCAACTGATTTAATACCGCAGTCCAGTGAAATTATGAGTGTAAATCCCTGTTCTTTTGCAAAATCAATTCCTTGTTTGGAAACGCCATAGCCTTCCCGGTAGCGATGTGGAATGTAAAATTCAACTAACTCAGGCGAGGTAATAGTTTGCATAAACTGAAACATACAGGCTACACTGGTAGTGCCATCCACATCATAATCACCAAATACCAGGATTTTTTCTTTTTGCTCTATTGCCTGAAGAATACGTTTTACAGCTTTCTCCAGATCCTTCATCAGCCAGGGATCATGCAATGCATCCAAACCCGGGCGAAAAAAATCCTTTGCTTTTTCATAGCTGTCCATTCCTCTCTGCACAAGAATTTTGCAAAGGGCAGGATGGATTTTCAACTGCTGCTGTAATTGCTGTATGCGTTGTGCATCTGCCTGTTCTATGGTCCAGCGTTTCTGCAAGTTTTAATATTTCCGGTCAGTAGTAAAACGTACCAGTGTTTCGAGTCCATTGCGGACTTCACTATCTGGAAATTCATGTAAAATTTCTAATGCCTCATTGCGAAGCGAAAGCATTTTTTGGGTTGCATAATCAATGCCTCCTGCAGCAACCACCTCATCTATGATCTGCTGTACGTATTTGCGCTCCTTATTTTTATTTTTAATTATATAGATCATTTCATTTTTCGTGGCAGCAGAACTATTGTTGAGTGTGTAAATAAGCGGAAGGGTAAGCTTTTTTTCCTTGATGTCATTGCCGGTGGGTTTACCGATAGCATCAGAACCGTAATCAAACAAATCATCTTTAATCTGGAATGCAAGACCGGCTTTTTCGCCAAAGAGCCTCATTTTTTCAGTAATCTCTTTATCCCTGCTGGTTGTCCAGGCACCGGCACTACAGGCAGAAGCAAGCAGGGAAGCTGTTTTGTTTCTGATGATTTCGAAATAAACTTCTTCACTGAGGTTCAGACTTCTTGATTTTTCTATTTGCAGCAACTCGCCTTCGCTCATTTTTTCAACGGCGGTGGAGAGTAGCTCCAGCACTTCAAAATCATGGTTGCGGAGCGACAAGAGCAGCCCTTTTGATAATAGATAATCACCTACCAGTACTGCTACTTTGTTTTTCCAGAGTGCGTTGATGGAGAAAAAGTTCCTGCGTTCATACGCTTCGTCCACTACATCATCGTGTACCAGTGTGGCCGTATGCAGCACTTCAACCAATGCTGCTGCCCGGTAGGAGCTTTCGTTAACGGAGCCAAATAGGCGGGCGCTCAAAAAAACAAACATAGGCCGGATCTGTTTGCCTTTCCGTTTGATAATATAATGCATAATCCTGTCAAGCAGCGAAACACGGCTTTTCACGGCGTCTTTGAACTTTTCTTCAAAAACTGTGAGCTCGTTTTTAATGATGGCCTGAACAGTTTCAATGGAGTGCATGGAGCGGCAATTTACGATACGGTTTGAATTGATGTGGTTTTTTTGTTTGATTGATAAATCCTGGCCAGAAGGAGGCTTTTTCATTTGCTGCTATAAAATATAAAAAATTTGCATTTTAAGCTGTGATACATATTTTTGCAATAATCATCAGGATTATTCGAAACTTAATACAACAACTATGGCAAGCAAAAAGTACGCTCTCTTAATGGGAGTCCTATGTTTTTTAATCACCAACCTCTCTGCTCAGAGTTATGACTGGAAAGATTCATCTCTTGTCCCCAAGAAAGGTCAATCTCAGCACAGCGAATTTTTACAGAATCAATACCCTTTTCCTGCAAAGCCCCGCAACCAATGGGAAATTGGTCTTAGTGTAGGCAATGTAGCAATCAGCGGCGATGTGAAGAGCCGTTTCCCAAACATCGGCTGGGGCGCTCATGTGCGTAAAGCTATGGGTTATGTATTTTCTGCCCGTTTAGCTTATTCGGGTGGCATAGCTCGTGGAATGAACTGGCTGCCTTCTTATAACTATGGCAGAAATCCTGTATGGGCTAAAAATTACATTGCTCCTGTAAATACACAATGGCAGGCTGCTCCTACTCCCGGTGGTGCAGGGTCTATTCCCGGTCAATTGTACCAATTACAGAGCACCAACCTTTTTGCAGCTTATCCGCAAAGCCCAAACACCGGCGATCCTGTTTTTTACAACTATAAAACAACCATTCACCAATTAGCCTTGCAAGGTATTGTAACGTTAAACAATGTTCGTTTCCACAAAGCAAAAACCGGATTCGTACTGTATGCCCTTGGTGGTATTGGTGGAATGGTATATGATACGAAAGTGGATGCATTTGATGGAAGTGGGTTACCTTATGTTACACATTTCCGCAATGTAGCCTCCAGGTACGCTAATAACGAATACAAAAACCGTAATAAAGTGCTGAGAGACCTGAAAGCAGGTATGGATGGCGTTTACGAAAGTGATGCAGAAGGTCATGGGTTACGTCGCCCCAAGTTGTTTGATATGACTTTTAAGCCTACAGTTCAAACTGGTTTTGGCGTTGCATTTAAATTAAATAAGCGTTGGAGTTTAGGTCTCGAAGAAGTGTTAACCTGGACAAATGATGATTTATTAGATGGTCAGCGTTGGCAGGAAACTCCTTTCGGAGATGCTGCTATGACCCGTGATTTCGATTCATGGCACTATACTAATGTAAATATCAACTACAGTCTCGGTGCAAAATCTGTTGAGCCTCTCTGGTGGTTAAATCCCCTGGATTACGCCTACAACGAGTTAAATGCTCCCCGCCACATGAAAATGCCAAAACCTGTTTTGGATGATGCTGATGGCGATGGCGTAACTGATCAGTTTGATAACGAACCTAACACACCTGCAGGTTGTCCTGTAGATACTCATGGTGTAAGCCGTGATACTGATGGTGATGGTGTTCCTGATTGTAAGGATAAGGAATTGATTACGCCTACTCAATGCCAGCCTGTAGATGCTGATGGTGTGGGTAAATGTCCTGAGCCTGAGTGCTGCAAAACTCCACGTTATGAGCCACCCAAATGTAATCTTGTAGATTTACCAAGCATCAATTTCAAAGGCGGTAGCGCTGTATTGTCTCCTGAAGCGAAAGCTTTATTGGGAAGTGTAGCTACTAATCTCCGTGGCGCTCCTGAGTGTAAGTTGGTTGTTTGCGGAAGCGCTGCTAAGAGCAAATCCGGACAAGCTGCGGGTCAAAAGCGTGTAGATGCAATTGTGAAATACCTGGTTGAATCACAAGGTATTAGCCCTGACCGCATTATTGCTCAATACGACTGCAGCGAAGGCGATCCTTCAGTAGTTGAGCTCCGTGCAGAACAGAAATAAGAATAACCTGATAATAAGAAAGGCCCCCGGCAATTGCCAGGGGCTTTTTCTTTAGGAAAAGATTAACCGGCTTCGGGATTCTTTTTGAAAAGGAACGGGTTATTTTGCCGCAATCACTTAACTTTGCCCGCATTTATGAATACAGGAACCCGGATTTTTATTGTTTTATCATTGTTTTTTATACTGCCTGCCTGTAGTAAAAAGAGTCTTACAAAAGTTCTTAAGAGCAATGATATTGAATACAAGCTCCGGATGGCTGAAAAGTATTTTGCAGATAAGAAATACAGCAGGGCTCAGCAGATATATGAGGACTTGTTCCCGGTATTACGTAATGATCCCCGCTTTGAAGATCTTTATTATAAGTATGCCTATTGTGCTTACTACCAGAAGGATTATATGAATGCTGAAAATCTGTTTAAAGGTTTCCTGGACGCTTTTTCAAAAAGCCAGAGGGCGGCTGAGGCAGATTATATGCATGCGTATTGTTTTTTCAAACAGTCTCCCAAAGTCGAATTGGATCAAACCAATACGGAAAAAACAATCGGGTTTATGCAGGCACATATTAATAACTACCCTGAGTCAGTCAAGGCAGAAGAAGCCAGGAAGATTATTGGGGAGTGTTATGAGAAGTTAGAGGTGAAGGAATTCAAAGGCGCTGAGTTATATTACAATATTGGCGCTTACAGGGCAGCAGCTATTTCTTTTACAAACCTGCTGAACCATTATCCTGATTCAAAGCGAACTGATGAATATAAACTCATGATTATACGGTCTTATTACCAGTATGCAAACATGAGTGTTGAAACAAAACAAAAAGAGCGGTTTGAAAAAGTGGTAGAAGAATATTATGACTTTGTGGATCGCTTTCCGGAAAGTAAATTACTAAAGGACGCAGAAAAATATTTTAATCTTTCAAAAAATAGTTTAAAAGTCATAAACAATGAGCAGACTGATAAGAAAAGTTAGTGCCAATACCAGCAATGTGGTAGAAACAAAGAACCTGGCTGACATTAAAAGTAAGACAGGTAACTTATATGAATCTATTGCAATTGTTGCCAAAAGGGCCAACCAAATCAATATTTCTCTAAAAGAGGAATTGCATAATAAGCTGGATGAATTTGCCAGTCATACAGACAGTCTTGAAGAAATTCATGAAAATAAAGAGCAGATTGAAATTTCAAAGGCTTATGAGCGTATGCCCAACCCGGCCATATTAGCTACCCAGGAATTTCTGGAAGATAAAATCTACCACAGAAAGGCAGATAACGACCTGTTCTCGTAAGAACAGTTGAAATAGTGTTAATGGCGACCGAATTCGGTCGCCATTGTTTTTTGTTGCTATGATTTTTGCTACTTTACAAGCTCTATTCTGAACAATTCAAGTTGCATATAATGTCACTTCAAGGAAAAAAAATTCTGATTGGTATTACCGGCAGCATCGCAGCTTATAAAATCATTTACCTGGTTCGTTTACTGGTAAAACAAGAAGCAGAGGTGAAAGTGGTAATGACACCGGCGGCAGCTACGTTTGTATCCCCACTTGTTTTATCTACGCTTTCAAAGAATCCTGTGCTGGTTGATCTGACTAATGAACATAGCTGGGCTAATCATGTAGCGCTGGGCCGTTGGGCTGATTTGATGCTTATAGCACCACTCAGTTGCAATACGCTTTCTAAAATGGCACATGGTGCCTGTGATAATCTTTTGCTGGCGATTTATCTTTCAGCTATATGTCCTGTAATGGTAGCACCTGCTATGGACGAGGATATGTGGAAGCATCCGGCAACACAGGAGAATCTCTCTAAATTGAAATCATTTGGTCATCATATTATTTCAGTTGAAAAGGGAGAATTAGCCAGCGGATTGTTTGGCGAAGGCAGAATGGCTGAGCCGGAAACCATCTCCGAAGAGTTACGGCTTTTTTTAAACAGAACCGGTAAAGAAAAAGATTTTTCGGGTCAGAAAGTTTTGATAACAGCAGGTCCAACATATGAAAAAATGGATCCGGTTCGTTTTATCGGCAATTTCTCAACCGGAAAGATGGGGATTGCTATTGCTGAAGAGTTTGCACAACGTGGTGCGGATGTAGTTTTGGTGCTTGGTCCAACGAACTTAAAGCCTAGCGGATTGGTTGGAAAAACCGTCTCCGTACAATCAGCCGAAGAAATGTATGAGGTATGTATTCAGGAATTTCAGGATTGTGATATTGCTGTTATGGCTGCTGCCGTTGCTGATTATACTCCTGCTGTAAAAGAAAATGAAAAAATCAAAAAGCAGGGTGAGGGTATGATCCTGGAACTGACAAAAACAAAAGATATACTTGCAACTTTAGGAGCAGTTAAAAATAAAAAGCAGATTCTGGTAGGCTTTGCATTAGAAACAAACAAGGAGCGTGAGTATGCACTTCAAAAACTCAATTCAAAAAACGCTGATATGATTGTTATGAATTGTCTGCAAACAACAGGAGCAGGTTTTGGAACAGACACGAATGAGGTAACTTTGTTTTTTAAAGACGGTACAGAGCAAAAGGGTTCTTTAAAATCAAAAACAGCGGTAGCGGCAGATATTGTGAATGCCGTTAAAACATTACAGCATGATTAAAAAGATAATTGTTGGTTTTATACTTATACTAGCAGCAACTGCTGGTGCATATGCACAGGAATTCAATTGCCGGGTAAAGGTGCAGGATAACCAATTGCCCAGCACGGTTGACCGGAAAATTTTCCGAACACTTGAAACAGCACTCACTAATTTTATTAATAAACGCAAGTGGAGTAATGATGCTTTTAAAACCAACGAGCGCATCAATTGTCAATTCCTGATTAATATTACTGCCACACCGGAGCAGAATGTGTACACCAGTTCACTCGTTATACAAGTGGCGAGGCCTGTGTACCAATCTTCTTATGTATCACCGATTATTAACTTTCAGGATCAGTTTCTTGATTTCCGATATGTGGAGTCACAACCACTTGAGTTTAATGAAAACCGTGTTTCAGGATCAGATCCTTTGGCTTCCAATTTAACTGCAGTGATGGCGTATTACGTTTACCTGATATTAGGATATGATTATAATTCCTTTGGTCAACGAGGCGGTGATATTTATTTTCAGAAGGCGTATAATATTGTAAACAATTCACCTGAGTCCAGTCGTATATCGGGTTGGCGGCAGGGTGATAATGGAAATTTTAACCGGTATGTACTGGCCGATCAGCTTATTAATAACCGCTATGCGCTGATACATGATGTTTATTACACCTATTACAGAAAAGGAATTGATAGAATGTATGAAGATGAGAATGCAGCAAGAGCGGAGGTATTGAACGCATTAATCTACCTGGATAATCTTAACAGGGAAACCCCTAACTTAATGATTATTCAGTTTTTTATGCTGGGTAAAACGGATGAGCTGATTGGTATTTTTAAGAAAGCTTCTCTGCAGGATAAAACAAAAGCTGCTGAAGTTTTGAGCAGATTGGATATTCGTAATGCGGCTAAATACAAACAGGAGTTGAGATGAAATTAAAATTTGTAGTTACAGTTACTTTACTTTTATTGTTTTCTTGTTCCGGTAAGAATAAAGTGCCGGCTGATTTGATACAGCCCCGCCAGATGCAGCAGGTTATGATGGACTTATTAATTGTTGATGCAGTAAATACACAGCGGAGTATTACAGATACATCCATTAAGCTTAAAGAGTATAATGTAGCTTCTTTAAAGCAGGTTCTTCAGAATCATAAAGTATCCCGTGAACTTTTTTTCAAAAGTTATGATTACTATCTCAATAATCCTTCCATACTCAAACCAATTGCAGATTCCCTTGTAGCTGAAGCCAACCGCCGTTCCACTCAAGCTTACACAGACACATCAAAAAATAATTTTCATGGTAATAACATCCAAAATCCTAAACAGAGACCTGGGAATTGATGAAGAGATAGCTGATTATTTTGCTAATAAAAGATTGGTACCAGTTAATAATCGGTTTTGGGGTAATAAGCGTATTTATATTTCTGCGGGCTTTGGTTTTTTAACCATACCTATCGCATATGATCTTTTTTTCAGAAAGGGAATAGCAAAAGATCTTTTGCTGAATGATGAGCATGTTACTTTAATGGAGGAGGGATTTGACCGTTTAAAACGGTTTGAATTACTTGAAATTTCTGGTGCTGAATTAATTGATGAATGTAAAAAAATACTCAGCGGTAAAGTCAGACAACAACATCTGGCTGCCGATATCTTTCGTTTGCTTTCCGGCGGAAACCCCGAATATTTTCAGTTTGAAACAAAGTACAAAGCTCTACTTCGAAGTGATATTTTCCTCCTTACGCTTGTAGATATTGATATTACTAATGAGTGGATTAATAACTTTCTTCCATATTGGTATGCAGCTGCCCGACCCATTCTGCTGTTAGATGATTTTAAAGACCTTGAGGAAGACCGCAAACTAAATGAAGAAAACACCATCATCGAAATGGGGAATGATAAACAAGCGATTCTCGATGCGTATAAATTAGGAATTGATGATCTGAATTTACTTGCTGACGTAAATCCGAGACTCTCAGTATTCTTAAAAACTTTCCTGGAGGATGCTTTAAACATTCAATACATCCGGGAACAGCTCACTAATCAATAAGTGAGTTTTTCATTGCAAAGAAAACAAGCCCAACAGAATTTTTAACGCCAAACCGTTCCATTAAACGATCTTTAATAGCTTCCACTGTGCGTGGGCTGATTTCCATTTCTTTTGCAATTTCCTGAGCTGTATATTCCATGCAAAGCAAACGGATAACTTGTTTTTCTTTTTCGTTGATCTGAATTTCACTGTTAAGTGAGGGAATAGCCTTTAACTTGGTATGAGATTTTTTAAGCAGAATGCGGTTTACAAAGTTGTTCAGATAATACCCCTTAGTATAAACTTCAAGTATCGCTTTTTTGATTTCTGCAGGGTCAGAACTTTTTAAAAGATAACCGTTTGCTCCGTTTTCCATCAAATGTGTAACAAAGCGCTCATCTTCATACATCGTTAACACCAGTACATGAATATTGGGATATTGTTTGCTGATGATTTTAGTAGTTTCAATCCCGTCCTTACCGGGCATGCGTAAATCCATCAGAATTACATCAGGCTGTGATTCTGACAAACCCGCCAGTAATTCGTCACCATTTTCCGCTTCCTGAACAAATTTGAGGTTGGGATAACTTCTTAATGAAAGGATTACTCCTTTTCTGAATATCTGGTGGTCATCTGCTATGGCTACTTTTATTTGTGACATAGAGGTAAATACTGGTTGTAAAGTTAGATGAAATTACACATTTATTGTACAGCGTCAATCGGTAACTCCAAGGTTACTTTATAATATGTATTTGTAGAGTCTTTTTCATAAAAGATTTTGCCGTTCAATATCTTCATCCTGCTATGTATGTTTTTTAATCCCAACCCTGTAGGGGTATCCCTCATTTTTTCATACTCGGTTTGAGTAAGTCCGTTCCCGTCATGGTGAATACGCAGATAAAAATATTCTTCTGTTTTATTCTGAGTTATGTGAAGGAAGCTGGAGTTACTGTGCTTGAGAATATTGTTTACAATCTCCTGCATAATACGGAATACTGAAAGCTCCTGCTCCAGTTTTAATCTTCTTTTATAATCATGAAAACGACAGCTTCCGTTAATAGAGCCTGTACCATTGATTTTTTGAATCAGGTCAGTCATAGCACTTTCCAAACCAAAATTTTTAAGTGTAGGAGGTATAAGGCTGTGTGAGATATTCCTGATGAGTTGAATGGTATCGTCTACAATTTGTTTGGCGTTATAAATGGATTGGAGTTGGGTAGCCTGATCTTGGTGAATAAGGTTCTCATTCAAATAAAGTCTGACTGTGGCCAGAAGGGGCCCGGCATCATCATGCAGGTCTGCAGCAATACGCTGACGTTCTTCCTCCTGGCTGTTGAGGGTAGCTTGGAGCATCAAACGTTGGTGTTCAGCTTGCATATTTCGCATGCGTAGCTGGTAGTAGATTACTTTACGCTGGTGAAATACAACAAAAATAATTAACCCCACTGCCAGTAAAAGCATTCCAAATGTACCGAAGTACACCACATAGGTTACGTTATTAGAATTGGCTTGTAAAAAAAACATGGTTCAGATGGTGGTTTTGGATCGGATGTTAATCATGTTAGTTCAGGAATGGGGCCTTTATAAGGTTTTACTGATACAGCCACGGTAAATATAATGTTTCGGGCAATACCTGAAATAGCGTGGATATATGCGTATTGAAATATAAATTGATCATATTCCCACGAAGTTTGTCTGTAAATAAAAACAAAAAAAGTACCGCATGCGAATATGAAAAAACCTGCTACTCCCCAAAAGGCAGGTTGCATGTAAATAAAAATTGATTTTGGATAACGGAGTTGTTCGTAGAAATAAAGTAAACCGAAAATGATGATTATAATTGATTCAATACCATTAATTACTGAATCAAAGGCGTTAGCGGGAGATTTGATTGTAACATATCCCCAAAGTAAAAAAAAGGATATATTTAATACAATGACTAGTTTTTTGTGGAAAAAATATCCAAAATAGAAGTAAAAAAAGAAACTGATGAAAAGGAATTCTATGAGTATAAAGATAATGTTGAACAAATCAGCATAGCCCCTGTTCTGATAAAATAGGGATGCATGTACTAAATTGTGTAAGACGATGAAGCCACAAAAATAAAAAATTACCCATTTTGCCTTATCTCTATCAGCTTTATTGATAAAGAAAAACAAAATGGGTATTAAATATGAAATACGATATATATCTTCAATTAACCTCACTATGTTGGTTTGATAGCCAAATATAATGAAGTTATCGAAATACTTATTCTGATTTTATGGCCCAGCCTTCTGTAACCGTTCTGTCGCCTACAACGCCTTCTTCACTAACAATTTCACCACTTGCGTCTACAACATTGTACTGAAGAATTGGTTTGCGGTTTTCATCAATTCCAACTAATACTGACTGGCGAACACCTGCATCGTTATAACCAGGCATAATAACAATACCAGCACAGTTGGGCTGAGCTAAAATTTTCTCAATGATTTGACGGCCCATGATGTTGCCATATTGTTGTTCAGGATGCTTATCATAAAAACGTTTTACCATTTCTTCACCGGCTTCGTAACCGATGTGTTGACCGATAGCTTCAACCTGTTGTTTGAGTACTGATTCTTTCTGCATAGTTGTAGGTTTTAGAAGTTTATTTGATGAGCTAATATTCACCAAACTTGAAGCGTACGCAAGGGATTGATTAGACAATAGAAATGTTGATAACTGCCCAACTAATTGAAAACAAATGAAATAGATTTAAAAATGGGAATAGCTCTTGGCAAATGTACGAGAAAAAATACGCAGTATTATACGTAAATTTACCAAATAAAAATTGGTAGATTAACGTGATTCAGGACTGAAAAATGCTTGGGGAAGATACTTTGTGAATAAGCTGTTGATAAGTGAAAACACTTATCTGGGGGCTTGGGATTTTAAAGACGGGGCGCACCGGCATGACATTGATCAGCAGCTTAAGGTTCTCAATTTATAGGAGTAATTCCAAGCTGGAAGTTTTTCATCAGGATATTGATCTGACCAATGTCAGTTGACGGTACAGAACAAAAATAGTAGCCACATACTCATTAAACAATCGCATTTATGACCATTTATAAAGCGATGGAAATTATCAATAGTAAGATACTATTACCTCGTAGAAATACGTCTTTTGCAGTGCAAAATCATTGAGTTTGAGCCCAAAATGGATTAGTATCTTGATATGCAATACATAAACTTTCATTTTATTATTCACAAACCAAGTAATTGTACTTGTTTTTTAGTAATATTACGAAGGAATTATCCTGAGTCCTGATTGTTTATAGGATTCGCTTAATTATCTTGCACTAACCCAACTAAATTAGCTGCCAATGTCAACTGAAATGCAAATCAAGTTTGCGATAGCCGATGACCATAAGATTTTCCGTGACGGAATTAAAATGGCACTCGGTGGAAAACCCCATTTGAAACTTGCCTGGGAAGCTGCCGATGGCAAGGAAATGATGCATAAGCTTGAAATTAAACGTCCTGATTTGTTATTGTTAGATATCAGGATGCCTGAGTTAGATGGTATTAATGCACTGCAGTTGATCCGGAAAGAATATGAGGATTTGAAAATTGTAGTACTAAGTATGTATGATGATCAGCAGATGGTGAGTAAGATGATGGAGATGGGAGCAAATGCATATCTCACCAAAACTACTGATCCCAACGAAATCTACGAAGCCATTCTCACCTGTATGAACGAGGATTTTTATTTCAATGACCTTGTGAATCAGGCGGTATTGCTTAAGCTCAACCACAAAAAAACTGTTCGGCAGTTTTATCCCAATCCTGTAAAATTCAATGAAAAAGAACTGCAGATTTTGAAATACCTGGCTGAAGACAAAACCACTGAAGAAATTTCAAAACTCGTGTTTTTGAGCCCCAGAACCATTGAAACCATCCGGCAGAACATGAAAAATAAGGTGGGAGCTAAGACCATCGCCGGCTTAATTGTTTATGGCATGCGCAACAAATTATTAGAATAACCGTAAAAACCACAAGTTTAAAGTTTGGTAGTTGTACCTAAAAAAAAAACGAAATAATTAGGAACTTGCATGCGAAATAATCCTCATCCTCTGAAAAAAGTTATTTTATGTATCAAATGGAAACCGCAAAACCCAATACTACTTTGACCGATACCATCAACGTCGCCATTACAGACGATCACGTGCTTTACAGAGCCGGCGTTAAAACAGCTTTAGGGATGAAAAAGGATATCAAAATCCTCTTTGAAGCTGATAATGGTATGCACTTGCTCAATATGCTTAAAAGCATTCAGCCTGATGTAATCCTGCTTGATGTTCAAATGCCCATCATGGACGGGATTGCTACCCTGCCCGAGGTCAAAAAGTTATACCCCAACATTAAAATCATTATGCTTACCATGCATGATGAGCCTACGATGATTACCCGTTTAATGGAGTTGGGTGCTAACTCTTACCTCACCAAAAACTCTGACAGTGAGTTGATTTATGAAGCTATTAAAACCTGTCATGAGCAGGAGTACTTTTTTAATGCACTTACGAATAAAGCACTCATTGACGGATTACGTACCAAACGCCAAGGCGATGGAAATTATAATCACGAAGTAAAACTGAGTGATAAAGAAATCACCGTTCTGAAACTCATGTGCGAAGAAAAAAGCACCAAAGAAATTGCTGATATCGTTGATCTGAGTCCTCGTACGGTAGAGGCCATCCGTGACAAACTCAAATCAAAAATTGGCGCCCGTTCTACTGCCGGTTTAATTCTGTATGCTGTAAAAAATAATATCATCGAAGGATAATATTCATCCAAAACCAACTGATAACAGCGGGGCGATACATTTGTGTCGCCTTTTTCTTTTTACTTTGCTCTAATGCTTCTAATAAATCTGAACGGTAAACTTCTTGCAGCTGATGCGCCGGTTATTCCGGCAGATAACAGATCGTTCCGTTATGGCGAAGGGTTGTTTGAAACCATGCGTTTGCACCGGGGCAAAATTCCATTGTGGGAAAAACATTGGCACCGTTTGTCAACATCACTTCCTTCATTATACTTTGAATTACCGAAACGTCTTACATCAACAAAGCTTTTGGATGAGGTGCTACATCTGGCTGCCAAAAATAATGGTCTCCATGCCTCTCGTCTACGAATCACAATATTTAAAGGAGAAGGTGGTTTGTGGGAAACGCCCTCGTCCTCTTTTAATTATTTAATCCAATGTTGGCCATTAGAGTATGGGGAATTTTATATGAATGAAAACGGGCTCGATACAGGGGTGTTTAAAGACGGCATAAAAACCTGTGATGCGTTTTCACATCTCAAAAGCAATAATTATTTGCTGTATGCTGTGGCTGCACAATATGCCAAACAACAAAAATGGAATGAAGCTCTTGTGCTTAATCAACACGGACGAATCTGCGATACTACAATCGCCAATATTTTCTTTGTTTCAGGTTCTCAAGTTCATACGCCTTCTTTATCAGAAGGGGCAGTCGCAGGTGTTATGCGTGGTTACCTGCTGGAGCAAATGCAACAGACGGTTATATCTGTACAAGAGGGAGCTTATACGGTTCAGGATCTTCAACAGGCAGATGAAATTTTTCTCACCAACGCCTTTTATGGAATCCGCTGGGTGAAACAATTGGGCAATCAGCACTACAAGTTCAGGCAATCAGCTCAATTTTTTCAAGAATTTGTAAAACCCTTGTTTGAACCATCCTGAACTTTTTTTTATAAGTTTCGTTATTAGTGCATGCCCAAACAATCAATCTCTATCTGCTGGTTTCGCCGTGATTTACGCTTGCATGATAATGCAGCTCTGTATCATGCATTGAAAGGGGGCCATCCTGTTTTGCCGCTGTTTATATTTGATCGTTCTATTCTTGATTTGCTGGAAGATAAAGCAGACAGAAGGGTTGAATTTATTCATCATGCTATTACAACCATGCAGCAGCGGTTACAGCAAACTGGGAGTAGTATGGAAGTATATTATGGTTTTCCCGCTGAAGTATTTCAACAATTGCTGCTGCAATATGATGTAAAACAGGTATTTACCAATCATGATTATGAACCCTATGCGCAACAAAGAGATGAAGCTATTCGTCAACAACTGAACAATGCCGGTGCTGCATTTCATACGTATAAAGACCAGGTGATTTATGAAAAAGAAGAAGTGGTAAAAGATGATGGCAAACCTTATACTGTATTTACACCATACAGCAAACGATGGAAAGCAAAACTCAATGATTTTTATTTAAAGAGTTATCCAACTGAACACTGCTTTTCCAATTTTTTCAAGCAATCTTCTCTGCCTGTTCCATCATTGGAGCAGATGGGTTTTAAAGCAACAGGTACTGCTTTTCCTTCAACGGAAGTAAAAGATGAATTAATCAAGAAGTACAAAGAACAAAGAGATATTCCATCTATTAAAGGTACCAGCAGACTGAGTGTGCATTTGCGTTTTGGTACCATCAGCATACGGGAACTGGCACGTCATACAAAAGATTTAAACGAAAGCTTTTTAAATGAACTTATCTGGAGAGATTTTTATCATATGATTCTCTGGAACTTCCCACAGGTGGGACAAGGCAAAGCATTTAAAAAGGAATATGACTTTATAGAATGGCGGCACAATGAAAAGGATTTTGAAGCCTGGTGTAACGGGCAAACAGGTTACCCAATAGTTGATGCCGGCATGCGTGAATTAAATACTACTGGTTTTATGCACAATCGTGTTCGCATGATTGTTGCTTCTTTTCTTTGTAAACATTTGTTGATTGATTGGCGTTGGGGTGAAGCATACTTTGCAAAAAAATTACTCGATTTTGATCTGGCTGCTAATAATGGCGGTTGGCAATGGGCAGCAGGCAGTGGTTGTGATGCAGCGCCTTATTTCCGCATTTTCAATCCTTATTTACAAACTCAAAAGTTTGATCCACAATTGAAATACATCCGTCAATGGGTGCCAGAGTTTGAAGGATTCAACTACGTAAAACCTGTTGTTGAGCATGAGTATGCACGCAAGCGCTGTTTGGAAGTGTATAGTAAAGCGTTGAAAAAATAACTTAGTTGAAAATAATAAAGTTCCCCCCACCTGAGTTAAATCTCGGGTTTACAAAGTTGTTGAGGATACTTCCAAAACGATAAGTAATCCCAAATCCCATAAAGAAGTTATAGTTTGTTTGCAACTGTCTTCTTCTTGATAAAATATCATCTGCAGTTGCGTCGCCTTTGGGCAGAAATACCTGGTCTCTTACGATGGAGGGAAAGGCGTATACATTAAATGAAAGATTGCCGGTGAGTCGTACATCCATAAAAGTGTTAAACGATATGTTATAAAACTTCCAGTCATTAAAGAAGTTGCGGTAAGTAATACCGGCTGAAATTGTACCCCACTTTTGATTAAGTGATAAGTTGGCAGAAATATTCTGACCCGGCAGCCATTCTGCTTTTTTATTATAGATCGTTGTATCGTAATAACTATTCCTTCTTATATCTACTCCGTAACGGATAGTTAATAATTTAGTGTTTACGCTTTTGTAAGGGAAAATGTTATACTCAATACCGGGGCTGATGTAAAACTGTGATTTTATGTTAGAGAATGTACTTTGAAATGCTGAAAGATCATAGCCTGCTGTCCAGTGTTCATTGATGCTTTTAGCGTACGTATGCGAAAAGTTGATGTTATGATTTTTTACTTTTAATTTATAAGTACCAATTGTAAAAATATTCTGATTTTCTCCGCCATTAACACTGAAAAGAAGTTTCGATTTGTCTGTAACTCTGCTGGCAGAAAATCGTCCATTCAGGTTTTGTGATTTATAATTCTGATCAGAACTGAAATTGCCATCGGTTCCTGCACGAAAAACCCAGTAATTCCATTTGTCTTTGGTAGATTGATTGCTCTGTTGATTTTTCCCTGTTGAATCTGTCTTTGCTTTAGAGTTAATTGTAAGTTCGTTCAGAAATCCGCTTTTGGCAATAAAGGGTGCCAAACCAGCCTGCAGATATTTTACAACCAGTTCTCTTTCTTCTGCATCTGTTGTTAATGGTAGTGTTTCAAACCGAAGCGTATCTTTTGTTCCGGCAAAGCGGTTAAGCCCGTAAAAAATCAATTGAAACTGTTCGCCGCCACTGCCAATATC
Organism: Lacibacter sp.; assembly: GCA_050916065.1. Lineage (GTDB taxonomy): Bacteria > Bacteroidota > Bacteroidia > Chitinophagales > Chitinophagaceae > Lacibacter. Next base: position 84,316 of record CP051137.1, read on the forward strand.
CTGTGCTGTGAGCAGTACATGTACATCTGCTGCAATCCTGTCAATTACAAAATCCACAACCGTGATTTCTGTTCTTATATAAGTAAGATCGCACCACATATTGCTGCAGTCAACAAAAACGCTCATTCTTTTTTTAGGGTTAATTTGTGTAAATGCTGTAACGGAGATAATCATAAACGAAAACAGCAGCAGTATTTTTCTCATGCTTTTGGTTTAACGGTCAGCTAAACTATTAATCTTTTAAAAATCGGGTAAGTTGTTTAATGATTTTGAGATATGTTTAACAGCTTATTGACAGCCTGCATTCCATCTGCTCCCAGATCAAGGCTGTAATTATTTACATATAAATCAATATGCATCCGCATCACTTCTTCACTCATTTCCTGCGAGTGTTGTTTTACGTAGTCAGTAATGTGGGGATAATTCGTAAATGCATAGTCCAGGCTTTTTCGGATCAATTTCTCCACCTGAAGCTGTATCTCCTTGTTGATTCTGTTATGTGCTATTATTCCGCCCAAAGGAATCGGAAGCCCGGTTGTTTGCTCCCAATAGGCACCCAAATCAATCAGTTTGTGTAATCCTTTCTGTTGATAAGTAAACCTGTTTTCATGAATAATAACGCCGCAGTCAACTTTGCCTTTCATAACAGCTTCTTCAATTTCATGAAAAACCATAAACTCTTTCTTCTTCGCAGCAGGGAATGCCTGTGAGAATAAAAAATGAGCAGTTGTATTTACTCCGGGTATTGCAATCGAAGAATCGTTTACAAAAGATTGTAGCTCTTCTTTATTCTTACTTTGTACTTCTTGTTTCGTAATTAGTAATGGTCCCACACCTTTGCCTAAAGCGCCGCCGCTTTTTAACAGCGTATAATAATTCATCACTAAAGGATAAACCCCATAGCTGATTTTGGATATGTCCAGTTTGCCTTCCAGTGCCCATTCATTGAGGGTTTGCACATCTTCCAGTACCACATCAAACTCCAACCCTTCCGTATCTATCTTCTGATTCACTAATGCATCAAAGATGAATGTATCGTTGGGACAAGGAGAAAAACCTAAACTAAGTTTCATAAATAGTGATTACGTATGTAACTACAAACTTTCAACCAGCCGTATCAATTCTGTATTTAAATTCTTTACGGCATCGTTAATTTTCCAGTTCTTTTTATTTCTGTCGCCCACATAGTTGGAAATACTTCTGATCTGTACAAACGAAATATTTTCCCGCAGGCAGGTATAATGAACAGCAGCCCCTTCCATATTTTCAATGGCAGCTTTGTATTTATCAATATACAGTGCTGCTGTTTTTTTGGAAGTGGTAATCTGGTTCACCGAAGCACTGGTTACAGCAGGTAGTTTTGTACGTTGCAAAAGCACTTTGTACGGATTACTGAGTTTCTTTTTCGTGAATGGAAACTGCGAAGCAGGTTGCAGTTTTAAGTCAAATACATCCTTAAATCCATCTTTTTCGATTACACCCAGGTCAGCTATCACTTCATCTTTTACAACCACAACAGTGCCCGGGGGATATTTTTCAGAAAAACTACCTGCAATACCGGCATTTACCACAATATGCGGTTGTTTTACCTGCAGGTGTTTCAAGAGTGCATACGTAGTATGAACCATACCCACACCGGTAATCAGGAAATCGAGTTGTAAATCAATATGATTCAGCTTTTCCGTTGTGCGGCAATGGGCGATAAACGATTTTATTTCCAGTGATGTGGCAGCTACTATCAGGCAGTTCATCCTCGCAAAGTTTATGCAAGATTAAAGCAAAATTGAATGCTGTTCAAATGGTGGGAATTGCCTACATTTGCGCCCTGCTTAATCTCAGGCAGGTTCATTTGCCTTCCGCCCAACTGCTGTGAAGGTGCAAAAAAGTAAAGCATGGTTTACTTAACAAGACTGGAACATTTTAACGCAGCCCATAAGCTTTTTAATCCCAATTGGAGCAAAGAAAAGAATGAAGAGGTGTTTGGTATTTGTGCCAACGAAAACTGGCATGGCCACAACTTTGAATTATTTGTTACCATAAAAGGCGAAGTAAATCCGGATACAGGTTTTCTGTTTGATGTGAAAAAGCTCAGCAAGCTCATGAAAGAGCATGCTGTGGACAAACTCGATCACAAGAACCTGAACATGGATGTTGACTTTATGCGTGGAAAAATGTGCAGTACCGAGAACCTGGCGGTTGAAATCTGGAAACAACTGGAACCCCATTTGCCGCAAGGTGTTTTTCTCCACTGTGTAAAGTTGTATGAAACCCCACGTATTTATGTAGAATATTTTGGCGGGTAAACTTTTTTAATTCATTGGTGTTATACCATCTGTAATTTCTTGCATCAGTGGTTTTGCTCCCTGCCCTGAAATGGAAGTACATCGGCCTCTCATATTTGTACATCCGGTTCCAATGGCAACGGAAAATGTGTGTTCAAACTTTGATCAGGCAATACATCGCAACATTCTTTTTCAATTGTAATACCCCTTACAGTTCCTAACTTTAAGAATCAGTTTATTTGTTATAACAATCATGAGTCAAAAAGTAGCCGTTTACCGTCATGAGCATTTTAATGCTGCTCACCGCCTATACAATCCTGCATGGAGTATGGAGCAGAATGATGCCATGTTTGGTAAATGCAATAACCCATCTTTTCATGGTCATAATTACGAACTGGTAGTAAAAGTGGTAGGCGTACCAGATCCGCAAACGGGTTATGTACTGGATTTAAAATGGTTAAGTGATCTGATTAAACGGGAAGTGCATGCACGTTTTGATCATAAAAATCTCAACCTGGATACATCAGAGTTTCAACAATTGAACCCTACAGCGGAAAACATTGCGATTGTTATTTACAACCTGCTGCGTCCGCATATTGATGTTGATAAAGAGTTGCAGGTTCGCCTGTATGAAACACCGAGGAATTTTGTAGAATACCCTGTGTAATGGATCATTTAATAATTGATAAATGAGAATTTAAGTCGCTTTTTAATTTTCAAATTTTCTAATCAGCAAATTTTCAAATTTAGTCATGGCTTATAAAAAAACAGAACAGTACGACGAGCAATCAACCTCAGGTTTGATAAAAAATTACCGGGAAGCTTTGAGCTATTTAGGCGAAGACCCAGAGCGTGAAGGGTTATTGAAAACTCCTGAACGAGTGGCAAAGGCTATGCAGTATTTAACAATGGGCTATCAGATGGATGCCAAAGCCATTATTGAAAGTGCAAAATTTCATGAAGAAGTAAGTGAAATGATTGTAGTAAAAGATATTGAGCTCTACAGTATGTGCGAGCATCACATGTTGCCTTTTTTCGGCAAAGCACATATAGCCTATATTCCTAACGGGTGGATTACCGGTTTAAGTAAAGTTGCAAGGGTAGTAGATGTATATGCAAGACGTCTGCAGGTACAGGAGCGATTAACTACACAAGTACTGGAAGCGATGAAGGAATCTCTCAATCCTGTTGGTGTTGCGGTAGTAATTGAAGCACAACATTTATGTATGATGATGCGTGGCGTGCAAAAGCAAAACAGTGTAACAACAACTTCCGCATTTTACGGTGAATTTCAAAAGCAGGCAACCCGCAGTGAATTCTTAAAACTGATTGGTTCCAGGTTAAGTTGAGCTTTGTTAAGGGTGATCAAATTGTTATTTAAGCGCATCTCTTTTTTTATTTTTCAGACCTTACAGGTTTCAAGACCTGTGAGGTCTTTTTCTTTATTTTTGACGCCTTAAATCAATTTCATGAAACACGCATTTGTATTTCCGGGACAGGGTTCACAGTTTAAGGGAATGGGTAAGGAGCTGTATGAAAATAATGCCAGCGCCAAACGTTTGTTTGAACAGGCGAATGAAATTCTTGGCTTTCGTATTTCAGATATTATGTTTGAAGGCAGTGATGAGGATTTACGGCAAACCAATGTTACACAGCCTGCTGTTTTCCTGCACTCAGTAATAGCGTATAAAAGTATTGAGAATGCAAAACCGGATATGGTGGCCGGACATTCATTAGGCGAGTTCAGTGCCCTGGTGGCCAATGGCGTTTTGAGTTTTGAAGATGCTTTGCAACTGGTAAGTGTACGTGCACAGGCCATGCAAAAAGCCTGTGAAATTCAACCTTCAACCATGGCTGCTGTATTGGCATTGGCTGATGATAAGGTAGAAGAGATTTGCAAACAGGTGAGTGATGAAACTGGTGAAGTGGTGGTGCCTGCCAATTATAATTGTCCCGGCCAGTTGGTAATCAGCGGTTCTTTAAAAGGAATTGATATTGCCTGTGAACGCATGAAAGCAGCAGGAGCCAAGCGTGCATTGGTGTTACCGGTGGGAGGTGCATTTCACAGTCCATTGATGGAACCTGCACGTGAAGAACTGAAAGCAAAAATTGAAGCAACGAATTTTTATGACCCGCAATGTTATATTTATCAAAATGTAGCAGCTAAAGCGGTGTTTAATAAAGAGGATATCAAACAAAACTTAATTGACCAGCTTACCGGTGCTGTACGCTGGACACAAAGTGTACAGGCGATGATAGCTGATGGTGCTGTGAAGTTTACAGAAGTTGGTCCCGGAAAAGTATTGCAGGGTTTAGTGCAAAAGATTAATAAAGAAATGTCGGTGGATGGAGTGAGTTGAGATATATGAGATACAAGAATAAAGAAACAAGGCACAAGTTTAGATCTTGTGCCTTGTTTGTTTCTGTATTTCTTGTGCCTTAAACAGCGATACTGCAATTCACCCATTCAGGATCAAAGCTGGCATTGTATTTTTTGTAGAAGTTAATAGCCGGTTCATTCCACTCCAATACCTGCCACACAATACCATTGAGATTGCGTTCTTTTGCTTCTACAATCAATTGATCCATCAATAATTTGCCAATGCCTTTGCCTCTTGCATTTTCAGTAACAAGTATATCTTCAAGATACATTCGCTGTCCTTTCCATGTAGAATAGCGGACGTAATACAAGGCAAAACCAAGAATCAATCCATTTTCTTCCGCTACGAATGCCCACCATACAGGATTTTTTCCAAAGCCGCTTTCTTCAAAGTGCTTTAAAGTAACGGTTACTTCCTGCGGTGCTTTTTCGTACAATGCCAGTTCATTTACTAATTCTAATAACCGGGCACAATCTTCTTTTACGGCTCTTCTGATTTGTATGCTCATAGTGGAGTAGTACGCCCCTTCAGACGCCCTCGTCGGACGGGTTTAATTTTAATGTATACGTTTTACTTGTGTTAGTCAGACGAGGGCATCTGACATTGTTATTTCTTTCTTGTTGCTTTAAATGTTCCGTTTGGTTGTATAAAACTCATGGAGATTGCATTTCCTTTTTCATCTTTTTCAAATTGCACACTGTAACCGCTCAATGCTTTAAAGTTGAAGGTGTTTTCTTTTACAGGAACCATTTCATAGTCAGGCTGGCCGGGCACAAGCACCATCAATGTTTTTTCGCCCCGCAGATACACTTTTACAATTGCACCGCTTAGTTCATACTCGCCCACCAGTTTTTCCAGATCTTCTTTCTTCACATCAATGGCAGTCACTTCTTTTTTAAACTCGATTGGTTCTACTGCACCTTCCAATGGAAGTTTCAGGGATTCAATTTCACCTTTTACATTAATAGTAAACAAACCTTTCATGGCATTTTCATCGTCAATATCTGCTTCATCAGCTGCAAATGCAAAATTGAAATAATCAAAATGATAGTGATTGAGTTTAAATTTTAAACCGTTATAACTTCCTTTCAATGAATCTTTATCCTGGTAAATAGTTATAGCCCCGTAACCATCGTTCTTATACACACCCGTATAATCAACTATGGAATGTGAAGGTCTTGTTCCTTTTTTTTGCTGGGCGCTGTCTTTCTTTACTAAATCTTTCGCTGCAGCTTTTTGTTTTTCAACATCTGCTTTACGAAGCTGATGCCAGTCACGGAATTTTAAACCAAGCATCCGGTCTACAATGGTATTGCGTAGTATGGCCGGAACAGGAGATCCATTTTGATTAACTGAAATAAAAACACCAATACTATCCGTAGGGAAAAAAGAGGTGCTGGTGCTGAAGCCATCAATATTGCCACCGTGTTCTACACGATAATGTCCACGATAATTGGCCAGGAACCATCCAAGACCATAGTTGCTGAAAAATACATCAGGTTGTTCTTTGGTAGGTAGTCCGCTGCTGATGATCATTTGCGAACTGACAGCCTGGTTGTAGTACATGGCAGGAACGATTTCTTTGCCATTGAATTTGCCACCGTTAATCCACATCATCACCCAATTCGCCATGTCTTTTGCATTGGAGTTGATAGAGCCTGCAGGACCCATCGCATCAATATTCATAAACTTCATCTTCAGAATCTTTCCTTCTTCCTCACGATAACCCAATGAAAAATCCGGCGCTTTTTGATGATCGTTCATGCTGGTGTTACTGGCATTCATACCCAGCGGTGAAAAGAATTTTTCTCTAATAAGTTCTTCCCATGTTTTATTGCTTAGTTTTTCAGCAAGAATACCTTGTGCTAAGAACATGAAATTATTATACTGCCATAATTGACGAAGCGGAGCACTTGGTTCAAAATAGCGAATGGCATAAAGTAAACTGTCTCTCCTCGTTTTGGCACTATACCACGCAAGGTCATGACGGGGTAAGCCAGTACGGTGACACATCATATCACGTGCAGTAATGGAGTTCGTCATTTCATCTTTAATGAAACGCAATTCAGGTAAGTAAGAATGAACAGGTTTATCCAGATCCAATTTGCCATCTTTCATCGGAAAAGAAAGTAAGGCAGATGTAAATGCTTTGGTACAACTGCCAATGGCAAACAAAGTATTTTCCGTAACAGGTATTTTGTTTTCATAATCTTTATACCCATAACCTTTTGCCAGCAGCACTTTATTTTTTTCAACCACAGCTACAGTTACACCGGCAACATGCCATTCTTTGAGCATTCGGTTAATGAAGGTGTCGAGCCCGGCCAGGCGTTTATCAGTTGTTTGAGCAACGGCAGTTTGTTGAAATAAAACCACCAATACTACTGCAAAAAGTTTTTTCATTGTTCTTTATTTAGTTGATAAGTAACTCTTTTCCTTTTTTCGTTACCGAAACATCAAATTAATTTTAATGCCTGTTCAAAATCATGAATTAAATCGGTTACACTTTCAATACCCACAGAAACACGTAATAAATTATCAGGTGTTAAAGAGGCATCTCCTTCCACTGATTTTCGATGTTCTACCAAACTTTCCACGCCGCCTAAACTGGTAGCATGTGCAAATAATTTTAAATTAGATGCAAGCTGAAGGGTTTCTTCTCGTTCACCTTTCACCAAAATAGAAAGCATACCGCTGTAACCATTCTTCATTTGTTTTTTAGCAACAGCATGTTGCGGATGTGATGGTAACCCGGGATATAAAACCTTTTCAATTTTGGGATGTGTTTCTAAATACTGTGCAAGCTGCATGGCGTTTTTTGAATGTACATCCATCCTTGCTGTAAACGTAGCCAAACTTCTGCACAGCAGCCAGCAATCATATGGGGATGGAACAGCACCACCGTACTTCTGTACGTTTTTTATGAACTCATAGCGTTCATTTGTTTCCCTGAACATCAGTGCGCCACCAAGTATATCACTATGGCCACCGAGGTATTTGGTAGTAGAATGCAGAACGATATCAACACCCAGTTCCAAGGGTTTTGTGTAATAAGGAGTAGCCCATGTATTATCAGCAACTGTAAAACAATGGTGCTGTTTGGCTATGTGCACCACCGCTTCAATATCTGTTACTTTCAATAAAGGATTGGAAGGCGTTTCCATCCATATCAATTTGGTATTGGGTTGAATGGCTGATTGCAGTTGCTTCAAATCTGTTAAATCAACTTTGGTAAATGTCAATCCAAAATTCACAAACAAAAGATGGATGATATTGTACATGGAGAAATAGGCATCATCAGGCATGATGATATGGTCACCGCTTTTCAAACTTTGAAATACAGCCGTGGCAGCCGCTAAGCCCGATGAAAAGCTTATACAGGCGGTGCCGTTTTCCATCAATGCTAATTTGTTTTCTAAGGATTGACGATTGGGGTTGTCATATCTTGAATAAATATAATCCTGGGGAAAGCTCAAGCCATCTTCACCACGTTCAAATGTGGTACTCAAAACAAGCGGCGGTATAACTGCACCGCTTTCATGTTTTACATTGCTTTCGTGTATGAGTCGTGTTGATAAATCCATGCGTTTGATTTGATGCCTAAATGTAAGAAAACTTGCAGCCTGCTTCTCTCTTTCTTTTGTAATTTGTATAAATGGTGGATTTCTTAATTTCGGTTTTTAAACAAAGTATATGTTACAACTTCTGCAAGACTATGCTGCTTATAATGCTTGGGCCAATCAAACAATAACAGATGCTATTCTTGAAATGGAGGAGCACACGCATCAGCAGATTGTAAAAAGCAGTTTCCCTAATTTATACGCTACGGTGCTGCATATGTGGGATGCAGAAAGCATATGGTGGCAGCGTATGGAAGGTCATGCACAACTGCTGATCCCCAGTAAAGAGTTTAATCCGACTATGAAAGAAGCAGTGAACGGGTTGCTCAACCAAAGCCGGGAATGGAGCAGTTGGTTGAACCGTGTTACCGAAGAGCAGTTGCAAAATGAATTTCATTATAAAAATCTAAAAGGAGAAGCTTTTACATCAGGTGTTTGGCAGGTAGTGCATCATTTGTTCAACCATGGTACGTATCATCGGGGGCAATTGGTAACCATGATGCGGGAACTGGGCGCCACTGAAATTCCTTCAACCGATTTTATTCATTGGTACAGGAAGGTCAGGTAATTGCAGAAACTGTTGGTTTTGTAATCAATTGCCATACTGATTCCCGTCATTCCCTTTACAGTGTCTTCGTTTTAAGTTGCAGGGTTCTAATTCAAAGCCATGCAACAACAACTCATGAGTGATATTGAAATCGCTCAATCATCACCCATCCGTCATATTAAAAAAATTGCAGCTTCTTTGAATGTAAAAGAAGAAGACCTGGAGTATTACGGAAAGCATAAAGCCAAACTTCCCCTGCATTTAATTGATGAAGAAAAAATGAGGCAACATCACCTCATTCTGGTTACAGCCATCACACCCACGCCCTTAGGCGAAGGAAAAACAACCATCTCCATTGGTTTAACTGATGGCTTGAATCATATCGGCAAAAAGGCGATTGCTGTTTTAAGAGAACCATCACTCGGTCCTGTGTTTGGAGTAAAAGGTGGTGCTGCAGGGGGTGGTTATAGCCAGGTGATTCCCATGGAAGATATCAATCTTCATTTCACGGGTGATTTTTCTGCCATTGAAAAAGCTAATAATTTATTAGCTGCTTTGATTGATAATAACCTCCAAAGCAAAACACGTTCCCTCAACCTGGACCCACGCACTATTGTGTGGAAACGGGTGATTGATATGAATGACCGTGCACTCCGTAATATCATCATTGGTTTGGGTGGCACCGGTGATGGGATGCCTCGTCAGGATGGTTTTAATATTACTCCCGCATCTGAAATCATGGCCATACTCTGCATGAGTAAAGACATGAATGATTTAAAACGAAGATTGGGAAATATCTTCATTGGATTTACTTATGATAATCACCCTGTGTTTGCAAGAGACTTACATGCCGTGGGAGCAATGGCCGTTTTACTCAAAGATGCTATCAAGCCTAACCTGGTGCAAACACTGGAAGGCAATGCAGCTATCTTACACGGTGGTCCGTTTGCAAGTATTGCACAAGGAACCAATTCCATTCTTGCAACAAAAATGGGATTGAGTTTAAGCGACTATGTTGTAACAGAAGCAGGCTTCGGTGCCGACCTTGGCGCTGAAAAATTCTTTAACATCAAATGTGTTTCATCAGGATTACTGCCTGAAGCTGTTGTGCTGGTTGTAACGGTAAAAGCATTGCGTTACCATGGCGGTGCGTTGAAAGAGGAATGGAATACACCATCTGTTGAGAAAGTAGAAAAAGGATTGCCCAACTTACGAAAGCATATCGAAAATCTGCAATTGTTTGGTATGCGTCCTGTTGTTGCCATCAATCATTTTGTACACAACAGCGATGCTGAAATAAAACTTATACAAAACGAGTGCAGAAGTATGGGTATTGAAGCGATAGTGGCAGATGCGTGGGCCGATGGTGGTAAAGGTTGTGCTGCATTAGCAGCAGCAGTAGCTGCTTCTGTGAGCAAAAGAGAAAGTCATTTTCATCCCTTGTATAAATGGGATACAGGTATTGAAGAAAAAATTCAAAACATCGCTTCAAAAATTTATGGGGCCAATGCGGTTGAATACACACCCAAAGCCAAAACACAGTTGAAGAAAATCAAAGCACTGGGCTTTGATCACATGCCTTTGTGCATTGCTAAAACACCTCGTAGTTTCAGTGATGATGAAAGTAAGCGTGGAAGACCGGAGAATTTTATTGTTACGGTTCGTGAATTTGAATTTGCGGCCGGTGCCGGTTTTGTCATTCCCTTGCTGGGTGATGTAATGCGTATGCCCGGCTTGCCTGCAGAGCCTTCTGCTGAAAAGATTGATATTGATGAAGCAGGAAGAATAACAGGACTGTTTTAATTTAATTAGTTTACTCTTATTCTCCGCAGTTTTACTGAACCGTTTACAATGGGCTGTGTGGCAATAAAAATTGTTTTTACCAAATCATTTATCAACTCAAAATCAAGTGTTGCAGTTTCGTCAGTCAGCTGGTGGTAGTATCTGTCATTATCAGGTGTTGCTGAAATGGTGTGCGCAGGAATCCCTTTTACGGCGAAAGGGTAGTTATCACTTCTTGAAAAAAACTGTACAACCGGTGCATTCCCTTTAAAATAATTTTTACCGAATTTTTCTTTGTATACAGTAAACAGCTCTTTGTTCATTACACTTTGCACGTCACCATATTCGGTGCCTGACATATAAATATTTTTTTTAGGCGAACGGCCCACCATATCAAAATTAATAACAGCTCTTACTTTGTCTTCATCAATGGAGGCTGCAAACTCTTCTGATCCTTTTAATCCCAACTCTTCACCACTGAAAGCAATAAATAAAATCGTTCGCTCAGGTTTTGTTTGGATATAATAAGAAGCAAGCTGAAGGAGTAATGCTGTGCCGCTGGCATTATCATTAGCTCCGTTAAATACTGAATCTTTCTTGCTTTTAATCTTTCCGATATGATCGTAGTGGGCAGAAAATATGACAAGTTCATCCGGTTTGCTGCTGCCGGGGATAGCACCAATTACATTGATTGCTTCATGCTTGTCCCAATAACTGAGTTTTCCATAATTGTGAAAATATGCATCGTTGGTTTTTACCGGTTGTAAGCCGATGGCTTTCATCTGCTTTGCAATAAAATGTGCCGCTTTCAACATGCCGTCTGTTCCTGTAGCACGTCCTTGCATGGAATCATGTGCAAGGGCTGAAACGTAATAGTTGATTTGTGATGGAGTAAGAAAGATGCTGTCAAATAAATGGAGCTGAGCTTTGGAGCCGGTAAAAAGCACTTGCAAAAGCATCAATATTTTTAATGCTTTTAAAAAACTAAACGCTGATCTATAGTTTATTTTTTTAATCATTTAAGTTTTAACGCTGCTGTTCAAAAAAAAGCGATTGCTTTCACAACCGCTTCAACTTCTTATTTCGTTATTGGTACTACTACTTGCCATCATAGGCCCACTTAATCCATGTGGCGCCCCATGTAAAACCACCACCAAAAGCAGCAAGTACAACATTATCTCCTTTCTTTAGTTGGCTTTCCCATTCCCACAAACAAAGTGGAATGGTAGCTGCTGTAGTGTTACCGTATTTGGAAATATTGATCATTACTTTTTCTTTCGGCAGTCCCATACGGTTGGCTGTTGCATCAATGATGCGCAGGTTGGCCTGGTGCGGCACCAGCCATGCTACATCTTCTGCTTTCAGGTTATTACGTTCCATCAATTCTGCACTTACATCTGCCATGCCTTTTACAGCAAACTTAAACACGCTTTGACCTTCCTGATAGGCAAAATGCTCCCGGTTGGCTACCGTTTCCATACTGGCAGGTTTCCAGCTTCCTCCTGCTTTCATGTGCAGGAATGGACGGCCGCTTCCATCAGTTCTTAAAATACTATCTTTAATACCATAGCCTTCATTATTGGGTTCCAGTAACACACAGGCGGCTCCATCGCCAAATAAAATACAGGTGTTACGATCAGTATAATCAATAATGGCACTCATTTTATCAGCTCCCACCACCACTACTTTTTTATAACGTCCGCTTTCAATATAAGTAGCACCTGTGGTGAGTGCAAACAAAAAGCCGCTGCAAGCTGCCGCCAGGTCAAAGCCCCATGCATTGGTAGCGCCTATTTTATCACACACAATATTGGCGGTGGAAGGAAACACCATATCCGGTGTAACAGTGGCCACAATTAAACAGTCAATATCCAGTGGTGTAATTCCTCTTTTTTTACATAATTCCAAAACGGCGGGTGCCACCATATCAGAAGTGGCCATACCTTCGCCCTTTAAAATTCTGCGTTCCTCAATTCCGGTACGGGTGCGGATCCATTCGTCATTAGTATCCACCATTTTCTCAAGATCAAAATTGGTAAGCCTGTCTTCGGGAACCCATCCTGCAACAGCAGTAATGGCGGCAGTAGTAGGAGTATTCATGAATGCTGATTGGTTTGAAGGGTGCAAAAATACAGGATTTGGACCTATAAGGTTTTTCGCCGTAGAATAAGAGCCTTGAAGGCCTGTAGGTGACTATTTCTTTTTCTGTTATTTTCGCTCTATGCTCGCATACCTTAAAGGAAATTTTACGCTTAAAACTCCAACAGTTGTTTATGTTGAATGCCAGGGAGTTGGCTACGAAGTACAGGTGAGTTTAAATACCTACTCTAAAATTCAGCATCTTACGGAAGGGATGTTGCACACCCACCTCATTATCCGTGAAGATGCGCATGTGCTGTATGGTTTTTTTGACCGTTCAGAAAAAGACGTTTTTCAGCAGTTGATCAGTGTTTCAGGTGTGGGGGCAGCGACAGCCAGGGTAATGTTATCTTCACTTCAACCGGAAGAAGTAATTAATGCTGTTCTTTCAGGCAATGAAACCCTGCTGGAAAGCGTTAAAGGCATAGGAAAAAAAACCGCCCAGCGTATTGTGCTGGAACTCAAAGATAAAATTTCGAAAACCTCCGCCGATGGGAATATTTCTACACTGAATCACAATACTTTAGAGCAGGAAGCGTTAACTGCATTAACTGCTTTAGGTATTGCCAGGAATGCGGCCGAATCAGCGATCAAAAAAGCAAGGCAATCAGGCACTAATCTGACCCAGCTGGAAGAACTGATAAAAGCAGCATTGAAATGTTTGTAAAACCAAAACCTGATTGGCTGAGACTTTGACCCCGTTGCATTACACCATATTTGCCAAAAAAGCCATGGCGGCTTTACTGTTGTTTTTTGCAGTGCAAATCGGCTTTGCAGCACCTTCGCCGGTTAAAGATTCCATTCCTTCCGGAGTTCCATTAAAGTATCCATTGCAGGACAGAAGAGGCGATGCTTTCAATTATCCTAAAGCAAATAATCCTTTCGATCTCAATAAGCCGGGCAACATTAGCGATTCTGTTGTGTATGATCCCGCAACCAAACGTTATTACATCTACGAAAAAATCGGTCGCAGTTGGTACCGCAAACCCACCTATCTCACTTTCGATGAAATGGTGGCGTATAAAACACGTCAGCAGGAGCGGGAGTATTATCAACGCAGGCTTAATACCACATTAAATCTCAACCGACGCATCCAGGATCCCAAACTCAACATCCGTGAAAGTTATTTTAACCGCTTGTTCAGTAATACCGGCGTGCCAAAAGTTGAAATAAGACCTCAGGGTAATGTAACGCTCACTGCAGGATATATTGGACAGAATATTAAAAACCCCACCCTTCCGGAGCGTGCCCGCCGTAATGGTGGATTTGATTTTGATATGCAGGCCAATTTTGGATTGAATGCTAAGATTGGCGATAAATTAAATTTCCCTGTTACTTATAATACATTAGCCAACTTTCAATTTGAAAACCAGTTAAAACTGGATTACACGGGCAGCAGTGATCAGATCATTAAACGCATTGAGGCAGGTAACGTTTCTTTTCCTGCAAGGGGTACCTTAATGCCCGGTGCTTCCACCTTGTTTGGTATTAAAACAGAACTGCAGTTTGGAAAACTATTTGTAACCACGGTACTGGCCAATCAAAACTCCAGCCGCCAGCAAACACAGGCACAGGGAGGAACCGGTTTGCAGCAGTTCCAGATAAAAGCAGATGAGTATGAAGAGAACCGTCACTTCCTCATCGCACAATACTTCCGTAAAAATTATAATAAGAACATGAAGAACCTGCCGGCCGTAACATCGCCGGTGCAGATTCTGCGAATGGAAGTTTGGGTTACCAATCGTACCGGCTCTACCACTGAAAACAGAAATGTGGTAGCCTTGATGGACTTGGGTGAAAACCAACCCTATAATTCAAATATCATTTCCTTAACTGGTTCTGATTTTCCGCAGAACAATGCCAATGATTTATACAGCCGTATTCAAAACGATCCGCAGGCGAGAGATGGTTCATTGGTTACAAACCGCTTAACCACATTCGGTTTACAACCTGTGCAGGATTTTGAACGCACGTTTGCCCGTAAGCTTCGTCCTGAAGAATATTATTTCAATTCACAGATCGGTTTTCTTTCACTCAACACAACACTGCAGCCGGATGAAGTGCTGGGTGTAGCCTTTCAATACACCGTTAACGGAAGGGTGTACCAGGTGGGTGAATTTTCTAACGATGTAACACCCGACACTACTGCCAATAACTCAGGTACACAAAAAGTACTGTTTCTGAAAATGCTGAAAGCAACATCGCAACGTCCTGTATTGCCTATTTGGGATTTGATGATGAAGAACGTGTATTCTGTTGGGTACGGACAACTGGAGCGGAAAGATTTTAAACTCAATATTCTTTACCAGGAACCGGGCGGTGGCGAAAAAAGATATATTCCTGAAGGTGAAGAAAAAGGAAGACCTATTCTTGAACTGGTGAATCTTGACCGGCTCAATAATCAAAACGATCCGCAGCAGGATGGTGTGTTTGATTATGTAGAAGGCTTTACCGTTATTTCCTCTCAAAGCCGGATCGTGTTTCCATTGCTGGAACCTTTTGGTGCTGATCTCAATTATATTTTCCGTGGTCCTGATTCCACACAACTGCGGCAGAAATATTTATTCTATCCTTTATATGATTCCATCCGCTGGGTAGCACAGCAATCGCCACAGCTCAATCGTTTTGTAATGCGTGGTGCTTCAAGAAGTGCCGGTGCCAGCAATGAAATTTCTTTAGGAGCTTTTAATGTGCCGCCCGGCAGTGTTTCAGTAACGGCTGGTGGTAACCGCTTACAGGAGAACGTAGATTATGTGGTGGATTATAATCTCGGCACCGTTAAAATCATTAACCAGGCAATTATTAACGCAGGTATTCCTGTAAGTGTAGGTTTTGAAAATAACGCAACGTTTGGTAATCAAAACAGAAACTTCATGGCCCTGCGCCTGGATTACCGTTTAATTGAACGCCAGACGAAACAACTTACAATTGGTGCTGCTGTGATGCGTTTGGGTGAACGCCCCTTCTTTACCAAAATGAATTACGGCGATGATCCCATCCGCAATACCATGATTGGTGGTGATATTAATTTCCGGAGTGACTGGCGCCGCTTAACCAAGTGGCTGGATGCACTTCCGTTTTATTCTACCAAACAGGTTTCAACAATCAATTTATACGGCGAGGGTGCCCGTATCTTTCCAAGTACAGCACGGCAGATTCGTCCCGAAAAAGGCGGCGGTGGTTTGGTGTACCTCGATGATTTTGAAGGTACCCGTAATGGCATTGATCTTCGTTTTCCATTTATTGCATGGACGCTTGCATCCACACCTTATCAATCAAAAGATCGTTTTGGTACGGAGTTGTTTCCGGAAGCAGGTTTAATTAATCAACTGGATTATGGTTATAACCGTGCTAAACTGGCCTGGTATAATATTGAACCTGTACTGCAGGAGCGCCGCAGTCCCAATAATCCTTACAGTAATAATCTGAACGAGTTAAGTGATCCCCGTGTTCGTTTTGTAAACAGGGTGGAAGTGTTTCCGCAGGCCACACCTGATCTGGGACAAAATCAGCTCATCACTTTTGATCTTGCGTTTTATCCAACAGATCGTGGTCCTTATAATTATGATGCAAGACCGGGCAGTATTAATGGTGCCAACGGCAAACTGCTGAACCCCAGAAGAAGATGGGGCGGTATTATGCGTGCCATTGACCAGATTGATTTTGAAACCAACAATATTGAGTTTATTGAAATGTGGATACAGGATCCGTTTATTCTGAATCCCACCAGTACCGGCGGACAGATGTATTTTAACCTCGGTAACATTTCAGAAGATATTTTAAAAGACGGTAGACGTTTTTATGAAAACGGGTTGAGTACATCGCAAACACCTGCAAGAGAAGATACCAGTACCTGGAGCCGTGTGCCACGCAACCCTATCCAGATTGCACAGGCCTTCAGCAATATTCCTGAAGAACGTCCGCAGCAGGATGTGGGCTTTGATGGTTTTACGGATGATGATGAACGAAGCTTTCGAAATACATTCCTCAACCTCTACCGCACCAACTATGGTACGGGTGCTGCTTTTCAGCGACTCAATACTGATCCCAGCAGTGATAACTACATTCATTTTCGTGATCAGCGTTATGATGCACCCACTATTTCTATATTAAACCGATACAAAGAGTTTAATAATCCCCAGGGTAATAGTCCTGTTTCCACCAATAATCAATCGTTTACTTCGGCCTCTTCACTTTATCCGGATAATGAAGATCTCAACCGTGATAATACATTGAATGAAGTGGAAGAATATTTTCAGTATGTAATGGAGCTTCGTCCTAAAAATGATGCCGTGATGCAGGTGGGACAAAACTATATTGCCGACAGAAGAGATGTAACGGTGAATCTTGCTAATGGTAACACACGTGTTGAAACCTGGTATCTCTTCCGCATTCCCATCCGGCAGTATCAGTTGAAGGTGGGTAATATTCCCGACTTTAAAAGTATTCGTTTCATGCGGATGTTTATGACCGGGTTTGAGGATTCGCTTGTAGTGCGTTTCGGAAAACTGGAGCTGGTGCGTAACATGTGGCGTACGTTTACGTATGGTTTGGATTCTACAGGACAATACACACAAGTACAAAATCAAAACCTTACCACTTTTAATGTTACGGCTGTAAACGTAGAAGAAAATGACCGCCGTGTTCCCGTTAACTATGTAATTCCTCCCGGTATTGAAAGAGTACAACAGTTAAGTAATAATGGTGTAAATCTTTTGCAGAATGAGCAATCACTCAGTATGCAGGTGTGTAACCTGCAGGATGGTGACAGCCGTGCTGTATTTAAAACACTCAACCACGATCTGCGTCAGTACAAGCGTGTACGTATGTTTATGCATGCAGAAAGTGCCGGCAGGGCAGATCAGTTGCAGGATGGAAATG
This sequence comes from Lacibacter sp., assembly GCA_050916065.1. Classification (GTDB taxonomy): domain Bacteria; phylum Bacteroidota; class Bacteroidia; order Chitinophagales; family Chitinophagaceae; genus Lacibacter. The sequence goes on from CP051137.1 coordinate 101,948, forward strand.
TGATTGCTGTTATTCGTTTTGGTACTGACTTCATCAACAACTTTTATGAAGTGCGGATGCCGTTAAAAGTAACCCGGTGGGGAAGTCTTTTAAAAGATACAGCTGTATGGCCCGCACAAAATGAATTTGATCTGAACCTGGAAGAACTCATCCGTTTTAAATTGAGAAGAACCGGAAGCGTCAATACTTTATACTCGGAAAACCGTGGTAACGGTATCCGCTGGGCAGTGATGGGTAATCCTAACTTGGGTGAAGTGAAGGGTTTCCTGGTTGGTGCTGAAAATAATAAAGGTGATGGTAACTCCAATGTGTGTGCGGAAGTGTGGATTAATGAATTGCGTTTAAGCGGCCTGGATGAAAAAGGTGGCTGGGCTGGTGTAGGCAGAATGGATATTCAACTGGCTGATTTAGGAACCATCAGTGTATCAGGTGCTGTGCGTACACAGGGATTTGGTACTATTGAACAGAGAGTAAACGAACGCAGCCGGGAAGATTTTTCACAGTTTGATATTGCTACCAATCTGCAGTTAGGAAAGCTGTTGCCTAAGAAAGCAGCAATTGATATTCCTTTTTATGCCAGCTATTCGCAAACACTGATGAATCCTGAGTACGATCCTTATGACCAGGATGTAAAATTCAAAGACAAGCTCAATAATTCTAATAATAAAGATTCGCTCAAGCAACTGGCGCAGGATTTTGTAGGCATCACAACGGTGAACATCACCAACATGCGGAAAAACAGAACCAGTACGAAAACACCTAAAGTGTACGACATCAGTAATTTTGATGTGAGTGGTTCATACACCAAAACAGAACGCCGTAATCCGCTCATTGAAAGTGATGTGGTTGAAAAATATTATGCCGGTCTTGGGTACAACTATGCACCGCAACCTAAGTATATTGAGCCGTTTAAAAAGCTGATTAAGTACAGAAGCCCGTGGTGGAATATTATTAAAGACTTTAATATTAACTATCGTCCAAGTCTCTTGAGTTTCCGTGCTGATATCAACCGTCAATTTGGTGCCGCACGTGCAAGAGAAGTGCAGATTCCGGGTGTGCCGCCCAGTCCGTTTAAAATACCTGAGACTTACGACAAGTATTATGTGTTTGATCGTGTTTACAACATGCGTTGGGATTTAACACGTTCGATCAACGTTGATTTCTCTGCAACTAATAATGCCCGTATTGATGAACCCTTTGGTCGTATTGATGATGCAGCTAAAAAAGATTCAGTAAGAAGAAACCTGTTACGTGGTGGCCGTAATGTTATTTACAAACAAACAGCCAATGCATCTTATAATTTTCCGTTGGCAAAAATTCAGGCGCTTGACTGGACTACTGCCCGGTTTAACTATGCAACAACTTATAACTGGATTGGAGCATCAAGGTTAGCAATTAACTTAGGTAATACGGTTGAAAATTCGCAGCAACGCATTTTTACAGGTCAATTGGATTTTATGCGTTTGTATGCAAAATCTAAATTCCTCCGTTCACTGGATATACAAACAGATAAAAACCAGGTGCCGCAGTTAGCATCACCCAATATTCAATTTAATCCAAAAGATACAGTTGGTAAGAGTAAGAAATATGTAGCCCGTTTGTTCAGAAGATTAAATCGACTGGAAGCTAAGAAAGACCAGGGTATACAGGTAGAACCGGCGCCTGCTTTAAAGTTTGCAGGTAAGCTACTTACAGCTATCAAAACTGTAAACATCAATTACACACAATCCTTCAATTCCCGTTTGCCGGGTTATACTGACAGTACACAATACATTGGTCAGAACTGGAGATCAAGAGCGCCGGGTTTGGATTTTGTTTTTGGACGACAGCCTGATGTTGAATGGCTGAACCGTGCAGCGAATAAAGGCTGGATGACGAGAGATACCAATTTTAATTTCCTCTTTACACAGAGTTACCGTGAAGAGTTAAAACTGGAAGCAACCGTAGAACCCTTCCGTGATTTTACAGTTGATTTGAATCTCAGTCGTTCATTCAGTAAAAATTCATCAAGCTTATTTAAAGACACAACAGGCTTTGGCAAGTTTGCAAACCTGAATCCTTATGCAGGTGGCGGATTTGAAATTACATTCATCTCGTACCAAACCATGTTCCGTAAATTTTCGGCTACCACACCCGGTGAAACATTTTTACAGTTTGAACAGTACCGCCAGATTTTATCCCGTCGTTTAGGCACGGTCAATCCTTATACGGGTGGACAGGTGAACGCAGATAATTTTTACAAAGGATATGGACGTTATGCACAGGATGTATTAATACCTGCATTCATTGCTGCTTACACGAACCAGGATCCGGAGAAAGTGGCATTAATAGGGCAGGATAATAAACGTGTCAGTGACAATCCGTTCCGCCGTTATATTCCAAAACCTAACTGGCGTTTAACATATAATGGATTGTCAAGACTACCGGGGCTTGAAAATATCTTTACCAATTTTTCAATCACCCATAGTTATAATAGTAATCTCAGCATGAATAATTTTACATCTGCTTTACTGTATGCAGATCAGCTGGGCTTAGGATTCCCATCCTTTCAGGATACGATTTCTAAAAACTTTGTGCCTTATTTCATTGTACCGAACGTAACCATAAGTGAGCGTTTTCAACCATTGATTGGTATTGATGTGCAAATGACCAATCAACTGAACTTTAAACTTGATTACGGACGCAGCCGTACCATCAGTTTAAGTTTGATTGATTTCCAGGTGAGCGAAGTACGTAGTGTGGATATTACCTTTGGTATGGGTTGGCGCAAGCGTGGATTGAAGCTGCCGTTCAAAGTACCGTTCAGTAAAAACGATTCCAAGACGCTGGAGAATGATATCAGTTTCCGTTTTGATCTTACGTACAGGGATAATGCCATCGCCAATAATATACTTGATCAACGGAATACTATCCCCACCGGTGGACAAAAAATATTAAACATCAATCCTTCTATTGACTATGTATTGAACAACCGCATCCGTATGCGTTTGTTTATGGAGCAGAGCCGTGTCATCGGGTATATTGCTACGCCACCACCGGTAGTAAATACAAGAGCCGGGTTGCAGATCAATATCAGTTTACAGTAAACCTGTTTAAAGCAGTTCCCCGATAATATTATGTTTTTCTTTTTTTAAAAACTGCAGATAAGCTTCTGAAACAGGCGAGAATTTTTTATTCCGCAGCCATATTAAATGCCATTTACTTTCAATGGGGAAGCCTTGTACGGGAATAATCTGCAGGTCACCATTTTTTAATTCGTTACGTATACCAATGATAGGCATAATAGAATAACCAAGACCTGCAATCACCGCCTGCTTCACAGCTTCATTACTGGTAAGTTCCATTTTTTTCTGAACAGGCAGTTTGTTTTTCTGAATATAGCGTTCCATTACAAGCCGGGTACCGCTTCCGTTTTCCCTGTAAATAAGCGGCAATTGCTGGAAGATTGATTTGGTGTAAGGCTTTTTCTGAAATTTCTCTTTGCTGTTTCCAATCAGGTAAAGTTTGTTTTCAGCAAGTTCTATTGCATGTACCTTTGGCTGGTCCGGCAATACACTTACTAAAGCAAAATCAACTTCATTCTGTTCCAGGCTTTGCATCACTTTGCTTTTGTTGGTTACATCCATTTTGAGTTCAATACCTTCATGTTGTTTCAGGAAATTGCTGAGGAAGAATGGCATAATATATTGCCCGGTGGATACCACACTTATTTTCAGTTTGCCAGTTAATGCCCCTTTATAAGCCATGGTTTTGTAATTGATGGCATAAACCTGTTCCAGTATTTTTTCTGCAGCCGCAGCAATTTCATAGCCAAAATCAGTAATGTATAACTGTCGTCCAATTACTTCTGTAAGCGGTATATTAAACTGCGATTGAAAATTTTTAAGCTGAATGGACAGAGCCGGCTGTGTTAGGTGCAGTTCTTCCGCAGCACGTGTTATGCTTTTGGTTTGTACAATCTTTTGGAAGATCTGCAGTTGATGCAATGTAAAATTCATAAAAAACATTTATGGAATCTATTATAAAGTTAAATGAAATTAAATGAAACGGGACTTCTAATTTTGGCCTGCAAAAAAATAACTGATCAATGAAACAAAGAATTACTGTAGCAAAAGGTGATGGCATCGGTCCTGAAATTATGGATGCCACACTTAAAATCATTCTGGCCGCCGGTGCCCAGATTGAAGTAGATGAAATTGAAGTAGGCGAAAAAGTGTACCTGGCCGGTAACACTGCCGGTATTGCCAAGGAATCATGGGATGTGATTCGCCGCAACAAAGTGTTTTTAAAAGCACCTATTACCACACCTCAGGGTGGGGGTTACAAAAGTCTGAATGTAACTACAAGAAAGTTTTTGGGTTTGTATAGTAATGTGCGTCCTTGTATGAGTCTGCATCCTTTTGTACGTACCAAACATCCACAAATGGATGTGGTGATTGTAAGAGAGAACGAAGAAGATCTTTATGCAGGTATTGAACACCAGCAAACGGATGAAGTGGTGCAGTGTTTAAAACTCATCAGTCGACCGGGTTGTGAAAAAATTGTTCGTTATGCGTTTGAATATGCTAAAGTTTATGGCCGCAAAAAAGTAACCTGTTTTACAAAAGATAATATCATGAAGCAAACGGATGGTTTGTTTCATAAAGTGTTTGATGAAATAGGTGTGGAGTATCCTGAAATTGAAAAGGAACATTGGATCATTGATATTGGTGCGGCAAAGATGGCAGATACACCGGAAGCTTTTGATGTAATTGTGATGCCCAACTTATATGGGGATGTATTGAGTGATGTAGCAGCACAGATAGCAGGATCAGTAGGTTTAGCAGGCAGTGCTAACATTGGAGAAACCTGCGCTATGTTTGAAGCAATCCACGGTAGTGCACCCCGCAGGGCGGGACAAAACATGGCAAATCCCAGTGGTTTATTGCAAGGCGCTATCATGATGTTGAATCATATTGGCCAGACAGAAGTAGCTGAAAAAGTACAGAATGCATGGCTCAAAACCATTGAAGATGGTATTCATACCTATGATATTTTTAAAGAGGGAGTGAGTACGCAGAAAGTAGGCACAAGTGAGTTTGCGGATGCAGTAATTGCCAACCTTGGCAAAAAGCCCACCACATTGAAGTCAGTGAGCTATGCAAAAGGTCAAACACTTAACCTTCCGAAAGTAGGGCGCAAAGCTCCTGCTAAGAAAGAATTGATAGGTGTGGATGTGTTCGTACACTGGGCCGGTACCAATCCTAATGAACTGGCAGAAAAAATGCAGAAGATCAACTTTGGCGATGTGCAACTGAGTATGATTACCAATCGTGGTATTAAAGTATGGCCCGATGGTTTTGAAGAAACATTTTGCACGGATCACTGGCGTTGCCGCTTTAAAAGCAAAAATGGCGATTTGCTGCGTAAGGAAGATATTATTCAACTGTTACAGGCGTCATTGAACGAAGGTGTTGATGCTATTAAAACAGAAAACCTTTACAATTTTGATGGTGTGGCAGGTTATTCATTAGGCCAGGGCCAATAAAATCATCAGCTATGCAAATTAAAATACTTGAAGGAAGTTTTTCAGCAAAAGAAGCGCTGGACATCTTAACACAAATGATTCATGTTAAGATAAAATTTCATGAAAATAAAATTGCACATCTTGATAAGGAAGAGGATATCAAGATGCGAGAAAAAAGAGTGAAGCAATTACAAAAAGATTTGTATGAGGTTCGCAAAATGATAAATGACGGAAAAAAGAACTATAGCTTAGATGCTGAAATTCAAATAAGATAGAGTTTATTTAAAAAAATTAGAAAAACCAATTAAGGCATCCTTGAACGGGTGCCTTTTTATTTACAATCCAATTTTAAGAATTGCTTAAATAATATCAGGTCTGGTAAACTTGGAAACGCAATCCTCTTTTTTTGTAATTGAATATACGTTTTATACAGGATCATTTTTCATAGAGGTCCTGTTGTTCTGTTAGTATCTGTCTGTATCGGTTAAAGAGTTTGGATTTTGATATAAAGCTAACAAATTTCTTATCTCTTGTTAATACCGGTAAATACCAGGATTGTGTGGTATCCATTTTTTCCATTACTTTTTGTAACGAGTCATCTATGTAAATCACCGCTCTTGGTCTTTTGGTAATGCTTCTGATAGAAAGCTTATCGTGTTTATCCCTTTCAAACAGAAGTTTCTTTGTATCATTCAATTCAATAATACCGGCAAATAATTCGTTGTCTTTTACTACAGCAAAAATATTTTTATCACTTGTTTTTATAAGTTCTACAAAGTCGTTGAATTTTTTATGAATATGAATACTTTGATACTCGTCTGAAAGAACAGATTCCAGTGAAATGGTAGTTAGAATATTTTGTTCTTTTTTATGGGTAAACATTTCTCCTTCTTCTGCCAGTTTTTTTAGATCCATAGAATAAGGTTCAAAATGTTTTACAATAAAAAAGGAAAGAGCCGATACAATCATCAATGGAATGAATAAGCCATACCCGTTTGTGATCTCTGCGATCAGAAAGATTGCTGTAAGCGGGCAATACATCACACCACTAAGCATACCCGCCATAGCAACAAGACTGAAATTACCCTCCGGTATTTTGAAGACTCCGAAACTGTTCAATAATCTGGAAAAAAAGAAACCCAGAAAAGAGCCGGTAAATAATGATGGTGCAAAGTTTCCTCCATTTCCTCCTGAGCCAAGAGTAATGGCTACAGCAATTGGTTTCAATAACATGATCAATCCAAGAAACAATAACAACGAAATAGTATCGCTGATATTAAAAAAATTACCCGTCATCATTTCCGACAGATTAACATTAGACAGTTGTGTTACACTACGGTATCCTTCACCAAATAAAGGAGGAAAGAGATAAATAATACCGGCTAACAGCAAACCTCCTGAAATAGCTTTTAAATATGGATTCAATTGAAAGCTTTGAAGCTTTCGTTCAGTGAATTTAAAACTCCTTGCATAGTACAACGAAAGAAAACCGCTTACAATGCCAAGTAATAAATAGAAAGGAACATTGTGATAATCAAATTCTTTTTTAAGAATAAAGTTGAACAAAATATTTTCCTGTAAAATAATTTTAGAACAGAGTACGCCAGTTACTGATGCAATCATTAAAGGAATAAAATAGCTTACTAAAGTTTCAGCTAATAATACTTCAATGGCAAAAATAACTCCTGCTATAGGGGCATTGAAAACGGCTGATATGCCTGCAGCAGCGCCACAGGCAAGCATAAGCGTACGTTCCTGGTAATTTAAATCCGTAATTCTTCCAAATAAAGAACCAAAGGACGAGCCGGTAGCAACAATAGGGGCTTCCAATCCGGCCGATCCACCAAGTCCAACCGTTAAAGTACTTGTTAAAACATGTCTGTACGTATTGCCCGTGGGTATATATGATGATTTTTTAGCTATTGCTTTTAATACCAGGGCAATTCCTTTCTCAAACTGACCGTTATAAAAAATTTGAACGAGTAAAACAGTGCAAAAAATGCCTACTGCAGGTAATAGAAAATAGAAACCCCTGCCGGGTAGTAAAAAATGACGCAGATAATGAACGATTGATTTTAATATTACTCCGGTAACACCTGCAGAAAATCCGGTAAGCACAGCTATAACAATAATATATTGTGGTCTTGTTAATCTGCTCCTTGCAGTCAAAAATAATTTTTGAAGTTTATGACTTTTTGTGTTCACTTTATTTGTATACCTGCAAATATAACAAATGCAGGCACAGACGTGCCCGCATTGCTTAACACTCTATTAACCGAAAACTACTGCTGAAAGTGAAACCTTTGAACAGTTCCTTTATTATATTTTCTCTCTTCCAGCATTAACAAACTGCTGAAAGATGGTTTGTCTATTATTATATCAGCTTCATTCTTCAACAAATTATTATTGGTACAGAAGGCTACACCCATTCCTGCTTTTTGTATCATGCACAGATCATTTTCACTGTCACCTATACAAATACAGTTTTCTATGGGTATGTTATACCGCTTTGAGATGTGCATTAATGCATTGGTTTTGCACACTTCATGGTGGCATTTGCTTTCCAGGTTATTATAAAACCACGAAGGAATAATGACCTCACCTGTAGCCTTTCCTTCAAAAAACTCCAACCGGTTGCCAATAGCAAAATCAGCCCCTATTTTTGATTTTACATAATCAACAACCAACTGATAACTATCGCTGATGATACCGATAATATAACCTTTTGATCGTAAAGCGTTCACCACTTCTTCTGCATCATGAACAATGGGTATAGAGGCTGCTGTTTGCAGCAGCTCTCCCATTGATAGGCCCCTGATCAGGTTTGCAATTCTTTTGGTTAGAACGGCCGGGTGTTTTTCAGTAAGTCGAAGCCTGTTAAGTTCTTCCTCAAACAGATATTTTTCAGCAAGTGTATCAATAAATCGTCCCCGCAGCAGGGTGTTGTCCATATCAAATACTACCATCTTTCGCAGCTGCTGCATTTCATCTTTAACGGTTATTCCAAACTCTTCAGTTATAACATGCATAAGCCCCAGTTCATTCAGATTAACATTGTCTTTGTGGCGAAGCGTTGCTTTCTGAATAATTGCTTTTGAAACTTCACTGCTCATTTTACCCAGCTGTTGCCAGGGTTTACTTTTGTTTTCAATATAACCGATGTTGATTTCCTTTACTCTTGCCTGCATGAGGAACATATCAATAAGTATTCCTACATCAACACCATAATCAGTAAAAAAGTCAATTTTGCTGAGAAAAGATTTTTTACCTGCTATCATTCCACTGAGGGGTTGTTGAAAAGCAGAAAGCTCAGGAAAGAAAATTTTGAGCAATGGTTTAGCCACCAGCTCGGTTACTCTCCCTGCATTTCTGGCAAAAGCACCTTTTACAAAATCACATTCATTATCAACCAGTGGTTGAACTAATTTTGTAATGGTCTTTTCAGGATAAGGGTGAATATCCGCATCAAGAAAAACCAATTGTTGATTTGATGAGGATCTGATGCCATCTCTCATAGAAAGGCCTTTGCCTCGTACATCACTGATGATTACCTTGGCGCCGGCATTTTGGGCAATCTTCACGGTATTATCTTCACTTTTATCATCCACCACTATCACTTCAGAAACCATCGGCTCGTTCAGACTGAAGCGAACTACTTCGGCAATAGTATCCTGTTCATTTAATGCGGGAATAATAACACTTACCATTGCTTTAGCTTTTATTTTTTTTAAAATAATATTTGTTAGAAGTGAGGCTGTCAATCTTTTTTGAAAGGAGTGCCAGTTTATGTTTCGCTTCCAACTGTTTAATGTGAAGGGAATCGTTTTTAAGAAGCAATTGCTGTTTTTCATGTAATAATTTCCTGTTGTTCTGAACGGCGTATACCAGCATAACAGTCAGGAAAACTGAAACAGGCAGCAATATAACTCCATAAATACCGGGCTTCATAACTCTGGCAATATGTATTATTGTTATTAAAGCAGCATTAAAACAGCATTAAATCTTTTTAAGCAGCGTAGCTGCAGGTAATTGTACTTTAAAAATAGTGCCTGTTTCTTTTGTGCTGGATACTTCAATAGTGGCTTTATGTAAAGAGAGGATTCGTTTTACCAGTGTTAATCCTAAGCCAAAGCCTTCTTTGTGTTGTACTTTTTCAGTACGGTAAAAAGGTTGAAAAATATATGGTTGTTCTTCTTTTTCTATTAATTCTCCTTTGCTCTGAAAGGCAACTGTAATAACTGATTTGGTGAAAGAAGTTGTTACAATTGTGTGTTGATCATGCGAGTATTTGCATCCGTTTTCCATCAGGTTTTTAAAAGAAATATATAACAGGTTGCTATTTCCAAATACGGTTAACGCATCTTCATCTTCCGGAATTGTTTCAAAGTTGATGGATACCTGGCTGGATGCGTTTGATTTCTGTACATCTGAAGCAGCTTTTAAAAGTACTTCATCAATTCTTACAGGGCTCAACTCAATACTTCCTTCAGTTCCTGTTTTGGCTATATCCAGTAAGCTCTTTGTGAGCAGGTGCAGGTCTTTTACGTCCTCATGAATGCTTTTTAGAACCTCACGGTATTCTTCGCTGGTTCGTTCTTTCTGTAAGGCTACTTCTAACTGGCTTGATACAGAAGTGAGCGGTGTAGAGAGCTCATGCGATGCATTGGAAATAAATCGTCGTTGAATAATAAAAGATTCCTGAAGTCTGTTCAGCAGGTCGTTAAAAGTTTGTCCCAATTGATACAATTCGTCTTTAGTTCTTCTTTCAGGAATGCGTCGGGAAAGATTATTGGAGCTGATTAATCGTACTTCATTAATAATCCTTCTGATGGGTTTAACCAATGTATTGGCAAAAAACAAACCTGTAACAAAAGATACCACTACACTCAGTATTACTGCAATCAATAAAAGGTTTTTAAGGTTGTTTAAATAGATTTCTCCATCCTGGTCGTAAGCTGCAACAAGAGCAACCAGATTATCATCTTCTGTGAGATAGTGAATGGCTGCCACTGTACGGTTCCCTCTTTTAAAATAATAGGAGTCATTAATCTTTACTTCCTCAATCTGGTCAGAAGTAAGTGAAATTTCATGCCCTGTAATATCTGCATGCTTATACAATGTTTTATTGCGATAGTCAATAACAGTAACACTTTTGTCAGCAAATGTGGTAATAGATGCAGCATCCAGCTTTTTAATAATTGTATAGTTGCTGTCTATTACTGATGATGCAATCTGTGCTGTACTGATAGCCCTGTTTTTTAAACGCAGGCGAAAGAAATCAGTTCGCTCTTTTATGCTGAACCAATAAACAGCTAATGCAACAGCGGTTAAAATAAAACTCGCCAGTACAGCAAAAAGAATAGCAATTTTATATTTTATACTCATGCTTCTTCTTTCATTACATAACCCATTCCCACATGTGTATGTATAAGTTTCTGATCAAAATCCCGATCAATTTTTTTGCGTAAAAAATTAACATAAACATCTATCACATTGGTTTTGGTATCAAAATCCAGCTCCCATACTTTTTCTGCTATGTCCCCTCTTGATAGTACACGGTTACGGTTACGCATAAAATACTCCAACAGTTGAAATTCCTTGGCCGTTAATAGTATAGGTTTATCATTACGGGTTACTTTTTTGGTATCTACGTTTAATTCAAGATCAGCCACTCTTAAAATATTTCCGGTGGGCATTTGCTGGTTCACAGAACGTTTGAGCAAGACCCGTATGCGTGCCAGCAGTTCCCGGAATTCAAATGGTTTAACTATATAATCATCGGCTCCGGCATCAAAACCTTCAATTTTGTCATCCGTTGCACTGAGTGCTGTAAGCATCATAATGGGGATCTGCTTGTTACGGTTGCGGATGCGTTTGCACAGTTCATAGCCATTTACTCCCGGTAAATTAATATCCGTAATCACCAGGTGAAAACTTTCTGCTTCAAACATCCGCAGGCCAATGGTGCCATCATAGGCTGTGGCAACATAATACTGATGCTCCTGCAGGCCTCTTGCAATGCTGTCTGCAATCTTTTTTTCATCTTCAATTAATAAGACTTTCAGTTCTTCCATACATCATTCAATTCTTTGCTGTTACCGGAATTTCATCGTTAATATTTTCAAATTCTTCGTTTCTGTAAAACAGCGAACCGGCTGTCATGATTAAACCGGTTACTAAAATTACAAATAACAGAATTCCTTCATTAAACTGTTGTAAACGAAAAGATGCCGGTATGCTGTAAAATAATAAAATTGTAATTAATCCTCTTGGCATAAAAAATAACTCCGGGAAGATATGAGCGTTTAAAAAGAAACGGAGGTAAATAAAACGGATCACAAACAACAACACTACAATGCAACTTCCAGCAGTAATTACATGTAAATCCCCTAACAGACGAAGATCAATGCTTAGCCCGAATATGAAAAAGAAAAATGTACGTACCAGGAAACTTGTTTCAGCAGTAATGTTATGCAGCAACTCATGAACTTCCCCGGTCTTTTCCGGATTGATCCATTTTTTAAAACGATCAAACAAGGGATGTCTGAAATTGCTTACCATTAGCCCAAATAATAATATTACGAAAAGCGATGGTAGATGCAGCAGTTTGCCGCCTGCGTATAAAAAAATAAGTACTGCAAACACAAGAAAAAAACGAACCCTTGTGCCAATGCGGGTGAGTAAAAAAAGTAAAGCCAATGAAACAATAATGCTCGCCAGAATGCCAATAAATATATTTCCGAAAAACATGCCGATGTTTCCTGCTTCCAGTATGTGCCCTGCAATGATATAGTTAAATATCAATATCCCCAGTATATCAGAAAATGAAGTTTCATATACCAGGAATTCTTTTTTCCAGTCGCTTAAATGCGAAACGCTGGGAATAACGATGGCGCTGCTTACAATTGAAAAAGGTATGGAATACACCACACAATTGATAAAGGGCTCTTGCAGGTAATAATATAAAAAGGTGGAGCAAACAACGGCAGAAAGTATAAATATGATTAAGGCAGAAAGAAAGGCGTGCCTTATGATTTTTAACTGGTATTTACCGGTAATGGTAATATCAAGACCTGCTTCCAGCACAATCATGATCAAACCGATGATCCCTAACAGTTCCACCAGTTGCATGGGTGTTGAAAATGGAATTTGAAGTTGCACCAACACTTCCCTCGTTCCTGATCCTAAAAGTAACAACAGTAAAACAGACGGTATTCCCTTTTTACGGGTATAGAGGTTGATTAAATATGAAATGATGATGAGGAGACAAGCAGCCAAAATGAAATAGTAGGTATTCATTCCTGCGAAAGTGCAATACGCTCATTGAAGCAGTATTAAGGGCAGATTAAAAAAAGATTAAAATACCACTATTGAAAAATCAAAAACCCGGTTATTTAACCGGGCATTGAAGGCTCCATAATTTTTTTGTGGTTTTATAGGGTATGGAGCTGGGTTTTCAGGATTTGGACAGGTTTTTACAGTGTACGGATTTGTCTGGTTTTCTTTTGGGTATTGGTTTTAATCAGGAGTACAAACATAAACAGGGTGGAAGAGATTTTTCCTGATTCTTCCCATTGCTTTTTGAAATTACAGATACTGTTTACCGGCTGCTGCATGGATTTTTGCGGGTTGTAGAAGAAATTCTAATAAAAAGCAATGAGGGGTAGTAATTTACTGTTTATTGCTATCATTTTTATCCTGCGGCATGGTTTCCGGGCACAACAAAAATGGTTCGGCTAGGTCCGGAATTGTAGCTTTAAGCCATTTGTTGCATCTTCCTTACTTTTGGCAAAATCAACGTTTATGAGTCATCAACTTTTGAAAGGAAAAAAAGGAATCATTTTTGGTGCGCTGGATGAAAAATCCATTGCCTGGAAAACAGCTTTGAAGTGTTATGAGGAAGGCGCACAAATTGTATTGACCAATGCACCGGTAGCCCTGCGTATGGGTGAAATCAATAAACTGAGTGAGCAATGCGGCAACGCCCCTGTAATTGGAGCTGATGTAACCAATATGGATGATCTGAAAAATCTTTTTGAAAAAAGCATGGAGCATTTTGGCGGAAAGGTTGACTTTGTGCTCCACAGCATCGGTATGAGCCTGAACGTACGTAAGGGTAAGCATTATACAGAAATGAACTACGAATGGAATGCCAAAACATTGGATATTTCTGCCATGAGTCTGCACCGTGTGCTGCGTACAGCCTGGGATATGAATGCCATTAATGATTGGGGAAGTGTGGTAGCCCTCACTTACATTGCTGCACAGCGTGTATTCCCTGATTACAATGAAATGGCTGATGCGAAAGCCTTGCTGGAAAGTGTTACTCGCAGCTTTGGTTACCATTATGGTGTGCGGAATAAAGTTCGTATCAACAGCATTTCACAATCGCCTACACGTACCACAGCAGGAAGCGGTGTAAAAGGCTTTGATGGGTTTATTAATTATGCAGAAAAGATGAGTCCGTTGGGTAATGCAAGTGGAGAAGATTGTGCCAACTATATTACGCTTATGTTCAGCGATCTTACCAGGATGGTTACCATGCAGAACCTGTTCCATGATGGTGGTTTCAGCTTTACCGGTGTAACGGCGGATGTGATTGAGCAGATGGAGAAATAAGTTTAATGGATAATTGAATAATGGATAGCTGATAATTTAAAATTAGCAACATGACCTGGATTGATATAGTCGGCCACTTTGGTTCCTTTTTAAGCAGCATCACATTTATGCCGCAGGTGTACAAAGCCTGGCAAAGCAAGAGTGTAGGCGATTTGAGCATTTACACCATTTTAATTGTAACCTTCAGTACAGTTGTTTGGCTGGTATACGGGTTTGGTTATATGCTGTGGCCGGTGATCATATGTAACTCCATTATCTGTTTTTTGAGCCTGGTGCTTTTATATTTTAAGTTGACATTTAAAAAATAATCAGCAGTTTTGCTGGTATGATTCAAAAGATAATTATCAGCATAGGCTTTATGGGATGGTTGATTGTTGCACAGGCACAGTCAACCATTTCTGTTATTCCGAAGCCAGTAGAGGTGAAAGTTTTAAATACTTATGATTCTAAATTTATCGAATTAGATAAAAATTCATTTATCTGTTATCCTGAAGAATTTACAATGCAAGCCAAATATTTGCAAGAGCACATTTATTTGCAAACTGGTATTATGCTGACTTTAAAATTGTGTAATGACTGGCAAAAGGCTGATCGCAAAGGAATTTTATTACGAATAGATACATCAGCAAATGATGAATCCTATATACTTTTTGTTGAGGATCCTCATCTATTTCGCCGAATTCAGATTTCTGCACGAACTGTTCGTGGCTTTATTAATGCTTTCCAAACATTGTTTCAAGTCATTCCGATAGGGAAGCAGACTAAAATAAAAGTGCCTGTAATTTATATTTATGATTATCCACAGTTCCGCTATCGTGGTATGCACTTAGATGTGGTGCGGCATATCTTTCCGGTAGAATATATCAAAAAGTATATTGATTACCTCACGTTTCATAAGTTCAACACCTTTCACTGGCATTTAACGGATGATCAGGGCTGGCGGTTTGAAACTTCATCTTATCCAAAACTCAATTCCATCGGAAGCTGGAGAGATTCCACATTGATTGGACATTTTAAAACTACACCTGCCCGTTATGACGGAAAGCGTTATGGTGGTTATTATACTAAAGCGGAGATCAAGGAAATTTTAGAGTATGCTAAAGTGCGTGGCATTACGGTAATACCTGAGTTGGATATACCGGGGCATAGTCGTGCGGCTATTGCTGCTTATCCGCAACTGAGTACAAAGCCTGATACTACCTGGAATGTGGCTACTACCTGGGGTATGTACAACCGTCAAAACAATGTACTGGCGCCAAACGATTTTACCTTTCAGTTTCTAAAAGATATTTTTAAAGAGCTCACTGATTTATTTCCTTCCACTTACATTCATATTGGCGGTGATGAATGCAGCAAACTGTGGTGGAAGCAGGATGCAAAAACACAAGCTTTCATCAAACAAAATAAATTGAAAGATGAGGTGGCCTTGCAAACGTACTTTATAGAGTATGTAGCGAAACAACTCAAACAGATGAACCGCAAAACCGTAGGCTGGCATGAAATAACAGAAGGTGATGTAGATACCTCCGCTTTAATCATGAACTGGGCGGATGATGCCAAAGCGTTAAGCGCTGCTAAAAAAGGATTCTCTATAATCATGACGCCGGGCAAACCTTTTTATTTTGATCATTATCAGAGCAAAGACCCCAATGATAGCTTGGCCATTCATGGTTACAATTCAACAGAAGCCGTTTACAATTATCAAATCATTCCGGATGCATTGAAGAAAGCAGGATTGGCACATAAAATCATAGGCGGACAGGGAAATGTTTGGACCGAATATATGGAGTGGAGCACCAAGGTGGATTATATGATCTTTCCACGCATGACCGCTTTGAGCGAAAACCTTTGGAGCAAAAACAAAAACTACAGTGACTTTATAAAGCGATTGGATGTGGTAATGATTCCACGGTATGAATTCTGGAATAGTTCTTATTTTAAAGACTACAAAGTTTGGGGTAAGGATAAATAGTTTTTGTCTGACGACCTTCTCAGGGCCGTACCGACCTAAAGAAAAACCGTTCCTGAAAAGGAACGGTTCAACTATTTACAAGCCGACTAACGACTAACTATTAATATTCATCTTCATTAAAGAAGAAATCTTCCTGGCTTGGATAATCAGGCCAGATGTCATCAATGCTTTCATAAATTTCACCTTCGTCGTCCAGCTCCTGCAGGTTTTCAACCACTTCAATGGGAGCACCGCTGCGGATGGCATAATCAATCAGCTCATCTTTGGTAGCAGGCCAGGGAGCATCTTCAAGGTACGAGGCTAATTCAAGTGTCCAGAACATAGTATTAAACCCTTTTAAATTTCCGCAAAAGTAACTTTCCTGTTGAAATAACCAAATTCGGTTTTCAGGCTGTGGAAAAACCCTTCAGTTGCTGTAAAAGCTAATGGTGTTTGAGCTGTCTCTTCATCAATTATGCTAAAGTTACCTTAGGTTTGTAATCTATGCTGCGTTGCAAAAATATTATCAAACGATACGGACAATTACAGGTGTTAAAAGGTGTGGATCTCGAAATTGCCAAGGGCGAAATTGTGAGCCTCGTAGGCAGCAGCGGCGCCGGTAAAAGTACTTTGCTGCATATTTTAGGCACATTGGATGAGGCTGATGGTGGTGAAGTGTGGCTGAACGATATATCCTTACACACCCTGCGGGGCAATGCACTGGCTGCGTTCAGAAACAATCATATCGGTTTTGTATTTCAGTTTCATCATCTATTACCTGAATTTACGGCGCTGGAAAATGTTTCTATTCCGGGATGGCTGGGCAACCGCAACAAAAAACAGGTAGAGGACCGGGCCAAGGAATTATTAAAACTGCTGGGACTGGAACACAGAATTGATAATAAACCCAATGCTCTTTCCGGCGGGGAACAGCAACGGGTTGCCGTAGCAAGAGCGCTCATCAACAATCCCGATATCATCCTGGCAGATGAACCCACCGGCAACTTAGACAGTGCCAATGCCAAAGAATTGCATCAGTTGTTTTTTGATTTGCGCAAACAATTCAACCAAACATTTTTAATTGTTACGCATAATGAAGAACTGGCTGCTCAATGCGACAGGATTGTACATATGAAAGATGGAAGGATTATCTAGAATTATTAATTTGAAAATTGAAAATTTCAGTTTTCAAATCTCTAATACCCAATCTTCAAATCTATACTCTCGGCTTCCAGGGAATTTCTTCGATGCCTAAGTTATAGCCGGTATAACGGGCCAGTACAAATAAATAATCACTCAACCGGTTGATGTATTTAATTACAAGAGGTTCTACAAACATTTCTTCCTGCTGCATATGTACACACAGGCGCTCACATCTTCTGCATACACAGCGGGCCACATGAATGGTGCTCACACTTACATGCCCGCCGGGTAAAATGAATGATTTCATGGCAGGAACAATTTCATTCATCTTGTCCATTTCTTTTTCCAGCAGGGTAACATCCTTTTCCTTTAAATCAGGGATTTTCATCTTCGGTTCTTTCTCCGGATCACAGGCGAGAGAGGAACCAATGGTAAACAAACGGTCCTGAATTTCTTTCAGCACGGCTTTGGTATGTACATCTGCCACATGATCAGTAACAAGGCCAATATAGGAATTGAGTTCATCTACTGTTCCGTAGGTTTCAATACGGATGTGACTCTTAGGCACTTTGGTGCCGCCAATTAAACTTGTTTTACCCAGATCGCCTGTTTTCGTATATATCTTAGCCATAACTATGTACAAATTTCTGAATGCAGATGTATAATACAGATTGCACTCTTAAATGTTCAGTAGTTTTTTTAATTGCAGAAAATTCTTCTTTTTTGTTGAACGCAGGAAACCTTACAATTGTTTAAGCCATCACTTTTTCTTTGATGCGGTCGCTTTCAATCAAGCCATCACGCAAACGAACAACACGTTGTGCATAGCCTGCTATATCTTCTTCATGCGTTACAAGCACCACGGTGTTTCCCTGTGTATGAATTTCAGAGATTAGTTTCATGATTTCTTCTGAAGTCTTTGTATCAAGGTTGCCGGTAGGTTCATCGGCCAATATGATAGAAGGGTTGTTCACCAGCGCACGTGCAATGGCCACACGTTGAATTTGCCCGCCACTCAGCTCATTGGATTTATGATGATAACGATCGGCCAGGTTTACTTTGCTCAGCATTTCCATGGCCCGCTCATTGCGTTCTTTTTTGGGCACACCTGCATAAATCAACGGCAGTGCAACGTTTTCCAGGGCACTTAAACGTGGCAGGAGGTTAAACTGTTGAAATACAAAACCTATTTCCTGGTTACGTATTTCAGCTAAGTCATTATCAGGTAGTTTACTTACATCTTTGCTGTTCAGAATATATTGTCCGCTGGTAAGTGTATCCAGGCAACCTAATATATTCATGAGTGTACTCTTACCACTTCCGGAAGGCCCCATCAGCGCCACAAACTCACTGCGATTAATGGTAAGATCAATTCCTTTTAAAACAGGCAATTCCTGTTTGCCCAGGTAATAACTTTTACGTAATTGCTTTAATTCAATAACTGCACTCATGGGTTTGCTTGTTTTTTTATCACTTTCGGTACCAGGAAAAACTGTTCATCATGCAGGGCTGCATTTTGCAAAGCCTCTTCTCTTGTTATGGGGTGAATGATTTCGTCTTTTCGTAAACGGTTTATTTCATGCGTCAGATGCATGAGGGGCTCGGTGCCGGTAGTATCTAACTCCTGCAGTTTTTCAATAAATCCGATTAACTGCTGCATATCCGTCCGCAGCTTTTCTTTTTGCTCTGGTGCAATGTGCAGGCGGGCCAGCTTACTGAGTTTATCGATCAACTCATTACTCACTTCCATAAAACAAATATAGTTGTTTCGGCCGATGGCCTGAGCCTTTCTTGTGAAGGGTAAATTCAAAGGAAAAACGGCAGCAGTATGCAGCAAACTGTTATCTTCGCTCCCCTTCTAATTTTGATGGAATTATGAGTACGAACCGGGAAATTGTAATGAGCGGCATCCGCCCCACAGGGTACCTGCACCTGGGCAATTATTTTGGTGCCATGCGCAATTATGTAAAAATGCAGGATGAATATGATTGCTATTTTATGGTGGCTGATCTGCACAGCCTCACCACCCATCCTGATACCAAAGAACTCCGTGAAAATGTAAAGCGGGTGTTTGCAGAAAATATTGCCTGTGGGTTGGACCCTGAAAAAGTGGCTTTTTACTGCCAGAGCCATGTGCATGAAACCAGTGAACTGTACTTGTATCTGAACATGATGGCTTATAAAGGTGAACTGGAGAAAACAACCACCTTTAAAGATAAAGTAAGGCAACAACCGGATAATGTGAATGCAGGATTGCTCACTTATCCCGTTTTGCAAACAGCAGATATTATTCTGCATCGTGCCAAATATGTACCGGTGGGCAAGGACCAGGAACAACACCTGGAAATGGCCCGCAACTTTGTGAACCGATTTAACCATCGTTATGGTGAAGTGTTTCCGGAGCCCTTTGCCTTCAATTTTGGCGGAGAGTTGATAAAAGTTCCTGCGCTGGACGGTTCCGGTAAAATGAGTAAAAGTGAAAATCAAAATGCCACCATTTACCTGGCTGATAGTGATGAGGTGATCCGTAAAAAGATCATGAAAGCCAAAACGGATCAGGGGCCTGCTGAGCCCAATTCACCTAAGCCAGATTATATTGAAAACATATTTCAGCTGATGCGTTTGGTGAGTGATGCATCTACTATTGAAAAGTTTGAGGCAGATTATAATAATTGCGTGATTCGTTATGGCGATATGAAAAAGCAGCTGGGAGAAGATATGGCGAAATTTATAGCACCTATCCGTGAAAAAGCGGCAGCTATTCAGCAGGATGAAACCTATCTTAAAAATGTAATGCAACGGGGGGCAGAAAAGGCAAGGGCCAGCGCTGCTGCCACAATGGAAGCAGTGCGTGAGGTAATGGGGCTGAATTATTTCTAAAAAAATCAAATTACAAAACACAAAATCCAAAAAGAATATTTACATTGAACGTTCTGGACCGTTGGTTCTTGTAATTTGAATTTTGGAACTTTTAACGAGTTATGGCAAAGAATAAAAAACCAAAACATGTGGCCATCGCCGGTAATATAGGTGCCGGTAAAACAACCCTTACTGAAATGCTGGCCAAGCATTACAAATGGATTCCACAGTTTGAAGATGTGGATCACAATCCTTACCTCAATGATTTTTATGAGGATATGCCCCGCTGGAGTTTTAACCTGCAGATTTATTTTTTGAATAACCGCCTCAACCAGGTATTGGAAATTCAACGTGGTACTGAAACGGTAATACAGGACAGAACCATTTTTGAAGATGCACACATTTTTGCTCCCAATCTGCACGATATGGGATTGATGAGCAAAAGAGATTTTGACAATTATTTCTCCTTTTTTGCCACGTTAAAAACAATGGTGAGCCCGCCGGATCTGTTGATTTATTTAAAGGCATCTGTGCCTACCCTCGTGGCACAAATTCAAAAGCGGGGAAGAGATTATGAAGAGAATATCCGCCTGGATTATCTCAAAAAATTGAATGAATATTATAACAAATGGATTGAAAACTATAAGGAAGGAAGCCTGCTGGTAATTGATGTTGATGCTAATAAATTTGCTGAAAACGATGAGCATTTTGGTGAAATCATCCAGAAGATCGATTCACAGTTATATGGATTGTTTTGATTGAACGCATTTGTATAAAACAGAAAACCCTGCCAGGAATAGCAGGGTTTTTTCTTGTTCTTAGCAAACAATCGATTACGACCACTTACACTTACGTGTAGCTTTTTCAGGAGGTGCCCTTGTAATTATATTCAACCGTTTTTTAACCTGCCCTGAACATGGCGGAAAAAACGATTTTTTGTTGTTTAAGAATTGATAGCCGTCCAAAAATAAAGGTTGAACAAGGATTGGCAAAAAAGCTGCGGCTGTGCTTGTATTGATTTCATTTGGCTATTGTTCTTTTTTCTTGAATAAAAATTATCGAAGCACAACGATTTATAGATTTTCTTTAATGATTCAATCCGGAAAGTAGTTGAATTTAAAATTTTAAATGAACGGCTGTTAGTTTTCCACCTGCCTGCACAAATTGAAAACTAAATTGGGTGGGCCGTATGGTTCATGTTATTTTGCGGCATAAAGACGATTGTATGAAATATCATCCCTTAAATCCTCAGATTTTCGTTCAAAACCGGCAGCGTTTCACCAAAGCAATGTTGCCCAACTCCATTGCCATATTTGTAAGTAACGACGAATGGCCCATGAATGGTGATGCGATCCATGCTTTTAAACAAAACAGTGATCTGTTCTGGCTCAGCGGCATTACACAGGAAGACAGTATAGTGATTTTGTTTCCTGATAATCCTGATCCTAAATACCGTGAAGTATTGGTGTTGGTCCGTCCGAACGAGCTCAAAGAAAAATGGGATGGTAAACGGTTGCGTGCCAATGAAGCAATACATATGAGTGGTATGCCCACAGTAGTATGGCTTGATAGTATTGATGCCTTACTGCAAACATGGATTCATTTAGCTGATCATATCTATCTTGATAGTAATGAAAACGATCGCAAAGCCAATCTTATCCGTTCAAGAGAGTATCGTTTTATTGATGAAATGCAGAGCCGTTATCCTCTGCACAGTTACCAGCGTGCTGCCAAAATCATGAAAGAACTTCGTGGAATTAAAACGGCCGAAGAAATTGAAGTGGTACAGCAGGCGATTGATATTACAGAAAACACCTTCCGTCGTTTGCTGCAATTCATCAAACCAGGCGTAATGGAGTATGAGATAGAAGCAGAAATTTATCACTACTTTCTTTCACAGCGTGCCACGGGTCCGGCTTACGGAAGCATTATCGCCAGTGGCGACAGGGCAAGAACGTTACATTATGTGAGCAATAACCAGGAGTGTAAAGATGGTGAGTTGATCCTGATGGATTTTGGAGCTGAGTACGGCGGCTATTGTGCTGATCTTACGAGAACCATTCCTGTAAACGGAAAATTCACACGTCGGCAAAAAACAGTTTATAATGCATGTCTTCATTTGCATGATTATGCCAAGAGTTTATTAAAACCGGGCATTACCATTGTAGATTACACAGATAAAGTAGGAGAGGAAGCCACACAGCAATTCCTCAAAATAGGATTGCTTAAAAAGAGTGATGTAAAAAATGAAGACCCTGAGAACAGGGCCTATCGTAAATATTTATACCACGGTATTTCGCATCATCTCGGTGTTGATGTTCATGACCTGGGAACGAGAACTGCTCCCATCAAACCTGGAATGCTGTTTACCGTAGAGCCGGGTATTTATATTGAAGAAGAACAAATGGGGGTACGTATTGAAAATAATATCTGGATCACCAGGAACGGCCACAAAGATTTAATGAAAAATATTCCGATAACGGTGGAGGAGATTGAGGCGTTGATGAAGAAGTAATTTGAAAATTTGATGATTTGAAATTTTGAAAATGAAACAAATTCCTAATTTATTTACACTACTTAATCTTGTATTTGGCTGCATTGCCATCATACTCATTTTACAACCCGGAGAAAATATTGCTTCGTTACAGGAAGGAACCCTGCTGTTAACGCTGCCTGAAAAAATCACCTACGCTTCCTTTTTCATCTTTGCAGCCGGCATTGTTGATTTTCTGGATGGGTTTGTGGCAAGATTGATGAAAGCGTCTTCAGAAATGGGTAAGCAGCTGGATTCGTTAAGTGATGTAGTTACTTTTGGCGTAGCGCCGGCGATGATCATGTATCAATTGCTGCGCATGAGTTATCTCAAAGAAGCATCTGCTTTTGATACTTCCGTAGTTTTATTACTCCCTGCTTTATTAATTGCGTGTTGTGCGGCATGGCGACTGGCTAAATTTAATATTGACGCCCGGCAAAGCACTACTTTTTTTGGAGTTCCTACGCCAATTACGGCAATGGTGGTAGCATCACTTCCTTTAATCATCTGGTTTAATCAATGGGGCCTTACAGAATTGCTGGTTAACAAATGGATATTGTACCTGCTTACGCTTGTTTTGAGTGTGATGATGGTGGTGGATGTTCCGATTATGAGTTTAAAGTTTAAAGATTATTCCTTCAGAAACAATCAACCCAAGTTTATTCTGGTGGCAGCGGCTGTAATGCTGGCAATAATTTTTCAATGGGCCGCCATTCCCATGATTTACTTGCTCTACGTTGTTTTATCTTTGCTGCTTCGTTCAAAAATCTAATTTCAATTTTATGACATATACAGTTCAGGTGAAAGTAATGCCGCTCAAAGATCTGCTCGATCCACAAGGTAAAGCTGTGATGGGTGGTTTAAGTAATCTTGGTTTAAACGGCGTTACGGATGTACGTATCGGCAAAAACATTACTATGCAGATTGAAGCGGCCTCAGGTGATGCTGCTAAAGCCATTGCAGAAGAAGCAGCAAAAAAGTTGCTGGCCAATCCTGTAATGGAGCAGTTTGAAATCAGCGTGAATTAAAATACAAAGTACGAGATACGAAGTACGGGGTGTTTACAATTCGTACTTTGTACCTCGTACTTCTTACTTGGTAAATGCTCTACATCATTCCCACTCCCATTGGTAATTTAAAGGATATCACACTTCGTGCTCTTGAAGTGCTGAAGGAAGTGGATTTGATTTTAGCAGAAGATACCCGTACCACTTCTGTACTGCTGAATCATTACCAGGTAGAAAAGCCCATCACCCCCAATCATCAGCACAACGAACATAAAATCCTGCAGCATCTCGTAGATCAGCTGAAGGCGGGAAAGAAAATGGCCCTGCTTACAGATGCTGGTACTCCCGGCATCAGCGATCCCGGCTTTTTGCTTATCAGGGAATGTATCAAAAATGATATTGCTGTAGAAACCTTGCCCGGCGCTACTGCTTTTGTTCCGGCATTGGTGAACAGCGGATTGCCCAGTAACCGTTTTTGTTTTGAAGGGTTTCTGCCACTCAAAAAAGGAAGACAAACTTTACTCAAACAACTCGCCGAAGAAGAACGTACCATGATCTTTTACGAATCACCCTTCCGGCTGGTGAAAACATTGCAGGAATTTATGCAGTATTTTGGCGAAGGGCGCTTGTGTTCTGTTGCCCGGGAGCTCTCTAAAAAATTTGAAGAAAATAAACGGGGCACCTTGAAAGAAGTACATGATTATTTTCTGCAAAAAGCTGTTAAAGGTGAAATTGTGATTGTGGTAGATGGCAAAGCTTCCTGAACTTTATTGGAAATCTTCTTACGTGAAATATATTTTAGTCTTTCTGTTTTCAGCCATCGTGTTTTCAACCCATGCGCAACTCATAAAAGTACCTGATCTTGTAAAGCAGTCGTTCGACAAACAATACCCTGAAGCTAAAGAAGTAGATTGGAAAGGCGGCTTGGATTATCACACGGTTACCTTTAAACTGGCTGATAAAAAATACAAAGCAACTTATACTAAAGATGGCAACTGGAATGCTACAGAAACGGCGGTTGCATTTGATGCATTACCCAAATCAGTTCAGTTGAGCTTTGGCGCATCCAATTACAAAACATGGACGGTGAAGGATTGTGTTGAAATCAGCAAACCCAGAAGTGAAGCCAATGAATACAAAATCATTGTTCAGAAATCAGCGATCAATAAAAAAATACTCCTGTTTGATGCCAAAGGAAGATTATATGAAGAGTTGCGGAGTTTATAGCTCAATACCAGACTGAAATTTCTTCCAGTGATTTTCTTTTTATATCCGGCACCCAGCATTCATCAGCAGTATAGCCTACCGGAATCAGCAGAAATGGTTTTTCATTTGCAGGACGGTTTAGAATCTTACTTAAAAAATTCATGGGTGATGGGGTATGCGTAAGCGCTACCAATCCTGCTTCATGAATCGCTGCCAGTAAAAAACCACAGGCAATGCCTACGCTTTCTTTCACATAATAGTTCTGATGTTTGTGTCCGTTTGCTTCTATTTCATAACTGCGGCTGAACACGATAATTAAATAGGGAGCAGTTTCTAAAAATGGTTTTTGCCAATCAGTACCAATCGGCGCAAGATCTTTCAGCCATTCTTCACTCATCCGGTTATCATAACTTTCTTTTTCTTCTGCTTCTGCGGCTGCTCTTATTTGTTGTTTCAGTGCGGCATCATGCACCACACAAAAATTCCACGGTTGTTTATGAGCACCGCTGGGAGCAGTGGAAGCAGTACGTAAAATATTTTCAATCACTTCACGGGGTACCGGTTTATCCGAAAAATCACGGCAGGTGCGGCGCTTATCCATATTTTCATAAAACACTTTGCTACGTTGTAATAGGTCATCCGTACTGTAACTTTCCTTTGAGTAATGAATAAACGGGTAGCCGTTCAGCATTTTCACTTTTTGCATAACGCTGTTTTCCCGAAATTTACCGAATTAAACCATCTATTGTATAATGAAAGTTTTTATTACCGCCTTCTTATTTGTTTTATCAGCTCTTACAGCCATAGCCCAGCCTAACCGCTGGCAGCAGCGTATCAAATACACCATGGATGTAAACATGGATGTAATGAGTAACCGCCTCAACGGAACACAAAAAATTGAATACACCAATAATTCACCGGATACACTGTACCGCATGTTTGTGCATTTGTACTGGAATGCTTTTCAGCCGAACAGTATGATGGATGTACGCAGCAGGGAGCTGGGTAAAAAAATCATCGGCAATAACCGCCAGGATTGGGATGGCCGTGTGCGTGACCGTATCTCCAAACTTAATGATTCAGAAATCGGTTACCAGCGGGTAAAAACATTCAAGGTAAACGGTGTGCTGCAAACAACGGTGGAACATGAAACCATACTGGAAGTAAAACTGTCCAAACCCATCCTGCCCAAACAGAAAGTGTTGATTGAAACCAACTTTGAAGCACAGGTACCGGTACAGATCAGGCGAAGCGGAAGAGATGCCGCCAATGGTGTGAAGTTTTCCATGGCACAATGGTATCCTAAAGTGTGTGAGTATGATTATGAAGGATGGCATCCCACACCGAATGTGGCAAGAGAGTTTTATGGTGTGTGGGGCGATTTTGATGTAAACATAACCATTGATAAAAACTATATCATCGGCGGTACCGGTTATTTAACCAATGCACAGCAGATCGGTTATGGTTATGAAGCGCCTGGCACAAAGGTGGTGCGTCCTGCAGGTGAAAAACTTACCTGGAAGTTTACCGCACCCAATGTGCATGATTTTGTGTGGGCGGCTGATGCGGAGTTCAAACATATTGTAAAGCAGGTAAAGAACGGGCCCACCATTCATGTGCTTTACAATTACAAACCCAATGATGCCAAAAACGATGCAGCCTGGCAAAACATAGCCGATGCTGCAGAAATCGTTTATCCTTTTATTAAAGACAACTTTGGTGAGTATCCTTACAAACAATATTCCTTTATACAGGGCGGTGATGGTGGTATGGAATATCCCATGGCTACCTTACTCAACGGTCCGGGTTTGGGAACAGTGATTCATGAGTGGATGCATACCTGGTACCAGATGCTCATGGGTACCAATGAAAGTTTGTATGCATGGATGGATGAAGGTTTTACCGAGTTTGCTACAGACAGGGTGGAAGCTTTTTATGCGGAAACGATGGCTAAGAAGAACGGAACCGTGTATAAAGATGAAAACCTTCCTAAGTATCACAGCGGTAACTACGGCGGTTATTTTAATCTTGTAAAAAGCAGGCTGGAAGAACCGATGACTACGCATGCCGATCAGTTTAATACCAATTATGCTTATTCGGTGGCTTCTTATTCCAAAGGTTGTGTATTCTTATCACAACTGGGTTATGTGGTGGGTGAGCAGACACGCAATAAAATTTTACTGGAGTATTACAAACAATGGCGTTTTAAACATCCCAACGTTAATGATTTTGTGCGGGTGGCAGAAACGGTAAGCGGCATGCAGTTAGACTGGTACCGTGGCTTTTTTGTAAACACCACCAAAACCATTGATTATGCAATTGACAGTTTGTGGGAAGAAGGTGGTAAATCAAAAATCAGTATCAAACGTGTGGGTGAAATGCCGATGCCCATTGACCTGGTGCTTACGTTTAAAGACGGCACACAGCAACTGCATTATATACCCATGTATTTAATGTTTGGCAGCAAAGCTGCTGAAGACAGCATGCAGCGTAAAGTATATGCACCATGGAAATGGACACACCCCACTTATGTGATTGAATTTGACAAACGCTTATCTGAGTTAAGTGCTGTTGAAATTGATCCTACACAACGCATGGCCGACGTGGACCGCAGAAATAATAAACTGGAGTTGAAGTGGTAACACCGCCCCGGTCTTGCTAAAGGTTAGCCCGGGGATTTAAAAGATTCAAAACCCGTTTGCAGGTGCAGACGGGTTTTTTATTTTCCGGCATGAGTTGCCAAACAGTAACAGCTATGCATGCAATATTCTTACAGAAAACAACACGCCGTTATTGCTAACTGGCGCAGGTCTCCCGACCTGTGCCTGAGGGTTACTTTTTCCTGTTATTCATTATTTTAAAAGATCATGCAGCAGAAACGTACAGGCGCTCTTTTATTTATTAGTCTTACCGGTTTGTAAAGATCAGTAACGATTGAGCCAGGTGTGATTAAGTTTACTGATTTGTTTTTAACAGTTTTCACTTTTAGGGATGTCTCGTTCCTCGACATCACGATTCGTAGCGGTTTACAAAACTCCTGTCTTTTATACAGCAACAACTATTCATGCAGCACTCTTACAGAAAACAACACGCCGACCTTTCGAACGAAGCCGGTTTACTGACTGAATGAATTAACTGCTGCGGCGGAGAGAGAAATCTCCTGAGTATAGTGAAGCTTGTGATGGAGTAGTAATGCTGTGAAAAAGCAGAGCGCCTGTTCAATGACGCTGAAGTTTGGTAGATAAGTAACGATTGGCAGCAGGTCGGGAGACCTGCGCCAGATGGGGTATAGTATGCAGTTGTTTTCTTTGCTCATCGTTTGCTACAGCCAGTCTTGGCTGGTTTGAATGCTACGGATAGCCGGGTGGCGGCAGGTAGATGTCCTAACGAAATTGTTTAATTAATGAAAGAATGGTGTTAGAAGGTATAATTACAGAATATCCTGAGTTTCTATAATCGACACTCCTTTGATTACCTCTTTTGTCAAATAATGACTCATCAAATGGAATATATTGCGAAACAAGCCCTGCAAGTCTAAGGTCAAACTTATTATCTTTAAAATGTATTGCAACTGCAATACCGCCACTGTTACCAAAATAAACAGCCCCATCACCAATTATTCTATTCAATTTTAAGTCTTTTCCTGCAACTATGCCTTTTCTCATCAATGGCCTATTCATGTCAAAATTTCCCTGTAATCCCAACGATTGTGGAAAACCAATTACAAATAAGTCTGAGCCTGGCATAATTTCTTCAATTGAAACTGAGACGTCTGTTGGCCAGCTTTCAATTTTTGTCTCCTTAGTCAGTTTGGTAACAAAGGATGGATATTGAATAGATGCGTAAGTGCCCATATCAACTAGTTTCGCAAATCTTATTAATGCGATATCATTTTTTAAGTCGAAAAGAAGATTGCCTGTCTTCAAACAATCAGCTATAGATATTTTAAACCTATAAGTTTAGTCAGTATCAACATTCTCACGATAACCTGTTATAAAAATTGTATCTGGAACTTGAGGCTTAGGTGTATTTGAAATAAGCACATGTGATGCAGTTGCTAAGTATAGATACTTTGTCAAAGTGTCTTGTAAGAAAAATCCTGAGCCGACACCTAAGTTTGATTGTATTACTATTGATGAAGCTCTGATTCTTGGATCGATTGAATATTGACTGAATGAACTTATTGTTATAAGTAACATTAAAAAGGTAGTCAACGTGTGGTAGAAAGTATTTTTCACTTTAATTACATTTTAAAATTATGGAGTTGTATAGTGGTGATGTGAATCTGGCTCGCCGCTAACGTTTCGGGGGTTTGCGATGGCGGGGAGTTTTAGCACTAAATTTCATTCGGAGAACTGAACTTCCACCTTGCACAAATGTGTCTGCGAAGCACGGAACCCCCGCTATCGCAAACCCCTTGTTAGCGGCTGCCCGATTCTTCCCACGAAGCGGTGTCGGTGCAAACTTCGTTGTCATTACAAGCCGAGCATATGTTCAAAAACTTCACTGAAAAAATCTCTCACTGTGTCGCTTAACTTTGGATTGACATTTTCTGCTTCATAGGTTGGTGTCTGCTGATACCGCACTACCAAATCCTCGTTGTCGTTGATGTAGAATGCCCTTAATTTTATTTTACTTGACCATCCAAAACTGTTTATGAAAATGAAATCCTTCTTTTCTGCATCGTAGTAATTCAATGTCATTGGAATTACATTCGGTGTTCTTACATATAACGGGGCATGTCGGTAGAACCTAAACATAAAGGTTGCGATAATTCTATCATCGTCAAGATTGTGGAAGCGGATTGAGAAAACATTTGTTCCGGGTGCTTGTCCATTTTCTTGTAATTGCTGGTATTTCTCAAAAGTGATAGGCGGGTATTCGTAGTATGTTAAGTTATAGCTTGTAAGATTTTCATTTAAGACAGACACAGATTGCTTGAACTCTAATTTTATCTGATTGATTCTATTATACCAAAGTTCAAACTCTCCTTTTGCTTTTGAAAGTCGGGAGTGAAAATCCTTTTGTCCAATTCGCTTAGCCCATTCAGTTAATCGCAATGATTCATCTCTCACCCGAACATATTCGGCAAAAAGTTCATTGCAATTTGAAGCAACAACATCAATTATCGGTTCATAGTTTCCTTTGTCAGCAGAAGATAGAGCGTTATAATAATCAGGTCGTTCAGTCCTCTTGATATTACAAATGGGAAACCCTTTCTGCAAAAGCAACAGGTTAAGAATTATTCGTGCAGTCCTTCCATTGCCGTCCATGAAAGGATGAATTTTTACAAACTCATGATGAGCAATTGCAGCAACAATTATTGGGTTTGTATCCTTGTTCAACTTTACCCATTCTATTAGTTCTGCCATTTTTATTGGAACCTCAAAAGGTTCTGGTGGCTTGTGTTCTGAACCAGTGATGATAACTCCAATATTCCTGTAATCACCTGGTCTTAATGATTCGTCATCACCCACGATGAGTTTATGAATTTGGCGAATATAATTTTCACTTAGCTGAATATCTGCTTTGGAAAGTTCATACAAGAAATCAAATGCAAGTCCCAAATTTTTTACTTCAATACTGTCTTTAATTGGTTTGTCCGATATATCAATTCCTTCTTTAAGGACAAGTGCTGTTTCTTGAAGTGTCAGCCGATTACCTTCAATTCCCGCACTATTATAGATGTGGTGTGTTCTAAAATGCTCTTGCAGCTTTTCAAGAGCAACTTTGTCCAAAGGTCCTCCTTGACGAAAATCTTGAACATCGTTGTCAAGATTTTTTAGTTTTTGTAAGAGGTCAGGCGAGATAAGTTCTTTGTCTATTTGTATCATAGTTGTCAGTATTTTAGTGCAGTTTATTTTGTCGTCAAAGGTAATTCTTGTCTGTTATTAAAAGCTCAAATGTTCAAGGTTAGCACTGTCCACACGGGTTGCCGCTAACGGACAGAGCTTGCTGCTGTGCCGGTATTTTTTAATGTCCAGCCCGGAGCCGCTGCTGATTGAAAAACTGAAGATGAAGATAACAACAAAAGCTGATAGAATTCCGTCGGCTGGATATGGGCTGATAGCGATATGAAGCTGAGAATATATTCGTCTGCCAGCATAGCAGCAAACTCAATGTTAGTGGCATGCCCTTCTGTGTCTGCCCAATGAATGTCTGAATTAATGTAAGATGTCTCTCTGTGCGGTTGCTTGCAGGCTCTTTTGCAAGCTTTGCTTTGTGTCAGGATATGTGCGGCTTGCAAATGTGCCTGCAAATGAGTCGGCCTATTTCTTTTTCAACTTCTTTGTTTCTTTCAGAAGTTTCTTGTCTTCCGATTTCACTTTCCTTTCAATTTTTTTGAGGTCTTCTTCCGCTGGTAAGTTTTCAGGCTTAATACCGCTTTTCAGCAACAGGCCTCTTACATCCTGATTATTTTTGACATGTTCATTTGTAATTGCAGATTCAGATTTCAAGTCAGCCTTGCGAATATTTACATTTGTCAATTCGTTAGCAAAGTCTTTCGCTTTAATGGTTATCGTCGGTAAGAAATCTGCAAGTGGCCTATTGTCAGGAATGCCCAATCTTGCTTTCATGTCCAATGTTGTCTTGCCGCCGAATAATGCTTGGTCACCCTTGCTTCTTATTCTGGCGAAACCTGCATTGTCAATTCCCTTTTGAAAAATAAGTCCTGATAATTCTTTCTCTGAAATAGTTAGCTTTTCTCTTGCTTGTAATCGTTCCCATTCCTTAAGACGTTGTTCAAGTAGTTCCTGTTTTCTTGTCTGAACGGCGAAATAGCTCATTGCAAATGCAATCTCATCTTTACGGGGGTCGCCATTTTGAGCAATAAGATAACAGGCATACCTTGTAAGCATGATGTCCTCAATCTCTCTCTTAGCTCCAGAACCTAAGTCAACCATTTTCCTGACGTCAAGAAAATGGTCTGATACTTCCTGCTTTGCGTTGGTGCTGGCTATTTTTGCTTTATCAATAACCTTTATAAAATTCTCCCATTTTGAATAGCCTAAGAGTTCCTGCAAATCTCTTGCAAACCAATATTCAACACCATCAGTTTCATTAACTGCTAATTCAAAACTGCTGTGAAGTTGTGATATAATTTCCCGTTTCATTCCTTTATTGTTATTCTCAAAATTAGCAATTATTCAGTCAGCTAATAGAAGAAGATTCTGTAGCGTATTGGTTGAGCCATTTTAGAAGTTTTCTACATACTTGGTCGTTTTTGTAAAACCATTCTGTGCTTTGGATACGAAAAAATTGCCATCCAGCCCTTTCAAGTATTTCCTGACGTTTGATGTCTTCCCTGATTTTTTCGTAACCCGAATGATAAGTATATCCATCACATTCAATTGCAATTTTCTTATTGTTCATTATTATTCCAAAGTCAATAACGTAGCCCCCAACCTTATACTGTGGATTTATTTGATTACCGTAATTGTTATTATAAAGAAAAGTGCAAACTCCTTTTTCGAAATCACCCGAACTTGCATCTACACGGTTTAGTAAATCCTGTAGCAGGTTCGTTTTAGCTAATTTATTGCTCTCTCTGTAATTTGAATAATAGTCAATAATCTTTTTTCTATAGCACTCCGGGTTTATAATCGGAATAGCATCAGGATGAATACTGTGATATAGAATTGATTTTTCTTTTGCACGACTGGCAGCGACATTATATATTCTCATAAAGTCCTCGCTGGCAACTGCTGTTGGTGGCTTTATGGTAATCCTGTCACCTTCTTCTAAAAACTTATGAGTAGCTGTAACCGTTAAATATATAATGTCTCTTTCATCACCCTGAAATTCTCTTGAAGTTGCGGCTAAGAAATTAATTTCTTCAGAATGAAGTTTTATAGTTTCGTTGCCCAAAATCTGCTTATTCAATTCTCGAATATGATTCAGATTAGAACTATCAAGAGATATTATTCCAATTGTTGGAAGGGTTGCAATTTTCTTATCAGTATAGTCTTGAATTATTTGTAAAATGTCAGATAAAATGCTTTGAACGATTTTGGGTTTATGTATTTCTGAAATATCATCTTCTATGTAGCGAATTTCAATTGGCTCTCCAAAAATGTTTTCTGTTGCAGTTTTTAAAGGAATAATGCTGTTTGCATAAATGTATTGATTTGAGAAACCTATGATTTCAGGTAAGCATCGGAAATGTTCTTTAAGAGTAACAATATTGGGGTAGACAACGCTTGCCATCGCATAAACACTGCTGATTCTTCCCGTGACGTCAAATTGGGTTTTAAATTGATGGCTATACAAATACTTATTAAGTAAATCATTTGTTTTGGCTATACTAATACTTCTGTCAACGATAACCGATGTTTGGTTTTCATCACCAACTATAAGTGCTTTTTTTGAACGGAAGATTAGATTTAAACTACTAATATCGCATTGGCTTGCTTCATCTATAATTAGAACATCAAACTGGTTCGGTGAACAATCCGGGAAAAAACTAATTGCAGATTCTAATGGCATAATCCATATAGGAACAGCCTTCTTGGCAATTTGCATGTTTTTTATTGCTGAAGCATAATCTCTGTCAGCATTTTTACCAAAACCTGCTCCCACTTTTATAAGGTCGTTTAGCCATGCATTCAATGCGGAAAGTTCATTCCCTGAAACCTGACTGGCTTTATAGAACCATGTTTTGGCAACAATTAAATCCGCAGTTTTCCTTTCTATATTTTTCTTGATGGTTTGCAATTCATCAAAGAGTTTTTCACTATCGCCATATTCCGACAGAGTAGAATTAAGAAAATTAGTGAGCTTTATAAGAAAAATATCTTCTTCTATTACATCGGTAGTAATATGGGGCGTCTGTTTTTGTCTTAATACATTAACTATTTGAGATATCGTTTGGGGAATAACTTTAAGAAGACCGTTTTGGATTTTTTGGAAACGTACTGACAGAGATAATTTTTCTTTCTGTCGGAGATATTCTTTCAAATATATTTCGTAAGAACTTCTGTCCAAAGCGATGATACTGTTTGAAAGTTTTTCTATTAATGGATGTTGCTTTGTATGCTCTTTTATTTTCTTGGAATACTCAAACAGGATAGATTTTAATTCTTCGTATTCTATATAAAGAGGTAGCTTTTCAAGGAAAAGCAAGTTGTTGTCAAATTCTTTTGAGTGAAGACTTAATGTAGGAAGATTTTTGCTCTTTAGTATTTGATTAAAAGATTGGAGGTGTTTGTTAAATTCAACCGATTCAGTTAACTCGGCAATATCTTCATGAACGTTATTAATATCTCCTAATAGATTGCTTTTAAAGTAATTTCTGAAAGTTATTTTTAATTGTTCAGTTAATCTCCTCTTGGTAATTTCTATTTCAACTATTTTTAACTGCTCAACATCGTTTACAGAGGCGTAATTAACTTTACATTCAAAGAATTTACCTAGCTGTCTGTTTAATAATTTTCTCGCAAAGAAATTAAGCGACTTGTTATCACCAAATTTTAGCAGTAATTGATTAATCTGCTTGTGTAATTCAAACGGATTGTCGTTTTCTAAGATTGAAATATCAACCGAATAATTTAGTAATGTGTTATCGGCATATTGTAATTGTTCAAGTACGGTTTGGTTATCATTCAGTAAGCGGATTAATTGGTCATAATTATAATGTTCAGTTGCAGCTATTTTATGGGCAATCTGTTTGCTTCTTAACTTTTTCAGTCTTTCGATGAAAAGTTGATGAGCGGAGAAATACTCTTTGTCAATTGCTTTATGGTATATGCTATTATAATCATCTGGGTTGATTTCGGATAAAATATGATTTACCCTTTCTTCAATTCTTCTGAATTCTGGCAACGCAAGAAAAACATCCTCATCTATGAAATTGTATTTAAATAATTCAACTTCATTATCATTAAGTTCTTTTCCTATTTCAATCAATTCGATAATTTCTGAACCTGTTTTATTCGTATCATATGTGTAAGGAATTTCGTCTTTGATAAAACTAGGAGCAAAGAATTTTTTATTAAAGAAATATTCAGCCCATTCTGTCGCTGATTTTGTTTCAAGCCTGTTTTCAAACGGGTTAAATAATTCTGTTGCTTTTGTATTTGATTGGATAAGGGAATATATTTTCCCTAATGCTTCATTGTACCAATTTTGAAGACCATTTAAGAACATATTGATTTCTTCAATTTTCTTTTCATTATATCTTCTGTCAGAGATATTGCTGATAATCGCATTTACGGATGCTTTTAAGCTTTCTTTACCGTGGCCTTCATTTACAAGTGAGATGGCTAAGCTTTGAATATCGGCTGGTAATTTATCCTTTATGACACTTAAAGCCTTTGAATTATGAGAAACAACAAGTATAGATTTTCCTTGAGAAACAAAGTGTGAAATTAAATTGGCTATAGTATGACTTTTTCCTGTACCCGGTGGACCTTTGACTGTTACTGCATCTTGTTCATATAGTCTTTTGGCAATTTCGAATTGTTCATCATTATATGGCAATGGGAACAAATACTGTATTTGCTTAGACGATTCTGAGATTTCTGTTGTCCTTTTTTCTCTTGAATAGGTTGGTTCAACCGTGTTGGTATCTTCATCCAGGATTTCAGTGGCGAATAGCCTCTTAAAAAAATCAGGAATTAAATCTAATTGGTCATTTTGCTTAAGCTCATGAATTTTCTTTGCAATACAATCTGCATCTTTAGAAATCTCAATATTTGCCTCCGTTAGCTTAGTTTGAATAATAGGTGAAAATGAAAAGCAAATGTCTTGCGGCTGTACTTTATTATCAAGTGGTAGATTTAGTTCTTCGCCACTAAAGAAGAGGATTTCTTTTTTAGGGAAAACGTTTAAAATTTCTAATGCTGAATTATAAAATATGTTCCTGATAAATTCCTTTTCGAAGTAGAACTGTAAAACCTGTGAATTGAATTTGTCAATAGCTTTTAATACATCAGTTTTCTTGGCTTCTTTGGATGTGGCGCTATCTTGGTTGAAATGTTCATCTAATAGCTCAATAAAGTTTTGCTCAGCGAATAGTTTATTGCTGAAAGTATCAAATTCTATTTTTAACTCTTGATTTTTTATATTCAATTTTAGGGGAACATGAAATAGAAAATTTCTATATGCCTTATTACCAATCTTCCCATTTATTAATCCGAAGGAAAAGTAAAGTCGCACATTGTCTTTCCCCTTTATGTCGTAATAAAGCTTATGCAAACCATCGTATATATGGTTCACCCTTAGATGAGATTCATACTGCTCATAATAGTTTCTAAAATCGCTTTCAAATCGCCTGAATTTTGATACCCTGCTGTCGTCTTGCTCAAATTTTATTGATAGAGTTCTTTCGTGGATATAATCATGTTTATTCTCTGTTTTAGTTAGCCAACCTTGCAAAGACTCAGGGATTGGGATTTCAAAAAGAGCTGCTTCAGATTCTTTAATGTATCGTTTAAAATCCTCCTTTCTTTTTTCCGATTCATCAAACCGTATGATTTCTTCAATTTCTTTTTTGCAGTTAAGAGTTGGCTTGAAAATGTTACTTCTGTTGATTATTATCCATTCCTTAATGTCTATTGCTGGCTGTGGCTCAGAAGGAACGTTAATGCGTTTAACCCGTAGAAACAGTCCATTAGTATTTTCAGTTTCTGAAGTAAGAATAAATTCAAATTCATTCAGGTTCTTGAATTTGGTCTTTTTAGCCAACTCATTAAAGCTATGAACGTCCCAAAAGTTTACTTCTTTTTTCTTCTCGTTGCCCGGCTCTTTTTCAAAATCAAGACAATTGGTAGATGTGCCAAAAATATCCCTTATGTAGAGAAATAAGTTTTCTAAAGGAGTCTCATTTGGCATCATGCGGCGGTTGTAATGGTTTTATTTTCAAATTTAGGTGTAAGACCGGAATTATTGTCTTTGTTGTGTGTCGGGGCAAAAACAAATGTGGTGCAAATGTGTCGCCCTGTGTATGGCTTGCACCTCTTTTGTTTTTGCGAAGCTTAGGCAATTGTCAACTGTCAAGGTATGGTGCTTGAAGCAGTAATGACTGTTGCCATAGGGTTGCCACTAACGAGCAGGGCTTGCTGCTGTGCTGGTATTTTATAATGTCCAGCCCGGAACCGCTGCCGATTGAAAAATTGAAGTTGAAGTTAACAACAAAAAGCTGAACAATGAACGTCGAGCCCGGACCGCTGGTGATAGCGAACAAAAAGATGAGGATTTATTCGTCAGCCAGCATAGCAGCAAACCCAATCCTATGTTTACAAATTAATAAATTTAATAGTCAGATAAGGAATCAATTCAGAAAGAACAAAGGGCGGAGTAAGGCCGTAAAACCGCATTGGCCCTGAGCCACTCTAACATGATAGCCACCGCCCCTTTTCTTACCCGATGCTGAACAGTTCAACGTGCTTATTAAAAAGCCTGTATTAGGATAGATAGCACAGTGTAAGGTTGTTCTTCCTGTTGTTTTTTTCCTTGACACTAAGTTAAATTATTCACCAACAAAAAATTAGTTATGGACACAAAAATGTTATGCTGTGGCATCGATGTATCGCATCTCACGTTGGATGTAACTTATCAAAACAATCTGGGTGATTTATTTTACTTACAGGTAGGTAATAACATTGCAGGCTTCAAAAAAATACTGGAGCATACCGGTACTGATTATCATTTTGTGATGGAAGCAACAGGCGTGTATTACATACGGCTGGCCTTTTATCTGCACGGCCAGGGTTGCCGCTTGAGTGTGGTGAATGCAATGAGTATTAAGCGTTATATTCAAATGCATTTAGAGCGTAATAAAAGCGATAAGAAAGACAGTGGCTGGATCTGTAAGTACGCCATTGAGCAGCGTCCATGCTTTTGGGAAATGCCCGACAGTACTTACTTTGAGAGCAAACAGATGTTCAACACCATCCGGGAATATGCGGAGCAGGTAAAGCGTTTTAATAATCAACTGCACAGTTTAAAATTACTACCTGTACCCAGTAAAGAAACGATCCGGTCTATCGAAAAGATGAAAGCAAACCTTGAAAAAGAAATGGCATTACTGGAAAAGAAACTGGAAGCATGTTTAAAGCAATGGCAACCGGATCAGTATAAAAGTATTAGCAGCATCAAAGGCCTTGGCAAGCGAGCCACCGCATTGCTCATCATTTATACACAAGGCTTCAGGCACACAAGAAATCATCGTCAGTTAATCAGCTTTGCAGGATTAAGTCCAACGGAGTACAGCAGCGGCAGTAGTATAAAAGGGAACAACCGTATTTACAAAAAGGGAGGAAAGGCAATCAGAGATGTACTGTACATGTGTGCCATGAATGCCAAGCAAACCAATGTGGCCTGCAAGCAATTATTCGAGCGGTTAAAGGCAAATGGGAAAACCGGAAAGCAAGCGTTAATTGCTGTGATGAACAAACTGTTGAAGCAGGTGTTTGCAGTGGTAAAAAACAACAGCTTGTATCAGCCAAATTACTGTTCAGCGAAGCCATAAAAAAAAAGAAAATTGCTTGGTTTTTTACACAGTTCATGTTAGCGGAAGTACATCTGTCACCATTTGGCGTTAAACTCATTTAATAGCGATTGTTGAACGAAAGATTCTTCAATTTTTGAAAACATAAATCCTTTGTTCCCTGCGTCTTTTAGCGAAGCCCCAAAATGATAAAAATCTTTCTTATCTAAAATTAAAAATCTGTCATGGAAGTCCGAATTTTCTTTTATTTCTATTGTTGTCTTTTGTTGGGCAAACTGTCGATTGAAATTTGTCACTTTGAGTTTAACTGCGGGGTTATTCGAATTTGCTTTTGTAAGAATTTTAATTTCTACGTTTGAATTTGCAATTGTAAATATGTCAATGAACTGGTCATTTAGATAACCGTCAATTAAGATTATTTCAGTAGCGGCAGTTTTTAATATTTCAGATATTTTAGCTAATGCGTCAAAATATTGTCCAGAAAAGTAAATTCCTTCTTTTGTAATTTTAAAATCTGTCGGGTTTATTGAGGTTTCGTCTGGAGCTATGTCAAGTAAATACTGGATATTGCTTTTAATAGGAGTTAAGTGAAATTCTCCTATATATTCGTCACCTGCCATTCGAGGAAAAAGTGATGTCGGAATGAAGTCGCCATAAAGTTCAGGGTTTAGCTTATTTAATTCAGCATGGTACTTTTCGAATAATGAAACATAATTTTCATAGTCGTCAACATGAATACCGGATAAACTTCCTGTCGGACTATTCATTTTAGTTTTCAGTGCCTTTAATTTTAATAAAATTTGTAGCTCGGTCATCTCGTTACTATTTTACTTCGTGTAATTGAAAATTCGGTTGTTAATTTTATTTTTGTTTAGCTCTATATTCTTGTAGTATTTTATTATATTCCTTGATTTCCATTGTGTAGTTCTTCTTACCATCTTTTAAAACTCTAAAGCCCCACCAACAACAGAAAAGAAAAATCAAAAAACCAATTATAAACTTGTGACGAAACCACTGAAATAAAGATTTTTCTCCTGTCCAGGCAGCCTTTACTCTATTTGTTTCAGGATTGTCTGTCAGATATTCCACTTCGACAGCGAAAGGCTTATCCTTAACGTTTGCCAATTCTTCCGGCAATGCCCCAACCTCACTTCCGAATGATGTTACCGATTTCCCGTCTGGAAGTCTAAATGTATATTCAAAATTGAAATCTAATGTCCTTTCTATTTTTCGGTCATTATTTGTCTCAACATAATCTTCAATTTCTTCTGCTTTTGTTATTTGTCCCGGTGCCACTTTAGTGTTGTGTGTCAATAACAAGAACTCATTTAGGGTGCTTGGATAAAAAAAATACCAAAGTAATAAACAGCCAATTGGGATTGCAAGACCAGTTATGATTGACCTTATGTAATCAAACTTTATTCTTCGTTCTGTCTTAAATGTCCCCATGTCTTTTAGAGCTATTAGAGTGCTGCTGCGTATTTCCGCTAACGTTTTTGCGCTTGGCGTTCGTGCGGGATTTCGGGGCACAAATCTGTCAACCCAGCACTAAAGTTGATTTGAAAAACTAAACTTGAATTTAAGCACTTCACCCCGCATGACGCCAAACGCATGTTACATGCTGGCGTTCTTTTCATGCGTCTTGGTATTTCAGTTCTTCACTAATTATTGTCATCAATCTTTGAAGTTCCGAATTCATTTTAATGTCTCTCTCAAATTTTCGTCTGAGTATTCCTTTACATGCTTGAGGACTTAAATAGAATTTTTCAGGCACTTCGTCTGTTTGAACAATGTCCGCAAGATTACCTTCTATAGGGTTATTTGGAAATGCAGAAGCATTCAAATACTGTCCATTGCTCAAAGCGTGTACACCGTCAAGTAAAAATAATTTTGTTTGTAAGTTGTTTTTATGTTCTCGCACATATTTTACCCATTCTATATTTTCGGTGTGTCCGTCTGCAAAATAATTAGCTATTTGTTGACCAATCCATTTTACCACAGGAACAGCCCAAGAATTACCAACAGCTTGATACCTATTTGTATCGCTGTTTCCGTTTACAAGGGTGTAATTGTCAGGGAAACCCATAAGCCGTTCACATTCTAATGGTGTAAATCGTCTTATTCTGTCGTTTTGTGCAACGTATAGAGAGCCATTGTAAGCTGCTGCGTTACCATTCCATTTTGTACCGTATGCAGAGTATAGACAGTCCGTATATTTTCTAAAAAACTCAAATTTTGTATTGTCTTTAAAAATAATTTGTTCTTCGTTTTCTGATAATTCAATGTCGTCATCAAAAAGTGTTGGTGAGCCGTTTTTTCGTTTTGATGAATTGTTTTTGAAAAGGAGTTCAACATTCTTATTGTCAAACTCAAATAATAATTGGTCAGGTCTGAAATCCTTGCCACCTGCCAAAACGTAAAGGCGTTTGCGTTGTTGAGGAAGACCAAAGTACTTTGCATCTATTACACGCCAAGCAACATTTCTTGTTTTTCCAAGGACAAAACCCGATTTAGACCATTTACTAATTTTCAATTCTTCGTCATAACCTGCTAAACCTGCAATGAAGTTGCCAAATGCATTTGTTTTGTCATTTAGAACTCCTTCAACATTTTCCCAAAGTACAATTGCAGGTTTTTTGTTTTCGGTTTCTCTGATTTTATCAATTGAATTTGCAATTTCAATAAATGTCATTGTAAGCTGTCCACGTTCATCTGATAGTCCGTTTTTCCAACCTGCTAGTGAAAATGCCTGGCAAGGAGTACCACCACAAAAGACATCAGGTGCAGAATACTTTTTGTCCAGTATCAAACTAGGCAATTCTGTCATGTCACCAACATTTGGAATATGTGGATAATGAAAGTCTAAAACCTTACTTGGAAACTCAGCAATCTCTGAACTCCATACTTGTTTTAGTCCAAATGGATTGAACGCCAATTGTGCGGCTTCAATTCCCGAACACACACTACCAAATGTTACATTTTCTGTCATCCAAATTAATTTGTTACAAAACTACAAAAGAATACTATAGTATGCAAGCTGTTTATGCCTTTTTTCCACTTGCTTCTAGAAATTTAGCTTTCCATAATTCAAGGTCGTACCAAGGACAACCAACACAACCATTTTCATCAAATGCCGTTTGCCCTGCCCAATTTTCATCTCCTTGATAATACCATTTCAAACCCATATAATCTCCACGCTTGCCCGTTTTAAAGCAAGTATCGCAGTAGCGAGATTTCCACATATTTGTCTGATTGGAAAGAAGTTGAAACTTCTTTTTTATGTCAGCAACAGACATATCATTAGGATTATCGCTTTCTGGTTCATTCCATCTTTGAGAAGGAAATTTATGGTCAA
Source organism: Lacibacter sp. (assembly GCA_050916065.1). GTDB lineage: Bacteria > Bacteroidota > Bacteroidia > Chitinophagales > Chitinophagaceae > Lacibacter. Next base: position 143,577 of record CP051137.1, read on the forward strand.
CGAGCAATTCAACTTCACTTCGCACTACATTAAAGCAAACTTCACGGTAGCCTAAAACACTCTTAATCCTTTTCTTTAAAACTTCCGACATTGGTTTTCTTAATTCATTGCCGTGTTCAAAGCGTGTTTCAATAGAAGGAAGCATTACCAAAATATCGTGCATAGTTTTTTGTCCGCAAGTACCACAACTTCTTCGTCTAGAACCTATGATATAGCCACGTTTTTTCAAATCTCTTAAACGTGCTGCTGGTTGTGGATTAACTTGTGGAACTGGTCCGCAAACACGACATTCCCAATCACCGGAATATAATGCTGCCAAAACTTTGTAGGTAGCAGAAGTTTTGTCTGCCCATTTAGCATCACTTTCTAAAATCCATGCTTCACGGTTGTCAGGATGAAGTAATTCATAGTTTTCTTCAAGCAAACTATCAAACTCTTCGTCTGTAAGGTCTAAGCCTTGTTTTTCGAGGAATTTTGGCAATGCACCTTGCCATTTTTTTACTTGATACTCAAATTCCACTTCCATAAAAACATCGCTTGTTTTTTCAGGAATGAAATATTCACCGTCAATTGTGATGTAGGGTTTAATTTGCTTTTTTGCCATGATTGCTAGCTTTGATTAAGTCTTCAATATTGACTTCTAAAGCGCTAGCAATCTTCTGCATATTTACAAGCGTGATGTTTTTTTCAGCTCGTTCAATCATACCTATGTATGTCCTGTGAAGGTCAGCACGATGTGCTAATTCTTCTTGGGATATATTGAGAAGTCGTCTGTATTTTCTGACGTTTTCTCCAAATAAGTTTAGTATGTCATGTTCTGAAATCATTGCTAACTAAAGTCTGCACAAAGCTACCTTTAGTATACAACGTGTACCACAGACTATAATTAGCATTTTGGGGATTGTCAGCTTTGTATTTTTCTAGCATTCTGTTTTTACGGTGTCGTCTTTTACGCTTGCATGTAACGAGCAGGGCTTTATGCAGGTTGGGAATTAGCAATCCGTCCGCCGCCGACCGCTGCTGATTGAAAATATAAAGTTGAATTTAAGAACTAAAGTTGAGATTTATTCGTCCAGCCCAAACCAAAGCTTGGGTTTGCAATTGGCTGATGTTTGCTGGTCATGCCCAACTTGCATAAAACCCAATGTTAGCGGCATGTGGTTTGTCGTCAGAGTTGTTGTAAGTTGAATTACGCCAATGCTTTTTTTCTGTTGGTAAAACGAGTTTTTGTCGTTGATTTTTGCAATGGCATTTTTTTACCTGTTGCTTTGTAATAAGCAATTATCTCACTAATTTTTTTTCTGTCTGCCGCTGTCAACGGAGTTGGGTCAACTACGAAGTCAATGCCTGCTGGTTCTTTTATGTATCCCATTGTCTTATAATTTAAGTTGGAAAATATTTTTTAATTAGTTTAAGTGCCTCTTGTGGGAATATTACCATTTTATGTCCACCAACATGTGTCGCACCTAAAGTTTTTTCGTAATGTTCAATCAGTCTTGTCTTAGAAGTGAAAGAAACGAACCCTTGATACCCTTTGTCCCACGAAGATTTACAAGTGAAAGCAAATAAGTTACCAGGAACGCCTTCATAAAGTTTGTTCTTACCTAAATTGAATGGTGCACTTTCAATAAGGTGTAAATAATAATGGTCGTTGTAATCGCTGATGCTTAAAAGCCCTTGAACAATATCAGGATTGTTTCTAATTGTCAGTTTGAAAATTTGCCTGTCCGTTAGCTTAAACTCACTTGCCCAATTGAAAAGCCAACCATTTTTCTTAGTAACATTCTTTAAGTCTGCTTTGGCTACAGGATGAACGTCAGTCGGGAAACTGTCGCCTGAAATGGTATTAACTATGCTGTTTGTTAGCTTGTCAATCTCAATTCCTAAATGATATTTGGTCTGTTTTGCCACCTTTCAAAGATACAAAAAAGCGGCTATAAATAAGAGAGGATTAGTGGGTTGTACTGATTATTTTGGCCAAAAAAGAACAACCAAAACTGCAATGAGTATGACGCCTAAAATAACCAATATCGGGATAATGAATTTTTTGTCGCCACCCTTTATGTTTAATTCCATTTTTCCTGAACCAGTATTATACTCTCTTTTCACATTGATTACTTTGTTTTCAGTTTCAATCTGCTTCATAAATTCGATGTCCGTGACCATATCCCGTTCAGCAACTTTGCTGTCAATAATTTTCTCATTAGCATACTTTTTTAAGTCCGCATTATCATTTGCAAGCTTTTCTAAGTATGCTTTCTGCTGCTCTTCTGTAAGGTCTTTGAAAAATGCAGGCAAGGCATCTAAGTCAAATTTTTGCAACTTATTATTGTCTTCCATTTCGTTTTGGTTTAAGTATGTCTTTAAAAAAATTCAGTATATCCATGTGAATTGGTGTTATTAAGAATGAAGCTCCAAATAGCCCCGCTGCAAAGATAAAATATGATTTTGTCATAATGAAGCAATAATAAATCAAGCCTGCAATAGCGGCAAGAAACAATACAATTCTACCTATTATTAGAATTTTTTCTGTTGGGGACAATACCCTTAGTTTGATATTTAAAATGCCGCTATTAGTTTTAAGAACATAATTAATAGTTCCACCTCGTTTACTATTTTCAATTTCTCGTTTCTTGTTTACAATCTTTTCAATTTCAATTTCGCTCAAAAAGGCATCAATTTTTGTGGTGTTATTTGCTTTGGCTATTTCAGAGATTTGTTCAAGTGAGAAATTGGATAATCTGTTATTGACAAGTTCGTCATAAGTTATTGGATGATTCAGGTCAAATGCTTTTTTTAAAGTGAATTTTTTAGTCGTTATATCTTGGATATTAATTTCAATGTTATAGAGATAAGTATTAAATGTTACTTCAAGAAATGATGTATAAATATCGTTGTATGACTTTTCAAATAGAGGAATGTCTTTGTTTAGGTTTTCAAAGATTGTCTTTGTATAGAATTCAAAAATAAGCTCCACATAATCTTGATAGCTTTGAAGTTCATCGCCTTTGTAAATGTACTTTGAATAATAGGAAGTTTGCTCAAGATTGAAACTATGAATATTGGCAATTATAGTTTCAAAAGTTTTATTTACATCTTTAAGCTGTATTTTTTTAGGAAAGCTATGCTTAATGTGTTTTGCAAGCTGGGTATAAGCCTCAACAAATTTTTCCTCAATTGTAAAGGTTGCTGCTGCACTCGCAACAATATTATAGCTTGAGCTACTGTTTGGTCTGGTGCGATTATTTTTCCATGAGTAGAACGTTTTAAGCATATAATTTAACGCCCCTGAGCCGTTTTGAATCCCATATTGTCTGGCAATTTTTGAAAATCTACTTTCATCACAATTAAAGAAAGTATCATAAGCATATTTACGACTATCAAATTTGCTAATTTCTGATAGAAATATTTCATTGAATGCTTTGTTATTAGATGCTATCATTTTTTATAGTAATAGTAAATGCCTGCTATTAATAAGATAATTACCAATCCGGAAATCAAATATGTTTTTGTAGAAAGTGAAGACCAAAAATTTTTGTCTTTATTTGTTTGTTCCTTTATTACCGTTTCTCTTTTTTCATTGCCCCAAATACCAGTGTTGTTTTTGGTTGCAGTCAATTGAGCATCTCTGTATTCGGTTTCCTTGTCAAAGCGATATTTCAAATAAGCAAAGGCATAACCATCAAGGAGCATTTGTTTATTTACGTCCACGCCATTTAAAATTACATACCGTAAAAGCCTGTTATACCTGTCTCTGTCATTTGATGTATTGTCTGCAATTAAATCAACAGTCTGGCCTTCTATTATTTTTGCAAGATGTGTCTTTGCTTCTTCGCCAAAGATGTCTGTAATTTCTGGTGCATTTATTCCAATAAGTCTAACCTTTTCTCCTGTCTCTGTTTCAAAAGTGTCGCCGTCAATTATCCTTGTCACTTTGGTGGGTGTGCCAAAGCAAGCAAGAGTTAAAAGGGTCAATATGATAAGAAGTGATTGTTTCATTAGAGAGTGTCGCACCATTGCCGCTAACGTTTTGGCGCTTGGCGCAGTGGCGGATTTCGGAGCACAAAACTGTCAATACACCCCAAAAGTTGATGCGAGGTAGAATGTTCAATTAACCACGTCACCCGCCATTGTGCCAAACGCCTGTTATGCGGTCGGCTTTCTATTTCTATCAGTCGTTTCATTTTCATTTACAGCAACTTGTCCCTGCTTGGATTGGTGGGCATTTTACTGTCCCGTAGCTACAATAAACGCAACAGTCGCCTTGTTTTGGCTTTAAGATTTTCTTGCAGTTTTCACACTCGTAAAAATATTGGCAAGCGACTGTCGGCATTGTTTCTTCTTTCTTATGTCCGCAGACGGGGCAAGTGATTGTTGATTGTAATACTATGTTCATTTAATTTCTTTCTTTTCAGTTACTGAATAGCCCGTCTTTTCAATAGCTTTTTCTATTTCTTGAATGTTGGTTTGGGCTTGGTCAAATTCAATGATTGCGTTTCCATTTTCGTATGAAACAGTCGTCTTGATTATTCCTGTCAACTTGTTTACTTCAAGGTTTACGTGTTCTTCGCAACCCGAACAAGTCATTCCGGTTATTTTAAATTCTGCTGTCTGGATTTTTGATTGGTCGGTTACGACTGTTTTATTTTCTGTCTTTGGAAAGAGAATGTGAGCATAGGTTGGGAACGCAAGCATAAGTCCTGCAAAAACGGTCACGATACCCAAAAATTTCTTTGTCTGAATGAAAGGTGTTTTTTCTGTCGTGTCGCAGTTGCAGTCCATTTGTTTTTGTGGTTTCAGTTTTTGATACCAAGCAAATCCAAGCACCAAAACTGTCAAGCCGATTAAATACGGTCTTAATGGGTCAAGCCAAGAAAAAGCCGAAGCAAGTCCACTTGTCCCCGCCAACAAAGCCAAAACAGGCGTAATACAGCAAAGTGAAGCCGAAATTGCTGTCAATAGTCCAAGTCCTGCAAGTTTATTTTCTGATTTCATTTTATTGTTGTAAATGTCGTTTGTTGTCGTCTTTTAAGCTGCCGCATAACGTTTTGCGGCTTTGCGAAGAAGCGGATTTCGGAGCACTAAACTGTCAACATACCACAAAATTTGATGCGAGGTAGAATGTTCAATTAACCACTGAACCCGCTTTTTTGCAAAACCGCTGTTACAAGCTGCCCTTCTGTCTGTCGTGGTTGTTTCGGTCATTGTTTGTCGTGTCGTTGTGCGTTGGCTTGGTAGCTCTTTTGCATTTTTTTTGTTTGGCTTTGTGTGTCGGCAAAAAATGCAAATGTGCTACCAAATGCGTTGGCTTATTTGTCTTTTGTCCAGAAGTCCGCTAATAATTCTGCTTGGTCTAAAACTTTATTTACAGATGTCGTATATTCTCCTGTTGCCAAGTCGTCTGGTGGATATTTGTATTTACGCAATATCCTTTTTATCATAACTCTCAATTTTGCTTGAACACTTTCTTTTAGTTGCCAGTCAATTGAAGTGTTTTTTCTAACGCTGTCAACCAGTTCGTGTGCAATAGCTTTTAAAATTTTGTCACCCAAAATTGTCTCAGCACTTGGATTGTCTGCTAGTGCATCATAAAATGCTAATTCGTCAACACGTAGGTTTAACTTTTCGCCTCTTTTGTCTGCGGCTCGTATGTCTTGTGCAAGTTTTATTAATTCCTCAATTAGTTGTGCTGCTTCAATCAGTCCGCTTTGATAGCGTTTAACTGCTTCTGCAAGCATTTCAGAAAACTTTCTGCTCTGAACTAAGTTTGTGTTGGAACGGATTTTAATTTCTTCATTCAACAATCGTTTCAATAATTCTAAAGCAAGGTTTTTTCTTGGAAGATTTTTAATTTGCTCTAAGAATTCATCATTCAGAATTTCAATTGATGGTTTCGCTATTCCAGCAGCATCAAAAACATCAACAACCTCTTTTGAAATGATTGCATCATTTATAATTTGTCGAATTGCAGTTTCAATTTCCTCATTACTTTTCTTTCTATTGCTTTCGTCAAATTTCGAGAACCTTGCTTTGATTGCTTGAAAGAAAGCTAAATCATCTCTAACCGTTTTTGCTTCGGGTGTTGTTCCAACCAAACCAAATGCTTGACTTAATCTAGTAACATTGAAGGTAAATCGTTTCTTTCCATTTACTCCATCTTCGTCTTTAAGTCCAAGAATAAAGTTTGAAGCATCTAAAATGAAATTCAATTTTTCTCTTACATCAATTTGGAAATATTTCTTGTAGTCAAATTTGCCAAACATATCAACTACAATTTCATAGAAGTCTAACATTTTTGCAATGGCTTCCGATTGGTCAAAAGTCAATTGTCCCTTTCCTTTTGCTTCGGTATAGATTGCCAATGCTTTTTTCAAGTCTTGTGCAATGCCAATATAATCTACAACCAAACCGCCTTGCTTGTCGCCAAATACACGATTAACCCTTGCAATGGCTTGCATCAAGTTGTGTCCATTCATTGGCTTGTCAATGTAAAGTGTGTGTAAACAAGGTGCATCAAAACCAGTCAGCCACATATCACGAACAATAACTAATTTTAATGGGTCTTTCGGGTCTTTTAATCTATCACCTATTGATTTTCTTCTTGGTTTGTTTCTTATGTGTTCTTGCCAATCCAAAGGGTCACTGGCTGAACCTGTCATAATAACTTTGATTGTTCCTTTATCGTCTGCACTGTCGTGCCAATGAGGTCTTATTTTGGTAATTTCATTATGAAGTGCAACACAAATTCTGCGGCTCATGCAAACAATCATTCCCTTTCCTTCTGCTGCCGATGTTCTGTTTTCAAAATGTGTTACTAAATCGAGGGCTATTTGTTTTAAGCGTTGCTCACTTCCAACAACTGCTTCTTTACTTGCCCATTTTGCAAATCGCTTTTGTTTTTCTGTTAACTCATCATCTTCGGTGACTTCTTCAACTCTTTGGTCTAATACTTTTTGGTCTGTTTCGCTTAATTCAATTTTAGCTAAACGACTTTCGTAATATATTTTTACGGTTGCACCATCTTCAACAGCTTGTTGTATGTCGTAAACGTGAATGTAATCACCAAAAACAGCCGTTGTGTTTTTATCTTCTTTTTCAATTGGAGTTCCAGTAAAACCAATAAATGAAGCGTTAGGCAAAGCATCTCTCATGTGCTTGGCGTAACCATCAATAAAATCATATTGGCTTCTGTGTGCTTCGTCTGCAATTACAACAATATTTCTTCTGTCGGATAGCTTTGGATAAGTTAAGGTTGTGTTTTCCGGCAAGAATTTTTGGATGGTTGTAAAAACAACACCACCTGAAGCAACTGAAAGTTTATCCTTTAAATCATCTCTGTTTTCTGCTTGCTTCGGTTTCTGTCTGATTAGTTGTTCGCAATTGCCAAAGGTTTCAAAAAGCTGTTGGTCTAAATCGTTTCGGTCTGTCAATACAACAATTGTTGGATTGTTCATTTGCTCTGTCAAAACCAATTTGCCACTATAAAAAACCATGCTTAAACTCTTTCCACTTCCTTGAGTATGCCAAACCACACCTGCACGACCTTTTTTATCTTCTTCATTTGAAGTTGTTGCTTCAATCGTTTTTGCGATTGCTTTATTAACCGCATAGTATTGATGATATGCTGCAATTTTCTTAATCGTTTTTTCTTTTGTCTTTTCGTAAACTATGAAATGGCGAACAACATCCAACAAAGTTTTCTTGTTCAGCAAACCCTTTATCATGGGTTCCATTTCAGGTTCTGTTTGGGTATTAACAATGTTTACACCGTCAGCGGTTTTCCATTCCATGAAGCGGCTGTAATCACTGCTAAGTGTTCCGCCTTTGGCAAACCAACCATCGCTAACAATTAAGAAAGCATTGTAAGTAAATAGGGAAGGAATAAGTTGTTTATAGGTTTGCAACTGATTGAATGCTGCTTTTACATCAGCATTTTCGTCAATTGCATTTTTCAGTTCAATTACCACCAAAGGCAAACCATTGACGAATAATACAATGTCTGGTCTTTTATTGTTGTGATTTTCAATTACAGTAAATTGATTGATTGCAATGAATTCATTGTTTTCAGGATTTACAAAATCAATTAACCAAACTTTGTCTGTTTTTGCCTTCCCGTCTCCAATGCCAAACTTAACATCAATACCCTCAGTTAACATTTGATGAAACGATTGATTGTTTTCAAATAAACTTATTGTAGTTGTTCTTAATGCTTTTTTGAATGCTTCTTCTTTTGCATCAGCAGGAATTTCGGGATTGATTTTTTCAATTGCGTTTTTCAAACGATGTTGTAAAACAACTTCGTTGTAATCTCTTTCCTTTTTATCGCCTTCGGCAATATCAGGACCATAAAGCACTGTATATCCTAAATCTTCATTAAGAATATCCAAAGCTATTTGCTCTATTTCGTTTTCCGTTATATACTTACTCATGGAACAATTAAATTAAGTAATGCATCTTTTTCAGTTTCAAATCTTCCAGTCAGATGGTCAAATGATTTTTCAGTTCTTATTTTTACAGGTTCAAACCAATATTTACTTTCTTTTTTTCCTTTAAAAAAAGCTAAGTATGATTCATGACCAGTATTGTCTTTATCAAAATGAAGAAATGGTGATAAGCAGAAAATATCACTTCCCCATTCCATGAATATATTTTCTTGACCTAATCCTATTACAAATGACTGATTGGCTAAAAAAGTAAATTCTTCGTATTCTTTGTTTAAGGCATGACCATTGAATATTTCGCACTTGCATTTGGTGCTGTAATTCTCGAAACGCAAAATCTTTATGTCCTCGAGAAACATTGTTTCTTCAAGCATTTCTTGAAATAATGGAATAACTAACTTTAATTCTTCTTCTGCTTGTTCTTTTGTCGGAGCAGCATGATGAGATATGTCGTTTCGTATATCTTGAAGTTCTAATAGTTTATCAAATAGCTCATCAGAAATAATCTCACAGCGAAGATTTAATGAATTACTTTTAGCGAAGGCAACAACCGCTTTAATATTTTGAATTTTCACTTTAATTGCATCCGACAACAACCTTTTTGAATTAAAAGATTCATAAATTGGATTGTTTAAAGTGTCAAATTGTTTAAAGGCTTGGCAAGCTTTTATGTCGATTGCCTTGTGCCTGATTTCTCCCCAAACAATTGCATATAAAACGAACACAATACTTTCCCAAGTATCTTTTAAATGTAATAGTCTCCTGACTGGGTCAGAAGCACCTTCGCCCTTTTCAGAAAGGCGAAAATTATAGGCAATACATGATGGAAAATAATTATAAATTGAATTTTTAAGTTCTTCGAATTCTTGCTCTCTAAAATCTAAAAGCTCTTGTTTGTATGCCTCCAAATCCATTTCGAACAAAATACGACTTGGCATTGCAGAAAAGCCCGCAATATTTACTGCCCCTTCTTCATCCAGCGAGTTGTTGAAGCGAAGACATTTTTTATCATCATATTTTATTTCATCTTGCATAAAATACTATTCTGTTTCTGCTGCAATACTTGTTACTTTCTCGTTTAAACTCTCTAGTAAATTTTGATATTGCTTTTTATGTAAATAGTGTTTTTGCAAAAGCAAGCTATATATGTCCGCAAATTCGTCTTCCAAATGCTTTGGAACTTTAAGTAATGGATACTCCAATAGATAATTTATTTTCATATTGGGTCTCGTAGAAGTTTCATTCGTTATTCGATTTATATAATCTCTGAATCTATTGTCTTGGAAGGAACTGTAAACATATTCGGGTCTATAATTATTTTTTATTGAAATCTTAATCAAACCATTATTGTAAACAGCATTGACATCTTCCATGATTATTTTATTCAAGCCGAGAATACTTGTTCGTGTAACTAATATATCATACTTTTTTAGCTGATATTGTTTGAATATTTTCTCTTCAACTTTTGAAAACCCCCATTCTATATACTCTCTATCGTTAGATAAATCTCCAATTCTAGCACATTTAATTCCAGTATTCTCAGTCACTATTGGTGCTTTGGTAATTGCATCTGCACCGGTATTTGATTTCGAAACAAAATCTTCCAGTGTTAATACTTCCCAATCTATAGGTATTTGTCCGAGTTCAGAATCTTTAAATTCTCCATTTGCAGATTTATAAGTCTGATTATTTCCAATAGGGAATTCAAACTCTACAAACCATTGTTTGTATATAGTAGAAGCAAGTGTTTTTAAAATATCAATTGACGAAAAATTGACATTATCCCAATCAAGGCTAGGATAATAGGCTTTAAGTTTATCTTTAAGTTCACGGTCAATTAATTCATCTTGTTCGGTTTCACTTATAAGTGTTTCATTAATGATTTTCACTTTATCAGTAAAGCTTAAATCTTTACCAGTTCTTTTAAGTGTTCCGACATATCTGCCAGGGGTGAGAATACTATTGTTTTTTAAAACTTCGGTTGTGTTTGCACTTTTACAAAAGCCTAATTCGTCAACGTAATTATTTTGATTAATCCAGTTTTTATAAGTGGTAGTTATTTTTGAAATATCTGAATCTGATAATTGACGACTCCTTCTGCTGATAAGATTACCATAAGAAGATGCATCAATGAAGAGTATGTCGCTTTTTGTTTTATTCTTTCTTAAAAACCAAAGGCAAGCTGATATTGATGTATTATAGAATAACTGGTTAGGTAGCATAACAATGCAATCCACCAAATTAGCTTCAATAAGTTTCTTTCTAATTTCATCTTCGCCACCAGTGTCAGAAGAAAGTGCACCATTTGCTAAAACTATCCCAGCTTTTCCATTATTAGACAAATGGTGAATAAAGTGCTGTAACCAAGCATAGTTTGCATTATTTGTTGGAGGAACACCATATTTCCATCTGCTATCTTCTCTTAATTGTTCGCCACTCCAATCGGAAATATTAAAAGGTGGATTTGCTAAAATGTAATCGGCTTTTAAGTCTTTATGTTTGTCGTCCATAAAGGTATCGCCTAGTTCTATTTTTGCGTCAATGCCACGAATAGCCAAATTCATTTTGGCAAGTCGCAAAGTCGTTGGATTACTTTCCTGTCCGTAAATAGAAAGGTTTTTGATATTGCCTTGATGTTCTTTTACAAATTTCTCACTTTGCACAAACATTCCACCGCTACCACAAGCACCATCATAAACACGTCCTTCGTATGGTTCAAGCATTTCAACCAATAGTTTTACAATACTTGATGGCGTGTAGAATTGTCCGCCTTTTTTTCCTTCCGCATCGGCAAATTGTCCAAGGAAATATTCATAAACCTGTCCAAGTAAATCTTTTGCAGCATGACCTTCTTGATTAAAACCAATAGTTCCAATTAAGTCAATGAGTTCTCCAAGTCTTGTTTTGTTTAGTTCGGGGTCTGCGTATATTTTCGGTAAAACGCCTTTCAGATTACTATTGATTTTTTCAATTTCATCCATTGCGTTGTCAATGAGCTTTCCAATTTCAGGTTGCTTTGCTCTGTCTTGCAAATATTTCCAACGTGCCGTTTCAGGCACGAAAAAAACATTGTATGCAACATACTCGTCTGCATCTTCTGGGTCTGCACCTTCAAATTCTCCTTCCCCTTTTACCAATTTGGAATGTAAGTCGTTAAAAGCATCAGAGATGTATTTTAAGAAAATAAGTCCTAAAACAACATGCTTGTATTCTGCTGCATCCATGTTGCTACGGAGTTTGTCTGCCGTAGCCCAAAGTGTTTTTTCTAAATCTTTTATATCACTCATTTTATGTTGTTTGCTTAATTAATTTTTCAGATGTCAAAGTTAGTTTTTTAAAGCCCATTTATGTCAAAAGTTGCAGTCAAAGTGTCAACTGTCCACTGGTCGGGTGGTGGGTGGGCTTTGGGTGCGGTTGGGCAAAATTAAATGTGGTGTTTTTGTGTCGGCAAGTGCGTTGGCAAAACACCTCTTTTAATTTTGCGAAGGGTTGGCTGTCGAGGTGTTTTTTCTGTCTGTTCATTGTTGCACTGTCGGTCTTTTAGGGTTGCTTGTAACGTTCAGGTATTTGCGATGGCAGGGCATTCATTGAACGTCCGGCCCGGTACAAATGCCGATTGAAAAATTTTTGTTGAAGATAAGAAGTAAAGCCAAATAGTTTTCGTCAAGCCCGAACAAAAGCTGATTAAAGATTTGTTGCCGATTGCTCTTCCGTCGCCCCTGCTATTGCAAATACTGATGTTGTAAGCATACCCTTCTTTGTCAGGCTGTATTGAGTAAGGGTTAGGCCGTGGCACTTAAAAGACTGCCTGCCTTTGCAGTGTCGCACCTTAAGGCATGACATAATCATATTTAGCAATGAAGAATTAATTCAAGCTCTTAATACTCCTGTTTTCAATTTTTTTATTTATTATGTCATTTGTTTCTGTTTTTTTGGATTTGCCAAATGAATACACAACTGATATACCTATGCTTTGGAATTTTGTTATTTCAGTATAAACGCCGTTAATATCGGGAGAATAATATTTGGTCATTTCTTTTTTGTTAAGATTGAATATTTGAGACCAAAATATTTTACTGTATAATTTCTGTTTTAAAAATGTTTTATTTATTTCTAAAGAAAGACTTGGATTTCTAATTGTCGTCCGTGAAAAAACATCATAATTCAAATTGCGAATTTCAGATAATAAATTAACTGAAAAGGTTTCCATAATATTATAAGTAACATTGGTAGAAAATTTAAATTTCCAATTATTCTTTTGTAAATGACTGCCGAAAAAAAATGTATTACTATTTAGAATGTTGCTATTAACATTAAAATTTAATGATTCTACATTAAATGAAGCTGTTGCCATTAAAGGTTTGGCATTATAAGTAAACGATAAATCGATTCCAAAAATTCTCTTACTACCTAAATTCGAGTATACTTCAATCATATTGGTAGAGTCCTGCACATAAGGGCCTTTTCCAATAAACCTATCTGATTTATTAAAGTATAAGGATGAATTTATTGATAATTTATCTTTGTCAAATAGATGATTTATGTTTAGCGAGGAATTTATCTCTGGCTTTAAATTTAATGAACCAAAAGTTTCCTGATTCGGCCTATAACTGATCCGGGCAAGAGACAATTGGTATGGGTTTGGCAATTGAACATCTTTTTGATATGTGAATATGAAAATGCCATATTTCTCAGTGAGTTTAAAAAATGATATTTTGGGTAATACGTTTAAAGAATTAATCTTATTGTTATTTATATTTCCAATAATTTCTTTTGTAAAATAAGAGCTGTTCTCAATACGGCTTCCGAGCATTAATGTGCCAAACTTGAATTGTTTTGTTGCGGAAATGGTGGATGCTATTAAGGTTTGATAAAAATTTGTTTGACCATTGATAGTTACACTATTGCCGTTTTGATTTAATTTTTGTAAAAAAGGAAACACTGATTTATAGTTTTGAGATATTAAAGAAAAATCCATAGTTAAATCTTTAAGAATTAAGTTGCCATTGAAGTTGAGAGAAAAGTCTCTGCTTTTTTGGGTCAAAGTTAAAATGCTATTGATGGGGTTACTTATATTAAATGTGTTTTCGATTATGTCTCTATTTGAAGTTTTTGTGAGACCAGCCAGCAGATATAATGTAAGCTTTGAATTAACCAAATATTTGAAATTAATGTTACTATTAAACAAATTTTCTTTCTTATTTGTTTTGTTGGCAAAAATATTTTTAATAAAATTTGAGCTATCAGTAACCAAAGAACTTTGATTGAATGTGATGTTTCTTTTATTGTAATTGACTGAAGAATAAATATTTATTTTTCTTTTAGGTGTGTATTGAATGCTAAAAGAGTTGTAACTCGGAATTATAGAATATCTGCCATTCTCTTCCGAATTATAGTTTATCAAATTATTTTTTGTAGAGAACCACTTTGAATATCTTGAAGTATTATACCTGTTATTATACATTTGTGAGGATAGGTTTACCAGCAAATCATTCGTAGAATAATAATAAGAAGTAGAATAACTTTTGTTGCTCCTGATAAAATCAACTTCGCCAGAAATTTGACCGCCTAAGGCATATTTTAAATTTTTTTTCGTTACTACATTAATAATATATTGATTGCTCATAAGATTTGTTGTTAAAGGAGGATTATGGATGATTTCAATTTTATCAATAATATCTAAACTTAAATTATCAATAATATCTTTTGAAGAGAGTGAGTTATTCAAGTAATATATAGGTGTTTTGAATCCATTTAGTATGTAATCATTATTTTCAAATTTAATCCCAGGAAGAGTTCTTAATACAGAAGCTGTAATTTGTGGCAGTGATTTGTTTCTAAGTTTAGCAGAATAAGAAGTCTTATTTACATCTGTTATTTTCAATTTCGAGGTAACAATTACTTCATCTAATTGGGTTTTAGATGTTACTAATTCAATAATACCAACAAAGCCATTTTTCTTTTGTAGAAATGCAAATTTAGAAATGCTCACGTTCAATGAATCATAAAATTTAGAATTAATTTGTATTAAAAGTGTATCAAAGGTTGCAGGTAATTCATATTGAAACCAACCCTTTGAATCGGTAAGTAACGAAATATAGGTAAGCGGCTGTATTTTGTAAATAATTTTTATCTCCATGTAAGGTATCTCCTCTGTAGAACTTTTTTCAATCAGCTTTCCAGCAATAGGGAATGTTTTGACCGAATCATTTAATTGACAAAATGCCTGATTGAAAATGAGGAATAAAATAGAAAAGATTAAAAGTCCTTTCTTAAACATACAAAATTTATTTATCGGGATTGCCTATTAAAAAACCTGTAATGCTTAAAGCCATAAGAGCAAGATTGAAAAATATATGTTGTGTCCAACTTAATTGTTCTATAAAACCTCCACAGCTGCAGGGTAGATATGGGCTATATAACAACATCAAAATAATATATCCTTCAAAAAGAATTATAAGAAAAAAAGAAAGTAAAAAAGCGGCGATCCGACATTTCTTTAAGAAGAAAAGTAAGACGATGGAAAGTTCTATCATAATGACAGAATAACCTATTTCTTTGGATATGCTATTCGGTATCATAGGTGATTTAGAAAGTATCGAAGTGAAATTTTCGAAATCAATGATTTTCTGCAAGCCGGAATAAAGAAAAATAAAAATAAAAATACCTGAACACAGTGATGAAATTTTAAAAAGTGTCGTTTTTTTCATAAACAAGTAAATTAGTTTGATATATGAAAAATACTTTTTTGCCAACTATATAAAAATCAGTTATCTGTTTTTCTTCAATTTTGGGTAAATAATAAGTCCCAACATACTTTCCCTTTTCTTTTATGTTGTAAACGTCAATTATATTATTGTTTTTTAATTCTTCAGTATTTTCGTTCTCTGCCTTAACTAATGAGTGAACAAATAGCTTATTATTTGATATACAAAAATTTGGATTAGCAATTCTAAGTGGAGACGTATATTTTAAAGTACCTGTTCCATTTGAGCCACTGAAAAGTACGGATGGGCCTGTGGTTATAGTGTCAATAAGTTTGAATCTATCAACAATAGTAAGGTTGGAATCTAATAAGTAGAAAGGATTCTTATAGTATGATATATAAATTGAATTTTCATTATTAAGTTTTAATAAATCACCATCATCAACCATATTTCTTAACACTAAATTGCTTTGCTTGCCATTGCTCTCAAGTGTTTTTGTATTCTCATTTAATGAATAACCATAGAAGGAAAACTTTATTTCTTTTCCATATTGTTGATTAAAAATAAATTCATTTGAATTCATTTTAATTCCTTTTGTAAATGGAGATAAAACTTTTATTATGTTAGACAGTTTTTGATTTTGCAAGTTGTACTCATATACTCTTCTATCGGTATTTGAAAAAATGTAAATTTTATTGGTTAACGTGTCGAAATATACATTACTAATTTCAAGTTTTTTATTAATTACTGAATCCAGTTTTAAAATAGTATTTTCATAAAGTGGCATGCTGTCTGATAAACTCAGTAATGTATTACTTTTTTGACCAAAGAAAAATATTTTCTTTTTATAGTATCCTAAAAATTTGTACTCATCCTCCTTTAATTCCACTTTGAATTGTAAGTTTATTTCTTTCGGATATAGGGGTGTTCTTACAAATCCATTTTCTTTTAAAAAGGATTTTTTTTTGTTTAACGTAAAATATAAGAACATTGCGGCTACAAGGGCAGTAGCTATAATTATTGCTATTAAAAGCATTTTAAATTTGCCTGTAAACATATTTAAAGCAATTGGGTTTAAAAATGAGGGGCTGCGTCGCCCCCCTTTAAGTCCTTAAAGTCTTATCTGAGCTTTACCAGATACAGTCTTAACCTTTATACCGCTAACATAAACTTCATAGCAAGTTTGAGAAGCTGATGCACAAGATACGCTTTGAGCTTTAGCTGTGTTTGCGTGAAATGCAAAAACAATTGCCAGTAGTAATGGGATAAAGAGTGAAAAGATACTTAGCTTTTTCATTTTATTTATTTAAGATTTTTCCTCACCTGTCTATCGCCATGGATTGGATGTTCAGCGTCCTATTTTTAAGTGCTAAGGAATGCACTTACCTTTTTTGTTTTTCTTTGGGTCAATTCAGGTTTAATGTCCCGCAATTCGTAGCTACTGAATGTCGTTGATATGTTTAAATGCCGAGTAACATTCTATTGTCAAATTATTAATTGTCTGCTTGGTTGTGCGTTTGCCGTTGCAGCTCTTTTGCAAGGTTGGCCTTGTGTTTCGGCATTGTGTGCCTTGCAAATGTGCTGTAAACGAAGCATAGAAAAATTAGTATATGTCAACCAAATTACAAAATAAATCTTAATGTGTCCCAACAGGGTTGCTTACAACGTTCAGGCATTTGTGCTGTTGGGGACTTCATCTATTCGTCGCCCCCGGCGACGGCTGCCGAACGAAGAACTAAAGTAGAAATTTTATTCTAAAGCTTAATAGTAAAAGTCAAGCTGGGACAAAAAGCTGAACAGCGAACGGGACGATGACGGACGCTTTGCGTCCAGCCCCAATAGCACAAATGCGTTTGTTGTGTGCTGTATTTCTTTGTCAGTACTTTGGTTTTTGATACTCATACATTGACCTTATTTTTAAGTCAGGCGTAAATCGTACATTGATTGTTAAATAAAAGTTCTTCCAGGTGTCTTGTATTGTACGTTTTACTTGATAAAACATGTCGTAGGTAACGAAATAGTCTCCGTCATTTAATTGAGTAATTGCAAATGTTGAGTTGTCAATGCTCATTTGTTGATAAGGCCATCTGTTATGATAGTTAATACATTCGTTAACTATGTCAGCCGTTGATTGGTATGTTTTATTATAAAAATTGTCAACAATCGGCAAGTAAAAATTGGCAAGTTCATTACACTCAACCGCTTCATTAATTTGGTAGTAGCGATTTAATGTTGATACTATTCTTTCTCGTACAGAACTCGAAGCTGTTTCAATCGTTTTGTTTGTTGTCTCTGCTGGTGTAGTTGTTGTTTGATTAGTATTTTCTGGTTGTTTTGAGTTGTCTTGCTCTTTTGCTGCAAGCCATCCATTTGTAATTGCAACCAGTCTCGATTTTTTAGCAGGGTGGGTTGAGCTTGAATTGTCTGATGCAAAAGTTTTCATTGCAACTTGTGCATCGTCTAAAGTTGCTCCCATTTTATATAGAATGTAGCCTGAAAATCTATCGGCTTCAAGTTCTAAGTCAGGTCGGCTACCACCTTGCAATAAAGTGTGTCCTGATAAATGATGTCCGATTTCATGAGCAAGGATGCTGATTTCTGACCAATGGGTTTTGGTTAAGTCTTTTACGCCAATCATGAATTGTTGATTATACATAATGTACCGCAACATGTCACCTGAACTTTTTCTTTGAATGACGGCACAAGCATTATCAACGTCAGCCGCCATTAATTTGAAGTTTACAGGCAAGCCAGTATAATTCATTATTCTTGTCAAGGCTGTTTGAGCTTCGTTGTCAGATGTAAACCCATACACCTGATTTGAAGTTAGTTCACCTGTGTAACTGCAAGAGCCACTAACTGCTATTGAATATTTACTTTCACTTTGTGTTTCTTCACTTGCAATTTTATCATCTGTCTCGGGTTTAGAACTTGATGTTTGATTGCCACACCCAACAATAAAGTAAAGAGTGATAAGAAATAAAATCTGTTTCATGTCATGAATTTTACTGGATAAGTTTAGCATATTCTTCTTGTGCCCAAATCAAATTTTGTTCAGCTATTGGGTAGCCGTCGGGATATTTATAAACTTCTTTTGTTATGTTTATGGCATCTTTTAAGTGTGCCATAGCTGTTTCAATTAGGTCAATATTTTTTTCTTCAATTCCTATGTAGATTTTGGCAACTGCCATATTGTTGAGAGCAGGAAAATTATGCTTGTCTTCCGCAAGGGCTTTTTCGTAAAGTGGTATTGATTGTCGGTAATGCTTGTTGCTTGAGTAGCCAAATGCTCTTTGAAAACTCTGGCTCATTTCTTCAAAGGCTTTCTCTTTGTTGTTGCTCATGTTTTTGGTTTTTGACGGCTGTGTCTATTAGGTGAAGTGTGTCGCTAATATAGCACACAACACATAAATATACGCAACTCCACAAAAAAATTATTCTTCAAATTCAGCGTGTTAAATCGTTTTCTTAGTTGCGCCAATACAATTTTTAGTTTCGTGTGCAAACGTTTCTAAACGTTTATAACCATTTGTACACGCTTTATTAATTACAAACTGCACCCAACAAAAAAGGCGCTCTTTCAAGCGCCTTGTAATTTGTGTTTAATAGTTAACGGCCAAAGAATTTGTTTACAGCTTCTACACGGTTGTTTACATGCAGCTTCTCGTAAATATGGTACACGTGTTTGCGTACGGTTTCGGCACTGATGTTGAGCTCACGGCCAATTTCTTTATAAATCTTTCCTTGGGCCAGCCATTCCAGTATTTCTTTTTCACGGCGGCTTAGTACGGCCACATCATCCGCCTGCTGGCTGGGTGCCAAGGTTTCCTGCACGGGCAAATGTTTAAACGCATTCACCACTTTCATAGCTATCTGGCTGCTCATGGGAGCGCCGCCTTCTACCAGTTCCTGGATGGCTTCGGTTAACTTGGCGGGAGATGATTTCTTTAAAATATAACCACTGGCACCGGCACGCAGGGCTTCAAAAATTTTTTCCTCTTCTTCATACACGGTACACATGAGGTATAAAATTTCCGGGTGCAGGGGTTTGAGTTCTCTTACAATATCAATACCGCTGGTACTGCCCAGCCCGATATCCATCAGCACCACCTGTGGTTTTACCAATGGAATCTTCAGCAGGGCTTCTTCACCACTGGCAAAAGAGGCAGTGAGCATGCAATCATCACTCAGCTCAATGATCTGCTCCAGCGCCTGCCGTATGTCTGTTACATCTTCTACAATACAAACCGCAATCTTACTCATAGTACAAATGTGAGAACTTTCAGCACAACCACCAATACCACGAAGCGGGGGGGGTAGAAAGTGGAAAATAGAAAGTGGAAAATGGGAAATGAAAAGCAGGAGGTAAGAGATAAGAAGTGCGGGAACAGCCATGAGCTATAAAGCAAGAACCAAGAACCAGAAAC
The DNA here is from genome assembly GCA_050916065.1 of Lacibacter sp. GTDB lineage: Bacteria > Bacteroidota > Bacteroidia > Chitinophagales > Chitinophagaceae > Lacibacter. Next base: position 163,152 of record CP051137.1, read on the forward strand.
CAGAAACCAGAAACCACAAACCAGAAACCAGAAACCACAAACCACAAACCACAAACTGCCTTACTTCCGCACCATCAGCACATATTTCTCTTTAAAAAACTCTTCTTCAAACAGTTGCTCTATTTCCCAAACAAGGGGATGGAGGCCGCTCTGCTGAATTTCTTCGGTAAGATCACCGCCTTTTAAACAGATGAGTCCGCCGTAAAAAGTTTCCTCACCGCAGGTAACGCTTTGTCCCTGGCCTTTGGCTTTGAGAATGGGTTGGCTCCACATCCATAAATCCCGCAGGGGCGCTACGGCACGGCTCACCACATAATCAAACTTGCGGTTTTTAATGTCTTCCGTACGGGTATGCTGGGTGGTAACATTGGTAAGACCGATATGCTGTGCCACGGCTTCCACCACTTTTAGTTTTTTGCCGATGCTGTCTGTTAAATGAAACTGTACTTCCGGAAAAAAAATGGCCAGCGGTATACCGGGGAAACCGCCACCGGTTCCCAGGTCCACAATCTGTGTGCCCGGTTTAAACTGAAATAAAGCGGCAATGGAGAGGGAATGCAGCACGTGTTTTTCATACAGGCTGTCAATATCCTTGCGGGATACTACATTGATTTTCTGATTCCATTCTTCATACACACTGTACAAAGCGCTTAACTGTTCTGTTTGCTTTGGTGTAAAATCAGAAAAATAGTTGGTGATTACTTCTATCATTTCCAGTTTGGTTGCGGACGTTTGAATAAAGTAGGTGCAAATAAAAGGTAATACAGCCATTGCCAGAGATCCAGCAGCGGGTACATCCAGAACAGATCTCCTTCTCCTAATTTACGCATGGTGCTGAAATAAATAACACCCTGCAGTAAAAAACGGAAACCAAATACCGCCAGCGCCAGCCACCAGCAATAAAAAATAATACTGGCTATCAACAAGGGGTACAGTAAAAAATGACTGAAAGAAAAAAGACCCAGCAAAAATTTATGTTGCCCTTTGTAATACTTGCCCGTAGTGTAATGTCTTGCTTTTTGACTGCGCCAGGTACTCCATTGTGTTTTGGCTTTGCTGCAGGTGAAGGCTTCTTTATCAATTACAATAGCCGTGTTGTGTTTGGTAGCCACACGGTTGATAAACAAATCATCATCACCGCCGGGCAACTGGTTGTGCATGCTGAACCCTTTGTTACGCAGGAAGAGTTCTTTTTTATAAGCCAGGTTGCGGCCCACACCCATGTACGGTATGCCGGCCAGTGCATAAGAAAAATATTGAAGGGCGGTGAAGAAGGTTTCAAAGCGGATGAGTTTGTTAAGCAGTCCCGGTGTTTTTTCATAAGCACCGTAGCCTAACACAATTTCTTTTCCGTTGGTAAAAGCATCCTGCATATGACGGATCCAGTCAGGCGAAGAGGGTTTACAATCAGCATCTGTTAAAAGCAGCAGTTCATGTTTGGCTTCTTTAATACCGATCGATAGGGGGAATTTTTTTCCTTGTATCAAACGGGCTTCCTGTTTGAGTTCAATGGGCCGTAAATTTTTGAAGGGCCGCTGCAGGTATTCCAGTACATACTTACTGTCGTCGTAAGAATTATCGTTTACGGCCACCACTTCAAAAGTGGAACTGTATTGCTGCTGTAATACTTCGGGTAAGTTATCAGCCAGGTTCTGTGCTTCATCACGGGCACAGATGATAACAGATACAGGGTGTTGCTGCAGGGTGTTGTGTGTAGGCTTTTTATACAGGGCCAGCCGTACAAAAAACCACAGGTAGTAAACGGTCTGTACCAGTATCATCAAACAAAAAGCGGCAAAAAGGATTTCGGGCCAGTCAATTCTCATAACAGGCTGCGAAAATATTGTTTTGAAAGGAAATGAACCTTTTATTCATGCTGAAGTTGCCCACGTTCTAAGTAAAAGTGTGGATAGGTAAAGTTGCCTTCATTTTTTTGATGTTATGAAATCGAGGATTATGGGTGAATGTCATTGCATGCGGCCTTCGTCATTTCGACGTAAGGAGAAATCTCCCCTAATTCAGGCAGTCTGAAATTTATGAGACCTCTCCCGTTGGTCGAGGTGACGCTTCACTTTATGATACCCCTCTGCAGGTGCGTAGTTCTTTGCCCGGTTACCATCGGGGCGGAGGGGGCTGTATTCCTTATCTTTGCCGCCTTTATGCCAGCATTATCTTTTCAATTACATACTACAGACAACAGCACAAAAGCAAGAGCAGGAACAGTTACCACGGATCATGGTGTGATTGAAACGCCCATCTTTATGCCGGTGGGTACAGTAGGCAGCGTAAAAGCATTAACGGTACAGCAATTAGAACAGGAGGTAAAAGCACAAATCATCCTGGGCAATACCTATCACCTGTACCTGCGCCCGGGCACAGAGGTGCTGGAGCAGGCAGGCGGCCTGCACCGTTTTAACGGATGGCAACATCCCATCTTAACGGATAGCGGCGGCTACCAGGTGTTTTCGCTGGCAGGCAACCGCAAGATCAAAGAAGAAGGGGTAGTATTTCAAAGTCATATTGACGGCAGCAAGCATTTGTTTACCCCGGAAAATGTGATGGACATTCAAAGAAGCATTGGCGCTGATATCGTAATGGCGTTTGATGAATGTCCGCCTTATCCCAGTGATTATAAGTATGCGTACAAAAGCATGGAGTTAACGCATCGCTGGCTGGACCGATGCATACATCATTTTGAGAACACGCCGGACAAATATGGATATACGCAAAACCTGTTTCCCATTGTACAGGGCAGTACGTATAAAGATTTAAGAACCGCCTCTTCTCAATTCATTGCTTCTAAAAATCTCACCGGCTGTGCCATTGGTGGTTTGAGTGTGGGCGAACCGGAGGAAATGATGTATGAGTTTACGGAATTGTGTTGTGATGAATTGCCTGTACAAAAACCCCGTTACCTCATGGGCGTAGGTACACCCTGGAACCTGCTTGAATGTATTGCCCTGGGTGTAGATATGTTTGATTGTGTAATGCCCACCCGTAACGGACGTAACGCCATGCTTTTTACCAGCAAGGGCGTGATTAATATTGACAATAAGAAATGGGAAAAAGATTTTTCGCCTATTGATGACGGTATTGATTGCCCGCTCAGTAATTATTACAGCAAGGCCTACCTGCGTCACCTCATTAAAGCCAAAGAAATTACCGGGCTCACCATTGCCAGTACGCATAATCTTGCTTTTTATTTATGGCTGGTGAAAGAAGCCCGGAAGCGGATCCTCGACGGAAGCTTTGCCGGCTGGAAGAACGAAATGGTGGAGGTGTTGAAAACGAGGCTGTGATGTTTGGTACATGGTCCACTGTCGACAGACCACGGAAGAAAGTCCACAGTCGACGGTCGACAGACCACAGAAGAACTCTATTTTTTAAGAATAAAATATTTATCAGGTATTATAAATTATTGAAAACGTCTTTGGACTGCGATCGGTTATCCCTGAACCATTATTAACTCCAAATTATAGTAAACGGCAATGGACTATGGTCTGCCGTCTGTTGACTATTTCCTTACTTTGCACCTTCATGAAAAAACTGGATGCGTACATATTGAAGTTCTTTATGAAGACCTTCTTCTTTTCCCTCTTCCTCTTTGCAGTGATCACCATTGCAGTGGATGCCAGTGAAAAGGCAGAAGATTTTATACGCAGCGGTTTAGGCATCAGTGATATTGCCAGTAAATATTATCTCGGCTTTCTGCCGCACATGATCAGTCTGCTGTTCCCGGTGTTTGTGTTGATTGCGGTTGTTTTTTTTACATCCCGCCTGGCTTCCCGCAGTGAGGTGGTGGCCATCCTCAGCACAGGCGTGAGCTTGAGAAGATTTCTGTTTCCTTACTGGGTAGGCGGTATTTTCCTGGCATTACTGCTGGGCGTATCCAATCATTTCCTGGTGCCCGCAGCCAATAAAATCCGCACCGATTTTGAAGAGCGCTACATTGATATGGGTGCCATCAACAATCCATCTGCCCAATACATCAACAACCTGCACCTGCGTGTTGATACGTTTACCTATGCCGGTTTCCGCTCTTTCGATACATCCACCAAAGTAGGCCAGGGCTTTTTCCTTGAAAAGATCAGGGATAACAAAGTGTACTACAACCTGCGCAGCGAAATGATTACCTGGGATACCGCCAAAAAACAGTGGCGGCTGGAGAATGGAATTGAACGCACCATCAACGGAATGAATGAAACGGTTAAGAAAGTAGATACTACCTATCTAAACATCGGGTACAAACCCATAGATCTTGCGTATGATGATCACCTGAAAGATAAATTACGCACACCCGGTCTTGCACGTTTTATTAAACAGGAAGAAATGCGTGGCTCTGAAACAGTGAATGAACTCAAGTTTGAACGTTACCGCCGGGATGCCTATGCCATTTCTGTAATTGTAATGACGATGATTGCCGCCATTCTTGCCTCCCGTAAAGTGCGTGGTGGCAGCGGTTTGCACCTGGCACTGGCTTTTATCATCGGCGTTACGTTTATCGTGTTTGATAAGTTCTCCATGGTGTTTTCAACCAAGGGTAATTTTCCTCCGGTGATTGCAGCATGGTTGCCCTGTGTACTGTTTGCTGGACTGGCCTTCTGGTTGTACAAACGGGCACCAAAGTAAACGGGAATGGTTTTAAGTAACTCACTGATCGTTAAAAGAAAGTTAGTTCATCAGTAATTTTCAAATCTCATCAACTTTTCATCTCCACTCTTGTTACTGCTACAGTTGATTGTTTTACCTTTGACGTCAACGAATTGCAAACCATTATACATTTCTAATTATTTACTATGGGCATTATTAAAGACCGGTTTAAGGCAAAAGCAGATGCGGCCAACGCAGAAATCAAGCAGATTATAAAAGAGCATGGTAACAAAGTAATAGGTGAGGTAACACTTTCCCAGATTTACCAGGGTATGCGTGGTATGACGGGGCTGGTTACTGAAACCAGTTTGCTGGATGCACAGGAAGGAATCCGTTTTCGTGGTTATTCCATTCCGGAACTGCAGCAGCATCTTCCCAAAGCACCTAAAGGAGAGCAACCTTTACCTGAAGGTTTGTTTTACCTGATGCTGATCGGTGAGTTACCTGACCAGGAAATGAGCAACCGTGTTACTGATATCTGGCAACGTCGCAGCCATGTGCCCAACCATGTGTTTGCTGCTATTGATGCATTGCCCATTAACACACATCCCATGACCATGTTTGTAGTGGGTGTGATGGCGCTGCAAACAGAAAGTTATTTTGCCAAAGCCTATGCAGAAGGGATCAATAAAAAAGATTACTGGGAGCCCATCTTTGATGATGCCATGATCTTGATTGCCCGCCTGCCACGTATTGCTGCCTATATCTACCGGAGGAAGTATAAGAATAACGAACATATTCATCCCAATGGTTTATTAGACTGGGCCGGTAACCTGGCACATATGCTGGGTTATGATGATCATGGCTTTATGGAATTGATGCGTTTGTACATGACCATTCATGCGGATCATGAAGGTGGTAATGTGAGTGCTCATACCACGCACCTGGTAGGTAGTGCTTTGAGTGATCCTTATTTGAGCTATGCTGCCGGTATGAATGGATTAGCCGGTCCTTTGCATGGTTTGGCGAACCAGGAAGTGATCAAGTGGATTTTTGAAATGCAGGAAGAATTAAAAACAGATGAGCCTACCAAAGAGCAGATTGCTGAATATGTGAAGAAAACATTGAGTGAAGGAAAGGTAGTGCCCGGCTATGGTCATGCCGTATTACGCAAAACAGATCCACGTTTTACTGCCCAGATGGAGTTTGGAAAAATTCATATGCCCAATGATAAGTTGGTAAATACGGTTTGGAATATTTATGAAGTAGTACCGCCCATTCTGCAAAGTCTTGGTAAAATCAAGAACCCATGGCCGAATGTAGATGCACACAGTGGCGCCTTACTGGTGCATTACGGATTGAAGGAGTATGAATATTACACCGTGTTGTTTGCCGTGAGCCGTGCACTGGGTGTAATGGCGAGTTTAATTTGGGACAGAGCATTGGGTCTGCCATTGGAACGTCCGAAATCCGTGACAACAGAACTGGTGAAGTTGTGGATTGAAGGAAAAGATAATATCTGGGGTGAATAAAATTTATTATGATGATATCAAAGCCGTTTCTTTTTGGAAGCGGCTTTTTTCTTTTTGGTCTTTACCATGGGCAGCTTCATTTGTTTGGCTTCTGCTTGCCAATGGGATGCAGCCAGCAACAGTTGCTCCAGTTGAAAGGTTTGTATTTCTTTTTTGGAAGTGATGATGACGGAAGCCACCATCACCCGGTTTCTCAAATCCAGTTGCGGCCATGCAAACACGAGGTCCTTTCCCCTGCAGAATCCTACATCAATGCCTTCTTCCACTTCGTTCAGGTAACAGAACATACCGAAGTAATGATAAAACGGAATTTTGAAACTGAGTTTTTCTTCTACATCCGGAACGGTGGTGAGAATTAATTCACGGATGGCTTCTGCAATTTCCCTTTTGGTTTCGGGCAGGGATTCAATATAGGCATCTACAAGGCGGTTCATTTTCAACACTGAGTTAATGAGGTATAGAGTAACACAGAGTTTCTCTGTACTCCGTTTCTCTTTTCCTCTGTGTTTAGGATTGTTTCAAAAACTTGTTTACAAATTTCTTTATCTCTTTCAACTCCTGCTGTTGTTGTAAGATAAAACTGTTGCCTGCTAAAGATCCTGTTACTTCTTCCTGCTCCTCCGGGTTTTCATACACCATGCTGCGGAAGGGATTGCTGTAATCTTTTGCCCTGCTGTTGTAAATACCTTTCACCATCCATTCTTTTGTATGCAGGTATTGCGTAAGAAGCGTCGTAATCGTTTCTTTAGAAAGTTGTTTGATGCCCTGCAGTTCACCATAAGCAGCCAGTGCGTGTTGCAGTTTTTGCGAAGAATACAATGTTGATTGCTGCTCATAAAATGCATGTACTGCATCCCAGCCTTTTATTTTTCCTGCTACAATTTTTTGTTGTAACGAAGTAAATGCAGCCGCTTCCATCAACTGTCCGCCCACATTGGTCCATGCTTTACGTTTGCCGGGTTTGGGTAGTTGTTTGATGCATGTTGCAAGTGATAAGTTATTGGCTTTGATGAAGTGAATTAATTCTTCGGCGGCATAATATCCAATCAACTCCTGAAACACCCGGTAGCTTTGTCTTACTTTCAGTAAAACGGTTTTACGTTTGGTGTTTTCAAAACCTTCCGCAATAATTTCTAATGCATCAATGCTTTTGTCATCAGCAGTCAATAATACTTTTCCTTTTTTGATGCATTGTGCATCAGAATAATCTTTCGCCGGTTGCTCTTTTTGCAAGGCAGCTTTACCGGTGTATAATTCCAATAAACGGAGCGTTTCAAAAATTTCATTCACAGTATCCGGTGCTAAATAGCTGTATTCCAGATGCTGGGTTTTGTCTGTTCTTTTATCTCTGTCAACATATTTCCAGGCGTTGCGTGCCAGTGCATACATATTGTATAAAAACCAATAAGCCGGCATCACCTGTAATTGATTGTTTGTTTCGTCATTGCTCACCAGTGCAAAAGGAATGGGGATGTTCAGTTCAGCCGGGTAATCACCCTTGGCCAATAAAGTGTAAGAAGCAAACTTACTGTTGTGTTTGATGCTTACGCAAAGTGCAGGCCAGAAACCTCTGCCTGCAATCAACTCGCCATCTGCACTTCTGCTGTTATGATTGCTGCCGAGTGTAGCACCCGCTGCAATATTACTTTGACCCATCACAGTGGCAGCACACAAGAACGAGTTGTTGTGATGTTGTTCATGTGCAGGAAAGATGAGTGAGTTCAATACTTCGCAGCAGGAGATAGTAGCGTTGTTGCCGAGGTAAGAGTTGATGAGCCTGGCACCATACTTCAACTGTGAGTGAGAAGACAGGTAAAAACGAACTGCTTTTACACCATAGAAAACACGACATCCTTCTCCAATGATTCCATTCACCAACTCACACCCTTCGCCCACCTGTGAACTTGATTTTTCACTGGAGTTGATGGTAACGTTTTTAATTTTATTGGCACCTTTAATGTAAGCATGCGGACCAATCCACACATCTTTTATGATGCGGCAACTTTTAATAACGGTTCGGTCGCCGACTTTTCCATAATAGCCACGCAGTTTATCAAACTTCTGCTCCGTGAATTCTAAAAATTTTTGTTGCAGTGCTTTGTTATCCCGGTTGCGGCTCCACATCCACGCATCACCCGGCAGCATTCCATTAAACGGAACAATTTTTCTTCCGGCATTTTCATTGCATACTTCCAGCCAGATGCGGATTTTTTCTTCTTCGCCCTGTTTCAATACACCGTTACCAAACTTGGCATAGTTGGTAGTGCCCATTTCATGCACATTGGTGATGATGCATTCATTGCCGATGATATAATGGCTGAGGTAATGCACACTGTCAATAGAAACATTGTCGCCAAAATCACAACTGATGATAGTACTGTTATACAAACCTACCCGCAGCTTTACCGCATGAAATTCGAGGAAATAAGGTTCCAGTTTACCGATGCGTACCCAGCCATAGAATTTACAGTTCTGAATTAAATCAGCATTGAAAACATCCGTTACTTCAATCATTTCCCAGTTGTCACTTGTATTATTGTTACGGATGAGAGCGTCTATTTCATGGTGGGTGAGTTTGCGGTAAGTAATGCCGTTACGGTTTTGTTTACGGCGCAGGTAATACTCATCTTCACCCGCAGGGATGTATTGCTCCGGAAAAAACTTATAGCCGATCTCACTCAGCGGCTTTTTTATAATTGGATTCATGAAGAAATGTTTTTTGTTTACAGTTTGTGGTTTCCTGTTGAATTAACTGAGCTCACAACAAACGCTCATCCGCTCACCTTTACTCAACTTATAAAAACACATAACTATAAACCATAAACGTGCATTATTCCACCGTTACGCTCTTTGCTAAATTTCTGGGTTTATCTACGTCGTAGCCTTTTGCCACGCCTACATAATACGAAAGTAATTGCAAGGGAATCACGCTCAGCATAGGAGCTACAATTTCATCAGCAGGCGGCACGGCAAATACATCATTACTCAGGCTTGTACTCAATGCATCGCCTTCGGTAATAATGGAAATTACTCTTCCTTTTCTTGCTTTAATCTCCTGCATATTGCTCACCACTTTTTCATGATAAGAATCTTTAGTGGCAACAAAGATCACCGGTAACGTTTCTGTTACCAATGCTATGGGTCCGTGCTTCATCTCAGCTGCAGGATAACCTTCTGCATGGATGTAGGAAATTTCTTTCAGCTTCAACGCACCTTCCAGCGCTACAGGAAAATTGTAGCCTCTGCCTAGGAACAGTGCATCCGTTGAATCTTTATATTTTTCAGCAATTGCTTTTACTTCTTCTGCATTTTTTAAAATGGCATCTACTTTCTCCGGTACCTCCTGTAAGTCCTGCAATAATTGCAAATAGCGTTCTTCACTGATGGTTCCTTTGTTATGTGCAATCTTTAATGCAATCATAGTGAGCACTGCCAATTGACCCGTAAAGGCTTTTGTAGACGCAACGCCAATTTCCGGACCGGAGTGAGTATAGGCACCGGTATGACTCGCACGTGCAATAGAAGAACCCACAGCATTCACCACACCAAAAATGATGGCGCCCTGTTCTTTAGCTTTTTCAATAGCTACTAATGTATCAGCTGTTTCACCACTTTGCGAAATAGCAATAATGACATCGCCTTTATTTACCACAGGATTTCTGTAACGGAATTCAGAAGCATATTCTACTTCCACCGGTATTCGGCACAATTCTTCAATGATATATTCCGCTACTAAACCGGCATGCCAGCTGGTACCGCAGGCAATGATGATGATACGTGGCGCATTCTTTAAATGCTCCATATAATTTTCAACACCTGCCATCGTAATCGTTCCCTTTGCTACGTCTAATCGTCCACGCAGACAGTCATAGATGGTTTTAGGCTGTTCAAAAATTTCTTTGATCATGAAATGATCATAGCCGCCTTTTTCAATGGCTGCCAGTTCCATATCCAGCTTGGTAACGTAGGGTGTAATTTTTTCGTTGCCCAGATTTTTTAATATTAATTCATCCGGACGTACGATGGCCAGTTCATAATCGTTTACATACACTACTTCTTTGGTGTATTCAATGATGGGGCTTGCATCGCTGGCCAGGAAATGTTCGCCTTTACCAATACCAATCACCAACGGACTTCCTTTGCGTGCTGCAATAATCGTATGCGGGTCTTCTTTATCAATCAACAAAATGCAATACGCACCTACTACACGTTTCAATGCTACACGTACTGCTTCTTCCAAACTGCAATCATTGTGTTGCTGAATATCATCAATAAAATTCAACAGCACTTCTGTATCGGTGTCACTTTTAAAACTATATCCTTTATTCTCCAGTTCTTTTTTAATGAGGGCGTAGTTTTCAATGATGCCGTTGTGAATCATCGCTAATCTGCCGCTGGCGCTTTCATGCGGGTGGGCGTTACGGTCGCTGGGTTCTCCGTGTGTTGCCCAGCGTGTATGCCCGATGCCAATGTTTGCTTTTACATCAGCTCCAATCAGGCTTTCTTCCAGCTCAGCCACTTTACCTTTCTTTTTATAAACTTTCAAACCATGGTTGAGCAGGGCCACACCACTGCTGTCATAACCACGGTATTCCAAACGTTTTAAACCTTTTAAAACAATCGGGTAAGCTTCTCTTGGGCCTGTATAACCAACAATTCCGCACATAGTTGTTCTGTAGTTTTAAGACCGACAAAAATAAGTGGATGAAAGATAGGGGAGAAAAGCAATTTTTTTAAAAAGTCCTCTTCTGTAAATGATGATTTTTTTGGGCTTTCTTCATTTATACAAGGGGAAGCTATTATCGGGCTTTTCATTACAATGCCGCCAAACAGCAAGGCGGTATTTTCATTTCAATCCCGCAGCCTTTCGGCCACATAACTCTTTTCATCAAGTTAAAGACAACACTTTTTCGGAAAGGTGTCGCCTTTCAGTCATTTACAACAACACTCCCTTTAAAAACAAATAGGCCATTGAAAAATAAATCATAATTCCTGTTACATCCACAAGTGTAGCTACAAAGGGAGTAGAAGAAGCAGCAGGATCGGCTCCCATTCTTTTGAGGAATAAAGGAAGCATGGAGCCCATTAAAGTGCCCCACATAACAATACCAATCAATGAACAGCCTACTGTTAAACCAATCAATGCTGCATGATCACCAAACGTATTCGTAAATGATTGCCAGATGAAAATAACAGAAAACGCAATGATGCATAATGAAAAGCCAAGCAACAACCCTGATATGATCTCCCTCCGCATAATACGCCACCAATCAGCAACAGTAATTTCACCCAGCGCCATTGCCTGTATAATGAGTGTAGCAGCCTGTGAACCGCTGTTGCCACCACTTGAAATGATCAAAGGAATAAACGTGGCCAGTATCACCACTTTGGCAATCTCGTCTTCGTAGCTCTGCATGGCGGTGATGGTAATCAACTCACCAAAAAATAAAATGATCAGCCATACTACTCTTTTCTTGAAGAGTTTAAAAATGGGTGTTTCAATATACGGTTCATCCAATGCTTCCGTACCACCCATCTTCTGCATGTCTTCACTAAACTCTTCATTGGCTACCCACAACACGTCATCAATGGTTACAATGCCCAGCAGTTTATTGCTCTTGCTCACCACGGGCAATGCCACACGGTTATTCATTTTAAATGCTTCGTTGGCTGTTTCCTGGTCATCATCCACATTCAAAGCAATTACACGGCCATCCATCAGTTCTTCTACCGTTTTATCAGGTGAGGCAAGAATGATATCACGGATACGCAGGTCGTCCAGTAAATTTCCTTTTTTATCAATTACATAAATCACATTAATGGTTTCACTGTCTTTGCCATACTTGCGGATGGTATCAAATACTTCAGCAATCGTATCGGTAGCATATACATATACATAATCGGGCGTCATCAAACGACCGATACTGTCTTCAGGATAACCAAGCAGTGATAAAGTGATTTTTCGCTCATCAGGATTCAAGAGCTTAATGAGTTCCCGCACCACATTGCTGGGCAATTCTTCTAAAAATGAAGTGCGGTCATCCGCAGGCAACTCGTTCAATAACTCTGCTGTTTTAAAAGGGGGCAGTTCTTTGATGATCTGTTTTTGTGTGGGCAGGTCAAGGATTTTAAATACGCTGGCAGCACGGTGTACACTCATATTAGCCAGTATCTGGCTTTCATAATCCGGAAATTGATACACCAGTTCCGCCACATCGCTGATGTTCTGGTTGTTCAGGAATTCCTGGATTTCCAGTTTATCCTCACGGCTCATAAGATCCTCAAACTGCTCTTTGAGCGGTATTTCTTTTTCCAAATCCAGTTCCATGAATCAATGTTTACGTTAAACTGAAATATGATTTTGCGTCCCGAAATTACAGAGGTCGGGATGAAAAATGACATTAAAGATTCCTCCCGATAAATATTCGTGTAATAAGAAACGGGAGAAAGTTAGTTTCTTTGGCTCAAAGCTGAATGATAAGCTTATGATGCGTTTACTTAGTTTATATATTGATCACAGTGAAGGAAAGGGAAGAGGTGTGTTTACCAATGAAGCAATTGATGCAGGAGATGTAATTGAAATTGCGCCGGTGATTGTAATGAGTGCACAGGACCGTACGCATCTGGATGCTACTCTTTTACATGATTATATTTTTGAATGGGGCGCAGACCGCAGCCAATGTGCCATGGCGCTGGGTTGGATTCCGATATATAATCATTCCTCTGATGCCAATTGTGAATATTTTATGGATTTTGAAGAAGACGCCATGTTTTTAAAAGCAGTTCGTGCTATTGCACCCGGCGAGGAGCTTACTATCAATTATAACGGAGAGGTAAACGATGCAAAACCGGTATGGTTTGAGCTGAAATGATGCGTTTTTTTAAATTCCCGGTACGCTGAATCGGGTAAAAATAAAAAAAGCGTGGACTTACTCTTGCATTTAGGCTACACCATGTATTACCTTTATGCTGCCTATCCCCTGAAAGCTAACCGGATCCTTTCTCCACGAGAATTATTACCACTTCAGAGAACTTATAGTCAGCAATCTGCACATCTTTGTGTAAAACAATGTATTTCATGTCCTTCATGAAAGCCGCTTAAGGGATTTAAATGTATCACCTATGATCAAAAGTCTACTCTTATTGCCGGTTTTATCGGTCTGTTTTCTTTCGCTCAATGCCCAGCAGGCAGAGATACTGGGCAATTGTTTTTATGATAATACCACCAATCGTATTACTATACGTATCGGCATCCGTAACAATACCAGTTCCAATGTTAATCTTGAGTACATCGGTCAGCGTTTTGGTTTTCAGTATAACAGCAGTGCTGTTACTTATAGCGGCTACAGAAGTTTTATGTATAAATTCACTGACCAGAATTCCGGTATTAATGCATTCTGAGTATATCAATTTTGTAGGTGTTGATACCGGACCCAGCCCTGCAGTGGGCACAGAAGCAACTTCTTCCAGAGTTGCACCAATTGCAAATAGTGCTTTAACAAAGACCATGCAACGCCGTTATATTAACCGCTCTACCGGCTGGTGTTTTAATATCATGAATGTTCCGCCTAACGAAATGAGGTTATTACTCGATATTTTTTTTACACTGAATGATCCCGCACAGGCAGCTACTTATAATCTTAATAAGCCGGGGTATGGATTTAATACTCCTGATTTTATTGCCCAGTTTTTTACAAAGGATAATGGAGGGCACGATGCCTTGCTTGCTTCCCCGAAAATTGAAATTGGCGTAGTAATAATCCGGCAGGGAAATACAGGTAACCCTTATCAGCCTTTTGATATGAGTGCCTGTAATGAGGGAAGTGTTAATCCCATCAGTGTAAGCGGTGATAATATCAATTTCATTGGCCCGGTACAGGGAGTATTGGCAGGTAATGGTTATCACCTTACTGTTTCTGAAAAAAACGGTTATGCAAGATTACAATGGGAAACTCCGGCTGACGAGCTGGTAAATGAGATTCAAGTGGAACGTAAAACAGGTGAAGGTAATTTTGAAGTGATAGCTAGCTTACCTGCTACCAATCAAACGGAAGCAGTTACTTACAATTATGAGGATTTGAATGGTGTGCCCGGTGAAAAATGTCAATATCGTATTCTTACAAAGTATGTAAACGGTGTTACCAGCTATAGTAATTCTGTTACATGGTCGGCAGTAACAAAAGCAGGTAATCGTTTATTGATTTGGCCAAATCCTGCAAGAGATCAGATAAAGCTCCGGGGGAATTTTATGAAAGGGACTTACCAGGTAAAAGTATATTCATTAACTGGCATGCTTGTTTTTTCTTCCAATCGTAATGCGAATGATTTATGTTTTGATGTTTCTGCTTTTTCCAAGGGCCAGTATTTAACTGAATTAATTCATTTACATACAGGTGAACGTTTAACCGCAACTTTTATAAAACAATGATCATTTAAAGTTGAAATACTAATTTTCGGTATGCTGATGATGAAAAAATCCCCGTTGTAAAAACGGGGATTTAATTTTTTACCAGCTGATGCCGTAATCATCACCATGATTACTGCTGCCTCCCCAGAAGCTGCCGTGCTTCCAGTCAAACCAAATAGCATTGATGGGTCCGCTGGTTCTATCGTCAAATGAAAGCTGATAACCCATCTGTCTCAATTCCTTTCGCACCCATTCCGGTGTTGCTTCATGCAATAATAAATTACCGGGTCTTGGTCTGCGGTCTGCTACTTTCTCTCCGCCTAAAGAAAGCCATAATTGATTGGTATTGATATTGGGTGCTTCTGTTGCCTCCTGCACATTCATACCAAACTCTACTACGTTCAAAAAGAATTGTAATAAATTTTGATCCTGTGTATCACCACCCTGTACAGCAAAAGATAAAAAAGGTTTGCCCTCTTTTAATGCAAGTGTTGGAGTGAGCGTTACACGTGGACGTTTGCCCGGTTCAATTACATTGAAAGGATTGAGTGTTGGGTCTAATACAAAACTTTGCCCACGTTGACTCATTCCTATGCCGGTATTACCTGCAATACAGGCAGGGATCCACCCGCCGCTGGGTGTAATAGAAACCACCCAGCCTTCTTCATCTGCAGCTTCTACGGAGGTAGTACCCATCCATAAGCGTTCCATATACTCCGGGTCATTTATTGCTACTCCGTTATTACGAACATCATGGCTGGGCATGAAATTATTTTTAGAAGGAGCGGCGGTATCCATTGAGAAGCCTCTCTTCTTAAGCATGTCAAGGTAAGGGTTTGTTTCATTTTGAAACGGATAAGGATCACCGGGCCCCACATTGGCATTGTTACGTTCCCACATAATCTGTTTAGCTCTTTGTCTTGCATAGTCTTTACTCAACAGTCCCTGCATTGGTTCAGCAGGAGGAAATGCAGGATCGCCATAATAAAAATCCCTGTCAGCAAATGTCATATTCATGGTTTGATACAACGTATGAATGTATTTGGCACTGTTAAAGCCCATGCCCTTCAAATCGAAATTCTCCAGTATGTTAAGTGATTGTAAAAGCATCGGGCCTTGAGTCCATTGTTGCAGTTTGTACACTTCAATGCCCTTGTAATTTACATGCATCGGTTCTTCTTCGATGGGCTTCCAGTTAGCAAGGTCATTCATGGTAATTAAACCGCCCTGCTCCTGGCAGCCACGTACAAACTCCTGGGCAATATCACCTTTATAAAAACGATCATAGGCAGCCATGATCGCATCTTTTCTGTTCTTACCTTTTTTTAATGCCTGTTGTTCAGCTTCTACTAATTTGGTAAGTGTTTCGAGTAAATCTTTCTGTACAAATATTTCACCACCCTCAGGCGCTTCTCTTTTTTGACCCAGGTGCGGAAGGAAAACTTTTTTACTGTAAGGCCATTCTTTGATCAATGCTTTCTGACGTTCAATGCTGTTAGCAGTTGAACTTTCAATAGGATAACCTGCAGCCATTTGTATAGCGGGTGCCAATACATCTTTCAAACTCAATTTTCCATAATTCGCCAGCATTAAACATAAACCGCCAAAAGTTCCGGGAGTTACGGCTGCCAAGGGTCCGTACTGTGGCGGAAAATTGTATCCTTTGCTTTTGTAAAATTCAGGTGTAGCTCCTGTTGGTGCCACACCTAAAGCATTAATGCCGATTACTTTTCCTGTTTTGGGATTGTAGATGAGTGCCTGTGTTTCGCCACCCCAACTTAATACGTCCCACATGGTGCAGGTAGCAGCCAGCATAGCACAGGCCGCATCTACTGCATTTCCTTTTTGCTGAAACATCATGGCACCTGCAGTAGCTGCTAATGGTTTACCGGTGATGGCCATCCAATGCTTGCCGTGTAATACAGGTTTTTGTGTTTGTTGTGCGTTGAGAATAAGTACTGATGACAGCACAACAAATAAGGACAGAATCTTTCTCATGCGTTTATTGATTTGTGATAAAGTTAAATCACATGATTATACCGTAAAAGAAAATGGATGAATGGTGTGTATAAATGAACTCCGCCTGTTATTGGCGGAGTTCGTTTTATTATTACCTCACGGCCGGCGGTGCACCAGTGGGTGGCCATGGTTGCGGTACTACGTTTTTAATTGGTTTTACTGTTCGTAAATAAGCGAACATAGCTTTCAGCTCTTCATCAGTAAAATGCTTTGTTGCTTCTACTGGCATGGGAGGTAACAACTTTCTGTTGGTTTTAATTCCTTTTGAGTACCCTTCATGCAAAGCTGTTATAAATTGTTCTTCCGTCCATGATAATGTGCCTGTAGAGTCTGGCGTTAAATTGGCGGCAAATGACACACCCCATGGACCCATCCAGAAAGTGAGCGTTTGAGAAGCAAACATGTTTCTTGATTCAAGAACGCTTCTGTCAATATCCGGTAAAGGAAACTGTGCCGGATGACCACTCAGCATTAAGCTGCTGTCATCTACCGGTCCCTGCGGTGTGAGCTTTTTAGGCGTGTGGCAATCACCACAACCGCCTACCGTGATTAAGTGTTCGCCCCATTTTGCCTGGCTTTCATAGCCGCCGTAAGTATTGATGGCTGTTGTTTTTTGATCATTGTTACAATGTGAGAAAACGAGTGCCAGCAAAAAGAAGGATGCTGTGTACACCATGGATTTGAATGGCATAGCAGTAAGGTTTTAAGAGTTAAAAAATGGTTGGTTGTTTTCATTCTTTGCTGTTACTGGTGTAAGATTTAACAGCAGGGTTCAAATAAGAACCATAAAGTAAGAATGATTTCTTTTGAATTCAAAGCGATTGGGTCTGGTATTTTTCATTGGAGGAATGATAAGTGAGGGACCGTTTCTGATGATCAGCATATGGATTCCGGTATTACGCAGGAGCGTATTTTCATTGACAAAATCACCAAAAATATAAAGTGGGTTTTGATGTGTTCATTGGAGAAAATGGCGGGTTCTCCTTTTTTTCATTGGGAAACCAAGGTGTGAATAACTCGTTTTCATTGGGGAAAACTCAAAAAAAGTGAAAAAGTATTTGTTGTTTCACGCTGTTTATCACATATATTTGAAATGGTAATTACCATTCCCATTAACATTCAAAAACAAAAACGTCATGGCAACAAAAAAAGCAAAGAAACCAGCTAAGAAAGCTGCTCCTAAGAAAGCCGCAAAAAAAGCCGCTCCTAAAAAGGCTGCCAAAAAAGCTGCTCCTAAAAAAGCTGCTAAGAAAGCTGCTCCCAAAAAAGCAAAAGTAAAACGTAAGCCTAATGCTGCGTTCATGAAAGCATTAACTCCCAGTGCTGCATTAGCTGCTGTAGTAGGTGCAAAAGCATTGCCCCGCACAGAAGCTGTAAAGCAAATCTGGGCTTATATCCGCAAGAACAAATTGCAGGATGCTAAAAACAAACGCATGATCAATGCTGATGATAAACTTAAAGTAGTATTTGGCGGTAAGAGCCAGGTGTCTATGTTTGACATGGCTAAGCACCTGTCAAAGCATCTCAGCTAATCATTCGAAAAGAATGTTATAAAAAATCTCCTGCATATCAGGAGATTTTTTTTGCTTGCAATTGAAGACTTACTGCTGTATTTTGTTGCGAAACATCCTTTACAATTATGTCTTCAATACCCGGGCGTACTACACAGAGTACACAGGACCAGATCATCTCTTATAAAACACTTCGCATTTTAATGGGGCTGGCCGGTATCTTTTTGCCTCTGCTTGTTTTTACAGGTAAAGCGATTGCTGAGAGAAGCTTTCAACTGGAGTTTTCCATCAGTGATTATTATGATAACACAGCCGGTGGTGATATACTGGTGGGTGTACTTTTTGCCCTCAGCTTTTTTTTATTTGCTTACAAAGGTCCCGAGCCGATAGATAATAGAATTGCCAATACAGGATCCGGTATGGCGTTGGGAGTGGCTTTGTTTCCCACGACCGTTAAAGGGTGGGTGCATTATGCACATTTTGCTTTTGCTATTGGTTTGTTTACGGTGTTTATTATTTTTTCTGTTTACCTGTTTCGTAAAACAAAGAAAGATACAGCACCTACGCCGGAGAAAATGCAACGGAATAAACTGTACCTGGCTTGTGGCTGGATTATGATTGGTTGTATTGCCTCATTGACTATAAGTATGTTTTTCTTTGAAGCTGCCTGTGAAAAATACAGTTTAGTATTTTGGGGTGAAGCAATTGCATTAACAGCTTTTGGTATTTCATGGCTCACCAAAGCTGAATGGTTATACCTTGTTGATCATGATGCGCAGCAGAATGTTTAATTCCTTGTTTTAAAACCAGAAACCCAGTTTTATGGAAGCTTCCGGGTTAAGCAGGGGTAAAGTGTATCTTTTGTTATCTACAGCCACATCTTTATCTCCTCCTGTACGCATGCTGAGGCCTGCCCACGGACTCAGATAAATGTTTTTATGCAGTTTAAAATGATAGCCTGCACTTCCGTTCAATAAATAATTGCTGAAGGAAGTTGTTTGCAAACGGGCATCAGTTTGTATGGTACTGTTCCATAAAACCAAACCACCACCCAGCCAGAAACCTTCCCAATCTTTTTTTAACGAATAATCTGCTATAGCAGCATAAGCCCTGATACGATGATTACTGAACCCATTTCTCGTTGTAAAGTCTGGTTTTTTTACTGAGGCTGTAAGGAGGCGGATGCGCCACTGTTCATTACCTGCCCAAGCTGCTGCAAACCATCCGCCGGTTGCATAAGGCAAAGCATCCAACTCAAGGCCTGCATGAAAAGAATGCATAGCTTTTTTCTGTGCAAGGCCTTTGTTGCATAAAAACAGAATGGCTATTACAAAAAGGGATTTATACATGATGAATGATTGATGAGCAATAACAGGAAAGCCCGTCAGGTTTTATTTCATCCTTAACGGGCCTTCTTTTCCATGGTACACCGTGTTCCATTTTGAGGCTGGTTGTTTCAGCTGTGTTCTTCAGCTACTTTGCCGTTAAATTTCTCTTCCAGCCGTTCTTTGCCCAGTTTCAATTTTTCATTGAACTGATCTTTGAGCTTCTTACCGCTTTCGGCAATTTTTTGACGGGTTTCAACCCCTTTGGCCGGAGCAAACAAAAGTCCCACCACACCACCAATGGCAGCACCTGCACCCAATGCAATCAATATTTTAGTTCCGTTTTTCATGTTTAATTTTTTTATTGATTGATTGTTTAGTTTTTATTGTTGACGGAAGGTAGTACGAAATAAAGCCCGTTGAAATGATGTATTACAGAGTAATGATTGACTGGCGTCAGCAACGGCAGCAGTTACAAAGCTGAACTTTGCGCTTTCCTTGCTGAATCAGCAAGTTTCAAGAAGTGATAAAATATTCCTCTTGAATCCATAACATTTTATTTCTCCGGCAAAAGTTTATACCCTGTTTTTTTATTTACGCTTAGCTGTATTAAGTAAACGTTTCTTTGCTTCTTCCCAAGGAACGGTATTACCTTTTCGTGCTTTTTGCATAGCAGCGGCATCTTTTAAATCTTCTGCTTTTTTTGAAAGATGATACTCGTACTCAGAAGGTACGCCAAGAAACTGTTCAATATGAAAAACTTCATCGGCATCTTTAAAAATAACTACTTCGCCATCAGCGATGGTGTGCTTTTTTCTTTGAGTTACAGAAAGTTTTTTTATAGATGGATAATAACGCAACGGTACAATAAGTACACGGCCATCAACAAGATGGAGAGTTATTTTTCCTTTTTGAGTAAAAGTGATTTTATTAATAACTGGAGAAATTTCTGCTATAAGTTCTGAACTTTTCATAAAAACCGTATAGTTTTAGTTTTTTACGTTCTTCAAGTTTATCAGTATGCAACCAATTTTTTGCTTCTTTTTTTAATAGTAAAGTTATATTGAGTTCTTCATTTGTTAACAAAACTTGTTCAAATAATTCAACAGGATTTCATTCTTGTGATTTGCTTTCAACCGTAGCGAAGCGAAAGACACTGAGACAAAAAACAATAAAAAATAGCGAATTAAATTATAAAGTAACTAAATTTTTTCACATTATAGGACGAGGCTAAATATACAGCACAATGCTTTGGATGTGTTTTTTGGAGGCAAAAGATGAGCAGTCATTGGTGAATTTTAAAACGCATCAATAGTTGTAACTTTGAATTCTGAACGGTAAAGACAAAATAGTGAATCCATATGCAGATGCTGATGGTGGTCCAAAAGAAGGCCTTGATGATAAATATTGGGATTGGATGGCCGGGCAAACGGAGTATAAAATGAAATCCATGTCTGCAGAAGAAAAAAAGGAATTTGAAAAACAATGGATGCACTTGAAAAAAGAATGAAATCTTAGTATTTTTTCAATCCTTTTTGTGTCCAATTTTGTCATAATACTTTAAATAAGGACTTTTAATTTTGTCCCTGTTTATGTTTTCCGATTTTAGAAAGTTTAATTGTAATTTGCTTTCAACCGTAGCGAAGCGAAGGACACGGAGACAAACTAAATAACAAATACCGAAGTAAATTATTAAGTAGTTTAGTTCTTTCACGCTAACTTGTCAAATTGCCGTACAGTATCACGGGTTGTGATTTGCTTTCAACCGTAGCGAAGCGAAGGACACTGAGACAAACTAAAATAACAAATACCGAAGTAAATTATTAAGTAGCTTAGTTCTTTCACACTAACGCAACAAACACACACGCATGAAGAGGCGTTGTGATTTGCTTTCAACCGTAGCGAAGCGAAGGACACTGAGACAAACTAAAATAACAAATACCGAAGTAAATTATTAAGTAGCTTAGTTCTTTAACAACAAGTTCAGTTGTTTGTATTCTGTAATGGCGTTGTGATTTGCTTTCAAATTATTAAGTAGCTTAGTTCTTTAACAACAACCACCTTTCACGCCCTTTGTTGCCTCTGTTGTGATTTGCTTTCAAATTATTAAGTAGCTTAGTTCTTTAACAACTATCCTCTAAGGGAGAATAATTGCCCGCTAGTTGTGATTTGCTTTCAAATTATTAAGTAGCTTAGTTCTTTAACAACGGATTGACTTAACATTATTGAGCCGACTGTGTTGTGATTTGCTTTCAAATTATTAAGTAGCTTAGTTCTTTAACAACAAATTCAACATAAGGCGCATATTTAACCATGTTGTGATTTGCTTTCAAATTATTAAGTAGCTTAGTTCTTTAACAACGAAATAGTCACGCTGGACTATCCGAGAAGCGTTGTGATTTGCTTTCAAATTATTAAGTAGCTTAGTTCTTTAACAACTGGTTTGTTTTGGCAAGCAGGTTACAAGCAGTTGTGATTTGCTTTCAAATTATTAAGTAGCTTAGTTCTTTAACAACCGAAATTTAAAAACAACAATAAGAAAATGGTTGTGATTTGCTTTCAAATTATTAAGTAGCTTAGTTCTTTAACAACCCTGAATTTCCCGCTTCCTCTTGTAGTTGTGTTGTGATTTGCTTTCAAATTATTAAGTAGCTTAGTTCTTTAACAACAGTATTGAGCAGTTAAACACATGGTTTCATGTTGTGATTTGCTTTCAAATTATTAAGTAGCTTAGTTCTTTAACAACTGAATGGGTGGTAGTAACGATGGACAGAAAGTTGTGATTTGCTTTCAAATTATTAAGTAGCTTAGTTCTTTAACAACGGCAGAAGATGAATTACCGTTTCCAATGATGTTGTGATTTGCTTTCAAATTATTAAGTAGCTTAGTTCTTTAACAACTAACCTCCCGGCAGTATGCGCTCCAGGTCTGTTGTGATTTGCTTTCAAATTATTAAGTAGCTTAGTTCTTTAACAACTTCCTATATATATTAAATGTTCGTTTATTTGTTGTGATTTGCTTTCAAATTATTAAGTAGCTTAGTTCTTTAACAACACTTTTGGAAAAAAGCAATCTCAAAAAGAGGTTGTGATTTGCTTTCAAATTATTAAGTAGCTTAGTTCTTTAACAACAAATTTGAATGAAGTCATTAACGATCAGTTGTTGTGATTTGCTTTCAAATTATTAAGTAGCTTAGTTCTTTAACAACTCCTTGTAGATTCAATTCTGAAGATTGATGTTGTGATTTGCTTTCAAATTATTAAGTAGCTTAGTTCTTTAACAACTATGGTTGGACTTTCAACTATTACCTGTGGGTTGTGATTTGCTTTCAAATTATTAAGTAGCTTAGTTCTTTAACAACGCTATTTCTTTTAATTCGTAGACACGTGTGTTGTGATTTGCTTTCAAATTATTAAGTAGCTTAGTTCTTTAACAACACATATTTATTTCTTGTCAAACTTATATGAGTTGTGATTTGCTTTCAAATTATTAAGTAGCTTAGTTCTTTAACAACATTACAGCAACAGGAAATATGCGCTGTAAGTTGTGATTTGCTTTCAAATTATTAAGTAGCTTAGTTCTTTAACAACCTACTTAATACGCAAACCTCTGGCTTTTCGTTGTGATTTGCTTTCAAATTATTAAGTAGCTTAGTTCTTTAACAACATTGGGGTGTTGGCAGACAATGAAGTTGTTGTTGTGATTTGCTTTCAAATTATTAAGTAGCTTAGTTCTTTAACAACAAAGCGTCCATTTCAACCGTTGCATCCCGCGTTGTGATTTGCTTTCAAATTATTAAGTAGCTTAGTTCTTTAACAACTCATGGATTGAAAGGATGCAGCATACTCCCGTTGTGATTTGCTTTCAAATTATTAAGTAGCTTAGTTCTTTAACAACATCTGGAAGAAACCATCAGCTATGAAGCCCGTTGTGATTTGCTTTCAAATTATTAAGTAGCTTAGTTCTTTAACAACCCACTATTCCTGATAACCGCATCCGCCCCAGTTGTGATTTGCTTTCAAATTATTAAGTAGCTTAGTTCTTTAACAACGGAGCGAACCCCGCCCAGAAATGCGATCGTGTTGTGATTTGCTTTCAAATTATTAAGTAGCTTAGTTCTTTAACAACTCTTCAGTTCTTTGAAACTCCCGGATGTCCGTTGTGATTTGCTTTCAAATTATTAAGTAGCTTAGTTCTTTAACAACAGACCTCTCAGTAACCTATAGCATTCTTTTGTTGTGATTTGCTTTCAAATTATTAAGTAGCTTAGTTCTTTAACAACATCTACAACTCATAACCCGTAGTGAACACCGTTGTGATTTGCTTTCAAATTATTAAGTAGCTTAGTTCTTTAACAACCGCTTTTGGTTAAAAACAGCAAAATCAAAGACTTAGGCCACTTTTCAGGATGAAAAAAATGGGTAGTACACGCATTTTTTTCATCCTGTTTTATTAAAAAAGCTCCAGTTGTTGTACCGTTTCGGGGCTTTCTACTGCTTCCTTGCCCCTGAAAATTTCCATCATACCAAATTGCTTATCCGTAATACACATAATGCCTACATGACCCTTAGGGGGTAAAATACCCTTTACCCGTTTAATATGTACCTCTGCATTTTCTCGGCTGGTGCAGTGCCGCAGGTAAATACTGAACTGGAACATACTGAACCCGTCGGCCAGAATATCTTTCCGGAACCGGGCATAGATCTTCCGGTCCTTCTTGGTGTCGGTGGGCAGGTCAAAAAACACTAAAACCCACATGATTCTATAGGCGTTAAAGCGTTCATACATAAGCAGTGGTTATAAGCAAGCTCATTCATAAGAATAAAGAAACCGTTTCTCACAGGAAATTCAATACCAGGCGAACTTCTTCTGGGAAGCAGCAGAGATAGTTTCACAAAATTCTTACACCAACTTCCCGTTTTTCCGCCTTCCCGGCTCAGCCCTTCAACTCCGGGTACAGTAGTTTCCTCGTCTTCCCTTCAAAACATTTCGCCAGGCTGGCCGTGCTCCGCTGCACCGCATTCATCAGCGGGCTTTTTTGCCCGCCCATCTGCACATCCATAGTAGGTAGGGCCAGCAAAGCCGCCTTCATCTTCGGGGTCATTTCCAGAAACTTTCCGTTCATACGCACAATATCACACACCACCTTATCTACAAAAGGGCGGTAGGGCTCCATAATATCATCGGCTAAGCAGTAACTGTTGTACTGGTTCCGGTGATGAATGCCGAATGTGGGCAGCAGTCCGCTGGCTACAAGGCTCCTCGCCACCAGTGCCCTTAAAATCGCATATCCATAATTAAGCAGGTTATTGGGTGGCGGCCCGTAACGCTCTCTTCTGAATTCAAGAAAGGCTGGAAACACCCGCTTCCAGAAATAGGCAGCCGCCTGTGCTTCACAGTTATCTGCATCACCGCTCTTCACTTCCTCTGCCAGTTTCAATAAATACTTGGCTTCTTCTCGTTCCTGTATCAGTAAGGCTGCCTGGTTTTGAATTTTAGCGATTACTGTTTGCTGCCACAATTGTTTTTTCAGGGGAACACTGGCTTCTAACTGTGCCTGGTGTTTCTGGCTTTGTAAACTGTTGCCGTCAAGGTTCAGTAGCATTCCCGTAGGGTGGTGGGTATCATCGCAGGTAATAACGGCTGTATTGTTGGCTAATAGTTTGGAGAGCAGAGCCTGTGTAATGGTAATCTGCCGGTGGTCAAGAATCAGAAGCCCGATGTCTTCAATGGCTGCCTGTTTGGTTTCGCCGGTATCAGGCAACTCCATTACCAATTGCTCGTTCAGTGTTTTGAGATAAGCTGGGTTACCAAAATAAAGGGTCCGCTTGATCATAGGATTTGGGTGTTTGCTATGATAAAACGGACGAATCTTCTTTTTATTACAATTTTAACCTCGGGATATATTGCCGAGGCGGTCAACTTTTAATTTAATACATATATCTTTTATCTGCTCGCCCTCAAAACTTGCCGTTTTAGTATCGTAAGAACCTGTTACCTTATTTTTTTCTTTATCAAAACTCAGGTCTACTTCTTTTGCTGCTATTGCTTTTGCCAAATTGTTTGGTGTAAAATAACAAGTAGAAGAAAAGTCATTCACATTGTAAAGGCGCTTTATTTGTTCTTTCGTCAAATTTTCAAAATCAATCCTTGATGCGTTTTCTCTTTCATCTACTGTAGGTACATAGACCAAATCATTAGGGGATAAATGAAATAACAACTGTCCTCCTTTTTCGTTTTCTTGAGATACAGGGCTTAATCCCTGTTTTTGCCTTTCTATTACTTCATTTAAAGGGATGGTTTCAAAACTTCGCTTTCCGTTATTGTCTTGGTAGATAGCAAAAAACAAATTCGTTCCTTTTGCTGCTTCTACATACTTCGTTTTCTTATTGCCCAATTCCCCCAGTTGAAATTTACTTCCCAACTCAAATACTCTTACTTTATAAATTGGCTGATGTGGTTTTCCATCATTGTAGTTTTGAATGTTCTTATTCATTTCTTCAATTCCTTCAGGTGAAAATGCTAATTCATGATTATTACCCTTGGTTGCCAGATAGTTTTTTAAAATTTTCTGTATCCCTGTGTCTGTTATGGCTTCTATAGATTTTAAGTCATACGTTGCATCCAATGCCATTCTGGTGGCTGTAAGTATCTTTCCTTTTGGCACTTTTATTCGGGGTAAATCCACTTTGCCGTGAACAGTTGCTTTATGCATCGGTTTCCTTATTGCCCAATTCACTCCTTTTTGTTCTACAGTTTCTTTTGCTTTTACTCCATCTTTTATTGCCCATTTTTCATAATAATTTGTTGCCTTATTAATCACACGAAGATTTTGCTTAAAACTCACTATTATATTTTCCAACCTATTTTTAGTATCTGCTGTAAAGTTTTCCCAAGGCTTAAGAAAGCCCTTAGGTACTTCTCTTTCGATCCGTTCGCCTGTTTGCGGGTGATTGTATACAACCTTCTCAAAACGCATCAACTTTCTCTTTAGATCATACCGTTTGGTATCCGACCTGGCAGACTGATTGTTGAGTAAATTAATATGATCTCTCGTTGCACATGCAATCACCAGTGCATCTAGGGCATGATGGCGATGATCTATTCTCTTCTTTGAAAATCCTTTTGATAATTCCAGTGGAACAGTAGGTAAAAACTTTTGATGATTTTCATTCCATTTAGTAAAGTGAGCTGAATTTGTCAACTTATTCATCCTTTCAAAACGTGGTATAATCAGTTCATTCCACACATCATTTAATCCCCAATCCTGTTTTAATTCGCTGGTTATTTTTCCATTTCCTTGTAATACGTTTTTAGAGTTTACGCCATCGTCATTTACTTCGGCACGAACAATGTTTGATAATATACCGGATATAAATTTGCTGATATAGCGGGTGTCATTCATTTGCCGTTCTATCATTTTTTCAGGAATATCCTCCAACAAAAGTTTATTCCGTTTGCTCCGGTTTTTGACATAGTGTTGTTTTACAAATTCTTCATATACGTTCACTTCCAGAATCTTTACCTTTTTCCCTAACCCGCACTCTACAATTTGTCCATGAAAGTTTTTGATAAATGCCAGCCCAACATGATTGTCTTTTAATTTATTTACGGCCGCCTCACAAATCACTTTGTTGCTGAAACTGTCATCAAAATATCTGCTTTGCGGTATGATATGTTCTATTTCATATTCTGATGTAAAAAGTTTGTTGAGCGGAATGATTTCACCGGTGTAAGGAGAGCGGTACTTTTGCTCAAGCCAAAGTTTATAGCGCTTCAAATCCGATGAGGATGGCTGTGCTGTTTTACTGATTTTAAGAATGTCTTCTTGTATTTCAATGTCAGAATTAAGTACGCCATCTTCATATATTTTAAGTATTTCTTGTTGCATCGGCGAATATGGCCGAACATTTTCCACATTGGCATCATTCATCAATTCTGCCAGCAAGGCTTTAATACGAAGATTAGTATTTTCATTTTCTGTAATCTGCCTGGTCATTCTGTCCCTTTCTTCAGCAGGCAGTTTCATTTCTCTTCCCAGCTCAATATGTATTTCATCAAAGAAATCTTTGGCTCCATTACCATACTTTGCCCAAATATCCTTTACTACTCTAAGCGTTTCGGTTACAACTTGCTCTACGATAGGGTTACGGAGGGAATGTTGTTTAAAATTTTGAAGATACTGTTCTAAATCATCTACTGAATTCCATTTGCCGATTTCAGCCGCCTCGGAATGTCTCCCGTAAACTATATATTGCGCCAACCACAATTGTAATCCTTGAAAATGATCTTCTTGTTTAAAGTGCAATGCTTTGTCTCTAATCTTATCTTTAATGGTTTCGTCATATTCGCCTGATAAAATCTTTTGAATTCTGTCTTTTGAGTTTTTATCAATGGCATCCCAACTCCAATATTTTCCGAGGCGTAGTAAGGGTAATAATTTTTTAATTGCTTTTTCAGAGAATGAACCGTAATCACTTTTAAATGGAGGAAATTTTTTGAATGCCTCTATAAATGATGTTACATCCAATTGATGTTTAACTGCAAATGATTTTAAGGCTTTTTCATAATCAATCTTATCTGTTACTGAATAAATGATATGCCATAGTTGTTGTTCAATTTCTCTTGTCAAAAATCTATTGGTTACACCTTGTACTTTTTCAAGCCGTGTGTTTATAAGGGTTTTCGTTTCGTTGCAGGGATATTTTTTGTCTTCTACATAATTCCATCTGTATTTTTCAACCTCGGCGGTCAGCGTCTTTCCTTTAAATCCTTTTAGTTCTAAAAAATATTTAATCAAAGGCTTTTGCTCCACTTCTTTTCTATCGTTCAGGAACTCAAACAAACTTTCCCAATCCTCTAAGCCGTTTAAAAATTCAGCGGTTACATTCCTGTCATCATCTTTTTTATAGATGGACAAATTAAACATCCATTGCCATATGCGATATTCCTGGTAATATGGATTTGATTTTGGAATAGCTTTAAGCCACTGCGTATGCTCTGTTCCTGTTTCATCTTTGTATTTTCTATTTTCAAGAGTGCAATTGCTAATGGAAGATTTCTGGCTGCGTAGCGGGCGTTGGTAAAAAATAATGTCTTCCAAAAAAAGATGAATGAAACCTTTCTTACTTAATTGTAATTGATGGGAGTCATTGTTTCTGTACAATTCTCGAATAGATTCATTATATAAATCATTGCTAAATAATTCGGGCTGCAACTCAATCTGTTTTTGCAGAATGCTCTTTAATTCTTCTTTATAAAATTTCCGTTCAATGGTGCGTATTAATTTACCTCTTATTTTTTGTTGTGGTTTTTTAAGTAACGTATCATAGATATAAGCACCAACAGTTTTACCGCTATTACTAATTGTTATTTCTGTTTTGGCTTTAATTTTTTTGTAGATTTTATCTTGATCAGCTTTGCTCATCAAATCAATTTCATCAAACGTTGGCAGAGGTGTTATTTTTCTTTTTTCTTTTCCTTCCTTGTCTTGTTTTCTATCCTTTACAATTTTAATGTCTCCATTTTCATCAAGTTCTTCTGTAACTAGAAATTCTTTTTCGGCGTTTAGCCATTGGGGTTCAGAAGAAAAAGTTGCAGAATAAACCCATCCATTATTCAAAGTGATGTTATACCAATGTTTTTTATTGTTTTTTTTATCAGGTTCACCTTTTTCAATTTTAACAACCGTAAGCAGCTCTACATATTCTTTTATATTCGAAGGTAACTCATCATCTTCCCCCCGCAATTGATAGTAACCCCGTTTTTGATTGAAATTTAGAATCAACCAGGCCAATTCTTCTTTTTCTATTTTAGCCATGAGCGCTTTTTTGCGCAGATAGTAAATTGTCCAGTCATACGGTATTTTTATTTCTTGTCCGCTGGATTTAAAATCTTCAATCATTTCAGCGAAGGATTTTTGAAATAGAAACTCGAATTTACCTTCGTTATTTTTTTTCCATGCAACTTTTGGCTCAGACTCATCCAAAAATTTGCCTAAGCGCTTTTCAAAATCAATTTCAGCCGCATAATGTTCGGGCAAAAAGCCCAAAACATTCAAAACTCTATGTAGCCTTTCCCTTCTTAAAAGATATCTTTCTCTTAATCTACGGATACTTCTAAAGCGTGTTCTTTCTGCAGTTTGGGAAACGGAATTTCCTTTTCCAAATTCACATATTATGTCCTGCGACATAGGAATAATACGGCTACCCATTCCAAGAATTTTTCCGTATTTATTTTCAAAATTTTGCTCAACCAATGCCCAGCCAATACTATTTGTTCCTAAGTCAAGGCCAAGAATTTTTTTGTTCATTTGAATATGTTTATTAGTTTTAATGCTGAAAGCAAATCACAATAAGGATTATTCCGTTGTGAAAACATTTAAAGCGGCGCAAGTCGCTTTTTTTATTCCCTCAAAAAACCTGATTTCAGTTAGCAAGCGAAGCAATCCAAAAACGCAGACAAAAAACATGTTCCTCATAGCATCAGCAGGCCATAAGTCAGGCTCTTTAAAAATACAAACTTTCTTCAAATAAAAAAGCCCCCGCCATAGCGTGGGGCCTCTCAGAATCACCGTTGTTGTTATTTCTTATCTAAGATTTTTTCCAGTAACGCCACCTTCTCCCGTTCAGCTTGCAGCAAACGTTCATATAATTTTTTATTTTCTTCTAAGGCTTCAACATATTTTTCAAGTGGATTGAAATTGTATGTGCCTAAAATCGAAGAGTTATCATGATAGGTATTCGAAAATATATTGATAGTATTTTCTTCATTAAAACTTTTAATGGCATCAGGACTAACCTTCAACACCTTCGCAATCTTTTCAATCACATCCTTATCCAAAGCTTCTTTTTGCTCTAAAGCACTCACCGCCTGTTGGCTCAATCCCAGCTCCGCCGCCAGTGTATCCTGCTTCACACCCAATATCTCCCGGATGCGTTTTATATTTCTTCCTTCATGGATCGTTTTTTCATTCATACAGCTAAAATAAATATTTCTTGGCACTATTCACAACGTTTCTCCGCCGCTCATGATGTAAAATACAAACCCACATTTGTAAAATACAAAGCAGGCTGGTAGGTTACTGCCTGCCTCTTCTGTTACTTTATACCACACAAAACAGCCGTGATAAAAATGAATCACCACTATCAAAAAATTGACAACTTTTATGACATCTACGATCTGCCAGCAGCCCGTAAAATGCTTACCCGTTCTATGAAAGCGGCATGTGCTGAGCAGGTATGGGAACAGCTCCCTGCCAACGTTCTTTTTTTTACGGAGCAGCTCACCATCCTTTCCAAAGCTGCCATAAAAATTATAGAGAACCATGACTTTATAAACGAAGTAGAAATCGAACCGGGTACGGATAACGGTGTCTGGATGTTAAATCAATACGCACTGTATTGCGGTTGGTGTAAATACCGCACACCATGGGATTATTTTCCCCGCCACCTTTCAAAAAAGGAATTTCTTGATCCCTATGCAGCACTACAAAAATTTTCAGCTTATCACAACAGTGCAGAGTGGAAAAAAGTAATAGCCAATATCCGTTATTATGCCCTTTCACACGAATCAATTTTTGAAGTGATCCCTAAAACCTGTTTCATTGGCACCTGGAATCAGTTACACAAACTGCTCGAAGCCACACACCTCATCGAAGTCCGTCAATCAACACCCCAACCCAAACCCCGCCGTAAATGGCAATCTCCGGATAGCGAACCAGTAAAAAATGAAAATAATTCAGTCAGTTAACCTTCCTGTATAAACCAATTGCTGCAACGATGGAAACGCTCAACAAACTCATCAACTACGGCAACCCAGCCCTCATCAACCGCAATCTCCGTTCCGTACTGTTTGAGTACATGGAAGAGGAGCTCCGCATTGGCTCCACAGCCCCCTTTGCAGAACTATTACCCCAGCTCAACTATCTCTTCAACTTCCTCGAAGAGGCGGCCGCCATTAAAGCAAACCCATTTACTCCGCATCTCCTGCAACCACAGGCACAGCCCCACCAATACATGCCGGAGTGGGTGGAGGAAGACCAGCAGCTATCCCGCATCGTTAGCTTCATTACTGCTACCTTACAACCCGAAAAAATCTACAAAGTACCACATCCACCGCTCCTGCATCAGCCTTCGGTAACAGATCTCATTATTGTACTCCCCGATACCATGCAGCAAAAACCCTTCAGCGAATACGAAACCCTCATTGAAGCAGGTTGCATGGCCGATACCCGGCTGCAGTTTTCATTGCTTCAGTCCTCACACCTCAATAACATCCTGCAGGAAGGTCATGTTTTCTATAGTACCTTTTGCACAGCAAAAAACCTCATCTGGTGGCAGCAGCAAAAAGAAATACCGCAAACCTCTGAAGAAAAATTAAAGTCTCTTAAACAAAAAGCAGGAGAAAATTTTCAAAACAGTTTCAGCCGGGCCGCAGCCTTTCTCAAACAGGCACAGTTTAGCAAGGAGCAATCAAATAACAACCTCACTGCTTTCTTTCTGCACCAGGCTACCGAACTATGTTGCAGGGCACTGATTGCTTCCTTCCTTGGTATAGAAAAGAAAACACATTCCCTGCACCAGCTCAAAAAATACAGCCGCCGCATCACACCCTTGGTACATCAGATTTTTCCGGAAAACACAACAGAAGAAAAACGCTTACTCAAACTGCTGGATGAAGCCTACCTCGCTGCCCGTTACGAAAATGATTTTTCAATCACCCCCGATGATCTACACATCTTAATGGAGAAAGTAACCCAACTGCACCGGTCTATCTTCGCCGATGTCAAACAAAAATTAGAGGACATATAATTATTTCGTTTCCGCTCCAGGTAGTTCGGTACCTCAACAATCCGTGTAAATCTCTGCCATTCCTGACAATTCCCATCCGTGCAAATCTGTGTAATTCGTGGCCAACTTTTTCCTCCTTGCAGCTCCGTGTCTCCGTGGCAACAATATTGATCGGTGCAAATTTGTGTAATTCGTGTCCCCTCCCTGTATTACTTAACATGCCTCCGGTATATTTCCTTACCCCCCTCGTCCTCTTGCTTAAAAATTTCTCTTCTCTTAACTCAAGCATTACCTTACCCACCAGCTCACGGTATTTCTTACGGCTTCGTTCCTCTTTAGGCACCATTTGTTTGTACCGCTTGGAAGCAATTTGAGAAGCCTTCCCCAGCAGCCCCGCATAATACATCGTCTTTGCAAATACAGGGTCTCTTTTCACCCGCTTCCCCGTCAGCGAACTTTTTTTACGGGCATAATACCTCCCGTACATCCGGTAAAAACAAATCCCGGCAATCGTACCCCTTATTTTTAAACTTCCAACTTGTACAGCCATACCACAAAAGAAGAGCACAGCACCTTAATGAAAAAACAAAGCGGCCATTTATGCCGGTTTTGCAACTTTTTGCAAAAGCAATAGGCCCGGCTGTTGTCAACAGAGAATGTCCAAAGCCCATCTTACTGGCAGGATAAGGCCACCCAAAGCCCCGTTAAAAGCGTTCAAATAGTTAATCAGTGCCATAAAATCTGCTTTTTGTTTCCTTACCATTTACTGCTGTACCATTTGGGCTGGAATTATAAGTCTGCTTGCAGGCAAAGCCAAAACAGGTGGCAGGGGTGGTTTCCTATTTTGTATCAGCTATATGTATATCCCCGATAGCTTTTAAGGCTTTTAATTCTTTGTAAGAAAAAGAACGTCCCCACAGCCCCGGCCATTCATCCTTAGTTTGGGTTTGCTGAAAGTTTTTAATTGCCACGTATAGTGCCTGTGCCAGTTGAGGAACTGTGCATTCAAAATGGAGCAGGTGTTCATATTCATCAAGCGGAGTGGTTATCACTCTCGTACCGGAAGGTTCCTCATCATCTTTTTCAAGAGTACAACCCATATTACTTTCTTGATGCTGGTATACACTTAGCATCAGGTTGAATCTGGATTTTTTGATTATGAACATCTTTACAGTTCCCGGCTCATCATCAAATTGAATTTCGTAAAACTTTTTATGGTCACTTTTTAATGATAAAACTGCTTTAATAAGTTCAGTTATTCCATCACAAATACACGTAAAAGGAATTTCAACTTTTTTTTTGTTATACCTAATTGAAAGCAAGGCAGTACCAATACCTGCACGGTAGTTAATCGAAAGCGGATTGTTGTTGAAAGGAGTACATTTTAGCTATTAATAATCTGCAAATTTAATGATTAGGTCAATAAAGGAAAATAGCTCAATAGCTGCCTCATTGAAGTGGTGCCGTAGTGTAACGCAGGTATAGCGTAAAACGGGGTAATTGCTGATGAATGGGTTAGAGGTGAAAGCCCCAAATAAAAAATCCTGCATTCTTTTAATGCAGGATTTTCAGTTATTAATTCAATAATTATTAATTCTTCTCAGGCATCTGCCTCCGCATAACTGCTCACAGGCTCACAGGTGCATATGAGGTTCCTGTCGCCATGCGTGTTGTTAACCCTTGCCACACTTGGCCAGAATTTGTTATGCGTTACATAGTACAAGGGATAGGCCGCCTGCTGACGTGTATAGGCATGCTTCCATTCATCAGCTGTAACAACAAACTGTGTATGTGGCGCATGTTTTAAAGGATTGTCTGCTTTGTCTGCTTTACCTTCTTCAATCGCTCTTATTTCAGCACGGATGCTTAAGAGTGCATCACAGAAGCGATCCAGTTCACCTTTATCTTCACTTTCAGTAGGTTCAATCATGATAGTGCCGGGTACAGGAAAACTCATTGTGGGAGCATGAAAGCCATAATCCATCAAACGTTTGGCTACATCTTCAGCTTCGATACCGGCCGTATTTTTGAACGGACGAAGATCTACAATGAATTCATGGGCGCAGGTGCCATTAGCGCCTACATAAAGAATATCAAAATCTTTTTCTAAACGGGCTTTCATGTAATTGGCATTGAGGATAGCATACTCTGTTGCTTTCTTTACACCAACGGCGCCCAACATTCTTATATACGCATAAGAAATTAAAAGTATGGATGCACTTCCATAAGCTGCTGCACTTACTGCTCCCGTACTGCTGAAACTTATGTGACCGGGCAAATGTTTGGCTAAATGTGCTTTTACACAAATCGGTCCCATGCCGGGGCCACCGCCGCCGTGTGGAATGGCAAATGTTTTATGCAGGTTTAAGTGGCACACATCAGCACCAATTAATCCCGGACTTGTTAAGCCCACCTGTGCATTCATATTAGCACCATCCATGTACACTTGTCCGCCATGTTGATGAACGATATCACAGATTTCTTTTACACTCTCTTCAAAAATGCCGTAAGTGCTGGGATAGGTAATCATTGTGCCGGCAAGATTGGCACTGTATTGCTCTG
The DNA here is from genome assembly GCA_050916065.1 of Lacibacter sp. Classification (GTDB taxonomy): domain Bacteria; phylum Bacteroidota; class Bacteroidia; order Chitinophagales; family Chitinophagaceae; genus Lacibacter. The sequence goes on from CP051137.1 coordinate 197,889, forward strand.
CTTTTGCTTTAAAATCAGTAACATCAATGTAACCATTCTCCAATGCTTTAACCACTACTACTTTCATACCGGCCATCACCGCACTGGCAGGATTGGTACCGTGTGCAGAAATAGGAATGAGCATAACATCACGATGTGCATCACCGTTAGCCAGGTGATAATTGCGGATGGTGAGTAATCCTGCAAACTCTCCCTGTGCACCACTGTTAGGTTGCATGCTGCAGGCATCAAAACCGGTAACGGCATTGAGGTATTGTTCCAGGTTGGTAATCATTTCACGATAACCTTCTGTTTGATCAGCCGGTGCAAAAGGATGCAGCTTGCTCCAGTGTGCCCAGCTCAGCGGCATCATTTCAGAAGCAGCATTCAGCTTCATGGTACAACTGCCCAGCGAAATCATGGAAGTGTTGAGCGACAAATCTTTATTCTCTAATTGTTTGATGTAACGCATCATCCTGCTTTCGCTGTGATGCGTATTAAAGTTGGGATGCGTTAAATAACTGCTGCTGCGTTGTAATGCCGAGGGTATATGCTGTAAAGTTGCTTCTTCATCAATGCTAAACGCAACAGCGTTTACATCGTTTTCAAAACAATTGATTAAATCATACAAATCCTCCGCTGTGGTTGTTTCATCCAAAGAAATACCAATTAACTCATTGCTGTAATAACGCAGGTTGATCTGTTGTTGCTCCGCTTTTGTTTTAACAACAGCGGCATCTTTTACTTTTACTGTGATGCTATCAAAATAAACATCACTTACAAGTTGAAATCCTCTTTCTTTAATAGCTTCCGCTACAGTTTGTGTTAATAAGGCTATACGAGACGCAATATTCTTTAATCCTTCAGGGCCATGATACACAGCGTACATAGCAGCCATATTTGCCAGTAAGGCCTGGGCTGTACAAATATTGCTGGTTGCTTTTTCACGTTTAATATGTTGCTCTCTTGTTTGCAGCGCCATACGCAAGGCACGGTTTCCCTGTGCATCAATACTTACACCGATGATGCGACCCGGCATGGAACGTTTAAATTCATCTTTGGCGGTAAAGAAGGCGGCATGTGGTCCGCCAAAACCTAAAGGCACACCAAAACGCTGGGCGCTCCCAAAAGCCACATCGGCTCCTAATTCACCGGGAGGTGTTAAGAGTGTTAAGGCTAACAAATCAGTGGCCATGGCTACCATAGCACCGGTAGCATGAACCTGCTCAATGAAATTTCTGTAATCTTCAATAGAACCTTTGTTATTAGGGTATTGAACCAATGCGCCAAAATACATGGCATCAATAGCGGTACTTTTATAATCACCAAACACCACTTCAATTCCAATGGGTGTACCACGGGTTACCAATAAATCTTTTGTTTGTGGAAATACTTCTTCATCCACAAAAAACTTAGGCCGTTCAATTTTATCTGTACGGTTGATGTGGTGAAAGAGCATATTCATGGCTTCAGCTGCTGCGGTAGCTTCATCCAGAAGGGAAGCATTGGCAATAGGCAGTGAAGTTAAATCACTCACCATGGTTTGAAAGTTGAGTAAGCTTTCCAAACGGCCCTGCGAAATTTCTGCCTGGTAAGGCGTATACTGTGTGTACCATCCCGGGTTTTCAAAAATATTACGGAGAATCACAGAAGGAGTGATGGTGTCATAATATCCCTGGCCGATATAATTTTTAAAGACCTTGTTTTTGAGTGAAAGTTCTTTGATGTGTTGAAGATAAGCTGCTTCACTCATCGCTTCCGGAAGATCAAGTTCTCCGGATGCCCTGATGGCAGAAGGCACAGTTTTAGTAATGAGTTCTTCCATGGAAGAGATGCCGATGGCGGATAACAGGGAGGGTTCTGATCCGATTGTTCCGATATGGCGCCTGGCAAATTCGTTCTGCTGCTGTTCAAAGAGATTCATAATATTAAGCTGCGTTTTATAAGATGGGGGGTCAATTTTTGAAACGGGGCAAAGTTACGGGCAGAAGGCATTCAAAATGAATGATCAACAGGGCTGGGGATAGCCTGTTAAATCAAAAAATCAACGTTCTTTGTGCTATGGCAGAGGAACTGTTAAACAACTGGGAAAAAAAGAGTACCGATCATCAAAAAGAGTACAAACGCTTTTTGCAAAGAGCCGATAAAAATAAAGTGCTGAAGCAACTTCCCGATCTGCATGAAGAAGCTTTTGAAAAGGTGGATTGTCTGCAATGTGCTAATTGCTGCAAAAATTATTCACCCCGTTTTAAAACGCCTGATATTAAACGGATCAGTAAACACCTGGGCATGAAAGAAGGGGCGTTTATTGAAACTTATCTAAGGCTGGATGAAGAAGGTGATTATGTGGTAAAATCAAAACCATGTCCATTTCTTGGCAGTGATAATTATTGCAGCATCTATGTAGTGCGCCCTTCTGATTGTGAACGCTTTCCTTATACAGAGGAAGATGTGATTTTAAAGCGGCCGCATCTCACACTTAAGAATGCCACCTTTTGTCCTATCACTTATTTTGTTCTGGAGAAATTGATACAATCGAAATAAAAAAAGTCCTGCTAACTGGCAGGACTTTTTTTATGGGTAATTTGACAACTATTAACGTTCATTGCTGCCGCTGGCAGGAATATTAAACAGGCTTCTGATTTGAGAATAACTCATACTCTTGATCTGATCAACAGAGTAACCTGCAGCAGGTCCGCTGGTGAAACGCCCACCGGCAACACCACCGGGGATGATTACATAACGGAATTCAAAACCTGCTGTTATTGCTCCGGAAGCATTACTGGTAGTTGGATTTTTAAAATAGTAGAAAATTTTACCAACCTGTGGTATGAAGTTAAGCTCTAAAGGAGTTGTTCCGGGAACGCTGAGTGGTAACAATTGTGGTTCTACAATACTTGATGCCTTAATATAAGACAATACCAAACCTTGGTCAATTATTGAAGCGGTAACGCCGGGAGCTGCTTTAATGGCACGTGAACAAACCCCAAAAAATGAAAGGGTAGTATCGCCCCATGTTGGGCTGAACGTATTGTCGCCAAACCAACTGGAGTAAATCACATTGGCTGTACCTGCAGGTCCTTGTGGTCCGGCTGGTCCAACGGGTCCCTGAGGTCCGGCAGGTCCTTGTGGTCCTGTAGCACCAACGGGTCCTTGTGGTCCGGCAGGTCCCTGAGGTCCTGTAGCACCGGTAGCGCCGGTAGCGCCGGTAGGTCCAGCGGGTCCTTGTGGTCCGGTTGCACCGGCGGGTCCCTGCGGCCCAACGGCGCCTGTACTACCGGTAGATCCCTGCAAACCGGTTGGCCCCTGGGGTCCAATGGGTCCCGGATCACCTTTGCAAGCATTCATAATCAAAGCTGCACTGAGTAGCAGCGAGGGAAGAAAGAGAAGTTTTTTCATCTTGTTACTTTTTATGTGTGATTGGGTTTCAACAGTAATGATTTTATACTGTTGTTCACTTATGCGGAACAAATTAGAAACTTTCCATAGCATCACAAAATAACCTGTTGTTTTTTTTAATAACTCTTGCAAGAGCTGTATAAAATCTGTGTCTTTGCAGATAGTGCTGAAATGAATTAATAATTATATTCGTTTCAATAACAACTCATTGCTTGCTCAAACGTTAAAGCAAATCTGATTCAATCAACATTAATAACAACTCATGAAACATTTCTTTTTTTGCCTGGCTTTGTTTTTAAGTGTAAATAGTTTTGCACAATTTCAGAAAGGTACCCGTACTGTTGGGTTTAACCTCGGCGGTATCAGTTTTACAGGAAACTCTACTTCTTATGAGCAACAGCAGGTGGGTACCGGTAAAACTGCGACTAATAATTTTAATGTATCACTTAATCCATCTATGGGATGGTTTATCAGCGAAAATGTTTTAGTAGGCGGAAACATTGGTGTTAATTTCTCTTCCTCTAAAAAAGATGGTGGTGGTGCTGAAAGCAAGTCAAACACCATTACAATCGGCGTAGGACCATTTGCCCGTTACTATTTTGGTAACACCGGATTTCTGCCTTACGTACAGGCAAGCATTTTTGCCGGTTTTGGTTCAGGAAAAGGTTCAGGAACCTCTTCTTCAACTGGCCAGACAACCAAGTGGGAAGAAGATCAGAAAGGAATTTTTAATATCAATGCCGGGGGCGGTTTTGGTGTTACAAAAATGATCGGTAAAAATATTGGTTTTGATTTGGGGCTGGGGCTTGCATATATCAGCACTTCTTACGACTACTCTTATATAGCCAATACGCAATTTACAGCACCGCCCAGTTCTACGAGAAGTGAAAACAAAGGCAAGTACACCAATAATGCATTCAACGTAAATGCATCGGTTGGTTTCCAGATTTTTCTTGATCCTAAAAAGTAAATGCATTACATGGCGTTCATGAAGTATTTATTGCTGATCATGATTGTTGCTTTAGCTGGCTGTTCTTCCCGTCAGTTTTTGTTTGATGGAAGAAAAATGCAGGAAGTAACTATTGCAGATATGGGTGATTTGTACTCCAGCTATTCCTTTAAGCAATCAGATAAAGCGGAGTTGTCTTCTCAGTTAAACAATAAGGAATTAGTGAACCAGGTAGTTACTTACAGCCAGGAGCAAAACTGGCCGGATGCGGTAAACACACTTGAAAAACGTTTAAGTGCCCGTACCACCATGCTTAAATACCGCTTTTTTAAAGTAGGTGTTATCGGCAATAAAACCGTGGTAGCAGTCCCTGCTTCAAAAAACAGGCATATGCCCTATGGTTTTGTACCTGCCGGAGCGATGTACATGATTTTTAAAACGGAAGCTGTAAAGGGAAAATAAAAACAAAGGTTATTCTAAAATGATAAGGCCGGGTAATCATACGGGTAACAAAAAAGCCTCTTCCGGTAGGAAGAGGCTGCTAATCAGTTACCATTAACCATTAAACCTTATCATCACAACAAATTTAAAGAAAAATCCTTTAAAATCTACAATTCAAACCTATTTCCATTGCGGTTTATAACGGCGGGCATAACTCTCAAAAGGCTGTTTGCCGTACATTTTCTCGCCAAAATAGGTGCTAATGGTTTCCATATGTTTTACTTCCAGGTAACCTGCAATCGGTTGCGGTTCGCTGTTATAGTCGGGAATGAACACCGTAGTGGGGTAAGAAAGCTCTCCTCCCGTTAAATAGATGGCTAAATCATGAGTTTTGTATTGGGGATTAAACAAATAGTTTTTTCCCTTCCAGGTAAGCCCTGCCCTGGTTTCGGCATTAAGCTTAACGGCATAAAATTTCTGGTTCACATAGCGGATTAAGTCTTTCTGAGTATATGTTTTCTTATCCATCACCTTACACCAGCCACACCAGTCAGTATAGAGATCAATGAGTATGGGCCGGGGTTGTTCTTTCATTTTAGCTTCAGCTTCTTCCAGGGTTAGCCACTGAATGCCTTCTTCGGTTTTTTTTGTTTGGGCATGAGCACTAAAAAAGACCGCCAGTGCTATCAGAAAAAGAAAAGCAAACTTTTGCATTGTACTTTTGTTAGAGTTAAACATTAAACGAATCAAGGTGCAGAAAATTGTTGTAGCTATGACGGGAGCCAGCGGCTCTGTGTATGCAAAAGTTTTGTTAGAAAAACTGGCCGCTGCCAAAAATCAATACGAAGAAGTAGCATTGGTAATGACAGAAAATGCCAAAGACGTATGGCGTACAGAACTGGGCAATGAAAGCTATAAGGAACTTCCTTTTAAAACTTATTCCACCATGGATTTTCATGCCCCGTTTGCATCCGGTTCTGCCCGTTTTACAACCATGATCATTGTGCCCTGCAGTATGGGTACCCTCGGCCGTATTGCAGCCGGTATTTCCAATGATTTGATAACCCGGGCTGCTGATGTTGTTTTAAAAGAACGCAGAAAACTGATCTGTGTGGTTAGAGACACGCCTTACAGTTTAATCCATATCCGCAATATGGAAACGGTAACACTGGCCGGCGGTATTATAGCACCAGCCACGCCTTCTTTTTATTCAGTTCCAAAAACGATTGAAGAAGTTGCGGCAACGGTTGTGGATCGGGTGTTGGATTTAGCGGGGATTGATGTAAAGACATTCCGTTGGGGAAGTTGAGTAATCAGTGATAACAATAAGTTATCTGTTTTTATTTAGCAGTTAACTCTTCATACGCTGCTGTTAATGGCCGCACTAATCCATCACCTTTCCATTGTGTTTCAAATGGTAATGCTGTTGTTTTAATAAATTCTTCTTTTGTTTTACCTGCGTTGATTTCTTTTTGGGTGAAATCCAATACAGCACCGAGATAACCACGAAATGCAGCAAGGTCAGCAAGAGTTCCTGTTACATCAAAACCTTCGGCGGAGTGACCAAAAACAAACTTTGTTTTTTTGTCAAACTTCTTTTCTGCTTTTTCCAATACGCTTATCCAGCTTTTCATATTGGCACCGCTGCTTCTGTCAACAAAAGGGTGTCGGCGGTTAAACAGTAAATCACCCATGTGTACAATATTGGCTCTTTCAAAATGTATGAGTGTATCTCCGTTTGTATGTGCAGCGCCGAAATAATGAAGTGTAATTTTTTCTTTTCCGATCTTTTGACTCCACACAGTACCAAATGTTTGGTCAGGGTATAATTGCTTGTCTTCTGTTTTATTGGCTTTAGCTACACGTTCCTGGTTAGCTTTTGAGTTTTCATGTGCCAGCACATGTTTTGTTAGTCCTTTAAAAGAAATATTGCCGCCACTATGATCGCCGTGGTGATGGGTGTTGATGAGTAATTCAAAAGGTTTATCAGATCGCTTTTTCAATTCTTCAATGAGGTGATTGCTTTGATCGGGAAACTGTGAGTCAACCACTACATAACCTTCTTTGCCTGCATAGAACAGGATGGTGCCGCCACGTTCTGTAAAAATGCCGATATCATCAGTAAGCATGGTAATCTTCCAGGCCGGTTGCTGTAAAATCAACGCCAATAAATCTTTTGCAGGTAACCCTAAAGCAGCAGTGGTAAACGCTGTGTTGCGTAGAAAATGACGACGGTTCATAGTTAATAATTAAAGCGTGAATATGAATGGAATTAATTAATTAATACTCCAATTTACGTAATCCCGGCGCTTTTAACCATGTAATTATGGTTACCAGCAAGGTCATACATCCGCCAAAGACCACACTGGGTACTGTGCCCATTATAGAAGCTGCCACACCGCTTTCAAATTGCCCCAGTTCATTACTGCTGTTGATGAAGATAGAGCTTACGCTGCTTACTCTTCCCCGCATTTCGTTGGGTACAAACAATTGCAGTACCGTACCACGGATGATGACACTTACTCCATCAAACAAGCCACTTACAAACAATGCTGCAAAACTCAACATGAAACTTTTTGACAGTGCAAATACGATGATGCAAATTCCAAAGCCTGCTACCACATAAAACAGTTTCTTACCCTGATTGTTGCGGAGTGGTTTCCAGGTGAGCAAAGCAATGGCCACAAAATTGCCAAGATAGGTAGCGGCCATTAACCAACCTAATCCCTGCGGACCTACATGCAGAATATCTTTTGCAAATACCGGCAGTAATGCCACGGCTCCGCCAAACAAAACGGCAAACATATCCAGTGTCATGGACCCCAGTAATGCTTTTTGATGCAATACAAACTGTAAACCTTCTTTTACACTATCCCATGTTTTTGTTTTACCGGGATCATAAGTGATGGGTTTCTGCGTTACCTTCTGCATCAATAGCAGCGAAAGAAAAACCATACTGCTTACAATGATAAATGCAAGCGTGATGTTTGTATAGCCCAATAGTAAACCGCCCAATGCAGGCCCCGCAACCGCTGCCATCAGCCAGGCCATGCTGTTAATGGAAGTGGCACGTACCAGTTCTTCCTGTTTTACTAATTGTGCAAGAAAGGCATTAAAAGCCGGACTGCTGTAAGCCCGCACTGCACCTGTTGCAAATACCAGTAAATAAATGCTCCATTCTATGGCAGGCGAGGGCACACGTAACAGGAAATAATTGGAAGTAACAAATAACATGAGCAGCATAATGAGCAGGTAGCCAAAAATGCAGACAGAGATTAAGCGTTGTTTATTACTCTGATCCACTTTTACTCCTGCTGGTAAGGCCAACAGAATGGCCGGGATTACTTCACTTAATCCTAAAATACCCAATGATAATTTACTGCCGGTTATTTCGTAGAGTTTCCAGCCCAGGAGCACCGGTGTCATACGTATACCGGCGATGAAAATGATGCGGGCCCATACATACCAAGCAAATTCCTTGTTGATGAAAAATTGTTTGATGCTGTATGATTGTGTGCTCATGGTAATGCAAGGTAATGTTGTCCTTCGTCATAATCTTTTTCCAAAGCTTCAATGATGGTTTGCAGGTGAACAGGATTGCCCAGCAAATCAGCATTGCTCATATCAATGAATAAGGTTTTTATGTTGTGCTGTTTGATGTAATGCGTATAAGTTTCCTGCAGGTTGAACAGGTAATCGTCGGGGATATTCTGTTCATAGCTGCGGTTACGCTTTTTAATATTTTCCTGTAATTTCTGAACAGGGCTGTGCAGGTAAATCAACAGATCCGGTTGAATGAGTTGCTGATGAATGATATCAAACAAACGCTGGTACAAACGGAATTCATCTACCGGTAATGTCACTTTTGCAAACAGCAAACACTTGGTAAAAAGATAATCTGAGATGGTAACACTGTTAAACAGATCCTGCGTGTGCAGTAATTCTTTTAACTGCTTGTAACGTTCCGCCATAAAAAACAGCTCTACCGGAAAAGCAAACTGCTGCGGGTTTTCGTAGAACTTGGCAAGAAAGGGATTGTCAGCAAATTCTTCCAGTATCAAACGGGCGTTGTAATGCTTGCTCAGCAAATGAGCCAAAGTTGTTTTGCCGGCACCGATATTTCCTTCTATGGTAATAAAGTGATAGTTCATTGAAACATCCAAAATTCAAATAACAAATTCCCAATAATAAAAAGTAAAAGCCCAAAACAGAAAGTTGGCAAATTAATGGAAGCAGTAAAAGCAAAAAAATGAATTGCTATGTTGTGGAAAAGTTACGGTTCAATTGATATAACGGCCAATGTGTCGGTACATTTTTTCAATAGTGAAGAAATAGTTTGTTTGTACACCGGGTGAACTTTTCGTGGTGAAAGCTCTGCCAGCGGCACCAGTACAAAGCGGCGATCCTGAATGGCAGGGTGGGGTAGTGTAACCAGTTTACTTTTCATCACCAAATCATCAAAAAATAAAATATCAAGATCAATGGTACGTGGGCCGAATTTTTCGATTCTGATACGCCCAAGCTGCTGTTCAATATCCAGCAGACTTTCCATAAGTTTTTCGGCCGCTAAATCTGTTGTAATTACAATTACCTGGTTGAGAAATGCTTTTTGATCTGTTTTGCCCCAGGCGGCTGTTTCGTAAATGGACGATTCTTTTAAAATGGCCCCGCTGTTTGCTGCAACCAGGCGTTTAGCTTTTTTGAGATAATCTTTTCTTCTGCCCCTGTTACTCCCCAGTAAAATGTACGCTTTGTGCATGCTGTAAAAATAGGAGTAAAAGTTTTTTTGGAGCAGATGTTAAACCAATAGCTTTGCGTTATGCAGTCAAACTACAGCCAGCTTCGTGCTATGCTGGCCATTACTAAAGGAAGTTTAACCGGAATACTGAGAAGCCCTTCGGCGGTTGTATTCAGTTTTATATTCCCTTTTATTTTTATTCTTGTTTTCGGATTTATCGGCAACAGTGGTGGTGTGCCGGTTTATAAAGTTGCTTTGGGTGATCAATGTGATACATTGAATTCATTGTATGATTCTATCAAAGCAAGCAACCGTATCAAAATTGTAAAGTATGAAACCACGGAAGCACTGGATAAAGACCTTGCTAAAGGAAGGCTCGCAGGCATACTAACGATTCAAAAAACCGGGGACTCCATTCCCACTGTTACCTATCAGCTAAGCAGCACCAATGCCAGCAGTGATCAATGGCCCCAGTTGTTGAGTCTTCTTTCTTCTATTTCTTCCAAGGTGAGCGATGCTGTTTTTGTTAACAGACCTGCTTATGCGGTGCCTGATTTTAGCTACCAAAGAGATATACAGGAGATCCGTCCGTACCGCACTATTGATTTTATTCTGCCCGGTCAGCTTGGTTTTTCGTTACTAAGTACCGGTGTGTTTGGAGTGGCCTTTGTGTTTTTTGGATTAAGAAATACGCTGGTGTTGAAACGATACTTTGCAACGCCCATTAAACGTACCTATATTTTATTAGGCGAAGCATTAGCACGTGTTATTTTTCAAATGGTAGCTGCTGTAGTGATTATACTGGTAGGTTATTTTGCTTTTGATTTTACATTGATTAACGGAGTACAAACGCTTTTTGAAATGTTGTTGCTGAGTTTTCTTGGTTTGCTGGTGTTCATGGGCTTCGGATTTATCATCAGCGGTCTTGCTAAAAATGAAAGCACGATACCGCCCTTTGCCAATCTCATTACTATGCCGCAGTTTTTATTAGGCGGGACTTTTTTTGCAGTAGAAGTATTTCCCAAATGGTTGCAGCCCATTTCAAAAGCACTGCCGCTTACGCATTTGAATACGGCTATGCGTGCCGTAGCTTTTGAAGGTCAGAGTTTATGGGCTGTAAAAACGGAAATAGGTATTCTGTTACTTTGGGGGATTTTGGTTTATGTGATTGCTATCAAAGTGTTTAAGTGGGAGTGAGGCACGAGATAAGAAGTAAGAAGTAGGAAGTACAAGGGTTCAATTTTCAAATTTTCAAATTCTCTTCATGCGTTTAGTAAAGATGTTTTTGTTTGTGATAACAGGTTTGGCCATCATGCTTACGATGATTGGCCTTGTTATTCCTTCTTCTGTAAAAATCTCACGAGGTATTATTGTAGATGCTGATAGTGTTAAAGTATACCAACAACTGAGTGATGTTAAAGAGTGGGGTCAATGGATGCCCTGGGTTACAGCAGATGAAGGTGCATTGGTACAAACCTCGCCGGTTACCAATGCGCCCGGCACTTTTTTTAAATGGAACGGATTGAACAAAAATAACAGTGGCACCATAACCTTGCTCTCCCTTTCTCCCAACCTGATTACTACCAAGTATGAATTGAAAGAGATGAATGACAGTGAGGGAGGATTTCGGATACGCACATTGCCCAACAATTTATCACAATGCGAAGTGCAATGGTTTATGGAATACAAACTCAAATGGTATCCCTGGGAAAGATTCTACGGTATCTTCCTTGATCACATCATCGGCTCATCTTTTGATAAAGGACTGCAGGAACTGAAAAACTATCTGGAAAAAAATCAAAATACAAATTCATAAAATATTGACTGGTGAGATACGTTAGTGCTTTACCACGGAAAACTCACCTTTCCCATAGTAATACTTGGAATCCCTTTCAATTCTTTTCCAAACTGTACTTCGCCGCCTGCCACACATTCATTGGCCAATACGGCAAACAGCACGGCTTCTTTTGCATCAGGGTGAATGCCCAATTCGCTGGTATGTTTGATTGCTACATTTGGCAACAAGTGTTGAATATGTTCCATCAGCAATGGATTATGCATGCCTCCTCCACTTGCATATAAAACAAATGAACTGTTTTGTTGCATTGTTTTTTGTACGGCTTCTGCAATGGTTGTGGCTGAAAATAAATTCAATGTTGCCATCGTATCAAACACATTCAATTCTGCAACACCTACTTTTTGTTTGGCCTGTTCGAGATAAGAAAGATTGAACAGTTCCGGTCCGGTTGTTTTAGGAAAGGATTGTTCAAAGAACGGATGATCTTTTAATGCCTTCAGCAAAGAATCATTGACAGTTCCCTGCCGGGCCACGGCCGCATCTTCATCAAAATACTTTCCGGGAAACTGTTGCTGCATCAATGCATCCATCATCGTATTGCCGGGTCCGGTATCTGTACTGAAAATTTTATGGACGTCCAAACTGCCCGGCAAAAATGTAAAATTTGCAATGCCGCCCATGTTGAGCATAATGCGGTCCTCGCCTTTCTTTGAAAAAATAAAATAATCACCATAAACGGCCAGCGGAGCACCTTCGCCTCCTGCTGCAATATGTTTCTGCCGAAAATCGCTGATGGTGATGATACCGGTTCCGACTGCCATATGATCACCATCGCCTATCTGTAAAGTGGCGTTACCAAATTGTTGTTGCTGATGCAGTGCCTTGGGTGCATGATAAACGGTTTGTCCATGACTGGCAATGATATCTACTTCCTCTTTCCCGATGTTGTGCTTCTTCAAAAAGGAAAGAATGATATCAGCTTGCTGCAAGGCAACCCATGGATGCAGCAATGTGAGTTTTTCAAAATCCACCATTTTTTTTGAAAAAACAGTTTTGATCTCTTCTTTAAAATGAGGCGGGTAAGCTGTTGTTTCAAATGCTGCCAATTGAATGCGGGTGTCATGCCCGCTGCCCGTTATATGGCACAAAGCCATATCCAGTCCATCTACAGAAGTACCGCTCATTAATCCAAGGATGGTTCGCCGGTCTTTTTGAGCAATAGCCGTTAAGGCCCTTATGTTTTTGTTCATGGCAAGTGCTTGGTTTTGCATTTAGCTGCCTGAAAATAAGAACGATTTTGCAGGTTTATGCCGAAAGTTGAAAGATTTTTTGCAGGTTTCTGCAAAGTTTTTCTAAATTCGGATATCATTTGATCATTTGCCAAAACTGATTACATGCTCAAACACGAACGTCAGGCCTTTATTGTTCACCAGGTAAACCTGCACAACAAAGTGCTCAGCAGTGATTTGAGTGAACAGATCAATGTTTCGGAAGATACCATCCGTAGGGATTTGCAGGAACTTGCTGAAAAAGGGAAAGTTATTAAAGTGCATGGCGGTGCATTGTCTAAATCATTTCACAGTTCCTTTAATAATTCCCAGGTTTACAGCATAGATCAGAAAAAAGTAATTGCACAAAAGGCAGCCACATTAATTAAAGACGGCATGTTTGTTCTTACCAGCGGCGGTACCACTATTATTGAACTGGCCCGTGCCCTTCCTGAAAGTTTGCATGCTACATTTATTACCGGCAGTTTACCTGCTGCATTAGAATACGTACATCACCCTCACATTGAAATCATTTTCATTGGTGATAAATTATCCAAAAGCTCACAGATAACCGTAGGCGCAGAGGCTATTTTAAAAATCAAACAGATTAAAGCTGATCTGTGCCTGCTGGGTATTAATGCAATTGACAGTGAGAATGGTCTTACCGATAATGACTGGGATGTGGTGCAGGTAAAAAAAGCCATGATTGAATCTTCCGCTAAAGTAGCGGCGCTCACCATCTCTGAAAAAATCAACACCACCCAACGAATTCAGATCTGTAAAACTGAAGAACTGGATGTTTTGATTTCCGAACTGTCCCCTGATGATAAACTGTTTGCTCCGTATAAAAAAGCCGGAGTGACTATAATGTAGTAGTTAATCATTTATCACCAATAAAAACTGCACAATGAAACATGTTGAACTATTGAAACGCAACATTACCCGTTTCGCATTGTTGCTGTTATCGTTTCTGTTATCTGTGGCTTTTGTACAGGCACAGGTAACCATCAGCGGTAAAGTAACAGGTAAGGGAAATGTTGCTGCCCCCAACGTATCTGTAGTTGTTAAGGGAACAACTTACGGAACTTCATCCGATGCCGGAGGCAGCTATTCAATTGCTGCTGCATTAAGGCCAGGCAAGTACAATCTTGAATTTTCAGGGATTGGTTTTAAAACAAAAACTGTAGCAATTGAAATTGGGTCTGCTTCAGTTTACACCTCCGATGTTACTCTTGATGAAGATGCATTAGGTCTTGATGAAGTAGTAATTACCGGCACCAGCCAGGGAACTACCAAAAGGCAATTGGGTAACTATATAACAACACTAAAAGGCGATAAAATATCCAATGCCGCTACACCCAATGCCATTGCAGCTATGCAGGGTAAAGTGCCCGGTGCACAGATTGTACAAAATAGCGGCGATCCTGCCGGTGGTATGACGGTTCGCCTGCGTGGAATTTCCACCATTGCCAGCAGTAATGAACCATTATATATTATAGATGGGGTTATGATCAACAACAGTAATGCCCGGGTAACCAATACTCAATCTGATTATGATGGATATGGTTCTATTGGTCAAAACAGGATGGTGGATATTAATCCGAACGATATTGAACGTATTGAAGTGCTTAATGGCGCTGCTGCCGCTGCCATCTATGGTTCAAGAGCCAATGCAGGTGTTGTACAGATTTTTACCAAGCGTGGAAGCACAGGGGCTCCCCAAGTTACCTTCTCAACCAGGTTCAATACGAATAGCTTGAGAAAGCGTTTAACATTCAGTACGGCGCCAACAAAGTTTGGAGGACCCACAGACGGACCAACAGCACAAACTCAGGATATTTTAACTCCTGCACTTACTAGTACTACTCCTGTTACACGTTATGATTACCAGGATGATATCTTCCGTACAGGATTAGGAACTGATAACAATGTTTCTATAACCGGCGGAAAAGATAAGTTCAAGTATTATTCTTCTTTCAATTTTAATTACAACGAAGGAATCATCCGCAAAACTTCCAATCGCCGTTATGGCTTCCGTTTGAATATTGATCAAACAGTAAACAAGTGGTTGAGTATTACCGCAGGCTTAAACTATTCATTTAACAATACAACAGAATTACCGGATGGTAACCAGTTCTTTTCACCCATTAACTCGATGACGATTATCGGAAACTTTCACAATATAAGCGCAAGAGATGCTAACGGTAATCTGCAGGCAGTGGGAGAAAGAGGTCGTGTAAATCCTTTAAGTGTATTTGAAAACGTGGATCAGAATAACCGCACCGGACGCATCATTTCCAATCTTGGGTTTAAAATTACACCGCTCAGAGGTTTAACGATTGATTATACTGCAGGTCTTGATAACATCAATCAAAACGGTACAACATTTATTAAGCCGTTTACCTACAATGTAAGTACTGCTTTCTGGGGTGGTGGTATCAGTCTGGATCCTACACAAAATGGTTATGCAAGTGCGGCCAGTTACACCAGTATGTTTTTTAACCATGATTTGAACGCAACGTATAATCTGCGTATTAATGATAAGTTGAGCTCTACAACTCAACTTGGTTACTCAGAGCAATATGAAAAAGCAAATTATATTCTTGCACAATCAAGAGGTTTGGGTGTAGGTGTACAAACGGTAACAGGCGGTGCCACACCGTTGGCATCAGTTGATTCCAGAACGGAGCAGTCAATCCGTGGTTTCTTTTTGCAACAAAACTTTAAGTTCAATAACCAATTGTTCTTAACTGTTGCCGGAAGGGTGGATGGATCCAGTGTGTTCAAAAAAGAAAACCGAAACCAGTTCTATCCTAAAGTAAGCGGCTCTTATGTCATTTCAGAGTCAGACTTCTTTGCTCCATTTGCACAAAAAGCAAAAATTGATCTCTTTAAAATTCGTGCAGCTTATGGTGAGAGCGGTAACCTTACAGGTATCGGACCCTATGAGCGCTTTAATACTTATACTGCAGGCCCATTCCTGGGAAGGACGTATCTGGGATCTTCTGCAGTACGAGCCAATGACAACCTGGTGCCTGAGCGTCAAAAGGAACTGGAAATCGGTTTGGATTATGCCATGCTTTCCAACCGTATTCAGTTAACCTTTAACTGGTATAACAAAAAAGTGGTAGATCTTATCGTTCCAAATTTAACCGTTGCGCCTTCTATTGGTTTTACCAGTGAGCGGAGGAATGTGGGTGATCTTACCAATAAAGGGTTTGAAATTCTTTTGACAGGTATTCCTGTAAAAAACAAAGATTTCTCATGGGAAACAACCGGTTTGTTTAATAAGAATAAGAACCGTGTTGGGAATATTTCATCACCACTTATCACCTTTACATCTCCAACAGGTGCTGTATTTGCTTTGTTACCCGGTTATGATGCCCCGGTATTTTACGCAACTTATTTTGCAAGAGATAACAATGGCAATCTGTTACTCAACTCACAGGGAATTCCTGTGATTGAAAGAGGTAATACAGCGGGTGTGCCTCAAAGAGATCCTGCAACAGGGTTGCCTTATACAGCAGGTCCTAACAGCAACGTATTACGTAAACCATTAGGCAGCCCCAATCCTGATTATACAGCAACACTTGTAAATACATTTACATACAAGAAGTTGTCTTTGCGTGTTCAATTAGACCGTGTTGCCGGTGTTGAGGTGTTTAATGCAGATTACAGAACAAGACAAGGTGTGGGTAATGGTAGTGAACTGGCTCAGAAAGAACATACAGGGCAATTACCCCGTGGTTATATATCAGGTACCTATGCTATTGAAGAATGGCGTGTAGATGATGGTTCATTTACAAAGCTCCGTGAAGTAACTCTTGGTTACAGTTTTGGAAAAGTAAAAGGTTTTTGCAATGATCTGTTTATGAGTATCAGTGGCCGTAACCTTATTTCATGGGATAACTACAAAGGCTATGATCCTGAAACGAATTCCTCAGGTCAAAGCAGTTTGCTGCGTGGTATTGATTTTGGAAATGTACCTATTCCCAGAACAATGCAGTTCAGCATTCTTGTAAAATTCTAAACCACCTTAAATTAATTGAAAATGAAAAAAATAGTAACGGGCTTTGGGTTAATGGCTGTGCTGTTTGTTTCCTGCAAACAGGACTTCGTAAATCCCAACCAGCCTACACAGGAACAGGTATTTGAAGTGGTGAGGGGTATTACCAGCGCCGCTATCAGTTTACAACGTACTTATACATTGGGTAGAAATGGTGTGGTGTACAATACCATTATTGCAAGCGGCAGTGTAACCAATGAATTCCGTCTTATTAACCAGGGTAATGTGGATGAATTTGCCCTGTTTAACGGCGGCGGGGCTGTTGATAATCTAAACGGTATCGTTAACAATCTCTGGATACAGTGCAATAAAGTAGTTTGGGAAGCAGATAATGTGCTTGCAGCTGCATCTAAATTAGGCGATAAAAATTATGCCAGCGGTTTAATAGCCTATGCTTCCGTTTTTAAGGCATTATCAATTGGTACCATGGCTACTTTTTGGGAGCAGGTGCCTGTTGCGCCGGGTACTGTTTCATCGCCGGCTACTTTTCAAACACGTCAATTGGCTTACAGACGTGCAGTGAAAGTATGTGATGATGCACTGGCTGCCATTGCTGCTAATGCTATCAGTTCCTCTTTTGCTGCAAACGTGCCTGCAGGTATTGATTATGTAAACACATTAAATGCTCTTAAAGCAAGGTATAGTCTGTTTGCAGGTGATTATGCAATTGCTCTTGCGGCTGCTAATACGGTAAGTCTGAGTTCAAAAAGTGAGTTTCGTTATGACGGAGCAGTAGGTGTTAATAATCCGATTTTTGAAACAGCAACTGCTACCAACAACGTGGTACAGCCTCTTGATTCCACATTGGGTTTGCCCGGTACCACAGGTAATCTGCAGCCTGATCTGAATGACAGAAGAGTTCCTTTTTACACAAGTATTAATACAGTAGCGTTACCCCGTTACAGAATTGCAGGCTTCTTTACCGGAAATGCAATAGCAATTCCCATTTATCTGCCCGATGAAATGCGGTTGATTAAGGCAGAATGTTTGTTAAGACAGACAACACCAGATCTTGCCAATGCTAAAAATGAAATTGATGCTGTGTTAACACAAACACCTGCTGCAGACCCGTATGGAGTGGGGGCGCAATTGCCTGCTTACAGCGGCACTGTTGATCAGGCTTCACTTTTAACAGAAGTGTATCGTAACCGCTGCATTGAATTATACATGGGTGGTATGCGATTGGAAGATAACAGAAGATTCAATCGTCCTGCTGCAGAAAGGAAGCGTACATTCTTTCCTTATCCCTTCCGGGAAAGAGATAACAATCCAAATACACCAGCAGACCCTGCCGGATAACTTTTTTTATCAGTAGTTAGTTTAATCCTTCGGCCCCCGATTCTTCGGGGGCTTTTTTCTTTAACGCTTACGCAACGGTTTTTCTACTTCAATTGTCACAACTTTGAAACCAGGCATGCAGCACCGGCAACTCATAAAAGATTGTGTAAAGGGAAAAGCAACAGCTCAGAAAGAGCTGTATGATTTATTTGCAGAATCTATGCTGGCTGTTTGTTACCGTTACACCAAATCGCTCGCCGATGCAGAAGATGTACTGCAGGATGGTTTTATTAAAGTGTTCCGCAACCTTGCCAATTACAGGGAAGAAGGGGAACTGGGAGCATGGATCCGCCGCATCATGGTGAATACAGCCATTAATTTTCTGAAGAAGAAAAGGGAGTACCAGTACGATATGTCTTTTCTGCATGAACCGCTGCATCCTGTAAGCGATGATAACCCGGAAATAAAAGTACGTACCAAAGAACTGGCTGATCTTATTCGGCAGCTGCCCAGTGGTTATCAAACCATTTTTAACCTGCACGCCGTGGAAGGATTTTCACATGTGGAAATAGGGCAGATGCTGGGCATTAGTGAAGGCACCAGCCGCAGTCAGTATATGCGGGCCAGGAATTTATTGATTACCTGGATTGAAAAATTTAATTCCGAACCTAAACTCAGTTCGTATGGACAATAGAAGTTTTGAAGAGGAGGTACAGCAAAGGATGAATGAGTTAAAACTCACGCCATCAGCACCTGTTTGGGCAGGTGTGGATGCTGCTTTGCGTAAAGACAAACGCAGACGTTGGTTCTTCTATCTTCTTTTTGCAGGTATTTTACTGGGCACAGGAACCTGGGTTTTTTATACAACAGGCATCCGGCAAAGTAAACAACAACAGCTGGCAGTTAATGATCCATCACAAAAAACAATGAAACAGTATACAACCGTTGCTGAAAAAAATAATAGTGTTACTCATAACAGCACTGAACTAAAATCATCCATCAACCATCCAAAACCTTCATCATCACAAAACCCGCCGGAAAACAACATCGCTTCAAACGAAAAAAGTCCGTTGCCGTTAAGTAAAAAATCAATACCGGTTAAAAAGACGGTTCAGCAGCAGTCTTCTCATCATCAGGAAGTCTCAGCAAAACCAAAAACAGAATCAACTGTAGTGGAAAATGTAGAAGTTACAACGCCAATTACTCCGGTGGAACAAGGCAAAATATCATTGGTTGAGAAGAAAGAACAAGATAGCCTGCAAATAAATGTTGAACAAAAAGCGGAGCCGCAGATTGTTGCCACTGATACAGTAAGTAAAAGAGATTCTCTTGTAAGTGCTCCCGTTTCAATCCCCTCTGCAAAACCCATTGTGAAAAAAACAAAATGGCAATCCGGTTTTCAACTGAACGGAGGTGTTGCTGATATAAGTCAAAGCTTGGTTCCCCGTGCCAATCTCTTCAGCAGCGGTTTCAGCAGTACCAATTATGTAGGTCCTGCAGGGGTAAACTATCCCGGTATTGTTATTAAAGAAAATACAGTGAATAACTATATCCAGTTTGGCTTTGGTTATTTGCTGCGCCGGGAGATAAACAAGTATTTCAGTTTTGCTACCGGTATTCACTACCAGTACAGCAGTTTTAAGGTGAATAACTTTCAACGGATTGATACATTTTCAACATCACAAAACCGTTTGGTGAACGCCGTTGTGAATGAATCAACTACTAATTTTGGTTTGCATTATCTGCAGGTGCCTACAGAAATTCAATGGAAGATTACCGGAAGTAAGAAAGGTTACTTAATGCTGAATGCCGGGCTTTTGCACAGCCTGCGTCTGGCAGGCACTTCCGCAAAACCTCCCTTTGCTGATAGTTCCTCCCGTGCTTCTTTTTATCAGCCCTTGCTGCAGTTAGCACCTTCGTATGAGTGGAGAATTAAAGAGGCGCAACTGCAAATAGGCTGGTATTTCAATTATGGATTGTTGCCGGTATATAAAGCTGATTCACAAAATCATTGGTGGCAAACAGGTTTGCGTATCCAGTATTATTTTAAGCAGAAAGTAAAATAGTTATTGCTGAATAAACCTGAGGTTGCGTTGGATGCCGGCAAATTTTGTGCGTTTCAACGGGGAGTTTTTAAAAATCTGCCGGAATGTTTCTTCGCTCAGTTCTTCCCATTGAGATGTGGTGAGATTTAAAATTTCAGTAATTGATGTGAACTGTTGTTCCTTGGTTGCTTTACTGAAACGATTCCAGGGGCACACATCCTGGCACACATCACAGCCAAATATCCAGGTATCAAATTTACCTTTCATGCTTTCATCAATCAAAGCATCTTTTAATTCAATGGTATAATAAGAAATACACTTGCTTCCATCAACAACTTTGTTTGGCAGTATAGCATCGGTGGGACAGGCATCCATACACCGGGTACAGGTGCCGCAATAATCTTTTACAAAAGGTGCATCATATTCCAGTTCCAGATCGCAGATAATTGTAGCAATAAAAAAGAAAGAGCCATTTTGTTTACTGATGAGATTACCGTTTTTTCCCACCCATCCCAACCCGCTTTTTACCGCCCAGCTCCGTTCCAGCACTGGCGCACTATCTACAAATCCTCTGCCGTTGATGTCGCCAATATTTTCTTTTATCAACTTCATCAACGCTTTCAACTTTTCTCTGATCACTTCATGATAATCCTTACCATAAGCATATTTTGAAATCTTAGGGGCATCTTCAACCTGTTTTACAGAAGGATAATAATTCATCATGAATGTAACTACACTCTTTGCACCGGGTACAAGTTTAGAGGGATCGATACGTAAATCAAAATGATTGGCCATGTACTGCATACTTCCATGCATGCCTTTGTTCAGCCATTGTTCTAAACGCTTTGCATCTTCATCCAACAGTTCTGCTTTGGCAATGCCGCAATAATCAAAACCCAGTTGTTTTGAAAATTGTTTAATGAGTTGTGTATGTGCAGCTTTATTCATTTAGACTCCACATGCAGGGAATGTAAAATTCTGTGAATAGCAGGGGCCAGTATTAAACCGATATTGGTAATAAATACCACGCCACTGAACAGTGCATAAAAAGAAGAAAACCATTTGCCGGCATCTGTAGTTATTTCAATGACCGGGCCCATACCGCTTAAAATCATGGAGGCATTATGAAACGAGTCCAACCAACCTGCCTCCGCTAAAAAATGATAACCTGCAATGCCTATTAGCAAACAAACAGCTAAGATACCGCAAGCCAGCAAAATATTCCAAACGATACGTTTGTAAAATGTTTTGGTAGATGCAAGTGGTTGATGCTTGTGCTCGTACATAGCTTTACGATTTTATGGTAAAGATGCACAACATTATTTACAATTTACTTTCATCTGTTCATTCACGGCTGCTTGTAACTGGTTGTATAATTCACGCTTTTGAACATCCTGTTCTTTTTTAGGCAAAAGAATAGCTGCATATCCTCTGCAATAATCTACCCATACAAACGGTGCATTTTGTGCATTACTACTGATAATGGTACCTTCTTTATTTTCAACCCAGGTACCTAAACTGAATGCATAGCTATTAAAGAAAGGCGGTGTGAATTTATTCACTGCAGCACCTGTTTGTATTTTCAGCAATTCATTAACGGAAGCTTCACTTAAAATCTGCTTGCCCATGAATTTTCCTTTGTTCAAAAGCATGGAAAGAAAGTTCATATAATCTGTTGCAGTAGATTTAGCACCATCAAACGGACTGATGGCTGCGGTGTAATTACTGAATGTAGTAAACCGCATATTGAGCGGGCGCAATAATTTCTCCTGGATCAAGCGGTCAAATTTTTTCTTGGTTAACACTTCCAGCACACGCCCTGCAATATTGCTGCCCATTTGATTGTATTGAAACCAGGTGCCGGGATTTTGTGCAATACCTCTTTTTTCTGCATAGTAATTCACTTCTTCTTCCAGTGTGGCAAATTTGCTTTTCTGAAATAATTTGCCGGCGCCGCTTTTATCTGCTTCAATACCGGTTGTGTTTGCCAGGCAATGACGGAGTGTAATATATCCTTTCATCCATTTCGGAAAGATGGGCAGGTATTTTCCGATATTATCATCTAAGGAAATCTTTCCTTCGTCCACCAGCATCAACACCAGTGCTGCTGTGAGCCATTGACTGCTTTCGCCAATGGGCGCCTGTATATTGGGTTTAAAATCGCCCAATGACTTTTGGTACAGAATCTTTCCGTCTTTATAAATCAACAGTACCTGGTCATCGCCCAGCGATCTTTGGTTGTTTAACATCACCTGCTCAACTGCCGAAAAATTCTGAGCCAGCGTTGAACCTGATAGTGCCAGTAAAAAAAGAAATGTATAAGCTTTCATGAATTGCGGTTAAGCCATAAAGATATTTGAAAAGAAGATGTGGCTTGTGTGATGGGTAAGTTTTAACCAAAAGTTTTAGAGGGTTCAGTCAGAACACAAGGTCTTTCATCCGGCCTAATTTCATTATACTTGTATCATGAATTTGAAAAAAATGCTTCCCTGGGCATTGCTGGCTGTTTTATTGGTGACAGTGCTGGCAGTGCGTCGTTGCAATACAAAAGGCAACAGCGAACTCACAGATACTGAAAAGCAAAAACGAATAGAGCGTACAGATGAAAAAAGCGAGGAGGAGAAAACGGACAATGAAAAAAGCAGTCTCGATGTTTTTCGTGATCCCGATGCAAAATATTATTTCACCAAACATGCCCGTTGCCGGATGAAATGCCGTCATATTTCACAGGAAGAAGTAAAAGAAATTGTACAACGTGCCGAGGTAAACTATCGCAAAAGTGATCTGGAGGCTGTTGAAGGGCCCAAATATGCACTCGAGGGCATTACATCAAGAGATAAGCAGCATGTGCGTATCATCGTTGCTCCAAAGAAGCGGCATTTGACGATTGTAACAGTTATTGATCTGGAAAATGAATGGGAGTGCCCTTCCTGTAAATAATACAGTATGAAATTAGTTTTAAAGCCTTTACAGATTATTTATGCACTCTATGCAATTATTTTGTTTGTAGCAATTCTGTTTATAGTTACACCTTTTGTGATCATTGCATCTTTCTTTGGAAAAATAAGTGGCGGCAATGCGGTCATGAAAATTGCACATGGCTGGGCCAATGTATGGTTGTTCCTGATTGGTATTTATCATGTCCGGGTTGTAGAGCAGGAGATAAGAAAAGATCAATCCTATGTATTTGTAAGCAATCATAATTCGTACATGGATATACCGCAGATGCTCAAAGCCATTCGTCAGCCATTACGCATCCTGGGAAAAGCTGAAATGGGCAAAGTACCGGTCTTCGGAATTATTTATAACGCAGCAGTAGTACCTGTGTTAAGAGGAAGTGCTGAGGCAAGAGCCAAAAGTGTAATGATTTTAAAATCTGTTCTCAATAAAAATATTTCTATTTATATCGCTCCGGAAGGAACGTTCAATATGACGGATCAGCCGCTGATCAACTTTTATGATGGCGCTTTTCGTTTGGCCATTGAAACACAAACCCCCATCAAGCCAATGTTGTTTTTAGATGCGGTTGACCGAATGCATTGGAAAAGCATTTTTGCCATGACACCCGGTAAACTCCGCACTGTTTACCTCGAAGAAATTTCTCCAGAAGGCTATACACCTTACGATGTAGACAAACTCAAACAAAGAGTGTATGAATTGATGGAAAAGAAATTGGTGGAGTATAAAGCGAGCTGGATAGTGAAGAATGAATAGGCAATAGTGAATTGTGAATAGAGTTCACTGTTGTTACTGTCTTAAAAAAAGTAAGCTCACTTATTTTAAGACGGCTTAAATTGCATATTCACTATTCACTATTCACCATTCACTACTCACCATGTTCGCCGATGTCATCATTCCGCTTGCTGTTCCCCGCACTTACACATGGGGCATACCTGCTCGTTTGCAGGAGCAGGTGCAAGTGGGTGTGAGAGTGGAAGTGGAACTGCGTAAAAAGCGCTATGCAGGTGTGGTGAAAAGAATGCACCAACAAAAACCGGATGCATTTGAGCCCAAAGGTATTTTGAATGTACTGGATGTTACCCCGATCATACATGAACAGCAATTGCAGTTGTGGGAATGGATTGCCAACTATTATATGTGCAGTGAAGGAGAAGTGATGGCGGCTGCATTGCCGGCGCATTTCAAACTCAGCAGTGAAACTATTTTATTGTTCAATGAGGAAATGGGTGAAGATTTCACGATGCTGGATCATGATGAGTATTTAGTAGCAGAAGCTTTACTCATCCGTAAAGAATTAAAACTGCCCGAAGTACAACAGATACTCGACACTTCACATGTATATCCTGTAGTGAAACGCCTGATTGAAAAACGTATTTGTTTTGTATGGGAAGCATTGAAAGAAACCTACACCGCCAAAAAAGAAAGCTTTGTTCTGCTCAATCCTGTTTATGATAATGAAGAAAAGCTGAGTGAGTTGTTGAACAACTGGAGCCGTGCACCCAAACAGATGGAACTGCTCTTAAGCTATCTGCATTTCATGAAAACAGAAGGTGAAGTGAGCAAAACGGCATTGCTGAAAAAAAGCGGCGCCAGCGATGCGCAGTTAAAAGGATTGATTGACAAAGAAATTCTATTCATTGAAAAACGTGCGGTGGACAGATTGGTGAATCTTCCCAGAAATATTGAGATTGATTTTACATTAACAGCAGCGCAGCAAACAGCTTTGGATGAAATCAAAACAGCATTCACCCATAAGCCAGTTTGTTTACTGCATGGCGTTACAGGAAGCGGTAAAACGCAACTCTATATTAAACTCATAGAAGAAGCGATTAAAAAGGGAAAGCAAGTTTTGTATCTCTTGCCTGAGATTGCATTAACGGCGCAAATCATCCGCCGACTGCAAAAACATTTTGGCGGTTATATCGGTATTTATCATTCTAAGTTCAACCAGAATGAACGTATTGAAATATGGAATAAAATCAAGAGTGGCGAAATGAAGGTAGTGCTGGGCGCACGCAGTGCTTTATTTCTTCCTTTTGTTGATTTAGGTTTGATTGTGTGTGATGAAGAGCATGATTCATCTTACAAGCAACAGCAACCAGCACCACGTTACAATGCAAGAGATGCGGCCGTGTATTATGCTTCTGTTTTTAAAGCGAATGTATTGCTGGGCAGCGGTACGCCATCAGTTGAAACTTACTATAACACACAGAGTGGCAAATACAATATAGTTGAATTGAACGAACGATACGGTGCAGGTGAATTACCCGTTATTGAACTGGCAGACACCAAACCGATCTTCAAACAAACAAAAGAAAAAGTAATCATCGCTCCTGCATTGAAAGAAGCGATTGAAAAATCCCTGGAACAAAACAAGCAAATCATTTTATTTCAAAACCGTCGGGGGCATACGCCGCATCATGTATGTAAAGTATGCGGATGGATTCCGCATTGCAGGTATTGTGATGTGAGTTTAACGTATCACAAATTCAAACACAAGTTGCAATGTCATTACTGCGGCACAGTATATCCTGTTGTTACAACCTGTGAAGCCTGTGGCAGCCATGATTTCATGAAATTGAATTTTGGTACGGAAAAGGCGGAGGAATATTTGCAGGAACTCTTTCCCAAAGCAAAGATCGCACGAATGGATTACGATACGGTGAGCGGCAAAACGGCACACGACCAACTCATTCAGCAATTTGAACAGCAGCGCATAGATATTTTAGTAGGAACACAAATGGTGGTGAAAGGTTTGGATTTTGAACATGTGAACCTGGTTGGAATTCTGGATGCAGACAGTTTGTTAAGCTTTGCTGATTTCAGAGTGAATGAACGTGGTTTTCAACTGATGGAGCAAGTGAGCGGCCGTGCAGGTAGAAAAGATGCAGATGGCAAAGTGCTGATACAGGTGGCCAATACCAATCATCCTGTGTTACAGTTTGTGAAAGCACATGATTACAAAAGCTTCTTTGCGTTTGAAATTACAGGAAGAAAACAATTTTCCTATCCGCCGTTTACAAGATTGATTCAAATTACGTTTAAGCATAAGCATCGGGAAATAGTAGAAGCTGCTGCACAATCATTTGCTGAAAGTTTAAAACCCGTGTTTGGTACTTACATTACAGGACCTGCAGAACCGGTAGTAAATCGTGTACGCAATCAATATTTGATGGAAATGATTTTAAAGTTGCCGAAGGATGCTAATCTCTTAACACGTTGCAGAGAAATGATACATGCACAGGAAGCAACGATGCACAATCATCCTTCGTATAAAAGTGTAATGATGGTGGTGGATGTGGATGCGGTATAAATTATCCTCCAAAAAACTCACCATGAAAACCATACACCACCGGCTCTGGTAAAAAAGCCTTTGCAATTTCCTGCATTGTTACCGCATCCAGTAACAATAAAAAAGAAGTTTGATTTTCAGCATCCAGTACAATCGAAATCAAAATGCCATCTTCATCATTTTTGCTTTGCGGTGATGGTTGAAAAATTGGTTCACCCGGGTAACAACCTTCTTCCTGCCAATAAAGCGCATCACCTGTTTTACTGTTAATCTTCACAATACTGTTATAAAAACCTTGGGGATGCAAAGGATGTACACTTACACCATAGGTGAAATTATATGCACCATTGGTGTTATACCGGTTATAATCAATCCTTGGTAATTCAATACAGGCAGTACTTACTGTTTTAGCATTGTAGTTTTTGGTACGCAGGTTAAAACGATAACGTCTTAAAGTGCCTTTGGGTAACAGCAAGTCTTCTTTCTCTAATTCTTTGAGATAATATTTTTGAACAATACCCGCATCATCATAGGCATTAATATCCATGATGAGTTCTTCACCTTCTTCCCATGCATTTACATGGTGAAAGCTGAAAAAAGCTTCTGTTATAAATTTTGCCTTGAGTTTACCGGTTGCTTTTTCAATGATGTAAACAGAGGCGCCGTCTTTAGCATTCCATGTATGATTTTCTATATAAGGTCGTTTCCAGAACAATAATTCAATCGGTACAACAGTTAATGGCCCTGCTGCGATGATGAAATAATTTTTACTCATACCAAAGCCATGCAGATACGCCGGCTTTTGTACGGGTATACTTGCTAATGGCCGATTACCCGGTTTTGCTGTGTCATAAATTTTATAATGACTGAACATGCCAAATTTCACTACTACATTGTACGCATGTTCATCTTCCAGATGCGGATGTGCAGTTGTTTTGTAAGCAAAGCCTCCGGGTACCGGCTCACTCACGCCGATTGTTTTTAACGTATGCGGATCAAACTCCACCTGCATCGGTGTTTCGCCCAGCGCCATCAGCTTACCGGCAATCTTCGCCACATTCACTTTGGGATTATCCGTCATATTGGGCAAGGAAGGAAATACATACGACTGTACTTTTTTGAAAATGGATTTACAGGGGTCGCTTGCAAATTCTGAAAACTGTATATCACCCGTCTCTGTTGCTTTTTTGTACGACTCACATTCAATCATCATGTTTTGATAAGACACTTTGCCATTGGCAATATCAAACTTGTGCAAGGCACCCATGGCATCAAACCAGTGATTGAGCCATTTGTTTTGCAGTTGAAACATACCCGGACCATTGCGTATGTAGGAGCCATGTAGCCAATCCGGAATTGTTCCTGTTACAGGCACATCATCCAAACTGTAAATCTTTTGATTTTGCTCAACACCATATTTGAAAAATGAAGCCATGTAAATTGTTTATTGTTCAATTGCGGCCGCAGCAATTTTGCCCGAAGCCATTACAGCGGGTACACCTGCACCGGGATGCACACCTGCACCTACAAAGTATAAATTGCTGAACCATTTCGATTTCACCTGTGGACGAAAATAGCCGCTCTGCATCATGGATGGTTTGATAGAAAAGGCGGCTCCTTTGTAACTGTTTAATGTTTCATGAAAATGTAATGGTGTTACAGCATGCTTAACGATTATATTTGCTTTCAGATCCGGTAAATAATTTTCTTCCAGAAAGCCCAGAACTTTATCTACATATTCATCCATCAATTCATTCCAATTGATTTTTCCATCAAGATTGGGAACCAACGATAGCACATAAAATGATTCACAGCCTTCCGGCGCAACAGTACTGTCTGTTTTGGAAGGCATGTGCAGATATAGCCCCAGTTCGTTAGGCAGAACCTTTCGTTTAAAAATATCCCGCATCAGCCGGCTGTATTTATTGCCAAGGATAAGATTATGATGTGCCAGTTTACAATCGTTATATTTCTTTTTGGTACCAAAGTAAATCACCACTAATGAATTGCTGTATTGCAGGTTGCTGAGCCATAGGTTCAATGGTGCCGGTAATTGCTGTTGTGGAATATAGTTTTTGTAGGCAAAAGCTACATCACCGTTACAAATCACTTCATCAGCAGCAATTACAGAACCATCTTTCAGTTCAATGCCTCTTGCTTTTTTATTTTCAATGATGATTTGTTTTACTTCTGCATTGAGCTCAATTGTACCGCCGCAATCTTCAAACAATGTGCATAGTGCTTTCACAATGGCACCGGTGCCACCCATGCAATAATGAATGCCCCATTGTTTCTCAAACTGAATGATGAGTGCGTAAATGGAAGGTGTATCAAAAGGGTTGCCGCCCACCAGCAACGGATGAAAGGAGGCTACTTTCCTGATGAAATCATGTTTGATAAAATGGGCCGCATAGGCATACATGCTTCTCCACGTACCTGTCTTGATCACATGCGGAAAGATGCGGAGGAAACTCCAGAGTGTGGGAAAACTCCGTTCCGTAAAGGGATGAAACCAATGAAAGATATCCGTTACACCTTTAATGAATTTGCGATAACCGTCTACATCACCCGGACTGTATTTTTTTATTTCTTCTTCTGTTTGTTGCTGACTCCGCCAGTAAACAAACTGTTTACCATTTCCATTAAAAATCCGGTAAAAAGGATCCAGCGGCACAAGCGTCATATAATCTTCACGCTTCTTCCCAGCCAGTTCAAACAATTCATCATATTGGTGGGGTGCTGTTATCACTGTTGGACCGCCGTCAAACAGAAATCCATTCAGTTCATATTGATAAGCCCGTCCGCCCGGTTTCTCTAATTTTTCATAAATGGTTACATCGTGCCCTTTGGCTGCCAAACGTATAGCGGCAGACAAGCCCCCGAAGCCGCTTCCAATCACTGCAATTTTTTTTCTCACGGGCTGCATGGGGTTTAATAACGCATAATGATGGTAAGAGAGGTTTCAGTAGTATGCTGAAACGCACATTGTTTATAACCGGGACCGCTGAAAAGATTTTTTACATTGTTGCTTACACCATAACCTTCTTTGGGAATGCCAAGCATGTTGGTGTTGAGTTCGCCATCATTGTTGGTATCATGAAATAACGCAATGGCATAAGTGCCCTTGGGCACATTACTGAATTCAAGCGTGGCTGTTCCGTTCACAGCGGTTCCTCTTGCAACTTTGTAAGCGGCTGAGGCATTGTCAGGAAATCCTTTGTCTGACGCAAACAAAGCGGCCAGTATTTCACCTTTTTTGGTTGAAACACGGGTTACTTTTACTTTCACAACTGCCGACTGTGCGGCGGGTTGCTGAACCGGCAGTTTGATTAGTGGAAACAGGTTGATAAAGAGAAAAATAAAAAACGGCATGAAAGACTAAACAATCAGCTTGCCGGTTTGTTCATTAAGGCGTACATCGTTTTTTAAAAATACCGTCAGGAATTAAGCAAGTGCAAGTGTATGAAACACATAATCGGATTTATTTTCTTTCTTTTTGTTTTTTCTATTATAAACGCACAAACAACCGGCACCATTAATGGGTTTGTTCGTAATGCCCGCACACTTTCGCCATTAGAAGGCGCTACTATTAAAATTGTTAACAGTGATTTAATCACAACAGCCGATAAAAATGGTTTTTACACCATTTCCAATATTCCCACCAAAACATGGAATGTAGAAGTAAGTTTCAGCGGTTACAGAAGCGAAACAAAATTTGATGTTTCCGTAACATCCGGTAATGCAATAGAATTGAATTTTGATTTAGAACCGGAGTATAAAGAATTGAGCGGGGTAGTAGTGCAGCCGAAATTTATTAAACCAGTGGGCGTGGTTAATTCTGTTCAAACCTTAGGTATTACAGAGATTGCCAAATATCCCGGTGCTAATTTTGATGTGGCAAAAGTAGTGCAGTCGTTGCCCGGTGTTTCAGGTTCAGTTGGTTTCAGAAATGACATCATCATCCGTGGTGGTGCGCCTAATGAAAATACTTATTTCCTGGATGGCATCGAAATTCCCACCATCAATCACTTTGCTACACAGGGAGCAGCAGGTGGACCGGTTGGCTTGCTCAATGTTTCATTTATTCAGGATGTTACGTTGCATACATCAGCCTTTCCTGCAAAATATGATAATCCGCTTTCAGGTGTGTTGCAGTTCAAACAACGTACGGGTAACCCGGAAAAGTTCCAGGGTAATTTTCGTTTGAGTGCCAGTGAAGCGGCATTAACCACAGAAGGTCCGCTGGGAAAGAAAAATGGCAAGACAACTTTTTTGGCGTCCGTACGCCGTTCCTATCTGCAGTTATTGTTTCAGTTGATTGAGTTGCCTTTTCTTCCTGATTACTGGGATTATCAATATAAAATAACCCACAAGATCAACAACAAAAACGAACTCAATTTTATAGGTATTGGCTCCATTGATAATTTTACATTCAAACGTCCTGATAATCCTACGCTTGAGCAGATAGCTATTCTTGAACAAATTCCATTGAATACACAACGAACGAATACCATCGGTGTTTCATGGCGACATACCATTAACAACGGATTTACATTGTTATCAGTAAGTAATAATCGTTTAGTCAACACTGCTGATCAGTTTCAAAACAATGAAAAGCCTGATGAGAATGAGCGTATTCTTGGCTATAAGTCCACAGAAGATGAAACACGTTTGCGTTATGAAGTAAACTATACTACTAATGGATGGCAACTGAGTACAGGGTTGGTGGGCATTTATGCACGTTATAACAATTCCACTTTTCAACGCCGCCCCGGCTATGTAGCAGATTATTTTACTGATATTAATTTCTTCCGCTATGGATTGTTTGTCAACGGCAGCAAACGTTTTTTTGACAACAGGTTATTGCTTTCAGCAGGGTTGAGAGTAGATGGGAATACCTTTACCACAAATAGAAATGAAATCGGTCGTACGTTGTCGCCACGTATTTCAGCAAGTTATCGTGTAGCACCAAAGTTTAACATCAATGCATCAGCTGGCAGGTATTATAAAATTGCGCCTTACACTATTCTCGGCTTCCGGTTCAATGGAGTTTTGGCTAATGAGAATCTAGAATACATAAAGAGTGATCATTTAGTAGCCGGGTTTGAATTCAATCCCAAATCATCTACACGCATTACACTGGAAGGTTTTTATAAATGGTATGATAACTATCCTGTTTCTATTGACAAAGGAATATCACTTGCTAATTTGGGTGGTGATTTTGGTGTATTGGGTAATGAACGTGTGAGCAGTAACGGCCGGGGAAAAACATATGGTTTTGAATTCATGTACCAGGAACGGTTAACCAAAAATTTTTACGGTATTCTTGCTTATACATTTTATTACAGTCTGTTTACCGGATTGGATAGAAACAAATACATAGCATCTGCATGGGACAACCGTCACCTCATTTCTTTTACAGGTGGTTATAAATTTAAACGTAATTGGGAATTGGGCATTCGTTACCGTTACCAGGCAGGTGCACCCTTTACACCTTACAATACCTTTGAAAGCTTGGAAAACTATCCGTTTACGAATGCAGCGGTGCTTGATTATGGAAGAGTAAATTCAGAAAGACTAACGGGATTTAATGCTATGGATGTACGTCTTGATAAAAAATGGAATTTTAAAAAATGGAGCCTTGATCTGTTTTTAGATATACAGAATTTCTTTAATGCACAAAACCCCACTGCGCCAGGTTTTACGTTACAGCGTAATGCAAATGGAAGTATCGCTACTGCCAACGGGCAGCCTTATAACCCGGGTATGTTCGGTAATCCGGGAGCGCCTAATAATCGCCAGTTGGCTATACCGGCCATACTGCCAAACAGCAGCGGATCCAGGTTGCCGAGTATTGGTTTTGTTGCGGAGTTTTAAAACGTTGATTCATAAAGAGGATTGCAGTTTTAATAATTGAAGTATAGTTTATAAACTCAAAACCTTAAAAGCAGTATTATTGTGCAGACAATCTTACTGCATGCTCTTTAATACGTTTGAATTCTTCATATTCTTCGTTGTTGTTTTTACCTTATACTATACCATTCAGGTAAGGTTTGTGGTTCTGTTCCTGTTGTTAGCAAGTTGTGTTTTTTACAGCTATTTTATTCCTGTTTATTTATTGGTGTTGCTGGCAGTTATTTTAATTGATTTTTTCTCTGCCCGGTGGATGGAACAACAGCCTCAGCGGCGAAGATTGTATTTGGTGTTGAGTATCTGCAGCAATCTCGGTATACTTTTTTTCTTTAAGTATTACAATTTTGCTGTAACGGAAATTAATAGCCTGTTTGATACAAACTGGGTGCTCACTCACCTGATTCTTCCGGTGGGGCTTAGTTTTCACACGTTTCAATCGCTCAGTTATGTATTGGAAGTTTATCATGGCAGATACCCTGCAGAGAAAAGGTTTTCAGTGTTTGCTCTTTACGTAATGTACTTTCCGCAACTGGTAGCCGGGCCTATTGAGCCACCACAAAATCTGTTGCACCAGTTTACGCAAAAGCGAATTTTTCTTTGGGATAATGTTTTAAACGGCTTGCGTTTGGTATGTTGGGGATTATTTAAAAAGGCAGTTATTGCGGACAGGATTTCTTTTTATGTAGCTGGTGTATTTGATGCGCCAGCTCAATATAATTCCTGGCAGGTGTTGCTGGTAGTTGTTTTTTTTACCATTCAGATCTACTGTGATTTCAGCGGCTACAGTGATATGGCAGTAGGGCTATCCCGTTGTTTGAATATCAAACTTACGTATAATTTTCAAAGACCTTTCTTTGCTTCCAATATAAAAGTATTCTGGCGCCGGTGGCATGTAACCTTATCTGACTGGTTTAAAAACTACGTATATATTCCGCTGGGTGGCAACAGGCAGTTACTATTTGTCAATCATGCTGCAATCATATTCTTAGTTTTTTTTCTGAGCGGTATATGGCATGGAGCAGGGTTTAATTATATATTGTGGGGCGTTTCCAATGGATTGCTTATTATCTTATACCTTATTATTAAAAACTATTTCAAAGGTCTGTACAGGGCTGTTACAATATTTCCTTTGCTGAATGTATTTTTCACTTGTTGTTTTGTTGTGGCAACTTTTGTTTTTTTCAGGGCTCAAAATCTTGAGCAGGCAGCAGCCGTATTTAACAAGCTTATTCATTTTTCAGGAAGTTTTGATCTGGGTGGAAATTTTCAGCGCTTTGCATTCGGTACTATGAACCTGCTTTACATTTTTGCAGCTATATTGTTGATGGTATGGGTAGAGAAAAAAACGGATCCCGGTCTTTTGATCTTACAGCAAAAACCGGTAACAGATATTTTCTTTTTTATTGTAACAGTGAGTTTGATAGTATTTACAGGAGTGTTTTATAAACAGAGTTTTATTTATTTTCAGTTTTGATGAAAGCAGGTGTACGATTGATATGGATTACAAGTTGCCTTATTATTTGTCTTTCAGTTTTAAATATACTGGGGAGGCGGGGCTACCGTATTCTTTATGAACATACCTATTACACATTAGATGAAGTGTTTGGGAAAAAGAAATCTGATTTTAATACTTTGATTATTGGCAACAGTATTTTTAAGTTCGGGGTAAATCCTTTTTATATTGATTCACTTACAGGATTACGTTCTGTTAATCTCGGTTATGCTGCCACAGGATTTATTACACAGGAATTCCTTGTGAGGGAGTACCTTCAAAATCATACATCACCCCGTTATATCATTCTTGGTTATAGTCCTTATACATTTTATGGTGGTGATGAGCCGAATAATAAATTACCCCTGTATGATTATATGAATGATCAGGATATGGCAGCTTTCTTTAAAGCAAATGCTATTCCGTATGAAAGAGTAAAGTATATTCCGCTTTACAGGTATGTGTTGATGGATGAGTACAGCCGCTTTGGAATACTCAGTGCTTTCAGGGGCACTGCTATGTTTCAACTACCCGGAACCTATCAATACAATGGGTTTTACAGCAATCGTCTCGATTCAAAAAAGGTATTAACATTTGCTGCATCAGAAGTACAGACACAACCGGTGATAAATGAAAAGCAACTCCGTGCTTTTTATGAAATAGTCAACGCCTGCACAAATAATAATATTCAACTCATCCTGGTTCCATACCCGCATCTTTACAAAGCGGGGAAGTCAGTAGGGCATACTGAAGTAAAAACGATCCTGGCAACCTTACAAAATCAAAAAAAAATTACGGTCTTAAAAGATGAAGTTTTTAATTTAACGGCAGCTGATTTTTCTGACGGCACACATCTTACTTTTGAAGGCTCGTGTAACTTTTCAAAACAGGTTGGAACTGCGGTGGGTGCACTTCTTCAAAAAGCATTATGACTGCTCTCGTTTAGTTAGGCTTATTACATCTTTATGCAAAAAAAATCCCGCCATTACAGCGGGACTATTCTTAATCATAATTTCTTGGCTTATATCCACCACTTCCTTTGTTGTATCCTCCACCACTGCTACCACTACCACGATAGCCGCCTCCGCTACTGCCACCACTACCACCACGGTAGCCACCTCCTCCGCCACCGGAGTAACCTCCACCACCTCCACGATATCCTCCACCACCTCCGCCGGAGTATCCTCCTCCGCCACCACCTTGTGGTTTGTCTTCAGCTTTTTTAACCACCAACGGTTTTTTGCTGCGGCCTAACTGAATGTCATTGAGTAACTCAATCGCATCATTACCATCTTCTTCTTTTTCCATGGTTACAAAACCAAATCCACGGCTCTTACCTGTATTTCTGTCAATGGAAATTTTTGCGGAGATTACTTTACCAAACTTTTCGAAAATTTCTTCGAGTTCAGCATCATCTACATCATAGGGTAAACCGGCTACAAATAAGTTCATGATCGGAATTTGTGTAAAGCTAAGGAACAAATCGTGAAATTGCTCATTTCGGCAGCATTTCCTTATAATAATACAGGTTCATACCCGCCCTGCCTTTTTTAGTTGCGTTGATCATTGCTGCTGCTATTGCTGCAGCATCAATCGGTCGCCATGCAGCGGGAAGCAGTTTGGCTATCGTTTGAAAAATGACTCTGAATATTTTTTCACCCAGCCTTTGTTCTGTTCGTTCGCCCATAATAAATGATGGCCGGAAGATGTGAAGGCTTTGATATTGAAAGGTTGCAATTACTTCTTCCACTTCTCCTTTTAAACGGTTGTAAAAAATACGGGACTTACTATTAGCTGTTGCGGCGGTAATGATTGAAAACTGTTGAAAGCCTGCTTCTATTCCAAAACGGGCAGCATTCACCGGTATATCAAAATCTATTTTACGGTAAGCTATTTCATCGCCTTTAACCTGCGCTTTTGTAGTGCCGATGCAGCAAAAAATACAATCGCCGCTGCCCAGTTTTATTTTGTAGTCTTCATAGTTATTAAAATCCACCAGTTCAACCTGCAGCTTCGGATGTTGCAAGGCAAAAGGTTTCCGTACAAGAATACGTACGGCATTGAATGCATCATCAGCTAATAACTGTTGCACAAGATGTGATCCGGTTAATCCGGTGGCACCGATGACAACGGCGGTTTGTTGCTTCATAATTTATTACATTGCAGCAGCATGCAAGTTGAGCAAAATATTTCACTCCGGCAATTTAACAGCTTTGGTATTGATGTAACGGCAAAGCGGTTTGCTGTATTTCAAACTGAAGAGGACTTACAAGAGTTGTTGCATACTTCTGCGCAGGAACAACGACTTGTTTTGGGTGGCGGCAGCAATATCCTGTTTACAAAAGATGTAGATGGATGGATATTGAAAAACGATATCAAGGGTATTGAAGTAATCAAAGAAGATGATGCTTTTGTTTATTTACGTGCCGGCGCAGGGGTGAACTGGCATGCCTTTGTGTTGTATTGTATTGAACGGAATTGGGCAGGTGTTGAAAACTTAAGTTTGATTCCGGGTAATGTAGGCGCCAGCCCTATGCAAAATATCGGTGCTTATGGTGTTGAAATTAAAGAGGTGATGGAAGAACTGGAAGCTTATCATATACAGGATCATGCAAAAGTTTTATTCTCCAACAAAGATTGCGCCTTTGGCTACCGTGAAAGTGTTTTTAAACGTACGTACAGGAATCAGTTTGTAATTTTAAATGTTACTTACAAACTTCGTAAACAACCTGTTTTTAATATCAGTTATGGCGCTATCCGGGATGAACTGGAGGCAATGGGTGTAAAAGAGTTGAGTATAAAAACTGTATCCGACGCAGTTATTAAAATCCGTTCTTCCAAACTACCTGATCCTAAGCTCATCGGAAATGCCGGAAGCTTTTTTAAAAACCCAACCATAACAAAGCAACGTTATGGTGAACTGAAAAGTCAATACCCTTTACTCGTGGGCTACACCAATGCAGATGGAACGGTAAAACTGGCTGCCGGTTGGTTGATTGAACAATGTGGATGGAAAGGATATCGAAAAGGGGATGCGGGTTGTCATGCCAGGCAGGCTTTGGTATTAGTGAATTATGGAACTGCAAACGGAAAGGATGTACTGGCGCTGAGTGATGAGATTGTAAAAAGTGTTCAGGAAAAGTTTGGTGTGGAGCTGGAACGGGAAGTAAATATTTATTAGGCTTCACATAAAGATGTGATTTTTATACTGCTCATTAGTATTTGTGGCTGAAAACTGTTTTCTTTGTTTTACGAGCAGATTTATAAACCTTAAACATTACATTCAAATGAAAAAGTTACTCATCATCGCATTATTTACCATCTCGGTAAACAGTATCATGGCCCAGGCTAAATCAATTTATTTTGAGTTAGGTGGTCCCGGACTTGCTTCTATTAACTATGATATGCGTTTTACAAAAAGTGAAAACGGTATCGGAGGTCGTGCCGGTATCGGCGGCTTTAGCTTAGGATTTGATGATGGAAGCAGCAGTGCACGCAGTACTGTAATTTTTGTGCCGCTCGGACTCAACTATCTTATCGGTAAGGATACCAAAAACTATTTTGAATTAGGTGCAGGTGTCACTCCTGTTTTTACCAGTGCCAGTGTTGATGGAGATAGTGAGAATTTCTCTTCTACCTTCGGCCATGTAAACTTTGGCTACCGTTTGCAACCCCAGAATTCCGGTTTCACATTCAGAGCATTTATTACACCTGTGTTTGGTAAGTTTGGATTCTTCCCTTACTACGGTGGTGTTTCTTTTGGTTACAAGTTTTAAAATAAGATGTACATAAAAAAAGCCCTGCAGATGCAGGGCTTTTTAATTAGGTGCTGATTGTCCAGCTCAAAATAAGCTCATTGAAAAAACGGTAGTGAACTGATAAAGGGATCGATTCTCTTTTGCTGAAGATACACCTGAGTTTTCCTTCTTCCTCTGTTCCATTCACATGCATAATGTGCATGTGTTTTCTGAAATCCACACCGCCGGCACCATACCATTTAAACATAGCTTCTTTAGCACTCCAGAGTAAAGTGGCAGTTTGCAAAAGCTGGCTGCTGCTCATCGGCTCATTGAGTAATTGTCTTTCATCTGCATTCAGAAATTTATGAACGATGCGGAAGATTTTTTCAGTAGGCTGTTCAATATCAATACCGACTCTCTGTTGGGCACTTGCAATGGCTGCTGCATAATTACCGCAATGCGAAATAGAGAAATGATATTGTTCATCAGGCAGAAACGGTTTGCGTGTATCAGCAATCAAAATTTCTTCCAGCGGAAAATCTTCAAATAAAGTTGGCAGAAGATAACGCCCTGCCAGGTGCTGCAACCGCTTGTGCGGATGACTTACATCACGTTTCAATGGTACTTTGGCAAGAAAGAATTCTTCCGGCTCTTCAATACGCCAAAGACCAAGCTTTGTACTGCTGTTGATAGTATGTTGATAAACGAGCGGCAAAATATGATTTAAGATTTTAGATTGCGGATTGCAGATTGTTACTTTCGCACAAAGCTAAAGAAATCGTGGCACGACTTGGTTCGTGTCTTCACGGACTGAAACATAAACAATAAAAATTGATTGAATGATACTTTCAGACAAACGTATTCTTGAAGAAATGGACAAAGGCACCATTAAGATTGAACCGTATAACCGTAATTGTCTTGGTAGTAATTCCTATGATGTGCACCTGGGCAGCACCTTAGCTACCTATAAAGAACATATGATTGATGCCAAAAAGCATAACGAGATTGAATATTTTGAAATTCCGGATGAAGGAATCGTTCTCTACCCGCATATTTTTTATCTCGGTGTTACACAGGAATACACAGAAACACATGCACATGTTCCATTCCTGGAAGGTAAATCATCAACCGGAAGATTGGGTATCGACATCCATGCTACGGCAGGTAAAGGTGATGTGGGTTTTTGCGGCAACTGGACATTGGAAATATCGGTTAAGCAACCTGTAAAAGTGTACAAAGGAATGCCCATTGGTCAGCTCATTTATTTTCCTGTGGAAGGTGAGATTGAGGTGAAGTATAATCAAAAAGCAAATGCCAAGTACAGCGGTCAGCCGAACAAGCCTGTAGAGAGTATGATGTGGAAGAATAAGTTTTAAAAACCCTCCGCCCCTTAAGGGGCACTTTGCAATGTGATCGAATCAGTTTTGAGTAATTTTTTCAGCAATTGTTCGTTCCTGAAAAATCATGAAACAGTTTTCTTATTTCTTAATTGTGCTCATCTGTTTAATTGCGTGCAATAACAAGCCAAAGAATAATTGTAAGCCCTATTTTGAGTTTGATGAACTTGAGCATTACTCTATCAATATTTCCATTGACGAAGAAATGAGATTGATGGAAAGAGATAGTTTATCTTATGAAGAACTTTGGTTAAATGATGTTTTATTCCAAAGAAAACCAGCAACACTCGCTGATAGTTCTTTATTAATCAATCTTGAAAAGGTTGGGTTTTTGAAGCAAATGGTGAATGCTTCATCATTTGAAGCTATCAATACAGTTTTTTGTGAGAAGAAACACAAAGAATCTTTTGCAACTTCCTGCATTGCAGTGTATCGTGATGTTTTAATTTTCAAAAAGAAAGGTAAGATCATTGGTACGGCAAAAATTTGTTTTGAATGTTTGTATCATGTTATTGCGGGTACAACAGCCAATACAGATGACTTTGGTCAATCAGGTGATTACCAAAGATTGAAAAAATTGCTTTATCAAAAAACCAAAGTTGAAGATTGATGAAAAGATGAAAATAGCTCATCCGTAACAAGTCACCCTTCAGGGTGATTGAAAAGTTTCTTTTTTCCTCCACGCCACCAACCATCCCGTTACTTCATTGTAACTGGCAATACCTTTTCGCTGGGAGTTTTGGCGGAGATAGAAATCATAAAATGCATCCGTCCAGTTTTGTAAAAAGGTGCGGTGTTTCAATGCAAACTCACGCTCGGTTCTGATATCACGCTTTACACCTTCATTCAACTGTTTGGCAATGGCTTTGGAGGCAACAGAATCCACCGCTCTTAAATTGCCAATGGAGTATAAAAAAATATCTAAGTAAGCAGAGTATTGCATGAGTGTATCCGGAGAATGGGTAGCAGCTAGAAACCCCACAAAGTTGGCTTCGCTTTCACTGGCATAACCAATCTGGTGCGCCATTTCATGACAGGTAACAAAAGGCTGTACAAAGTTGGGAATGCGGGTATTAATTTGTGCTTCGCCGGTAAATGGATTGTAATAACCCTGGAAGCCTACATAGTTACCCAACTTGCCAAATAATGATGCTTTAATGCTTTTGTTGCGGTAACGCAGAAAGGGATATTGTTTTTCCAATTTTTTATAACCCTCCTGTGCAGCCTGAAACATTCTTCCCTTGTTCATCACCGTATCTTTTTTTTGCAGACAGATTTCTTTGCGCTGGTTCACCTGCTCCACCAGGTATTGATTTAATGAAATGAGTTCTTCTTTCTTAAAAGCTCCGTTTTGCAAACCAAGCTGGTGTTCTATTCCTTTGCGGTAATAATTCAATCCCCAGAAGAGGTAGAAATACACATATATAAACAAGAGAATCATGCCGGCTGTAAGCAAGGGAGAGAGTTTCTTGCCCCAACTGTCTTTGGGATGAAACAACCGTACAATGAATTGGCTGATGTTCCAGAGTACCGCCACCACTACTACCGAATAAATAAGATCGCCCAGGCTGATGGGTAACTTACCCAGCATGAGCCGCAGCACAGCAGCCAGCTTTGGAAAGAAACCCGTGGAATAATTGGCCTCCACCCAGCCGGGATAGCCCGATATGAAATAGATAAAAAGCGCCAGCAACAAAAGGGTAACAAGTACTGATATGCGGATTGCTTTTCGAAAGGACATGGTTCAAAATTAAGGAATAGGTGAGTTATTAGTGGGTGATAGCAGGGTGCAGATGTTTTTGGTCATACACTGATAAAATCGATTACAAATAGCTCATAACACTTCGGTTTTTTCTGCTCCATAAAAATCCCGGGGCTGAGCCCAGTCCCGACCGCAGCGGAAATGGCCCCGCCTGTGGTTTGCGGGAGCCATTGCAGCGTAGGGCGGGAAACCAAAGCCCCATCAGGGAAAAAGACGCTCCTGCTCCTAAATATCTTTGTCAATACTTTGGCCTGAATGGGTTTTTCGGCTACCTTTGCAAACTCTTTTAAAAAGGGTATATGGCAAGCCGGCGTGAATATGAAATAGCGTTTGTGGGGTTGAAACCCGGTCTGCATGAGTTCTTTTACGAGCCGGATGATAAGTTTTTTGAAGAATTTGGGCCGCAGGACTTCCATAACTGCAAGGCAAACGTAAAGCTGGTGCTGGAAAAAAATACCGGTTTTATGATGCTGAAGTTTGAGGTGGG
Source organism: Lacibacter sp. (assembly GCA_050916065.1). Lineage (GTDB taxonomy): Bacteria > Bacteroidota > Bacteroidia > Chitinophagales > Chitinophagaceae > Lacibacter. The sequence goes on from CP051137.1 coordinate 238,894, forward strand.
AGGCACAGTAGAAGTAGGTTGTGATCGTTGTGGCAACGACCTGCCGCTGGAACTGTGGGACGAATTTGAAATGCTGGTGAAAATGACGGATGAGCCTGAGAAGATGAATGAAGAGGAGGAAAGTCCTGATGTGTTTTATATCAGTCGCACCGAAAGTCACCTGCATGTAAAAAACTGGATTTATGAATTTGTGAGCCTGAGTATTCCCATGCACAAAATGTGTAAGGAAAGTGAAATAGGCGGCCCTTACTGCAATAAAGAAGTGCTGGCAAAACTGCAAAACATGAATCCACAGCAGCCGGAAAACAAACAGATCTGGAAAGATTTAGATAAATTCAGAAACGAGTAAAATTTAAAGATATGCCTAATCCTAAACGCAGACATTCGCAGCAACGCAGTGCCAAGCGCCGTACACACTACAAAGCAGAAACAGTTACTTTAAGTAAAGACACTGCTACAGGTGATATGCACGTTCGTCATCGTGCACATGTGAGCGAAGGAAAACTGTACTACAAAGGAAAGTTAGTAGCTGAAAAAGCTCCTGCCAAAGCGTAACGCTTTTATACTTAATTTGCCTGCATGGTCATTGGTATTGACATGATGGGTGGCGACTACGCCCCTCAGCAGCCGCTGTTGGGCGTAGATTTGTTTTTAAAAGAACCTCCTTACGGAATTGAGTTGCACCTCATAGGTGACGAAGCCATCCTCCGCAAACATTACGTAAACATTCCCCCTGCTGTAAAATTTATCCATGCTCCTGAAGTAATTGGTATGCAGGAGCCGCCCACACGTGCCCTGCGTGAAAAACCCAACTCCTCTATGAGCGTAGGTTTTCAACTGCTGGCCGATGGTAAGATTGATGCCTTTATCAGTGCCGGTAATACAGGGGTGATGATGGTGGGTGTGTTTTACACCATTAAAGCCATTGAAGGTGTGATTCGTCCTACCATTTCAACAGTGATTCCCAAAGTGCAGGGCGGTTACGGTTTGTTGCTGGATGTGGGTTTGCAGGCAGATTGCAAACCGGAGAACCTGTTGCAGAATGCCATCCTGGGCAGCATCTATGCACAGAATATCCTAGATATTGAAAACCCAACCGTTGGGCTCGTGAATATTGGTGAAGAAGAGGGTAAGGGGAATTTGTTGTCACAAGCTGCTTACAAACTACTCAAGGAAAACGAAAACATCAACTTCATTGGAAATATTGAAGGAAGAGAATTGCTTACCGGCAAAGCCGATGTAATGGTGTGTGATGGTTTTACAGGGAATGTAATTTTAAAGTTAGGCGAAAGTATTTTTGAAATAGCCAAACAGCGCCACATAGATGAAGATGATTACTTCAAACGGCTCAACTATGAAACCTATGGCGGTACACCTATTTTAGGGGTTGATAAGCCTGTGATTGTAGGTCACGGCATTTCCACGGCTACTGCATTTAAGAATATGATTCTTCTGGCGGTAAAGATGATTGAAACAAGACTGCTGGAAAAGATGGAGGAGAAGTTTGTAACGGAAGAAAATAGTTAATCGATAAGCGGTTACCTGTTTTTATTAGAAACAGTTAATTTCAACTTTTAATCTGCTTATGCGTTTAACCCTTTTTACCCCTTGCTTCACTTTTTTGTTGATGTTGATATTGGTTGGATGTACTAAAAATCCTGATACAACAGAAACTCCGCAGCCAACGTCTGATTTGCCAGAAATTATTCGGTTTACCCCTTCTGCCGTTTTTCCTGACGATACTGTACGCATTGAATTAAAAAATTTCAAACTAAACTACAGTTCTGATACAACTGCTGGACGATCAGATAAAGTATTGATCGGGAGCAATATTGCTACGGTTCAATTTTCAGGAACTCAGTTTGTTACTGTTAAAATAAACGGCTCACACCGCACCAATAAAATCACAGTAATTATAGGTCGTGATACAGCTATCAGCAAAGATGTAATAACCATTAACGAGCGGCCAGGAAGTTGGCAAAAAGTTACTACCTGCCCGGGCGGGAGCAGAAATTATTTTGCAACATACCTGTTTGGGGATACTGCTTATTTTGGTTTTGGAAGCGGTCCTGTTGGTACAGTCAATACATTCTTCACCGATTTCTGGAAATTCAATTTAAAAGACACCGGCTGGCAAAAGTTATTTGACCAGGCTGTTCCTTCATCTTCTTTTTCAGAAACGGTTTCATGGCAGGTTGCAAACAAGGGATATATCAGTTTTACTTCTCTTTCTGGCACTGAAACATGGACCTACAATCCCGGAGCCAGGCAATGGCTTCGAAATGCAGCAACTTATCCGGGTGGGTTGTTACAACAGTCTGTTTCCGTTACCAACAGTAAAGTATTTATAGGCACATCAAAAAATCCTGCCAACAATAACAAAACCGGGTTCTATGAATATAACGCCGTATCTAATTCATTCAACTATTTCGTGGATATTGCTGATACGGCTAACAGTCCCATAGTCAATTCATTTTTGCTGGGCGATCTTCTGTACTTTGGGATTAAAGGGGAAATTATTGGTTCCTTTTATTATCAGACCAGACGTTTTTATTCGTTACATACCGGCACCAAAACATTTGTAAGGAAAAATGATTTTCCTGAACTTTTTGCTACCTGGAACTTGTCCTGTGGCTTTTCCTACAAAGGAAGTGGCTATATCATCAACGGAGAAAAACTGTATAAGTATGACAGTGCTTCTAATAGCTGGAGCCGTAAAAAAGATTTTGAAGGGTATAATGGGAACTCACTGAACTATTACGGAAGTTTTGAATACAATGGTTCTCTCTATCTTTTTGTTTCTAACAGTGGTACATTTCGTGTAGAACTCTGGAAATATACAGAGTGAGTTGATGGATGTTGGGCATTTACCTTTCCCTTAAAGAAAAAAAGAGGCTGTCCCCGGTTTTGAGACAGCCTCTTCTTTTTTGTTATCTTTTGATAAAACTGAGAGTTTGCACCGCCTGGTTATCTTTAAATGCAATGAGTTTGTAAAGACCGCCGGGCAGGTTAGAAGTTGACAGGGTTTGAAATCCTGTGTTAAAGGTTTTTAAAAGATGTGTTCTGCCGACCATATCCATTACTTTAATCTGTGTTTGATTGGTAAATACATTCAGTTGTACATCACCGGTTGAAACGGTTGAAATTAACTGTACCATTTCATTGTCTAAAACCTGTTTGACTGCTCTTATCTGCGATACATTTTCTTTTCCATCCAGATCCACTAACCGTAAACGGTAGTAATTTGTTTTTGCAGCAGGCGGGGTAGTATGTAAAAACTCATAGTATGCAGTTGAGCTGCTGTTGCCCTGCGCTTTAACTTCTCCTGTAGCTGTATAATTTCTGCCGTCAGTTGAATGTTCAACCACAAAATGAGAAGTGTTCTGTTCCTGTAATGTGTTCCAGTTGAGTTTTACAGCACCTTGTACCAGTTTGGCATCAAAACTTCCCCAAAGTGCCGGAAGCGTACCGGAGCCCTTTGTAGCAATAACACTATTAGAAGTATATGAAACGGTATAGCCCGGAGGCAAGGTTGTTTGAGAAAAGGTGCCTGTGATCGTTCCCGTAGTGGTAAGAATAGTATAAGATTGTTGTGGCGCTCCGAAGTTGTCAGTAATATTCAAACGATTTCCGGTTAAGGTAATGTTTCCGGTGAGATCAAGTACATTATGACCGGTACCGGCACCGCTGCCATTAAAAATCTCAATTCTGATAGTGGATGTCTGGCCGGATAAGCCGGCATCATTGATGGTAAGGACACCCGGCGAATTACCCGGTTTAATTGTTCCTGTGTTTACAAGACTGCCGCTTGAGAAATTAAATCCACCAATACCTTGTAGTATTCCGGCATTCGTGAAAGGCAGCGTATTGTTGAGGAATGTAAAGGCTGAAAGTTTTTTAAACGTACCGCTGTTGATGAAAGCATTGGTACCACTGCCTTGCGCAATTCCTCTGTTAGATGTAAAGGTCTCATTCAAGAGGCCACTATTGGTAAAAACAGCATTGTTGAAAATGATATTACCGGCGGTGAGTCCAGAACTCCAGTTGAAAGTTCCCTGGTTGATGAAGTTGGCCGATAATGTTTTATTGAAATTGCCGCTTGCGTTGGTAACGGCAGATGCAGTAGCTGTAGTTGGAATCGCTAAGGTACCGCCGAACCAGTCAAAACTGCCATTGATTTGCACTGTACCTGTTCCGCTTATTGTTCTTAAATCTGAAAGAACAAGTTTGCCATTGATAAGCAGTTCCGCTCCGGGTCCATCAGTTAAACTGAGATTGGCTGATTGTACACTTAAAACCCCTCCGCTGTTTACAATCACCTGGTCGGCGGTAACGGCTGCATCAATTTCAAGGCTATCAGTGCCGGCAATGGTAATAACTCCTCCATTGGTACTGTTTGGAATAACAGAGGTGGTTACCCATGCTGCTCCATCAAAACGTCTCCAGTTAGAAGCGGTATTCCATCTGCCACCTGTTGGTTTGGGAGCAGCGGAACGATAGTCGCCTACGTTAGGCGAAAAATCAGTTGTATTTCTTTCGTAAAGGAGAAACCATTCATACAGATTTAAACTGTCTTGTGTAGCACCTGTGCCCCTAACGGCAGAGCCATTGGTATTGGGAGCTACAGGAATACCTCCTGCAGGGCATCCGTTTGTACAGTTACCATTATTACCATAATAGCTAATGGTAGGTCTGAAGGAAGGATTGTACATCTGGTTCCAGGCTGAGTGACCTACACCAGCGAGAACTGTTAATTTGTTTGGTGGTATAGGGTTGAAAAGGTTGGTACTGTCATGATAACGTACATCCGTACTTAAAAGGTAATCTGCATCACCTGCAACTGTCCACATTGCTACACCATATCTTGAACCGAATTTTATACCTTCTTCAACTTCTGTTGCTGTATAACCATTGCTGGCATTGGTACCTGCACTGCTTGCAGTAGCCATAGCTGCAAAGTTTTTAATAAACAAGGAGTCCCTGCTTCCAAAGGTTGAAAAGGTTCCACCCCCGCCGGCTGATAAACCAGTGAGGTAAATACGTCTTCTGTCAACCCGGTATTTATTTAAAATGGCCGGCAGTATATGTTTGAGCTCTGTATAGTTATAACTCCAGGTAGGAGCTTGTGGAGACACAACAATAAAACTGTCCTGCACGCCGGTACGGGGATTTACAGCCACAGCATTAAATCCATTGGCAATACGGTTCGGAAGCCCCGTATTATTTACACGTGATAAGTTGGTTAGACCGGTACCCGCTTCACCTGAACCATGAAGGAAGATAATCAGCGGATATTCCCTCGTTGTGTTGTTATACGTTTGAGGAAGCCATGTGAGCGCATAAGTGCTGCCGCCCCAGGCATTAATCGGAAATTGCTCGGCGATCTGACGGCCGATGATGGTTTGACTTTTAACCGCTAAAGACATGCATACAGCCACGCATGTACATAGGAGTACAATTTTTTTCATCACAGGATATTGTTTTTAAAAATTTAGCGGTGTTTCCACAGGGTTATGCAGAGTTACACTATAATAGTGCCATGGTTTACCCGGAAAGGACTAAAGTTTTGAATAAACATGCAACCGTTAATAGGAACTAAGTAGTAATGCTTACCTGTTGGTTAATAAATAAAAAAGAACTTAAAATGATTTAGAGGAAGCGGGGATGTTATTGCGAAGGTTGAAGAGGTAAACATCAGAAAAATAAAAAGGTTTACACAAAATACATTTGGGTTATTGTTTTGTCTTTTTAATATGATTTTAATGAATAATACTTACAAGTGTTGTTTAACAGACATAAAAAAAACCACGCATTTGCGTGGTTTGTGATCCCGCTGGGACTCGAACCCAGGACCCCAACATTAAAAGTGTCGTGCTCTACCAACTGAGCTACGGAATCATCCAAACGTTTCCGTTTTTTGGGAGTGCAAAAATAGGGTAATTCACTTTCGCTCCCAAACTTTCAAAAAAAATGTTTTCACATCTTTCCACATCTTTCAACTTTAGATGCGTCAGCAGCACTTATTTTTGCTACAAATCAAGAAATACGTATGGAATTTTTAAAGAATAAAGTGGTGGTTATTACAGGTGGAAGTGATGGAATTGGTAAAGCATTGGTAGAATTAGCTTTAAACAGTGGTGCTAAAGTTGCTACCTGTGCCCGCAATCATGATAAACTTTATCAACTGCAAAGGCTTTACTCAGGTAAACCACTATATACAGAAGTAAGTGATGTGAGCAAAGAAGATGATTGTAAACGCTTCATTCAACATGCCATTGAAAATTTTGGAGGCATTGATATTCTTATCAACAATGCCGGAATTTCTATGCGGGCAGAACTGAAAGAAGCCGATCCTTCTGTTATCCGCAAAGTGATGGATATTAATTTTTTTGGGATGGTCTATTGTACAAAATACGCACTTGATTCCATCATCAGTCGCAAGGGAACCGTAGTAGGTGTATCGTCTGTAGCCGGTTATCGTGGCTTGCCGGGCAGAACCGGATACAGTGCTTCAAAGTTTGCCATGCAGGGATTCCTGGAATCATTACGTACAGAGTTATTGCAAACCGGTGTGCATGTTATGTGGGTTTGTCCCGGCTTTACGGCCAGCAATATCCGGAATGCAGCGCTCCGGAAAGACGGATCTTCCCAAGGCTATTCAACGCTGGATGAGTCTGGCTTGATGACGGCTGAACAATGTGCAGTCATTACTTACGAAGCTATCGGCAAACGTAAACGCACCCTTGTGTATACATTTAATGATAAGCGAACTATTTTTCTTTCTAAATTCTTTCCTGCTTTTGCAGATAAAATGGCTCATAAATTTTTTTACAAGAACAATGAGTTGGTGAAGTAAGATTGTTTGTTGCTGCTTTTACCTGTTCTTTGCAGTTTGATTTTTTGATTTGCTATTTTTACCTGATAATCATTAACCATTCATGCCTCTTATTACACTTACTTCAGATATTGGAAAGCAGGATTATCTTTCCGCTGCAGTGAAAGGGGTATTAATGAAAATGGATCCTTCTTTTCAGTTGGTGGATGTTACCCATGATCTCCATCCCTTCAATGATTCCCAGGCGGCTTATGTTATCCGTAATACCATCAAACAATTTCCAGCCGGTACCTTTCATATCATATTGGTGAATTTATTTCAATATCCGCCGGAACATATGTTGCTGGTAAAGCATCAGGATCAGTACCTGTGCCTGGCAGATAACGGACTCATAACCATGATACTGGAAGAAACACCGGAGCAGGTGGTAGCATTACCGCTTGATAAATCATATCACCGCAATACGCTTTATTGTACGGAGGTGATGGGCAGGGCTATTGCTGCTGTTGCTGCCGGCAAAGCGTTGCCTCAGTTAGGCGATGCATCTGTTTCCATACAAGTACGCAACCCGCTTCGCCCACTTACTACCGGTAATTCCATTGAAGGGCAAATCATCTTTATTGATCATTTTGAAAATGTAATTGTGAATATAACCCGTGATGATTTTGAAGCACAGCGTAAAGGCCGCCGTTTTAAAATTGCATTTAAACGGGATGAAGTGATTGATAAACTCAGTGAAACCTATGCCGATGTTCCTGAAGGAGAAAAGCTGGCCCTGTTTAACTCTGCCGGTTATCTTGAAATTGCAGTAAACAAAGGAAATGCGGCGGGTTTGTTTGGTCTCCAGGGTTTTTCTGAAAAGAATATAAGCCAATACACACAAAGCAGGTTGTTTTACCAAACCATAAGAGTGTTTTTTGAGTAGGTGAATTCCGGGATGGCTGCGTCTTGTTAAAACCATTGCAAATCCTTCGTTTCTACCTGCATCTCCTTATTTTTGCCTGCTCCCTTAAAAGGGGTATCAAAACCAATTCTCAACTATGAATTTTCAAAAGGTTAACAACATTACAGGTTGGATTGTAGGCCTTATTGCCTGCAGCGTTTATATTTTAACCATGGAGCCTACAGGCAGTTTGTGGGACACCGGTGAGTTTATTTCAAGTGCTTATAAATTGCAGATACCACATCCGCCGGGAGCGCCACTGTTTATATTGCTGGGCCGCTTGTTTTCTATGGTTACTCCCAATGATGCTGCAGTAGGTGTTAACCTCTTATCAGCATTGGCCAGTGGTTTCACCATCATGTTTCTTTTCTGGACCATTACGCATTTCAGCCGCCGTTTGTTTTATAAAGCACAGGACGAGTTAACCGGTAATGCGTTGTTTAATGTAATGGCAGCCGGTGTCATCGGTTCTTTAGCATACACTTTCAGTGATTCATTCTGGTTCAGCGCTGTGGAAGGCGAGGTATATGCATTAAGTTCTTTCTTTACAGCTGTTGTATTCTGGATGATCTTAAAGTGGGATCATGAAGATGAAAAAGCCGGTGATGATGATTTAAAACGTACTCATGCTGAGCGCTGGATTGTACTCATCTTTTTCATGATGGGTTTGAGTATCGGTGTACACTTATTAAACCTCTTAACCATTCCCGCCATTGTAATGGTGTATTATTTCCGTCGTTACAAACCTACCTGGAGCGGTGGAATCATTGCATTTATTATTGGTTGTGTTATTACAGGTGTGGTGCAGAAAGCTGTGATCCAATGGAGCATTTCCGGAGCCGGTTTATTTGATCGTTTGTTTGTAAACAGCTTCGGTCTTCCTTTCTTCAGCGGTTTTATCTTTTTCTTTTTCTTAGTGGCCATTCTTATATGGGTTGGTTTACGTTGGGCGCATGCTAATCATAAACGCTTTTTGCGTTTGGGTTTATGGAGTTTTGCCTTTATGCTTATTGGTTATTCTACTTACATGACTACAATGATCCGCTCTAATGCTGATCCTTCTGTAGATATGAATGATGTAAACAATCCAATGGCATTGGTGAGTTATCTCAGTCGTGAACAATATGGTGATGTTCCTCTTTTAAAAGGCCAGATGTTTACTGCTGAAGCGGATTATGAAGAAGTTGGAGACCAATACCAGCGGGTAGGTGATAAATATGAAATAGTTGGGAAAAAACGTAAAGCCGTTTATCCGGCGGAGCAAACAATGATTTTCCCCCGTGTATGGGATGCCAGCAACGATCAGGGGCATGCTGATTACTATGCCAATTTCCTCGGTATTCAAAAAGTACAGGATCGTCAAACCGGAAAAATTTCTTACGAGCGTGATCCTGATATGGCTGATAATATCAAGTTCTTCTTCGGTTACCAAGTAAACATTATGTACTGGCGTTATTTTATGTGGAATTTCAGCGGTAAGCAAAATGATGTGCAGGGTGTGGGTGAAAAAAGAAATGGTAACTGGATTACCGGTATCAATTTCATTGATAATATCCGGTTAGGTAAACAGGAATTAATGCCCGATAGTTTAAAGAACAACCAGGCGCATAATAAATTATTTGCACTGCCCTTTATTTTAGGTGTATTGGGTTTTGCTTTCCAGTATTATAAAAACCGAAAAGATTGGTTGGTGGCTACCTTGCTGTTCTTCTTTACCGGTATGGCCATTGTACTTTACTTGAACCAGGCAGGCCCGCAGCCACGTGAGCGTGATTATGCCTATGTAGGAAGTTTCTATGCATTTGCCATCTGGATTGGTCTGGGATTTTACCAGGTAAAAGAATGGTTTGATAAGTTCCTGAAAGGTGCTGTTTCATCATATGCAGCTGCAGGTTTGTGCATGGTAGCAGTTCCATTATTAATGGCACAGCAGGAATGGGACGATCATGACCGCAGTAAAAAAACATTAGCTCCTGATCTTGCTACTAACTACCTGGAAAGTTGTGCTCCCAATGCTATTGTGTTTACAGTGGGTGATAACGATACGTACCCATTATGGTATGCACAGGAAGTAAAAGGAGTTCGTCCGGATGTGCGTGTAGTAAACACGAGTCTTTTGGGAACAGATTGGTATATTAACCAGTTGCGTTATAAAGTAAATGAAAGTGCTCCGTTTGATGTAATCTGGAATGAATCGCAGATTGCGGGTGATAAGCGAAATATAGCATACTATATTCCTTATTCACAAACACCGGATACCAGCTACTATGACTTGCTAAGTTTAATGAAAGACCAGGTGGGTAGTGATGATCCTTCCAAAATGTATCGTACTCAGGGAGGTGATTTGCTTAATTTCTTTCCTGTAAAGCGTGTGTTTGTTCCGGTTGATAAAAATCTTGTACGGGCTAACGGAACTGTATCAGCTAAAGACAGCAATATTGTAGATCAGGTGAAATTTGAAATTGCCAAAGGTTATTTGTTTAAAAACGACCTGGCTATTTTAAATATCATTGCTGCTAATAAGTGGAAGCGTCCTATTTATTTCACACAACCATTAGGTCTTGGTTTTGATGAGTACCTCCGCCAGGATGGATTAACATGGCGATTGGTGCCATTAGCCAATGTAGGCAATACAGTGAACGTCGATTGGATGCTGGACAAAATCAATAATAAATTCAAATATGGCAGTGCCGATAAAAACGGAGTATATTTCGATGAAGAAAACCGCAGGCATTTAACCAGCATCCGAAATGCACATACCATTCTTGCTATGAACCTCAATATGCTGGGCCGTAAAGAGGAGGCTAAGAAAGTATTGCAGCGGGCTGATAAGATGATTTCAGAAAAAAATATGCCTTATGCTATGGCCAGCCGTTATGGTAATGATCATAATGAAAAGAGCATTTACTTTGGTATGGCTGCTTTTGAAGCTGGCGATGCAGAACTGGCGAAGAAAGTATTAGAGCAGGTGAAGAAAGATTGCCAGCAGCAGGTAGCTTATTATGAATCTTTACAGGATGAAGAAGTAGGTCCTTCACAGAATTATGAATATGAAAAAGCAAAAGAATACATTACAATGATTGACAGTATTCTCAAACAATATGGTGCCGGTGCCAAACCATCGGCTGAGCAGGCGCCGGTTATTAAAAGCCCGGTGGATACTCCGAAGAAATAAAACAGAAAGCCCCGCAAACTGCGGGGCTTTTCATTATCTCAGAAGAATTTTTTATAACTGTTTCAGCATCCAGCGGTCACAACCAAAATGGCCGCTGTTACCCAAAGGACCTTCCAGGTATTCAAACCCGAATAACTCATACACTTTCAAGGCTTGTTTTAACTCCGGCATGGTTTCAAGGTACACCTGTTCATATCCGTTTTGTTTGGCCCATAACAAACAGTGTTCAATAAGTGTACGGCCAAGACCTTTGCCCCTTGCATTTTTGTGTAAATACATCTTCACAAGTTCACAGGTTTTGCCGGGTAACCCGTCAGTTGGAAAAATACCGCCTCCGCCGAGTAATGCACCATTTTCTTCCGCTATAAAATAAACACTGCCGGGACTTTTGAAAAGTTCGTACAAAGCATCTGTTGTACTGTCGTAGTAAACCGTTCCGGGTTTGTTGGCGCCAAACTCAGCTAATGATTCCCTGATGATGATGGCTAATGCCCTGTTATCTTTTTGTTCAATGGGTCTTATGTGGATAGACATTTGTCAAAACTAAAAAAAAGAAAAACGTGCTGTTGCATTCCTTTGCTTAAGGATATAAAAAAGGCTCCCCGCTTATAAGGCAGGAAGCCCGGTATAACGGATCAACAAATCCTATTGTTTAATCAACTGTCCCCTGATTTCTCCGCCTCCGAAATTGGAAGTGTGCAGATTTACATAATACAAACCACTCGTAAGGTCGGTTTCCTGGTCAGTGGTTAATGCGGCTGAAGTGTAAACATAACCACTTGGCTGTGGTGTGCCGAAATTAAAAACAACAGATCCATTTACACCTACTGCTGCTTTATGAATATGCCAGGCGGTTAATGCCGCACTCAGGCCTGTATAAGTAATGGTAACCGTAAGAATTTTTGTTTGCTGGTCAAATTTTGCATTTGCTTCACCCGTAGCAGTGGAAGTGTTTGCCGGTACTTCATTAGCACCTGACAGCACAGCTTTAAAACTAAGAGGTGCCGGTGGGGCCGGAGGGTCTTTTTCTTTTTTGCATGCAACAAATCCAAGGGATAAGAACAGCAGTGCCAGGAACATTTGCTTCATAACTATTTTATTTTAGTGAAGAAATTGCAACAGAATTCTGTTATCAACCCAAACAAGTTAATAAGAGTATCAATACAGCTCAAAACAAACTGTACTGAAAGGGAAGAATGATTGTCTGAAAGAGATTGTCTTTGCATTGAAAACAAAAAAGTCTTCCAGGTGGAAGACTTTTTAAATATGCTTAGCAAAACCTTTATTAAGCTACTGCTTTCTTTACGAGGTCAGCAGCTTCGCTTAACTGGATGGCGCTTTGTACTTTCAATCCGCTTTCATCAATCAGCTTTTTAGCTTCTTCTGCATTGGTACCCTGTAAACGAACAATGATGGGAACAGGAATATTGCCGATAGACTTGTAAGCTTCGATAACACCTGCAGCCACACGATCACAACGAACAATACCACCAAAGATGTTAATGAGGATTGCTTTTACATTGGGATCTTTCAAAATGATTTTGAAACCTGCTTCCACTGTTTGTGCATTGGCAGTACCGCCCACATCCAGGAAATTAGCCGGTTGCCCGCCACTTAACTGAATCATGTCCATGGTTGCCATGGCTAGGCCGGCACCGTTTACCATGCAGCCCACGTTGCCATCTAACTTGATAAAGTTGAGGTTATGATTGCCAGCTTCTACTTCAGTAGGATCTTCTTCTGATGTGTCACGCATGTTAGCAATATCCGGATGACGCATCAATGCATTGTCATCAATATTCATCTTGCAATCCACAGCAATGATTTTATCATCAGCCGCTTTAAACAAAGGATTAATTTCCAGCATACCGCAATCTAAACTTACGTATGCATTGTATAGATTCGTTACAAACTTCACACAGTTTTTAAATGCTTCTCCGCTTAAGCCAAGATTGAAAGCAATTTTACGTGCCTGGAAACCTTGCAGCGGTCCGCCGGGATGCACCCATTCTTTAAATATTTTTTCAGGCGTATCATGTGCCACATCTTCAATATTCATTCCACCTTCCGTGCTGTACATGATTACGTTTTGCTTTTTGGTACGATCGAGCAAAATAGAAAGATAAAATTCTTTACGCTCACTGGGTCCATCGTAGTACATATCCTGTGCTACCAGAATTTTGTTAACCACTTTACCGGCAGGACCTGTTTGGATGGTTACCAGTGTGCCTCCTAAAATACCTTTGGCAAACTCCGTAACCTGCTCAATATTTTTTGCCACCTTCACGCCATTTACGCCGGTTTCTTTGATTGCTCCTTTACCACGGCCACCCGCATGAATCTGTGCTTTAATAACAGCAAAACTATTACCTGTTTGTCCTTTAATCTGGCGGTAAGCTTCTTCTGCTTCGTGTACAGTACTGCAGGCAATACCTTCCTGTACCGGCACATTGTATTTCTTTAAAAGTTCTTTGGCTTGATACTCGTGGAGGTTCATATGGAAAAAATTTCGGCGAAGATAGGGAAGATGCTGTTTTGGAAGACAATGCTTTTACAATGTTCCGGTTAAAATATTGCTGTTTTCAGTTTGACTCATATCCTTATCAGGAGCATTAAATTGTTGTGTTGAACTTGTTGGGCTTACAGGTAAATGAGCACTACACAGCCATTCAAAACAACTATATTTGTCGCCTTAATCTTTACTATGAGTGATATTCTTAAAAAGATCGGAGAAACGGTTGATTTTATCCGCCGTCATTACAATGAACCCTCGCAGGTAGGTGTGGTTTTGGGCAGTGGCCTCGGGCATTTTACAGATGAACTGCAGGTGGAAAAGGAAATCAGTTATAATGATATTCCGCATTTTCCCGTTTCAACCGTTGAAGGACATAAAGGCAAATTGGTTTTCGGAAAGCTTGGCAATAAGAATGTTGTAGTAATGGCCGGCCGTTTTCATTATTACGAGGGTTATAGCATTGAAGATGTGGTATATCCCATCCGTGTGATGAAATACCTGGGTATTGAAACCCTGATCTTAAGTAATGCCGCAGGTGGTGTGAATCCTGCTTTTAATGTGGGTGATTTGATGATCATAACTGATCACATCAGCCAGTTCAGCATCAATCCGCTCATTGGTAAAAACGAACCTGAATTTGGTACCCGTTTCCCTGATATGAGTGAGCCGTACAAAAAAGAACTCATCAGCAAAGCAAAAGCCATAGCTGCTGATTTAAAAATAGTGGTAAGAGAAGGAGTTTACCTGAGTGTTACAGGCCCTACTTTTGAAACAAGGGCTGAATATAAAATGATTCATGTGCTGGGTGCTGATGCCGTGGGTATGAGTACCGTGCCTGAAGTAATTGTGGCCCGACATATGGATATCCCTGTTTTTGCCATGAGTGTGATTACAGATTTGGGCATCCGTGAAGAAGAAAATGTGATTACCCATGAAGAAGTACTGGAAGCGGCACAGGCAGCTGAACCAAAGATGACCGCCATTGTAAAACATCTGGTACAGCAACTTTAAGAAGCTGTTTGGAAGCGCAATAATGAATTCAACTATTTTTACAGCATCATTCACTTGGTCGGTGTCTTCACCGACCAAGTAGTTTAAGCAAGTACAGATTCAGATGATCCGCATATTGTATTTAATGATTTTTATGGCTGCAACTATTTCGGTTGTGGCACAACGCCCCGGTGGCCCCGGTGGCGGACGTAACCTGCTGCAGAATATGCCCAGCGGCTTTGGCAGTTCTCTTGGAGGCAGGGGAGGTGGATTTGGTGGTGGAAGTTCAGGGCCGTTTAAAGATTCATTGATACACCGTACCGGATTGGAAGATTCTGCAACCATTGCTTACCGCTATTTAGATACCGCCCGTTTTTATTTTCTTGACTCGAGTGTAAATGATTTCAGCCGTCGCTGGTATTTGCCATGGACCCATGTTTTTTTAGGGAATACAGGCAGTGCTTCCCGTTCTTTACTGTTTCAGCCTAACCTGCAGGCAGGATGGGATCATGGAATGCATGCGTATGATGCGTACATACAAAAAATTCCAGAAGTAAAATTTTACAATACTACACGACCTTTTACACAATTAGTATATGTGCTGGGCAGCAAAGCAGAACAGAATATCACGGTGTTTCATACGCAAAATATCCGCTACAACTGGAACTTTGCTTTTAAATACAATCTCATCAATGCACCCGGTGTGTTCAGAAACCAATTGAACAACCACAATAATTATCTTTTTAACAGTTGGTATATCTCTCCAAAGAAAAGATACACAGCGTTCTTTATTCTTTCTGCAAGCAAGTTAGCGGCCAGTGAAAATGGCGGTATCAGCAGTAATCGGTTTTTAGACAGTTTACCGGCTTTCGGCAATCGTTTAAACATTCCTACGAACCTGGGCGGAGGTGCAGTTGGTATACAGGCCTTGTTTGGAAATACAGTAAACACCGGTAACCGTTACAACGTTACTATTTGGCTGCTGCGTCAGCATTACGATGTAGGTAAAAAGGATTCTATAATTACTGACTCTAATGTGGTGTATCTCTTTTTTCCCAGACTTCGTTTTCAACACACATTGCAATACAACCGCTACCAGTTTGAATATAATGATGTAAAAGTTGATACTGCCGGTTATCGTAAACTGTATGGTTTAACAGATCTTCCTTCAAAGTTCGGCATCAAAGATTTCTGGCAGATACTGGATAATGAACTGGCTTTGTATTCTTTCCCTGATATCAAAAATCAACAACAGTACTTAAAAGTTGCTGCAGGCTATCAGAACCTGCGTGCAGATTTTGGAGTGAACACCACCAACTTTAATAATCTGTATCTGAAAGGAGAATACCGTAACCGCACTAAAAATAAAAAGTGGGATATGGAACTGGCCGGCACCTTTTTCTCAGCAGGAGAATATGCAGGCGATTACCATGTAAGTGCATCACTGCAACGGCTTATTGGCAACAAGTTGGGCTTTCTTACACTTAGTTTTACCAATGTAAACCGAACACCTTCTTTTGTACATAATGACCTCAGTAATTTTAAACGACTCAATATCGGCAATACCGATTTCAACAAAGAAAATACTACAGTAGCCGGTGTTCAATATGATTTACCGCAAAAGCAATTGAGTTTAGGTGCCAGATATTTCCTGGCCGGGAATTATATCTATTTTAAAAACATTTCCCAGGCGGAGCAGGAAGGCACGCTCTTTAATGTGCTGCAATTATCTGCCCAGAAAAAATTCCGTTTGAGCAGACGCTGGAACTGGTACGCCGAGGCTTTTGCACAGCAGGCTACTCCTAATGCGCCGGTAAACCTGCCGCTGCTCTTTACCCGTAACCGCCTGGCTTATGAAGGAAAAATGTTTAAGAATTTAAATCTGAGCACAGGCCTCGAGTTACGTTATCACACACCGTTTAAAGCAGATGGTTATTCACCTGTTCTGGGTCAGTTTTATTTGCAGAATGATACCACTATCAGCAATTTGCCAGATATAGCCGCTTTTCTCCATTTCAGGATCCGTAGCTTTTATATGTTTGTGAGAGCTGAGAATCTGAACAGTATGCAGGTTTCGCCTTCATTTGGGTTCTTTAATAACAACCTGGTAACGCCTTCCCAACCCTTGCCCGGCTTTTTTATGCGTTTTGGCATCTTTTGGGGCTTTGTTAACTAAGATCAGTTTTTTATACTTGTTTCATCAGAACGGGTATTTTATCTTTGCTCCGTTCATGTACAGGAAACTACTCATATTATTGATGGCTGTGTTTTACCTTACCGTAAGCAGCGGTATGGCTGTAAACATCCATTACTGTATGGGAAAAATTTCTTCTGTTACATTCGGTCATGAAAAAGACCATAACGATGGTACTTGCGGTAAATGCGGCATGAACAAAACGGAGAATCATTGCTGTAACGATGAATCTCAGTTTATTAAAAATACAGATGCCCAGCAGCTTACTAAAGAGATCGCATCTGTTGCACTTTTTTCTGTTTCATTACCCGAAACAATTACTGCACTTCAGGATCCTTTACAGGGCCATTCCATTGAGCCTTATATGACTTATTTTACTCCCCCTCCGCCTGTCCTTAACAAAGTATACCTGGCGGTAAATGTCTTCAGAATTTAAGATTGGCTTTTCTATTCAGAAAAACAGATTTGGGCAGTTCATCAAATTGGTTTGTATCTGTAAATGAACCTTTTTTGAACATACAGCTCAGCCTGTTTATAAACTGTGTGCAGATAGAATACGTATGTACACAAATCAGTTCAACATCGTTTTAAATTCAAAACCAAAATATATTATATGAAAACGTTTCAAATTTTATTTGCCTGCTTCTTTTTAATGGCAGGTGTTGCCAGTGCACAAAAAGCAAGTGTAAAAACTTCATCTTTTAAAGTATGGGGTAATTGTGGTATGTGTAAAACCACCATTGAAGGCGCTGCAAAAAACAGCGGTGCTACTTTTGCCAGTTGGGATATGAACTCCAAACTGTTAACTGTAAAGTACGCAGCTTCTAAAACAAATGAAGATAAAATTCAGAAGGGTATTGCTGATGCCGGTTATGATAATGTAAAATATACTGCTCCTGAAGCAGCCTATGAAGGATTGCACGAATGCTGCAAGTATGATCGTAAAACAGCAGATGTGAATGCAAAAGGTGAAAAGGGTACAAAAGATGCCTGCTGCATGAAGGATGGTAAATGTGAAGGCGGTAAAGAGTGCTGCAAAAAAACAGAAGGCAAGAGTGATTGTTGTGCAAGCAGTAAGTGTGCAGAAAAAGATGGCTGTTGTGCAGATATGAAATGTGGTAAAGATGGTAATTGCTGCAAGAAAGAAGGAATGGCAGCCTGCTGCAAAGACGGTAAGTGTGAAAAAGGCGGGGCCTGCTGTAAAGACCAGGCAAAATGTAAAGATGCCGGTTGTTGCAAATAAAACTGATTCCCCTGCTGCTTATACAGCCGGGGTTTCTTTTCTTCATCTGTTAAGCAATAGTGCATAACATGATTTTAAAAATGAAATGGAATATGAAATATAAACTTGTTATAGTTTTTTTATTGCTGATAAGCAATGTGCAGGCGCAGTTTAAATCTGCCAGGTTGCAGGCACTTGGTTTAACTTGTGCTATGTGCAGTAATTCTATTACCAAATCTCTTAAAACCATTCCATTTGTAGAAACGGTAGAAGTGGATTTGAAGAATACCAGCTATGAATTGAAATTTAAGGATGGAGCATTAGTAGATTTTGATATGATCCGCAAAAAAGTAGAAAGTGCCGGTTTTTCGGTAGGTATGCTGGTAGTATCAGCTGAGTTTAAAGAAGTATCCATTAAAAATGATGCGTTGGTAATGGTAGGCGGACAACTGCTGCATTTTGTTTCAGTAAAAGACCAGGTGTTAAATGGTGAAAAGAGCTTTCAGATCATCAATAAATTTTTTGTTCCGTTGAAAGAAGCAAAGAAATATATTTCACTCAGCAAAAGTGAATTGCTCAAAACGGAAAAAGCAGGTACCGAAGGAAAAAGTCTTGGTGCAGATGCATCTGCACGTGTATTTAATGTGACTATTTAAACGGTGCATAGCTGCGCCTGAATATTATTGTATGCTTCGTTTATCTTCAATCATCCTTTTGATTTTTACCTGTGCCTCCGTTTGTGCACAGGAGTTATACGTGTTTACAAACCCTGCTTCTAATATCCCGGGCAAAGCGTTGGTAGCCAAGCTCAGCAGTAAAAGCATGGTTTCGTATCATAACAATCAACGGGAGTATCGGGTGGCTCCAGAGTTGCAGGCAGGTATTACGAAGAATTTAATGCTGGCAGGCGGTGTTAGTTTCTCTAATATGTTTTTTGATGATGCCATGCGTTTTGAAAGCGCCCGATTATATACCAAATACCGTTTTTACAGCAATGATGCGGCACACCGGCATTTTCGTGCTGCGGTTTTTGCACAAGGGGCATGGAGTAACAATCCTTTAGTGTACCAGGAGTTGAATCTGGATGGAGATAACAGCGGTTTTCAATTAGGAATAGTAGGCACACAACTGGTAAATAAATTTGCTGTGTCAGGCGGTGTTAGTTATGTAAGGCAATTGGAGAAAGCAAACAAGATTGAATTTTTCAGAGGCTTTTCTGATGAAGCGGTGCAATATAACCTGTCCATGGGTTACCTCCTGTTTCCCCGCAATTATGAAAGCATTTCTCAAACAAACCTGAATTTGTATTGTGAGTTTCTTGGCCAAAAAAATACAGATCTTGATGTTGGCTTCCTGGATATTGCTCCGGCTTTACAGTTGATTTTTAACAGCCGTGCAAGACTCAACATGGGAGCACGTTTTCAGTTAAAAGGAACAACACACCGCATGGCAGACCGTTCTGTATTTTTAAGTCTTGAATATTATTTTTTAAATGCAATTAAATAGTAGTGTTTCGCAGATTACTTTTCCTCATCTTGTCTTTGTTTCAAAAAAAGAACTGCTGTAAATAACGGAGTACAGAATCCTTAGCTTTGTAAACGATGTTGAATAAGCATGGTATTACAAAGGCCATCTGGCTCATTTCGCTTGTAAGTTTACTTACTGATGTGGCCAGCGAAATGCTCTATCCTGTAATGCCCGTTTATCTTAAAACAGTTGGTTATTCCGTTTTTTTAATTGGTGTGCTGGAAGGTTTTGCAGAAGCCATAGCCGGCTTCAGTAAAAGTTATTTCGGCAGATGGAGCGATGCATCGGGTAAACGATTGCCTTTTGTACGTTGGGGTTATTTACTCAGTGCTGTTTCAAAACCTATGCTGGCGATTACGGCACAGTGGTGGTGGATTTTTTTATCAAGATTTATTGACCGTACCGGTAAAGGTATACGAACCGCACCAAGGGATGCCATGCTCAATGCTGCCTCCAATCATAACAACAAAGCAAGTGTGTTCGGTTTTCACCGGATGATGGATACTACAGGTGCTGTACTGGGCCCGGCCATTGCATTATTGTTTTTGTACTTGTACCCCGGAAGTTATCAACTGTTGTTTATACTTGCTTTTATACCGGGTATACTGGCAGTTGCCGTTACCTTACTGCTGAAAGAACAAAACAAAGCGGCGGCTGCAAAAAGAATCCCACCATTTCATCAAACATTTACTTATTGGAAAAAAGCCCCGGCTTCTTATAAAAAGCTCCTGGTTACATTGATATTGTTTGCACTCATTAACAGCTCAGATGTATTTCTGTTGCTCAGGATCAAAGAAGCTGGTGTAAGTGATACCGCAGTAATCGGTATGTATATTTTTTACAATCTTGTATATGCACTGGCGGCATTTCCGCTTGGTAAATCTGCTGACCGTTTCGGGATGAAAACGATTTTTCTCGCTGGGCTTGTTTTATATGCCGCTACCTACGCCGGTTTTGCGTTTGCAGCTACGCATCTGCATTTTGTACTATTGTTTTTATGTTATGGATTATATGCAGCCGCTACTGAAGGCGTAGCCAAAGCATGGATCAGCACACTGGTTCCGGCCGGGGAAAATGCTTCTGCTATCGGGTTTTATACCGGCTTGCAAAGTGTTGCCGCCCTTACCGCCAGCACACTTGCAGGTTTTATATGGGTGAATACCGGTTCTGTTTACGTTTTTGTTCCTGTGGCGGTGGCTGCCATTTTGATTGCGCTGTGGCTGCAATTCAGTTTCCGTTCCCCGATTGAATCCACCCGCTAACTTATTCTGCAGTAAAAATATTTTGCTTTGCTGAATTATTTTCTAAATTTGTCTAAATAAAATTTTAGACAAGTCTAAAAAATGAAACAGTTTTTGCTTTTATGCTTAATGGGGCTCAGTTGTTGTGTAGCTCCTGCACAACAGTTGGTACGTGGTGTTGTGATTAACCGTTTTACAGAAGAGCCTGTGGCTTTTGCCACCCTGCATCTTTCCAAAGGGCATAAATATGTAACTACAGATGGAAGGGGAGCTTTTGAATTGCAGTTAGAGGATGATAGTTTACAGGAGCTCAGGGTTTCAGCCGCCGGCTTTAAAACGGAACTGGTACGTTTGTCTGTAACAAAATCTTTTCTTGAAATACCCTTAGATCCTGTTGATAAACAACTGGAGGAAGTAGTAGTGAGTGGTACACTTAAAAGTATACATCGCTCTTCCAGTCCATTGCCTGTGGAAACTTATCCTGCACGCTTTTTTAAACGTACCGCCAATAACAACCTGTTTGATGCATTGAGTATGATTAATGGTGTACAACCACAACTTATCTGTAATGTTTGCAATACAGGTGCCATCCAGATCAATGGCTTGGAAGGCCCTTATACTATGGTGTTGATTGACGGTATGCCTGTGGTCAGTTCTCTATCATCAGTTTATGGTTTTATGGGTATTCCCAACTCTATCATCAAGCGAATAGAGGTGGTGAAGGGCCCGGCGTCTACCTTGTATGGAAGTGAAGCACTAGCCGGTGTTATTAATATCATTACAAAAGATCCTGCCACAAAAAATGAAGTCAATGCCGGTACTACTGTTTCTTCCTATGGCGAAGTGAATACAGATTTTGCTGCAAACCTGCGGTTCAAAAAAGCAAGTGCTTTATGGGGCGTAAATCATTTTATGTTTCAAAACCAATGGGATGTAAATGGAGATGGTTTTACAGATGCAGCACTTCAAAACAGAATTTCAGTATTTAATAAATGGAGCTTTGAACGAAACAATCAACTGCCGGCTACTATTGCTGCACGCTATGTTTATGAAGACAGGTGGGGTGGTCAACTGCAATGGCAAAAAAAATACAGGGGCGGAAATGAAGTTTATGGTGAAAGCATTTACACCAATCGCCTGGAACTGTTAGGCACTTATGGTATTAAGATAGGCAATGAACAAATTACGGCTGATTATTCTTACAACTATCATCACCAGAATTCTTATTACGGTACAACTTATTATTCAGCCAATCAACATGTGGCATTTGCACAGGTGCGATGGAATAAACAATTCAAAAATCATGAGCTGCTCTTAGGTATACCGCTACGTATGAACCGTTATGATGATGCTACTGCTGCTACTCAAAAACCGGATGGAACCAATCTTCCTGCTGTTACCCGTTCTGTTGGTTTGTTTGTACAGGATGAGTGGAAACTGATGCAGCAGGTGACCTTGCTCGCAGGAATGCGTTATGAACATACCAATCAACATGGTGCTGTTTTTTCACCAAGGCTGAGCTTAAAACTGGAAGCTGCGGAAAATCAAACGATCCGCTTAACCGGTGGAAACGGATTCAGAGTGGTGAACCTGTTTACTGAAGATCATGCAGCACTTACAGGAGCCAGAACGGTGATCATTAAAAATCAATTAAAGCCGGAGCGTAGCTGGAATGCAAATATCAACTGGCTTTCACATTATCACGCCGGTAATGGATTGCTGACTCTTGATGCCAACTTGTTTTACACTTACTTCACCAATCGTATTGTTGCTGATTATTTTGTAAATCCTGAGTGGATTGTGTATGATAACCTGAGCGGACATGCTGTTTCAAGAGGTATTTCAGCAACGTTGGATTATAATACAGGGAAAGGGTTACGCATCAATGCAGGAGCCACCTTTATGAACGTTTATACTGTAAATGAACAAAAAGAAAAAGAACAGCAGTTATTCGCTCCTTCTTTTACAGCAAACTATGGAATAGGATATACTATTCAACCATGGCGCTTAACGATTGACTTCACCGGTCGCACACAAGGGTCCATGCGTTTACCTGTTCTTCCAAATGATTACCGGCCTGAGTATTCCCCGGTATATTCATTACTCAATCTTCAATTTGCAAAAAAGATAAAGGCGAATGCAGAGTGTATGTTTGGTATTCAAAACCCGTTGAATTTTTTGCCGAAAGATCCCATCATGCGGCCTTTTGATCCTTTTGACAAAGCGGTAGATGATCCCGTAGTAAATCCGTTTGGATATACATTTGATCCATCGTACAATTATGCACCCATGATGAAACGTCGTGTGGTAATCGGACTTCGCTGGACGTTTAACTAAATCGTTTTGTAACGAATAAGAAAGACTTTTGATTATAGTTTCAACTACATCCGTTCCGGCACTTTAATACCTAATAACTGCATGGCGCCTGCAATAACATTGGCGGTGAAACTGCAAAGCAATAAACGTAATTGTTTTTTATCGGCTGACTCTGCATTCATTACCGAATGTTCTGTGTAAAATGAGTTGTATGTTTTTGCCAGGTGATATACATAATTGGCAATATGTGAGGGATCATGCTCTTTACAGGCCTGTTCAATTACTGCCGGGTAGTTTTCAAGCTCAATCAGTAACTCTTTTTCCAGTCGAAGCAGGTTTGCTGAAATTGTTGTAATATCTGTTGCTTTTTCTTTTCTTAAGATTGATTTTATTCTTGCATGGGTGTACTGGATAAAAGGTCCGGTATGCCCATGAAAGTCGATAGACTCTTCCGGGTTAAAGATCATTTTCTTTTTAGGATCCACACGCAGCAAATAATATTTTAACGCACCCAGGCTGAGGGTTTGATACAGTTCTTTTAGTTCTTCCGCAGTAAAGTCTTTTACTTTGCCCAGTTCTTCTGTTTTCTGTTTGGCCACCTGTTCCATTTCATCGAGTAAATCATCTGCATCCACAACAGTTCCTTCCCTGCTTTTCATTTTGCCGGTAGGTAATTCCACCATGCCATAGCTTAAATGATAAATACCATCTGCATAGGACAATCCCAGTTTTTTGCAAATGAGCTGCAGTACTTTCATGTGATAATTCTGTTCATCACCAATCACATAAATACTTTCATCCATTTTAAATTCTTCATATTTCTGCTGCGCCAACCCGATATCCTGTGTGATATATACAGAAGTGCCGTCTTTCCGTTGTACAATTTTTTCATCCAGTCCCTCTGCAGTTAAATCAATCCATACACTGCCATCTTCTTTCTGTACAAATACATTTTTCTGCAAACCTTCTTCTACTGTTTTTTTGCCCAGCAGGTAGGTGTTACTTTCGTAATACATTTTATCAAAGTCTGAGCCGATGCGCTGATAGGTTTTATCAAAGCCGGCATAAACCCAACTGTTCATTTCTTTCCACAACTCTATTACTTCGGGTTTGCCTGCTTCCCAGTCCAATAACATCTGCTGCGTAGCTTTCATAATGGGAGCTTCTTTTTCCGCAGTTGCTTTATCCATACCGCCCGCTATCAATACATCAACCTGTTTCTTATATTCATCGTTAAACTTAACATAGTAGTCTCCCACAAAATGATCACCCTTCGTGTTAGTGCTCCCGGGAGTGGCACCGTTGGCAAATAACTGCCATGCTATCATACTCTTACAAATATGAATACCTCTGTCATTTACAATACAGGTTTTGGCAATATCATAGCCATTGGCTTTATAAATTTCAGCAATGCTCCAGCCAAGAAAATTGTTACGCAGGTGACCAAGGTGCAGGGGCTTATTCGTATTGGGACTGGAATATTCTACCATTACTTTTTGGTGCTTTACTTCGCCTTTGCCAAAACAGATGTCGTTATGGTTTTTAGTGAGTACGTTTATCCAGTAAGCATCGGCCACCACAAGATTTAGAAAGCCTTTAATGATATTGAATGATGTAAACAGTTTCCCATAATTCTCTAAAAGATAGTTGCCTAATTCATTGCCTAACAGATCAGGGCTTTTGCCAACCGGTTTCAGTAAGCTAAACAGTACAATCGTATAATCACCCTCAAATTCGGGTTTGGTTTTATTAATCTGGAAATCTTTAGTGGTAAAACTTTTACCATATAATTGTTCCAATGCATTAATCGTAGCCTGCTGAATCTGTTGCTGAATACCCATAGTAAAATCTTAGCTTGCAAAAGTAAGGCATCAGCCAAAATACAACCGATGTTTTATCTGTCACGGGTCATAGTTTTTGCGGCTATTTCCAGCAAAAAGCCCCGCCTTAACAGGCAGGGCGTACCCTTAAACAACCAACATGAAAATTGTTATTTCTTGTTCTCACTCGGGTCAATAAGTAAGGGCGTTTTTCCATCAGTAATAATAACTCTTGAACCGGGCGATTTTGATAATTCCTTAAATACTTCGAGGCTTTTCCAGCGAATGAAAAAGTCATTCAGGCCTTCGGATATAATTTTCTGTGCATCCCTTAAACCTTCTGCTTCAATTTTCTTTCTTTCTGCTTCCTGGCGCTCACGCTGCAGTACAAACTCCATTTGTTGTGCCTGCTGTTCGGCTTCCATTTTCGATTGAATGGCATTGGTTAAACCGGCCGGCAATTGAATACTTTTCAGCAATACAGCTTCTACAATAAAACCTCGTGGATGCAGAATTTTGTGCATGGCATCTTTAATTTCCTGTTCAATAACAGCACGCTGACTGGTATGCATTTCCTTAGCCATGAATCTTGCTGTTACGTCTGCTGCTGCTGAACGGAATACAGATAGAATGACGGTGTTTTCATAGTCCATGCCGATATTTTGCAGAATAGCCGGAACCTGGTTGGGTTCAATGTGGTAGAGAATAGAAATTTGCGAACGGATGGTTAAGCCTTCTTTGGACGGGAGGTCAAGGGTAACTTCAATGTTTTCAGTTTGTACAGATACCTTTAATACAGTAGTGGTGAGCGGATTAAAACCAACAGGACCCGGTTGATAAACATTATCTTCCAACTTACCTACTTTTCGTTTTACTCCCACTTCGCCTTGGCGAATGACGGTACAGGAGGTGCTTAATAATAAAATGGCGGCAATAAAAAAAGAGAGTTGATATGGTTTCATAAAAGAGAGTTTATAAGGTATCAACATCTTTTTATTTTTTTGGTTGAAGGGCTAATAACTGTTATCAGATCTTTAACAACTTGCTGCACATAAAAAAAGCCTCTTTTTAAGAGGCTTTCTGAAAGTTTTTTTTTTGGCTGTTATCCACCAACTCTGAATTGGAAATTACCATTGCCACCCCGCATCATTTCACTTTGGGGTTTGATATCGTAACCTTTTGGTATTTCAAATACTTTATCATCAATCTTGGCATTTTTATCAATCTTGGTTACCTCGTAAAATATCTTCATACCATTACGCTGCACCATTTCCATTTCCATGGGAAAACCTTTCAGTTTATTAATACCCGGTACTTCTGAGCGCATCATACCACCCATGCGCATACCTTCTCCCATTTTTAACTCAGGAGTGTACCATAGCATTTGCTGAATTTCTTCACCCTTTGAATTTTTATAACGGATTACTGCTTTGTAGCAGTTAAACCCTGCAATTACTTTTGAATCACTGAGGTATTCAATAAATGTTTCCGGTTTAAAGGCCTGTATTTTGGTTTTGCCGGAGTCTGTACCTGCCATCATTTTTTTCATCTCTTCTTCATTACTGTAAAAGCCCATTTTTTTACCCATCATTTCCATGAGGGTGGTAGTGGTTTTTGTGTCAGCATGATAATAGCTATAGTTTTTTCCCATGCCCATATCATTCTCCGTCTTCATGTTCCCGTTTTTAAAAAACATCTTGGATTTCATATCCAGATCCCCGAAACGCATCACATTACCACCTCCATCAGGAGAGGGTGGCGCATCGCTTTCCGGCGGAGTAATGCGCATACGCATTTCAATAATGCCTTCTGTTAAAACTTCCTGGCTAAAGGCTGTCATAAAACAGGTGATAAGGAAAAATGTGTTGATTAATTTTTTCATAAACAAAATTTGAGGAGTGAAATTACGATTACATTCGTAATTAACTTATTCCGTTCATCCTTTTTGCGGTTCTTTAACTAAAAGTTTCAAACGGAGGCTACAAAAAAATGAAGGGCTGATGAAAATCAGCCCCGTAACCTAAACCAACTGTATATGTATGAGAAAAAAGTTATTGGTTAATCATTTGATCCAGCAGTTGATCTGCCTGTACTGCACCTTTTGCTAAGCTCTGCAGATTTACAAAAGTGGCATCCATCTGCTTGTCGGCAGCACGTCCAGTCTCAGGTGAAATGTTTTTGATGCTGTTTGCAGAAAACATTACATCCATTGCAGCATCAGCTTCGCTTAACTGGGGAGTCATGTTCTTTTTAAATGCAACAACCAGGTTTTTAACTTCCAGTTCATCATTGATTGCTATATCCATACCGGCATCAGCTGTTTCCATTTCTTCAGCCAACTCGCTGTTGAAGTTGGCAAACAAGGTATTGCTGTAAAAAACACCGTTCATTGCATTATCAGCATTTTCCAGCTCCATGCTCATTGATTTACCAAAAGCTACTGCCATCTTATGTGCCATACGCTCAGCAGTTCTGAAATTAGCATCCATATTCTTGTCTGCCTTTTTTACCAGTTCGCTTTTAGTGGGATTGAGTGCAGCAATGCGGCTGTTCATATTTGTAAGAGCTTCCTTGTTGCGCAAGCCGTTTTTGAAGGCTGAATCGCCGGCACGACTGGTATCTTCTGTGGTAAAACTCATACCAACAGTAGCTATAAGCATCAGGGCAACACCAGCTAACAAGCTGGAAACCATGTTCTTATTTTTCATTTTGAGTGTTCCGTTCATTTCGGAGTTCACTTTCAAATTTGTTCTCATCGTTTTGATGTTTTTAGTTTTTTATATCGTCCCTTTTGGGGCTTTTAATCTCATTGACATAACAAAGATACTATCAAGAGCAGGTACTTTGCAATACATAATACCTTGTTTGGCTCTATAACTTGATGAGTGGTAATTTTCAATTTTAACCGGCATCAAGCCTTTGTTTTGGTTTCGAATCGTTTGTTTTTGGATGCCCTTTTACTAGTTCTTGCAGTTTAACAGGGATCGGGTCGAAGTAAACTGACTAAGGCGGGGTTTCATTAACCGGGTCTTAGATTAGGTGTTGAGGGCACCTTTTTTTGATTTGCGATGCAAAGATACAACAGGCTTTGTTACTAAAAAACAAATTTTCAAAAAATTTTGAAAATTAGAAAATTTTTGACATTTCAGCCTGAGAGCATTTGTCATATCATCAAAGAACTTACATAGAAATAGACGCAGCAAGGTGATTTTTGTTACATCCGTTACACAAAGCTAAACTGCTTTTTGGGGTGAAAGGAGGTAAATGCGGATGGAAGGATGTAATAAAAAGTTAACTGAAAAGCAATGCTTACTAATGGGGCAAATGCTTTCATGAATGGTGTTTTTTGGCAGATGAACTGTAATACCCGAAAGTGGTGATTAGGATGAATGGTTTTCAGGATGTTTTAGCCGCACCTTGATTCAGCTTTTTCGCAAGCCAGCTGTCTTTTACCGGTATCATCCAGTTGTTTTCCAACTCCTGTTTGGTGAGTACTGTATTATTATAATATATGGTATCAGGGCTGATGAAGTTATTATCAGAAGCGTATTGCAGCTGGCCCAGTGGCAGAAGCTGAACTTTATCTTTTATGATGAATGCCAGATTCTGGCGGTCGAACATGGATACCTTATATAATTGCTCAATTTCCTTGATCAGCCGCACACTACTATCTGTACTGCAGCCGCTTACCCCGGTCGCCTGTTCATCGGCCATCAAAACAATGAATTGCCCGAAGAAGAGCGTGCCGAAACCTTTCACCGGCGTACCATGACTTTTCCAATTAGCCACAAAGTGATTGAGCAAATCTTCAATCTGCAAGGCTTCACTCATAGTAAAAAGCCGGCTGCTCTGGTAAATCCACACACGGGACTCAGATGAAAAATCAGCAGGCAGTAAATGTTTGTATTCCAGGTTCATGCTTCAAAAAGTTATTTGCAGAATGCAAAGATAGCTAACTGCATAGTTGCAAATTAAATGAAAGCCATCAGGCTATCTGTTGAAAATTATTGGCGGGAAAATTTTTAACTATGATGCAGAAAACGTCAACCAACCTTAGTTATTTGTTATTTTTCTTTTCTGGAGCGTCTGTAGTTACGAAATGCTTCAAAACCGGCAAATGAAATGCCCAGCACAACGATTACTAAAATGTATAAAGGCCAATTGGGCAATAAAGAGGTTGTTGACTTGCCGGATAAATAATTCACCAACCACTGTATGGCAAAAAATACAAGGAAAATGATGCCGCACAGGAGTGAAATAAAAAACGAAACACCTGCATAATGTAAAACTGCCTGAGAAGTAGATCTGAATTGGGGCAGATTTTCTTTTTCTTCTGTTTGTGTTGAAGTGCGCCAGTTTTCACTGTCAAGCAGCCCCAGTACAAGTGCAAAGGTTACATAACGTAAAAGACTTAAACGAAGTACTCGTAAAAGGGAAATATCTCCTTCAATCCAGTCAACAATCAGCCGGATAATGATGAAAACCAACAGAAACAAGACTGTTCGTTGTGCAAAATTGCGCCAGTTAAACCGGGAGAATAATTTTTTCATTGATCAGGTTAAGCGTTCTGTAAGGTTCTATTTCATGTTTGCCGCAACAATTTCAGCAATATCCAGCACCTGTGTGCTTTCTTCTTTTTCTGCTACTTTTACGCCGTCAGTCATCATAGTATTGCAAAAAGGGCAGGCCGCAGCAATAATACCGGCTCCGGTAGCGATTGCTTCATTGGTTCGCTCCCAGTTTACACGGGTACTTCCTTTTTCTTCTTCTTTAAACATTTGTGCGCCACCGGCTCCGCAACATAAACCGTTACTGCGGCAGCGTTTCATTTCTACCAGTTCAGCATCCAGTGCTTCCAGAACTTTGCGGGGTGCTTCATAAATATGATTGGTGCGACCGAGGTAACAACTATCATGATAAGTAATTTTTTTACCCTTAAAACTTCCGCCTTCTTTCATCTTTACTTTTCCTTCATTAATAAGTTGCTGTAATAAAGTGGTATGATGAATCACTTCATAACTTCCTCCTAAGGCAGGGTACTCATTTTTTAAGGTGTTAAAACAATGCGGGCAGGTGGTTACAATTTTTTTGATGCCGTAATTGTTTAACACCTGGATGTTGTTGTAAGCCATCATTTGAAACAGAAATTCATTGCCGGCACGACGGGCAGGATCGCCTGTACACATTTCTTCTTTTCCAAGTATGGCATACTTTATTCCTGCTTTTTCCAGTATGGTGGCAAATGCTTTTGTAATCTTTTGCGCCCGCTGGTCAAAACTTCCGGCGCAACCTACCCAGAACAGTACGTCAATCGTTTCGCCAGTGGGCATAATTTCTGCCATTGAAGGAATTCGCATAATTTCAGAATTTGTTCCAAAACTATGGCAAATGAACTAAAAACCTGTTTGTTGAACTCACTTATTAAGGCAGCGTTTATCTTTGAGTCTCATGCTTAAAAAATTTATTGAACGATTGACGAATTGGGAACTCTGGCCTTTTGCCGTACTGTATTTTCCATTGAGCTTTTTCTGGATTGGCTATATGTTGCGGAGCCGTGCTGTCTGGTTCTTTACACCTTCCAATCCCACTATTGCATTTGGCGGTTTTGAAGGAGAAGGAAAAAAAGAAATGTATGACCAGTTACCGCCGCATACCGTTCCCCGTACCATTTATATTATGCATGATCTTTCTTTTGATGAAGTAAGGGAACGAATTGCAGATGCCGGGTTTACTTATCCGTTTATTGTGAAACCGGATGTGGGTATGAAAGGGATCCTGTTCCGGAAAATTGATACTGAAGAGCAACTCCAAAAATATCATGAACGTATTCCGGTGGAGTACATTGTACAGGATTTGATTGAGTTGCCTGTAGAAGTAAGTGTGTTTTATTACCGGCATCCGGCGCAGCAAACAGGAACAGTGAGTGGCTTCATTCTAAAAGAGCTGTTGCATGTGGTAGGCGATGGAACTTCAACATTAGAACAACTTATTCAAAACCATCCCAGGGCTAAACACCGGTACGATGAAATGTTACACAAGCATGGTCATCGGTTTGACCGGGTTATTGAAAAAGAGCACATTTTTTATTTATCGTATGCGGGTAATCATAACAGGGGGGCGCATTTCACTAACCTCAAACATGAAATTGATGAGAACCTGTGCCGGGTATTTGATGAGTTAAGTTTATACTCACAGCATTTTTACTACGGACGATATGATATAAAAACTACCAGCCTTGAGGATTTAAAGGCAGGAAAGAATTTTATGATCCTGGAATACAACGGCTGTGGTGCTGAGCCCAACCATATTTACGATTGTAACATGAAATTATGGGATGCCTACCTGGAAATTCTCAGGCACTGGAAAGCCCTGTATGAAATCAGCAAATACAATCACCGGAACGGATACCCCTACTGGAGTTTTAAAAAAGGGTATGATTTTATTAAAACATCTCAACAACATTTCAAACTGCTCGAAAAATTTGATTAATTTAAATTGTAATATTACGCTATGAGTGGTGATCAAAAATTCCTCTTACTTCGTAATTACAATTATTCACTATGAGCGGCGACCAGAAATTCTTCTTAATACGTAATTACAATTTGTGGGCCCATATTTCAGATGAGGAGTATGAAGAGCTGAACCTGGTGCATCATTTTATTGAGGCACCTAAAGGTGAGTATGTGTACTTTGACAGCCATAATCATCATAAGCTTTATTTCTTAAAAGGTGGCACCATCAAAATCGGTCATATTGATAATGAAGGTAAGGAAGTGATAAAAGAGATTATAAGGGAAGGGGAAGTGTTTGGCCAATTTACACTGGAGCGGAATAATTTGAACGGCGAGTTTGCGCAGGCTTATAAATCGGATGTTTCACTTTGTGCTTTTAATATTGATGATTTTGAAAAGCTGTTAAAGAAAAAACCTGATCTGGCTTTTCATTTCAGTAAGCAGGTAGGACAAAAATTACACCGTTTGCAAAACCGCCTGCTCAACCTGCTGAATAAAGATGTAAAAACAAGATTGATCCACTTCTTAATCATGCTCGCTCAGGAAGAAGGTGAAACAGAGAACAACGACACCTATACGATTCACAATTTTCTTACTCATGAAGATATGGCTCAGTTGATCGCCAGCAGCCGGCAAACAGTTACCACCATGCTCAATGAACTGGAAAGCGAAGGATTGGTAATTGTTAACAGGCAATTGATAAAAATCCACTCTGTTAAAAATCTCCAAAAGGCGGTGGGTGTCTTTTAGCTGACAGACAACAGGTATCAGCAGGTGTAGCTTTGTTTCATCAATCAAATAAAATGAAACAACTATTTGTCATCTCTTTACTGCTCGTTTCCGGTTTTGCATTTGCACAGGATCAACTGCGTGTACAGCAATTCAATCTTGAGAAAGGGGTAGCCGTTAAAGGTTATGATCCCGTTGCTTATTTCACACAAAATAAAGCTGTAAAAGGAAAAGCAGAATTTGCAGTAATTCACCAGGGCGTGAAATACTATTTTTCTTCGAATGATAATAAAGAAGAGTTTAAAAAGGCTCCGGCCAAGTATGAGCCGCAATACGGCGGATGGTGTGCTTATGCTATGGGTGAAACAGGCGAGAAGGTAGATTTTGATCCTGAAACGTTCAAGATTCTAAACGGAAAGCTCTATTTGTTTTACAATAAGTTTTTCAACAACACTTTGCCAAAGTGGAATAAGGATGAAGTCAATCTGAAAACGAAGGCTGATGTAAACTGGAAAAAATTCTATCATCTCTAAGCATCAAACATGAAATTTTTTATCACATTTTTATTACTACTGGCTGCTGTTTCATTACAGGCACAAAAAACAGAAGTATTTGCTCCCTCCGGTATTGCCTTGAATGGTTATGACGTGGTTGCGTTTTATGAGAACAAGGCAGTGAAGGGAAGTGATACAATTACTACAGAATGGAAAGGGGTAAAGTGGTATTTCAGCAGCCAGGCTAATAAAAATAACTTTCTGCAAAAACCGCAGCAATATGAACCACAGTTTGGGGGCTGGTGTGCTTATGGTGCCTCCCGTGGTTATAAAGCACCCACTGAGGCAGCTACCTATGCCATCATCAACAATAAGCTTTACTTCAACTACAATATGAAAGTAAAAGAACTGTGGGAGAAAAACCGGCAGGCTTATATTGATTCAGCCAATGTAAAATGGCCTTCTTTTAAAAACAATTAATCTTTATAACCAAAACCAACGTATATGAAATCTCAACAAATATTTCTTTGGGTATTGCGCATTCTTGCTGCGTTCATCATGGTACAATCATTGTTCTTTAAGTTTTCTGCCAGTGAAGAATCTGTGTATATTTTTACAACAGTGGGTATGGAGCCATGGGGCCGTATTGCTACCGGAACAACCGAATTGATTGCGGCCATTTTACTGCTCTGGCCAAAAACAACCGTGTGGGGCGCTGTTCTTGCAGCCGGAGTTATGAGTGGTGCTATTTTCTTTCATCTTACAACACTGGGTATTGTTGTAAAAGAAGATAGCGGGCAATTGTTTATATATGCCCTGATCGTTTTTATTGCCTCGCTTATTCTTATCTGGTACCATAAAGAACAAGTTCTGTTTCTATTCAAAAAAAGTAATTCAACCACCTAAAACGTTTATTATGCTTAAGCCTGTTTTATTTTTAATGCTGCTGAATCTTACAATCATGGCCACTGCCCAGCAAACATCAATTGATCAACGTCTTGAACTTACCGGATCTGTAGGCGCATCACAGGGCTCCGGCGCTGTTAATTATTTGTATAACTGGAAACTTGGAAAGAAGAAAAAATTTGAAATAGGAACAGGTGTACGGGTTACTTCTTATTTTGGAAGCAACCGTTATTTTTTTACGGCACCTGCTAAACTTACTTCAGGTGAAACAGGCCCCCAGGTACTTTTCCTCGAAAACATTGAAGCTAATATTGATTCACTGCTGCTTAATAAGCCGCAAGTAAATATGCTCAATCTCACCATTAATCTTGGTTATAACATAACTCCCAAATGGTATGCAGGGTTTAATATTGATGCGATTGGTTTTTCTTTCGGAGGTGAAAAAAGCGGCCGGTTTATTTCCAATAATGCCGGACAAACAGTTACAGCAAAACCCACCGGCTTTAATCTTCTTTTAATCAGTGATAATGATAAAGGTTCTCTTAACTCAGAACTCTTTGTTCGTTATCAATGGAATAAGAAATGGGCGGCAAGGCTGGGTTATCAATTTCTGTTTACGGAGTACACAACTGCAACAGAAGTTCAGCGTTTTCCCGAGCCGAATGACCGCTTTCGTAATAAAGTTTCTGCTGTTTTATTCGGTGTTTCTTATAATCTTTCAAAATAACCTAAATCATAATATATGAAAACATTTCTTTTTTCAGCGTTGATGGTTTTTATGTTTACTGCATGTTCAAAGAAAGAATCATCTGATATGTCTTTGAATGAAATGATTAATCCAAACGCAGCTGTTGTGGTAAAAGGGGCTTTTTCTGGTGCTGGTGGTCATAATGTGTCCGGAACAGCTGAAGTTGTAAACAACAATAATCAGAAACAACTTGTTTTGAAAAACTTTAATACCACCAATGGCCCTGATTTAAGGGTATACCTTGCAACTACTACCGCTGCATCTGCATTCATAAGCCTGGGCAATCTAAAATCAACCAATGGCCAGCAGGTATATGATATCAGCGGTATGCCTGATTTTGCACAATATAAATATGCACTCATCTGGTGCCAGCAGTTCAATGTACTTTTTGGATCAGCCGAATTAAAATAACGATAGCCATGAATATGAAATACATCAGTGTTTTCTTTATCTTCTTTGCACAATCAGCAGTTGCGCAGACTTATTCCCCGACAGATGCGGGCGATGCCGTACAGTTCCGGATCAAAAATCTAGGCTTTGACGTAAACGGAAGTTTCCGTGGATTAAAAGGAAAAATTCTTTTTACCTCCGATAATCTTTCTGCAAGTAATATTGAAGTAACCATTGATGCAACTACCGTTAATACCGATAATTCCACCCGTGATAAGCATCTGCGGGGGAAAGACTACTTTGATGCAATTGCTTTTCCACAAATAAAAATAACATCAGAGCGGGTTGCAAGATCCGTTACCCCCGGTTATTACGTATTTTTTGGAAAGCTCAGTATGAAAGGAGTGGTGCAAAACATCAGCTTCCCCTTTAAAGCCACGGAAGAGAGTGGGGGCATTCGTTTTACGGGAACCTTTTCTATAAAAAGGAGAGATTTTGGTGTAGGAGGCCGTAGCACTATTTCTAATGATGTGGATATAAAACTTAATGTATTTGCCAAAAAACTTTAATTTTAATCGCAACAGAAAACTTATGTCTTTATTCAGTTCTATTAAAGAATCGTTCACTCAACTAAATGTGGCATTGGACAGTATTACTGCAGAAGAGTATGCACTTCCTTCTTCACATTTAAGCAACGCTACCATTGGTCAACACACCCGGCACATCATTGAATTGTATCAATGCCTGCTTAACGGTTATGAAACAGGATTGGTTTGTTACGACCACCGGAAACGGGATGTTGCCATTGAAACAAATAAAACACTGGCACAACAATTAATGGTAGAAATTGCCAAACAGGCAGAACGTCCTAATAAAGAAATGCAATTGAAAGCAATATATGGTGATGCAACAGCAGAGGAATTGAATGTAAATACCAATTACTACCGGGAGTTGGCTTACAACCTGGAGCACACCATACATCATATGGCTTTAATTAAGGTAGGATTAAAAGAATTGAACAAAGCAGTTGTGA
Organism: Lacibacter sp.; assembly: GCA_050916065.1. Taxonomy (GTDB): domain Bacteria; phylum Bacteroidota; class Bacteroidia; order Chitinophagales; family Chitinophagaceae; genus Lacibacter. The sequence continues at coordinate 274,484 of CP051137.1, forward strand.
GTGATAGCTTTGGCGTTGCATCGTCCACCACAAGACACCGTCAACATTAATATGCCGCTTAAAAATTGTATTAAGGCGAAGTTTCATTACGGGCGGCATGAAGTGTTTCCGATTCTGTAATCTTAAAAATTGAAATAAAGATTCAATAAGTTTAGTATCATGTGCACTGTTACTTACATACCTTCAACAACCGGATTTTATCTTACCAGTAACAGGGATGAAAAGAAAGTACGTCTCAAAGCAGAAACTCCACGTTGGTATTCTTTTGCAAGTGGTCAGTTGATGTTCCCAAAAGATGGTACAGCAGGCGGTACCTGGATGGCTTTGCATGAAAACGGGAATGCCATGGTGTTATTGAATGGAGGATTCACCAATCATCATCCGGCACCTGTCTATCGAAAAAGCCGTGGACTCATTTTCCTGGATATTTTTGATCACCCGCAACCCATTGCTGCATTTGAGCAGATTAACCTACAGAAGATAGAACCATTTACATTAGTTATTCGTCAGCAGCAATATTTATTTGAAGCTGTGTGGGATGGTGAAGAAAAAGTTCTTACGGAATGTGATGTGCTGCAGCCCCGCATCTGGTCTTCAGCTACTCTTTATCCACCGGATGTGGTAGCGAGGCGAAAAGAATGGTTTGAAGCCTTCATCCGCAATAATGGTACTGTAGATGATAACCATATTCTCAACTTTCATCATTTTGCAGGTGATGGCGATAAAACCAATGACGTGCTCATGAACCGTAATGATGAAATGTTTACGGTAAGTATTTCCATGCTTAACCGCAACAGACTGGATTCTTCTTTTCAGTATTTTGATTTACGGAATGGTGAAAGCTCCAGGCAATTATTTACTCATCAAACACAGCCCGCTGTAACGAATGAAGTGGAATAGACTCTTTACCCATCATCCTTTCTTTATTCGTTTGTTTAACTGGGAGTACTGGAGTTTTAATACGGTGTATGGTCCTGTTTACATCATTTTTGCTGTATTAATAATGCGTACCGGTTTCCGGTATTTTTTTTCTGCCGCTAACCCATCCATCAAGAACGGAGGTTTTTTGATGGAAGAAAAGCAACATATCTATCCATTAATACCAAAAGAATTTTATCCTGCATATTTCTTTGTTCCGTTAGGTACACCAGAAACAGAAGTGAAAAAACAATTTGAGCAAAGTGGATTTTCGTTTCCTGTTATTGCCAAACCTGTTGTAGGTATGCAGGGTAAGGCGGTAAAGAAAGTAAAGGATCTGCAGGAGTTATTACAGTATGCATCCCTTTGCACGGTTGATTTCATGGTGCAGGAATTCTCGCCATACACTATGGAAGTGGGTATTTTTTATCATCGCATTCCCGGTGAAGCAAAAGGAACGGTCAGTGGAATTGTGGCCAAAGAGCCCATGAAAGTTACAGGTGATGGGGTTTCTTCTTTGTATCAGTTGATTTGCGAAGTGCCGAGATATATTTTGCAGATGAACCAGCTCAATCGTATTTATGGTGAGACATTGCTGCATGTATTGCCGAAAGGAGAGGAAATGATTTTAGTGCCTTATGGAAATCATGCACGAGGTTCAAAATTTTTGGATTGGACGGAAAAAGCAGATTCTGTCTTTATTGATAACATAGATAAAGTGTGCCGGCAAATCGACGGATTTTTTTATGGAAGACTGGATATGATGTATAGTAGCTGGGAGGAATTACGGAACGGAACCGGTTTTCATATTATTGAATTGAACGGAGCCGGAAGTGATCCTACGCATATGTATGATCCCAGACACTCCATCTTTTTTGCATGGAAGGAAATTGTAAAGCATTGGTTGATTTTATTCCGCATCAGCCGTCTGAATCATAAAAAAGGAATTCCTTACATGAGTTGGAAAGAAGGACTTGCGATGTTCAAAGCAAATACAGCATTGGTTAAAAAGCTGGATGCCTTCGGAGAAAAAATTTAGTAACCTTTTTTGCATTCATAAAGTCTTACAATCGGGTTCCTTATTGTTGTGATTAGACTTTATATTTGTTCAATGCCGCCTGTTGTTAAAATACTGCTCTGGGGATTTATCATTAGTTTTTTAGGTTCCCTTCCATTAGGCACCCTCAATGTGGCGGCCATGCAAATCGGTATAACTGATGGCATCTCACCTGCACTCTGGTTTTCTGCCGGTTCTTTAACTGCTGAAATTATTTATGTGCGTTTGTCACTTGTAGCGATGGATTGGGTACGCAGGCAGGAAAAATTATTAAAAGCATTGGAATGGATTACAGTCATTATTGTGCTGGCATTGGCAGCTTCCAGTTTTTGGGCGGCCATTCATCCGGAAGGGGAGAAGAATGTGATTTTGTCTAACACCATGCATCGTGGATTGCTCGGATTTGTAATGAGTGCCATTAACCCCGTGCAGATTCCATTCTGGTTTGGATGGAGTACGGTGTTGTTTACAAAAAATATTCTCAAGCCCGGCTTCTGGAATTATAATTCTTATATACTTGGTATTGGTATAGGAACACTCGTAGGTAATTGTGTATTTATTTTCGGCGGAAAATTAATGGCAGAGCGTTTGAATGCGAGTACTACCATCATTAACTATATCATCGGCTCTGTATTTTTAATTACAGCCGTAATTCAAATCATACGTATCTGGCGAAAGAAAGATGCCATTCATCAATTAGAACATCCGGAAGAAGTAACGGCAGGGTTGGAAGAAAAGATTCATTAATTGTTCTGCATTTCTTCCGCCCATTTATCTCTCTCATCCGGACTGAACTTCCACGGTGCAAAATTATTCTCCACATTGCTGAACATGGCATTCCATTCGCCTGGTGCATTACTGTCTTCCATAATCAATGAACGACGTAACTCAAGAATTATGGAAAGCGGGTTGATGCTTACCGGGCATTCTTCTACACAGGCATTGCAGGTAGTGCAGGCACGCAACTCTTCAACCGTAATATAATCGTTGAGTAATTTTTTCCCGTCATCTGCAAAAGAACCATTGGCGTTGATATTCTTCCCTACTTCTTCCAGTCGGTCTCTTGTCTTCATCATAATAGCACGGGGGCTTAACAATTTACCGGTAGAATTTGCAGGGCATGCTGCGGAACATCTGCCACACTCTGTGCAACTGTAAGCATCCAACAGACTTTTCCAGCTCAGGTCCATCACATCTTTTGCTCCGAATTTGGAAGGAGGTGTAGCATCAGTAGGAGCCAGCTCCGGCTGCATCATATACTTCACCTCATTTTGTACCGATGTCATATTATTCATTTCACCTGTATTGGTGAGGCGGGCGTACCATGCATTAGGGAAGGCGAGTAAGATGTGCAGGTGTTTACTCCACGGTAAGTAGTTTAAGAAAGCAAGAATGCCCAGGATGTGCAGCCACCATGCACTGCGTTCCATAAGAATCAAACTGTTTTCACTCATGCCCTGAAAGGAGGGTGCCAAAAGACCACTGATGATGAAATTTCCGGCATCATGATAATGAGCACTTCCATTGAGTTGTAAAGCACGGTCTGCAGCATTCATGAGTAAAAACAAACTCATCAATACGATTTCTGTGATGAGAATATAATTAGCATCACTACGGGGCCATCCGTTTAAATCGTTGCTGAGAAAACGTTTTATCTTCAATGCATTTCTGCGGGCCAGGAAAATTACACAGCCAATCAGCACTGTTAAGGCCAATACTTCAAAACAATTGATGAGGAAAGTGTAAAAGCTGCCCAGCGGTGAAAGAAACAAGCGGTGTGTACCCAGTAGTCCATCGAGCACAATTTCCAGCACTTCAATGTTAATGATCACGAAACCGAGATAGATGAACAGATGCAGCACAGCTACCAACGGGTTTTTAAACATCTTCTTTTGGCCAAAGGCAAGCAGCAGCATGTTTTTCCAGCGTTGGGGTTTGTTATCAGTCAGGTCCTCGTCCATTCCCAGTAAAATATTGCGGCGGATTTCTTTTACCTTTTTACTGAAAAACCAAACGGAGAAACCCAAACAGGCGGCGAATATGATTTGCTGAACAATCTGCATACAATCGTATTTGTGTTGCTAAGATAAGGAGAGAAGGCTTGTTTGTGGTTTGTTCTTCATTCTTTATTGTTGCAGGTGCTTTTACTATGGTCTGTGGACTGTTGACTGTGGTCTTTTTCCTATCTTTAAATCATGAACGTTGAAAAGAAATATATCCTCAATAAAGAAACGGCTGCACGCAAAATCAAACGACTGTCTTATGAAATTGCAGAACGGAATTATGATACACAGTTGGTGTATTTTGCTGCAATCAGTCAAAGTGGTATGGCAGTATCCCGGCTGTTGATGAATGAATTAAAAGATATCAGTAATTTATATGTAACCCTGCTGGAAATTACGTTAGACAAGAAAAACCCTACCGATGTAATTCTGAGTTTAAAAACTGATTTTACCAACCAAACTATTGTATTGATTGATGATGTGAGCAACAGCGGACAAACTATGTTGTATGCATTGCGTCCTTTCCTGGAATACCACCCACGAAAAATTCAAACGCTTGCCTTAGTTGAACGCACCCACAAAACCTTTCCTATTAATATTGATTATGTGGGCATGAGTGTAGCCACCACATTAGAAGAACATATTTATGTGGAGTTTGAAAAAGGGGAGATAGCGGGGGCGTATATGTATTGATGAATTCCTAAAATCGGATTAATAAATCATCTCCCCGAATTTGGGTGCTATAAATAACACCATTAAAATCTATACCTTTTCGACGACCCCATGCAATCGCTTTGTTAATATAGAATGAAAAAGTAGCATTATAGTCACCAAAAATAGGATTAGTTCCGACCTCATGAATTTGAAACATTGAACCAGTAGTTTGATATTTATAATATGGTTCACAACCAACAAATGCGGTTATTCCGCTAATCTTGTTTGCTCTACATATTGAAAAATCATCTGTTGAGATTAAGAATTTAATCGCAACATCTCTGTCTGTGCCTTCACGAATAATTACAGCATCATATAATTTGCCTTGTAGAGCAGCTTCTTTATTTGCATTTTTAATACTATTGTCCGATATTAAATTTATGTTTGTTAACGTTGATGTTCCCATTGTATTCACAAAAGTAAATACAACTTCATATTTAGCTATTGGTTCAGAATTTATAAATACATATTTGTTACCGAAAGGGGTTGCCTTTGCTATGTCATTAGATTTTGGGATTATAAATAGTTTTGAATTTGTTGTTTCTTTCAGTAGTTCAGTATTTTTTTGTTCTGATGTGTTAAACACGTCTTTAGAGCCATTTTCATATCGTATCATGAAAACTTCTGATATGTCAATTTGATATGTTGGACCTTCAATATTTTCAAATTTTTTATACTTGATTTCAGTTTTAGTTATTTCATTAACTTTTGCTTTTATCTCATCTCCATTCTTTTTTATTATTATGTCCTGTGCAAATGAAGAAATTGATAGGAGTAAAAAAATGGGTAATAAAAATTTCATAGTCTTTTATTTCGTTGCTCTAAAATGTAGATTTGTTTCTTGTATTCTAATAAATTCAATTTTTTTCTTTTTTACGTTTTTTATTTCTGCTTCTCCTTGAGGAGAAATTGTTTTAATTGGAATGACTTCAAAATAATTTTTCGTAATTCCAACGCAGACATATACAGTGCCAGAACACTTGGGAAAATTAGAAAAAGTGGCTAAAAGCTGTTCTCCTAATTTTGGAATGAAACTATAATTTAGTTTTGTCCAATTCATTTTTCAAATTTATAGAACAAAGCTCTCAAAAGCAAGATAAAACTTTTCAATTTTTTCAACCTCAAATTCAACTAAACAGATTATTACTGTTGGTATTTTGTCAAAAAAGTAACATTAAAGTATAGTGTCTCCACCTCCAGAGAAAATACTAAGTTTTACCAATGTGGATTTGTTTCTGATGAAAACACACAACAACTACAACTTTAGTACTTTATTCATGCTTTTGAGGTGCCTCATCAATTCAGCCTTACCTCAAACAACTTGCTCCAATATTTTCCAGTAACAAAAAGGCGATTGCCTGTGCTGTCCCATGCAATGCCATTAAAGTAATCCGATGGTGGTAATGTTAATTCAGGATAACCATTTTTCAACCCGGTAAAGTTGATCTTACCCACCACATGCCCGTTGCTTGGGTCAATCTTCAAGACATCATCTGTTGTGTAAACATTGGCATAAATAAAACCATTGATGTACTCCAGTTCATTGATATTGTTACGCAGGCCGGTATTATCCATGACACTGATATGTGTTATTTCCTGAAATGTTTCCGGGTCACGGAAGTAAATTTTATCAGAACCATCACTCATGATTAGATTCTTACCGTCATTGGTCAATCCCCAACCATCCGTATTGTAAGTAAATTCTTTGACGAGCTTAAAGTCAGAAAGATTGTACACAAAACATTTCCTGTCTTCCCAGGTGATTTGATAAATTTTATCATCCATCACCGTAATCCCTTCGCCAAATAACTTGCCTTTCAGGAACGTTTCTTTCAGCACTTTGCCCGTTTTATAATCCACCTTTCTCAGCTTTGAAATATTATCTTTCTTTTCAGGGTTGCCTGTTCCTTCATACAACACACCATTTACGTATTGCAAACCCTGGGTATAAGAAGCCGTATCATGAGGGTAGGCATTCAGCAACGTGTAATTTAGTTGTGCGGGTGCGGGCAATGTCGCAATAAAGGGGCCATTTTCAGCTGGTTTATCAGGGGTATCATTATTACAGGCAGTCATCCACAAAACAAAAAACAATAAAACGGCAAAATTCTTCATGCAAATTCTTCTTTAAGTAGGCTCAAAAATAATAAAAGGATAGGAGCAGCTTTCTAAATAAATGTGAACAATACGGTAAATGGCATGAATTTTATATTATAGTATCATAGTCTTCGTTTAAAAGCATATCCAAAAAACCATGAGGAAATTGTTTGCCCTTATTGTCATGCTGGTCTCTGCTTCATCTTTTGCCCAAAAAATGGAGCAGGATCAGGAGCGGAGATTCCGTTTCGGAGTGATCGGCGGGTTAAACATGAATAGTGTGGATGGCCGCAGTTTTAAAAATGAGTACAACTTTAATTACCAGTTGGGCGGCTTTATTTTGATCAATCCGCTCACCAAGATCGGTTTGCAACCTGAGGTTCATTTTGCCCAGCAAACAGCTACCTATTCAAATGACCTTACTGATATTTATGATGACCTCTCGTTGGGTGGAGATCAGGCCAAAGCCAAACTCAGTGTCCTTAAATTCACCGGGCTGGTGAATTTTGACATTGGCCCCAGCCAGCGGGTAAAACTGCAACTCGGTCCCCAATTTGCCATGGTGATTGATGAAAATACCGGGGTACAGGGTGCAGCAAAGGATATTTTCAAAAAAGGCGACTTTTCGGCCATCGGCGGCATTTGGCTGCAACTGCCGGTTGTATTTATAGGAGCCAGGTACGCTCATGGTCTCAGCAATTTGAACGATATTGACAACCGGGACACCTGGAAAAGCCGCAGTTTTCAGCTTATAACCGGTATTACGTTTTAAAAGGTTGCTTTTTTGATGATTTTTTCCTCTTTTTTCAAAAAAACTTTCTCAAACTTTTTGCCCGAATAGCTGTATCCCATACCTTTGCGCTCCCAAATAAATCTTTGGGATAGATCTTATGGCTCAACGTATCAGAATCAAATTGCAGTCTTACGACCACAACCTGGTTGATAAATCGGCTGAAAAAATCGTGAAAACCGTACGTAGTACAGGTGCTGTTGTAACAGGTCCTATTCCTTTGCCTACCCGCAAGAGAATTTTCACTGTGTTACGTTCACCCCACGTAAATAAGAAGAGTCGTGAGCAGTTCCAGCTTTGCACACACAAGCGCTTACTGGATATCTATACAAGCAGCAGCCGCACCGTAGACGCTTTGAGTAAGTTAGACTTACCAAGTGGTGTGGATGTAGAAATTAAAGCATGACGTACCGTCGCTTAGCGACCTGCCGTCTTAAGTTCTTATAAATAACTGTCACCTCTCAATTTTCCTGTATTCAGGAAGAAAAAAGAGCTCTGATATTAAAAATTTTCTCAGCATAAGCTGAGGTAACATATAAACTAGCCCTTCGTGGTTAGTTTACCATCAGTACTTCCGATTCGCACAGTGCGAAACAAAGGAAAAGGTTGGTGGTAAACGGGGATTGAAGATTCCGACTTTCATCGGGTTCTGTCTCTACAACCTTACAGGGCATAAACTGTAAACAAATGAAAGGTATTATCGGTAAGAAAATCGGAATGACCAGTATCTTCAGCCCCGATGGCAAGCAGCAAAGCTGCACCATTATTGAAGCTGGTCCCTGCGTAGTTACGCAGGTTAAAACACAAGACGCTGACGGTTACAGCGCATTACAATTAGCTTTTGGCGAAAAGAAAGAGAAAAACACAACTGCAGCTGAAAAAAATCACTTCGCTAAAGCAAGCACTTCTCCCAAGAAAGTAGTTAGAGAATTCCGCAATTATTTCATTGAAAAAAATATTGGTGAAACCGTTACTGCCGACATTTTCGCTGAAGGCGAGAAAGTTGATGTGGTAGGTACTACAAAAGGTAAAGGTTTCCAGGGTGTTGTAAAACGCCATGGCTTTAGCGGTGTGGGTGATGCTACACACGGTCAGCATGACCGTCAGCGTGCCCCCGGTTCACTCGGTAACTCATCTGATGCTTCACGTGTAATGAAAGGTATGCGTATGGCCGGCCGTATGGGTGCTGACAGAGTGAAAGTAAAGGGTTTGAAAGTATTGAAAATTTTCCCCGAAAAGAATTACATCCTTGTGAGCGGTTCCGTACCGGGTCATAACGGTTCAATCGTTTATATCCAGAAGTAATCACCAATTAATTCAGAAGTCATGCAAGTAGAAGTATTAAATAAATCAGGAAAAGCAACTGGCCGCAAGGTGGAATTACCCGAAGAGATTTTCGGAATTGAGCCGAACGACCATGTTATTTACCTCGCCGTAAAACAATACCTCGGTGCACAACGCCAGGGTACACATAAAGTTAAAACCCGTGCTGAAGTAAAAGGTGCCAGCCGCAAGCTGCACCGTCAAAAAGGTACCGGTGGATCCCGTAAGGGTAACATCCGTAACCCTTTATATAAGGGTGGTGGTACCATCTTCGGTCCTAAACCTCATGGTTACGATATCAAGTTGAACCGTAAGGTAAAAGATCTGGCTAAGATGAGCGCTCTTGCTTACAAAGCAAAAGAAAACGCTATCCTGGTAGTGGAAGATTTCAATATGGAGTCTCCCAAAACCAAAGAACTGGTTTCTGTACTCAGCAACCTCAACATCACTGGTAAGAAAACATTGTTTGTGTTGCCTGAGTATAATGATAACCTCTACCTCAGTCTCCGTAACGTACCTTCTGTATTGGGTGCACAGCTGGCTGATATCAATACCTACGACATTGTAAACAGCGATGTACTGGTATTAACAGAGAATGTTGCTAAACTTTTTAACGAAGAAGAAGTAGCAGCTTAATTAAAGACTAATTAAAACAACGTCCTGATGAGACAGAGTGAAATATTAATCAAACCGATTGTTTCTGAAAAAAGCAATCGTTTAACAGAGAAAAAGAACACATACGCTTTTCGTGTTGGTCGCCAGGCAAATAAACTGGAGATCAAAAAAGCAGTAGAAGATTTCTACAATGTAAAAGTGGAAGATGTTCACACAATTGTGGTGCCCCGTAAAGCAAAGAACCGCATGACCAAAGCCGGTTATGTACAAGGAAGTAAGCCTGCTTACAAAAAGGCTTATGTAACCGTTGCTTCCGGTGAAACAATTGATCTGTACGGAACAGTATAAGAAAACAATGAATGGTCCGCAAGACCGCAAATATTGCAAACGATAAAACGATTTTAAAATGGCATTAAAGAAATACAAACCGGTTACAGCAGGTACCAGATGGAGAATTGGTAATGCGTATGCCGAGATTACAACAGATGCTCCCGAGAAGAGCTTGCTGGAAACAGTTAAGGCAACAGGTGGCCGTAACGCACAAGGTCGTCGTGCAATGCGTTACATCGGCGGTGGTAACAAAAAGTTATACCGTAAGATTGATTTCAAGCGTAACAAGAAAGAAGTTCCCGCAAAGGTTGCTTCTATTGAATATGATCCCAACCGTACAGCATTCATCGCTTTGTTGAATTATGCTGATGGTGAAAAGCGTTACATCCTTGCTCCCCAGGGATTACAGGTAGGTGCCACTATTGTAAGTGGTGATGCGGTAGCTCCTGAACTGGGTAATGCATTACAGATGAAGAATATGCCTTTAGGTACTATGATTCATAATATTGAAATGCAGCCCGGCCAGGGTGGTAAACTGGTACGTAGTGCCGGTACAAGCGCTCAGCTTACCAACAAGGAAGAGAAATATGCGGTATTGAAAATGCCCAGTGGTGAATTGCGTAAAGTATTGATTAACTGTTATGCTACAGTAGGTGTGGTAAGTAACAGTGATCATAACCTTGAAACAGCAGGTAAAGCCGGTGTAAACCGTTGGAAAGGTATTCGTCCCCGCAACCGTGGTGTAGCCATGAACCCTGTTGATCACCCAATGGGTGGTGGTGAAGGCCGCAGCAGTGGTGGTCACCCACGCAGCAGAACCGGTAAATATGCAAAAGGTGAAAAAACACGCTCTAAGCATAAGGGTTCAAACAAGCTGATTATCCAACGTAAAGACGGAAGTAAGCTGGCGAAATAAAAAACTGAAATCGAAAATCTAAAATCGAAAATATAACATGGCTCGTTCGATTAAAAAAGGTCCTTATGTAGCTGCTCATCTTGAAAACAAGGTGTTGGCTATGAATGAAGGTAAAAGCAAGAAAGGTGTAATTAAAACATGGAGCCGCCGCTCTACAATTACTCCTGACTTTGTAGGTCACACATTTGCAGTGCACAACGGAAACAAATTCATCCCTGTGTATGTAACAGAATTCATGGTGGGTCACAAGCTCGGTGAATTTGCACCTACAAGAAACTTTAAAGGACACTCAAGCAAGAAAATAGCGTAATGGTTAAAGGTATAAGGTAAACGGTATAAGGTAAAACGCCTTCCACCCTCCACCTTGAACCTTCCACCTTAAAATAAAAGAAATGGAAGCAGTAGCAAAACTCAGAAATTATCCCACATCGCCACGCAGAATGCGTTTGCTGGCTGATGAGATCCGTGGTATGGATGTTGAAAAAGCATTGGCTTTACTGGAGTTTCATCCGCAACACTCCTCTACACCTTTGGGTAAATTATTATTAAGCGCCATCAGCAACTGGAAACAGAAGAACAGTGGTGTGGAAGAAACTGATTTGTTTGTAAAAACAATTTTCGTGGATGGTGCCAGAACCATTAAGCGTCTTCGTCCTGCACCCCAGGGCCGTGCTTACCGTGTTCGCAAGCGCAGCAACCATGTAACAATCATTGTAGATAAGAAAAATTAATTGATCATACTATTTAAACCATTCTATGGGTCAGAAAGCAAATCCAATTGGTAACAGGTTAGGTATCATCCGTGGCTGGGACAGTAACTGGTACGGCAACAAAAAAGATTTTGCCGGCAAGCTGATTGAGGATAACAAAATCAGAACCTATCTCAATGCCCGTATCAATAAAGGTGGTATTTCTAAAATCGTTATTGAGCGTACACTCAATAAGCTGATTGTTACCATTCATACTTCCAAGCCTGGTATCATCATTGGTAAAGGTGGCGGTGAAGTAGATCGTATCAAAGAAGAGTTGAAAAAACTTACGAGCAACGAAGATGTTCAGATTAACATTCTGGAAATCCGTCGCCCTGAAGTGGATGCCAACATTGTAGCTGATACAATTGCCCGTCAGATCGAAAACCGTATCAACTATAAGCGTGCTGTTAAAATGGCGATCGCTTCTGCACTCCGCATGGGTGCTGAAGGTATCAAAGTAAAAGTGAGCGGCCGTTTAGGTGGTGCTGAAATTGCCCGTACTGAGGAAATCAAACAAGGTCGTACACCATTGCACACCTTCCGTATGGATATTGATTATGCCAACGTGTTTGCATTAACCGTTTATGGTAAAATCGGTATCAAAGTATGGATATGTAAAGGTGAGGTATTGAGCAAGCGTGACCTGAACCCCAACTTCATTGGTGGTGGTAAAGAAGGTGGCAACGAAAGAAGGGAAGAGCGCAGAGATGACAGACGTGGTGGTGATAGAAGAGATGACCGCAGAGGCGGTGGTGGTGGTCAGCGCCGTGGCGAAAGAAAAGGACAATAAGTAAATGCGAAGTACGAGGTAAGAGGTACGACGTAAGAAAAGAAAACAACAAACAGTAACAAGAAATATAAACAACAATGTTACAGCCGAAAAGAACGAAACACAGAAAATCGCAGAAAGGCCGCATTCGTGAAGTAGCCAAACGTGGCACCAGCATTTCATTTGGCTCTTATGCTTTAAAAGCTTTGGAACCGGTTTGGTTAACCAACCGCCAGATTGAAAGTGCCCGTCAGGCCATGACACGTGCTATGAAACGTGAAGGGAATGTATGGATCAGAGTGTTTCCTGATAAAGTAATTACACGTAAGCCTGCTGAGGTACGTATGGGTAAAGGTAAAGGTAACCCTGAAGGATGGGCTGCTATTGTAGAACCCGGACGTATTTTGTTCGAAGCTGATGGCGTACCTGAAACCGTAGCAAAAGAAGCAATGGCACTGGCTGCTCAAAAGCTTCCTATCAAAACAAAATTCATTGTGCGCAGGGATTTGGTAGCGTAAAAAAATAGTACAACAGATAAACTGATTATCATGGCTAAGAAAACTGATTTTTTAAAGAGCATCCAGGATTTAAACGCAGCTGATCTTTCAGCACGTATTAAAGAAGATGAGCTCCGTCTCAAAAAACTGGAGTTTGCACATGCTATCTCTCCGTTGGAGAATCCCATGAGCATCCGTGGTTTGAGAAAAGATATTGCCCGTTTAAAAACCGTGTTGAAACAAAAACAGGCAGTTGCTTAATACAGCTGATTGATTCAGCGAAAGCTTAAAAAACTAAAGTAATGTCAGAAAGAAATTTACGTAAAACGAAGACAGGTGTTGTTACCAGCAGCAAAATGGATAAGACCATTACAGTAGCTGTTGAGCGTAAAGTAAAACACCCCATCTACGGAAAGTTTGTAAAGAAAACAACCAAGTTCCATGCACACGACGAAAAAAATGAGTGTGGAGTAGGTGATACTGTGAAGATCATGGAAAGCCGTCCTCTGAGCAAAACCAAGCGTTGGAGACTGGTGGAAGTGGTAGAGAAAGCAAAATAAGTAATTGCAGATTGGCGATTGCAGATTGCAGATTGGATGCACTGCTCCCCAAATCTGAAATCAAAAATCTGAAATCTAAAATAGTTTAAGATGATTCAGCAAGAAAGCAGGTTAAACGTAGCCGATAACAGTGGTGCTAAAGAAGTACTCTGCATTAAAGTATTGGGCAACAGTGGCCAGGATTATGCAAAAATCGGTGACAAGATTGTTGTTACAGTTAAGGATGCATTACCCGGCGGTGGTATCAAAAAAGGTACCGTTGCTAAAGCAGTAATTGTGCGTACCAAAAACAAGTTGCGCCGTAAGGATGGTTCTTACATCCGTTTTGATGACAACGCTGTTGTTATTCTTAACGCAAGTGATGAACCTCGTGGTACACGTATCTTCGGCCCTGTAGCAAGAGAGTTGCGTGATAAAGGTTATATGAAGATCATTTCATTGGCACCTGAAGTGCTGTAAGATGAGCAGCGTTAAGAACGTACAAGAGTGCGACGCAACAGCAGCTGAGCAGAAATGAAAAGCTGGTAACAAAAACAAAAAATCATTCCGGCAAAATCCGGGATAAACATAAGAACATGAAGACAAGATTTCAACCAAAGTTCAACATCAAAAAAGGCGATTCAGTAGTTGTAATTGCCGGTGATGATAAGGATGTGAAGAAACCACGTACGGTACTGGAAGTATTTCCTGATAAAAGCCGTGTACTGGTTGAAGGTGTAAACGTTGTAACCAAGCATACCAAACCCAGTGCACAAAACACAAAGGGTGGTATTGTAAAAAAGGAAGCGCCTATCCACATCAGCAATGTGATGATCTGGGATGGCAAGCAGGCTACCAAAGTGCAACGCACCCGTAAAAACGGTAAGCTGGTTCGTGTATCCAAAAAGAGCGGACAGGCTATTAAGTAATTAAGAACAAGTGTAAATAAGATATACAATGAGCACAACAAAATATACTCCCCGTTTAGCCAGCAAATACAAAGCTGAAGTTGTTCCTGCTTTGATGAAGCGCTTTGGTTATAAGAGCATCATGCAGGTGCCTAAGCTTGAAAAAATCTGTTTGAACCGTGGTGTAAACGGTGCAGTAAATGATAAGAAGCTGGTGGATATTGCTTTGGAAGAATTAACCATGATTACCGGACAAAAAGCGGTATCTACTTCCTCCAAGAAAGATATTTCCAACTTTAAGTTGCGTAAAGGAATGCCGATTGGTGCACGTGTTACTTTGCGTGGTACCAACATGTATGAATTCCTGGACCGCTTAATCTCCAGTGCATTACCCCGTGTGCGTGACTTTAAAGGTGTAAATGATAAAAGCTTTGACGGCCGTGGTAACTATACGATGGGTGTTACTGAGCAGATTATTTTCCCTGAAATTGATATTGACAAGGTAAACAAGATCACCGGTCTTGACATTACGTTTGTAACCACTGCTTCTACTAACGAAGAAGCGTATGAGTTACTGAAGGAAATGGGAATGCCTTTCAAAAACGCTAAAAAGGATTAATTAAAATAACAAGCATCAAAAAGCAGGAACCAACCGGATCTTGTGATTTGAAATTTGGAACTTAAATAAAATAAAATGGCTAAAACATCAGTAAAAGCCCGTCAAAAGAAAAGAGAAAGAATGGCAGCTCAGTATGCTGAGAAGCGTGCTGCTTTAAAAGCTGCAGGTGATTATGCTGCTCTGGATAAACTTCCAAAGAATGCATCGCCTGTACGTTTAAAGAACCGTTGCCAGTTAACCGGCCGTCCTAAGGGTTACATGCGTTACTTTGGTATATCACGTGTTATTTTCCGTGATATGGCACTCAACGGACAGATCCCAGGCGTTAAGAAAGCCAGCTGGTAATCTTCTTTTTGAGATGAATGTGTGCAGGTTTTGAATATGATGCACACGAAGCAAACAATTTTAACATCATTCAACTAACGAATTAAAAAATGGTAACAGATCCTATTGCAGATTTCCTCACACGTGTACGTAACGCTCAAATGGCAGGACACCGCATTGTAGAAATTCCTGCAAGCAATTTAAAAAAGCGTATTACAGAAATTCTGTATGAGCAAGGTTATATTTTAAAATATAAGTTTGAAGATAACAGCACACAAGGCGTTATAAAAATCGCTTTGAAATACGATCCTCAAACACGTGTTCCGGCTATTCAATCAATGGAAAGAATCAGCCGTCCCGGTTTGCGTCAATACGCCAAGCCCGATGAGTTTCGCCGTGTAAAGAATGGTTTGGGTATTGCTATCGTAAGTACTTCAAAAGGTGTAATGACCGATAAGCAGGCAAAAGCCAATAATGTAGGTGGCGAAGTATTGTGCTACGTATATTAAGATTAAAAGATTTGACAATTTGAATATTTGAAAATTGATTCAAAAATTGTCATAAAACATAATCGCAACACGACAATATAAAGTTCTCTATACGGTAACTGAAAACGTGAAGCTAATTTTCAAATTATCAATTTTAAATTATTAATTAGTTATGTCTCGTATAGGTAAAAAGCCGGTAGCAGTTCCCCAGGGTGTAACTGTAACAGTTGGTAAAGACAATGTAATTACAGTAAAAGGTCCAAAAGGTGAATTGAAAGAAGCCATTGACCGTGATATCACTGTAGAAGTAAAAGATGGTGAAGTAACGTTCAGTCGTCCTACTGATCAGGGTCGTCACCGTGCTTTGCATGGTTTATACCGTTCACTGGTAAGTAACATGGTAAAAGGTGTTACAGAAGGTTTCACCAAGAAACTGGAACTGGTGGGTGTAGGTTATAAAGCTGCCAACCAGGGTAATATTCTTGACCTGGCTTTAGGTTACTCACACAACATCATTGTTGAAGTTCCGAAAGAACTGAAAGTAGCTACTGCCCAGGAAAAAGGTCAGAACCCTACCATCACTTTAGAAGGAATTGATAAGCAATTGCTGGGTGCTGTTGCAGCCAAACTGCGAGGCTTACGTAAGCCTGAGCCATACAAAGGAAAGGGTGTGAAGTACAGTGGTGAATTTATCCGTCGTAAGGCAGGTAAAGCAGCAGGTAAGTAAAGCCCCCATCTCCTAAAGGGGAGTTAATGAATAAATTTTCAAATTTTTCCCGGCAGTATCGGGAGAGTTAAATAAAGAAAGATGAAAACAGGAAGTAAATTAGTACGGAGACAAAAGATCCGTCACAGCATCCGCAAAAAAGTTGCAGGTACGCCCGCCAGACCACGTTTGAGTGTGTATCGCAGCAATGCTGATATCTATGTACAGTTGATTGATGATGTAAATGGCGCAACATTAGCATCTGCATCATCAGCTGACAAGGATATCAAAGCACAAAAAGGTACCAAGATTGAAAAAAGCAAGCTTGTAGGTGCAACGATTGCACAGAAAGCAAGTGCTCTTGGCCTGGAAGCTGTGGTATTTGATCGTGGTGGTAATCTGTACCATGGCCGTGTGAAAGCTGTGGCTGATGGTGCTCGTGAAGCCGGATTGAAATTCTAATTTTTAAATCGTAAACATTTAATTTTTTATAAATGTCGAAAGTAATTACAAACAAAGTAAAAGCCGGTGACCTGGAACTGAAAGAAAAGGTAGTTGCCATTAACCGTGTGGTAAAAACAACCAAAGGTGGTCGTGCCTTCAGTTTCTCTGCAGTAGTTGTAGTAGGAAATGAAAATGGGGTGGTTGGTCATGGTTTAGGTAAAGCCAAAGAAGTTCAACAGGCTATAGCTAAAGGAATTGAAGATGCGAAGAAGAATCTCATCAAAGTTCCTGTTATGAAGGGTACGATCCCTCATGATCAATTAGCAAAAGAAGGTGCTTCTAAAGTATTGATCAAACCAGCTGCACATGGTACGGGTGTAATTGCAGGAGGAAGTATGCGTGCAGTACTGGAAAGTGCCGGTGTTACTGACGTATTAGCAAAGTCATTGGGTTCTGCTAATCCTCATAACGTGGTGCGTGCAACCTTCAAAGCTTTAGCTATGTTGCGTGAGCCTCTGAATGTTTCAAGAACAAGAAACCTCGGTTTGAAAAAAGTATTTAACGGATAATTGAATACAGTCGTCAGTCGTCAGTCGACAGTCGACAGTCAAAAAAAGACTGGAATATGAAAAAAGTAAAAATCACTTTGGTAAAAAGCCCGATCGACAGACCTGAGCGTCAAAAGCTCACGCTGAAAGCTTTGGGTTTAAATAAAACCAATTCTTCTAAAGAAGTAGAAGCTACACCACAGGTGCTGGGCATGATTTCTAAAGTGAATCATTTGCTCAAAGTAGAAGATGTAGCTTAACGAAGTACGAAGTAAGATGTACGAAGTACGAATTCAACGGAGTGCATCATCTTACTTCTTACCTCATACGTCATAATTTTTAAATGCGAGGGGTGATTCCCCGTTAGTTCAAAATCAGATAAAAGATGAAACTGCACACTTTAAAACCTGCAAAAGGTTCTGTAAAAAAAGAAAAACGTTTAGGTCGTGGTGAAGCATCCGGTAAGGGTGGTACTTCTACAAAAGGTAACAAAGGCGGACAAAGCCGTGCCGGTTACAAAAGTAAAATGGCGCATGAAGGTGGGCAGATGCCGATTCAGCGTCGTGTTCCCAAGCGTGGTTTTAAAAATCCTGATCGTGTAGAATACAAAGTATTTAACCTGGGTCAGATTGAAACCATTGCGGAAAAATATGGTTTCAGCGAATTCTCTCTTGAAAATCTTTATACTAACGGATTGATCAGTCGTACTGATAAAGTAAAAGTATTAGGCAACGGAGAAATCAAAACCAAACTCACCTTCAAAGTAAACGCTGTAAGTGCTAAAGCAAAAACAGCTATTGAAAGTGCCGGCGGAAGCGTTGAAACTGTAAAGTAATTTTCACGATATTTGCCCGACCCATGCCAAAGCAGGGTCGTTTTTTTGTTTCGGGTAAAAATTAAAAAAGAAATTTTCCAGTGAAGAAACTAATTCAAACCCTTAAGAATATCTGGAGCATCGAGGAGTTAAAAGACAAAATCGTTTACACTCTTTTATTGTTACTGGTATATCGTATCGGTTCTCATATTGTACTGCCGGGTGTTGATCCTAACGGTTTAACCCAGTTAGGAGAAAAAGCCAAAGGCGGATTGCTTGGTATATTTGATTCATTTGCAGGTGGTGCCTTTTCAAGTGCATCTATTTTTGCATTAGGTATCATGCCCTATATCTCTGCATCTATCTTTATGCAACTGATGACCATTCTTGTTCCTCAATTGCAAAAATTGCAGAAAGAAGGTGACAGCGGTCGTAAGAAAATCAACCAATGGACAAGGTACCTCACTGTTATTGTTACATTGTTCCAGGCAAGTGCATATGTAACGTACCTGCGTGATCCGAACGTAGCAGGTGGCGCTATCAGCCAGGCTTTATCAGCCACTACTTTCTGGGCTTTAACAACCATTATCTTAACTGCAGGTACTTTGTTTGTAATGTGGTTAGGCGAGCGTATTACTGATAAAGGTTTGGGTAATGGTACATCACTCATCATCATGATTGGTATTCTTGCTCGTTTCCCTCAGGCTGTAGCTGCTGAATTCGATTCCAAGATGAACCGTGGCGGTGGCGGTCTTTTAATCTTCATGATTGAGATTGCTGTACTCATTGCCATCATCATGGGATTGATTGTATTGGTGCAAGGTGTAAGAAAGATTGCCATCAATTATGCAAAACAGATTGTGGGCAACCGTCAGTTTGGTGGTGCCCGCCAGTTCTTACCCATTAAGGTTAACAGCGCAGGTGTAATGCCTATCATCTTTGCACAGGCCATCATGTTCCTTCCTACATTGCTGGTTGGATTCAATGCTACAAAAGGTATTGCTGCAACGCTCAGCGATCATGGTAATATCTGGTACATGGTGATTTACTCAATTCTTGTAATTGGGTTCACCTTCCTGTACACTGCGTTAATCTTCAATCCTAAGCAGATTGCAGATAACCTGAAACAAAACAATGGATTTATTCCCGGTGTAAAACCCGGTCAGCCAACGGCTGATTATATCGGCAGTGTAATGGATAAGATTACATTACCCGGTGCTATCTTTCTTGCTTTCGTTGGTATTTTACCCGGCATTGCAAAGAATGTAAACGTAACCAGTGGTTTCTCTACCTTCTTCGGCGGTACTTCATTGCTGATTATGGTAGGTGTAATTCTGGATACCTTACAACAGATCGAAACGCATCTGTTAATGCGCCAGTATGATGGATTGATGAAAGGCGGAAGAATACAGGGACGCCAGACTGCATCAACAACATCAATTTAAAAAATGAAATGATCAATAAAACCCTGGCAAATAAGTCAGGGTTTTTTTAATAGCTCTTTTTTCTGTCAGACAATTGTATCGTCTTACGGAGAAGGAGGAAGAAGAAACAAATATGATTCACTTACGTTCTCCATTAGAAATTGAACTCATCCGCAAAAGTGCATTGTTGGTAGGTGATGCTATTGCCGAAGCTGCCAAGATGCTGAAAGCTGGTATTACCACCATGCAGGTAGATGCAAGACTGGAACAGTTTATCCTGGATAACGGTGCAGTATCTAATTTTAAAAATTACCAGAACAGTTATCCTTATGTAAGCTGCATATCCGTGAACGATGCAGTAGTACACGGGTTCCCGACAAACAATGTATTAAAAGACGGTGATATTGTTTCTGTTGATGTAGGTGTGTTTATGAACGGGTATCATGGTGACAGTGCTTATACATTTATCATCGGAACAACCACGGATGAAGTAAAAAAATTACTTCGTGTAACTAAAGAGTCGCTATACAAAGGGATTGAGAAAGCTGTTCATGGAAACCGTACCGGCGATATTGCTTTTGCTATTCAGGATTATACTGAGAAGCAACATGGTTATGGTGTGGTAAGAGAACTGGTGGGGCATGGTATTGGCAGAAACCTGCATGAAGATCCGCAGGTGCCAAATTTTGGTAAGAGAGGCACAGGTACAAAATTGAAAGAAGGTACTGTTATAGCCATTGAACCAATGATTAATCTGGGTACCAAAGATGTGTTTCATGATGAAGATGGTTGGACCATCCGAACGGCTGATGGTAAACCTTCTGCACACTATGAGCATGATGTATGTGTAAAACGTGGCAAGGCAGATATACTTTCATCGTTTGCTGCTATTGAGGCTGCGGAAAAAGCCAATCCAAATTTGGATGCTTCATATTACTGATGGTTTAGTAAATTACAGCTTCAATAAGCTGTATGAACAAAAAAATAATATTCATGAGTGTGGCACTATGCTTCACTCCTTTTTTATGGGCACAAACGCCGCAGTTATTAAAAGTGCGTAAGCATTTTGAAGATAACCAGCATGCCATCATCAATGAGTTTGTTTCCTTTCTTTCTATTCCCAATATTGCCGGTGATTCGCCCAATATTCGCAAGAATGCAGAGTTCATCATGAGTGCCATGAACAAACGTGGTATTCAAAATGTGCAATTGCTGTTTCCCACTACTACCAAAGCTGTTCCCGCTGTTTATGGCGAAGTAATAACACCGGGTGCCACACAAACCATCATCTTCTATGCACATTATGACGGGCAGCCTGTGATTCCTTCTCAATGGGCACAAGGATTATCTCCATTTACGCCGGTGCTCACCAGTGAATCATTGGAAAAAGGTGGTAGTATCATCAACTTTCCAACAACAACACCATATGATCTGCAAAACAGGATCTATGCAAGAAGTGCCAGTGATGATAAAGCAGGTGTCATGGCCATTATTAACGCCTATGACGCATTGGTAAAATCAGGATTGAAACCAAACGTGAACATCAAATTCTTTTTTGAAGGAGAGGAAGAAAGAGGAAGCGATTTTTTATATGAAATTTTGCAAAACTATTCGTCCTTACTCAAAAGTGATTTATGGATTATTTGCGATGGCCCTGTACACCAGAGTGGATTAAAGCAGGTGGTATTTGGTGTTCGTGGTGATGCACATGTTGATATTACAGTGTACGGAAGTAAACGTCCATTGCACAGCGGTCATTATGGAAACTGGGCGCCAAGTCCACCCATGATGCTGGCCAAATTATTGGCATCTATGAAAGATGAAAATGGAAAGGTAACGATCAAAGGTTTTTATGATGATGTGATCCCTTTAACTGAAGCTGAGAAAAAAGCATTGGCGCTTGTACCTCCTGTGGATGTACAAATGAAAAAGGAGCTGGGTTTTCCTGAACAGGAGATGAAGGGAATGAGTTTGGCGGAAGCGATCAATCTGCCATCACTCAACATCAATGGGTTTCAAAGCGGCGGCGTGGGTAAGAATGCAAGTAATGTCATTACCATTTCTGCTACGGCAGTACTGGATCTGCGTTTGGTGGCGGGTAATGATTATCAAAAGCAACAGCAAAAAGTAGTTGAGCATATTAAAGCACAGGGTTATTATGTGATCGATCGTGAACCTACGGATGAAGAAAGAAGTAAGTATGCAAAGATTGCCAAAGTAACACTGAGCAGCGGTTACAATGCACAGAAAACACAAATGGACTTACCCATCGCACAAAAAGTAATTGCAGCTGTACAATCAACCACGAATGAGCAGGTGGTACTTATACCAACTGCCGGAGGCAGTTTGCCATTGTATGTATTTGAAAAGTATCTGAATGCAAAAACCATTTCGGTTCCTATTGCCAATCATGATAATAATCAACATGCAGAGAATGAGAATATCCGTTTGCTCAATTTCAGAAATGGGATAGAAACCTTTGCGGCGTTGATGATGATGAAGTAGGGCTAAGAGATACAGGAGGGAAGGAGTAAAGGAGGTTCTTGTTATTTTTTGAAAAGAAGAGTAGTTCAGCATCGGAATGAATAATTCAAAAACTTTGATTGTAATAGGTGGTGGTGCCGCCGGTTTTTTTTGTGCAGTGAATGCAGCAAGAATGAACCGGCAGTTAAAAGTGATTTTGTTAGAAAAGTCAAGCAAACTTCTTTCCAAAGTAAAAGTGAGTGGCGGCGGCAGATGTAATGTTACACATGCCTGTTTTGATATCAAAGACATGAGCCTGCATTACCCACGTGGTGAACATTTTGTACGCAAGGCCTTTCATCAATTTTTTACAACGGATACCATTGAATGGTTTAAAAACAGAGGTGTGAAATTGAAAGCGGAAGATGACGGAAGAATGTTTCCTGTAACCGATTCCTCACAAACCATCATCGATTGTTTATTGCGTGAAGCGAATCAATATGGTGTGGAGATACTGATGAACAGGGAAGTAGAGCAATTGAAAATGGAAAATGGAAAGTGGAAGGTGGTGTTGAAGAATAATCAGGAGTTGGTTGCCGATTTTGTTTGTGTGGCCAGCGGCGGTTTTCCTAAGTTGAATCAATTTGACTGGTTGAAGGAAACAGGTCATACAATCATCGAACCCATTCCTTCATTGTTTACGTTTAATATTTCCAAACACCCGTTGAATGAATTGATGGGGGTGAGTGTTGCCAATGCAACAGTAAAAATTCAACAAATCAAATTAAAGAACAGCGGACCATTGTTAATTACTCACTGGGGCCTGAGCGGACCTTGTGTGCTGAAACTTTCTGCATGGGGCGCCAGGCAATTGCAGCAATTGAATTATCAGTTTACGATTTCTGTTAATTGGTTGAGCGATGCAAAAGAAGAAACAATAAGAAACAAAATACAGGAAACAAGAATCAATAGCGCTTCAAAAAAAATCAGTAATACCAATTTGTTTCAACTGCCCAACCGTTTGTGGCAATTTCTATTGCAGCAGGCAGGTATTGGGGAGGAGCTACGTTGGGCAGATCTACCCTCAAAAACGCAAAACCAACTCATTCAATTTTTGATCAATCATGAACTGAAGGTTGCAGGCAAAACAACATTCAAGGAAGAATTTGTAACAGCCGGTGGTATTGCTTTAAAAGAAGTGGATGCCAATAGCATGCAAAGTAAATTGCAGCAAGGACTCTTCTTTGCAGGGGAAATTTTAGATGTGGATGGCATTACCGGTGGCTTCAACTTTCAGCATGCATGGACGAGCGGGTTTGTAGTGGCGAAGGCGATAGCTGAAGCTGGATAGGAACACTGATGACAGTGATGTGAATGATTCATACTGATGATCATTCAGGTTATTTTTTGGGAACTCAGAATAAACATGCAGCTTGTAATTAATAAACCTAACCGCACCGTCATGCCGAGGTACGAGGCATCTCTAAAGAATAGTACTTTAATTGATTTAGTAGCGAGATAAGAATCCATCAGTTTTCAACTCATGAGATGTCTCCTTCGTCGACAAGACGGACGCTGATGGATTTATCTGTTCTCATCAGTTCAGTCATTTAAATCTGCGATTCTTTCCCTTGCATCATTTCCATCTGTGTTTCTATCTTCTTATCTTTAGTAAAACCCAACTACCATGACATCCCGCAGAAAATTCTTAACACAACTTACTGCTGCAACAGGTGCTTTCACTTTTTTACCAATCACCAATAAGGCTTTTGCTCATGAAGCAGAACATCGTTTTCAACGATTTCAAACTTTGAATGATGTGGATGCCATGCAGGATGAGGATTTCTGGGGATGGATCAAAGAGCAGTTTACAGTATCGCCCAATTTATTAAACCTTAACAATGGAGGTGTGAGTCCGCAGCCGAAAGTGGTACAGGATGCACATATCCGTTTTTATCAGTTCAGCAATGAGGCGCCGAGTTATTATATGTGGCGAACATTGGATGAAGGAAGAGAAGGATTGCGTGGTAAGCTTGCGGAACTTGCAGGATGCAGTGCAGAAGAACTCGCCATCAACCGCAACGCAACAGAAGGATTAAACACCGTCATCTTTGGTTTGAATTTAAAAGCAGGGGATGAAGTTGTTTTGACCAAACAGGACTATCCCAACATGATCAATGCTTGGAAGCAACGGGAGAAACGTGATGGTATAAAACTCGTTTGGCTCAACCTGAGTTTACCGGAAGAAAATGAAGATGCCATTGTACAGCAGTTTGTAAATGCGTTTACTTCCAAAACAAAGATTGTACATGTAACCCATCTCATCAACTGGACGGGTCAGTTCTTACCCATCCGTAAAATTGCAGATGAAGCACACAAACGTGGGATTGAAGTAATTGGTGATGGCGCTCATTCCTTTGCACATACTGATTTTAAGGTACCTGACCTGGGTTGTGATTATTTTGCTACTTCATTACATAAATGGCTTTGTGCTCCCTTTGGAAGCGGTTTACTGTGGATCAAAAAAGAAAAGATCAAAAACATCTGGGCCCTGCTCAGCAATGATAAACCGGATGGAGAAGATATCCGCAAGTTTGAAACACTGGGTACCCGTTCCTTTGCCAGTGAAATGGCTATTGGTAATGCGGTTGATTTTCATAATGTAATGGGAAGTAAACGCAAAGAAGACCGGTTGCGTTACTTAACAGATTACTGGACAAGCCGTGTGAGCGATTTAAAACGTGTATCCTTTTTGCAACCCAAAACAAAATATCTCTATTGTGCCCTTGCAAATATAGCTGTTGAAGGCATAAAGCCTGCTGATTTTGCTTCCACACTTCATTCAAAATATAAAATTCATACAGTGGCGATTGATTGGGAAAATATTCATGGCACAAGGGTAACGCCGCATGTGTACACATCAACAAAAGATTTGGATCGGTTGGTGAAAGCGGTGAGGGAGATGGCTGTGTAAGAAATTCAAATGGTGCAAGAAGAAATAAGGCACAAGCTTAAACAACTTGTGCCTAGTAATTTGGTTTTTGTTTCTTATCAATCAATACCTCCAACTCTCTAAATCAACTCCCTGCGGACTTCTGGTCTTCACTTCTTCTGCCCACTTGCTGATGAACATACGGTGATAACGCAAACGACTGATATAATTTGGTTGTGTATGATCTCCATTCCAGCAATGCTCGGCACGGTCACCATAATCCACAAATGCATCGGGTGAAGGATTCGTCAACTGCTTCAATCGTTCTTCAAACAAATACACGGCATTGTTCAAATAATAATTATCCATATCACCACAATACACTTTTATTTTTCCTTTGAGTTTAGGACCCAGCTTTTGCCAGTCCCGCTGTAAAATATAACTCAAATCAAAATTCTCTTTCCAGTAACAGGCAACCGTTGAATCAATTTCACCAGTGTATTTATTCCAGATCGGCTTGGGGTAACCATCAGCACCACAGGGAGAAAACACCGATTCCCACACATCAAACTGATCACCACTTCTGCTGTTGGTACCCAATGCCAGTTCCCGAAGATTCATATCTCTTAAATAAGCATCTACATGCCCCAAATAATTTCTGTGGCCGGGGCGTAAGGTTTTACGGAAAGGTCCTTCCTGGTAATACGCATTTTTATCTTTATAAATATCCACTACCATGTATGCACGAAAGTCAATGGGATCAGGGCAGGCACTGTAACAACCATTGTATTCATCAGGATAAAACATCTGTGCAGCCAATACTTCCCAGCCACCGGTACTGCCGCCATACATAAATCTCGCCCATCCGGCACCGATACCACGGAATCTTTTTTCAATTTCAGGAATGAGTTCATACGTAATGGCATCACCATACGGACCATTGTTGGCACTGTTCACAGCATAGCTGTCGTCATAGTAAGGTGTGGGATGTTGTATTTCAATGGCAATCACTCTTGGAAAGTTGGGGCCTGTCCAGAGTTTGTAAAAATCATATGCTTCCTGCTGTACAATTTTGTTATAGCCCGTTAAGTTGAAACGTGCAATGTAATCAGGTTTCAAATCTGGATCAGGAGGTGAGGTTCTGAAACCACCAAAATCATCAGGGAAATGTCCATGCATAATGGCTAAGGGATATTTTACATTGGGATGCGTGTCCCAACCCTCAGGCAGCAACACATGTGCACCAATGTACATGGGTCGTCCCCAGAACTCGGTTAGTAACTTACTTTGAATTTTAATATGCTTGATGTACTTCGTGTCTTCGGGTTCTTTAATAGGTGGAATTTCTGAATCAAGGTTGATGGTGTGTGCATTGATTCCTGCATTATTAAAACTTAGTTGAACGGGCTTGTTATACAAATTGCCCGGCGCCAGGTTCCAATGTTGGCCTTCGCCTCTGTCCATTGGCAACTTCACTGTATGCCCATCTTTTCGTTTGAAGGTTTCGTATTTATGCAATAGCACCTGTACGTAGTAAGTGCCGTTTTTCAATTGCTTCATATTTTCCACCGGGTAACCAAATGCTTTGGCATCAATGGTTTTTACTTCGCCGGGTTTCCAGTTGTCAACATTGATTCCAAATACCTGTTGTGTTTGTGGACCATCACTTATTTGAAAGCGTGGTTCAGCTTTGTTATTGGTGCTGATGAGTAATAACAATCTTCCATCCAGCGGCTTATTGCCAAACTGTGAGGGATAGGGTATGAGAAATTTGGTTTGGCTGAAAAGTACTGATGTAAGAAGTAAGAGGTATGATATAAGAAGGAACTGCTTCATGCAAATTGATTTAGAATAGAAAGTTAACTGATTTTGTTTATTTTACACTTCTTAACTGCTTATGTATTTACTTGTAAAGGTTCTCACACATTTTACCATCTGGCTTACATGTAAGCGGTTCAGTATTTTCAACAAAGCAGTTACTGCAACGGAAACACCACTGGTCCTCGGTTGTCATCATCCCAATTCTTTTTTAGATGCGATATTGATTGGTGCCCAAATGAAGAAGCGGGTTCATTTCCTCACACGCAGTGATGTGTTTCAAAACAAATTTGCAGCGATGGTGATGCGTTCCGTGAATATGATCCCTATTTACCGCATTCGTGATGGCAAAGACAATCTCAGCAAGAACGACGTTACATTTGAGCTTTGCCGTGAGATCATCAAAAAAGGAGAACATGTATTGATCTTTGTAGAAGGTTTTTGTCTGCATCAAACCACCTTACAAACACCCCTTAAAAAAGGAGCGCCCCGTTTGCTCATACAGGGCTGGAAAGATGGGGCAGATGTGAAGTTATTACCGGTGTGGATTCGCTTCAATTCCTTTACTGTATTTCCCAAAGAAGTGGACATTCATTTTGGAACTGCGTTCGGAAAAAATATTGCCGGCACCTCTAATGAAGAAGCATTAATGATGCAGAATATCAATAAAGAAACGGAACGGCAGTTGCAGCAGCTTTCGCAAGTTCAACATGCTGTTTCAAAAAAGCAATCAGCTTTTCTTTTATTGCCTGCCCTACTGGGAATACTTACGCACTTTCTTTTGTTTATTCCCGTTAAGATGCTGGCACAAAAATTCCAGGGTTCCATTCATTACGATAGTATTTTGTTTACCGGTCTTGCTTTAACATACCCGTTGTATTTATTGCTGGTAGCTATTCTTGTTTTTTGCACACTGGGTGTATGGGCTGCTCTTCTTACTATATTACTGTTACCTTTACTGGCACGCTCTTATACTCTTTGGAAGTAAACTCAATCTTATGAACAAAAAACTAATTGCTGTTTTACAGTTTGTAATGTTTGCTGCAACGATTGTTGTGAATGCTATGGCCAATGTGTTGCCCATAAACGGGTTAAATACAGGTGAAGTAAGTGCACTTTATCCCAACCTTTTTGTGCCAGCCGGATTTACCTTCAGCATCTGGGGAGTGATTTATTTGTTTTTGCTGGGCTATGTTGTTCTCAGCGGCATTGTATTATGGAAGTTTGAAGACGATGAACCGGCGTTACAGCATGTGCGTTCTATAGCGGTACCTTTTTTAATCACTTGTGTTTTGAACGGTGCCTGGATTTTTTCATGGCATTACCTGCAAACTGTTCTCTCGCTTATCATTATGTTATGGTTGCTGCGAACTTTGATTGCTGTTTATACAAAAATGCAAAAGCATCGTAGTGTCATCACCGGTATTTATTTCCTTGGTTTGTATGTGCCGTTTGTTATATACCTCGCCTGGATCTCTGTTGCCACCATTGCTAATGCTACAGCACTTCTTGTAAATATTCAATGGAATGGATTTGGAATCAATGAATGGATCTGGAGTTGCAGTATGATTGCCGTTGCCTTTTTACTCACTGCATGGTTTACTTACAGGCAGGGCGAATTGTCATTCGGGCTGGTGACTGCATGGGCTTTTTTTGGAATCTATAAAGGACAGTTAACAACAGATATTACGGTAAGTGCAACAGCTCTTACTGCTTGTGTTTTAAGTTTGATTTTTGCCCTGGTGGGTTTTATACGCTGGACCCGCAAAACACCGCTGGAAGGAATTATCTGATCAGAAAAATTTCTTTACAACATAGGTTTTTCCGATACGATCATGCAACGATCTGTATTTTTCATCTGTAAGCAGAAATATCAATTCAATCAGGTAGATCACAAAAACAGAAACTGCCAGTATTAATGCCATTACAACAGCCGGTGTTGAGAAAAGATCCATCGGGTTACTGATCATAGCTAACTGTGATTCACTGTTTCCATACATCGTTTGAATTTCGATGGCAATGCCTCCTGCCTGTATAGCGAGATAAATCAGATTTCTCAGAAAAATATGCTGAAAGGTGGGCGGCATGAGTTCATAACTTACGATCCGTATGCCCAATGCCATTTTTCCAACGGTGGCTCCGTACCGGTACTCAAGAATGAGATGATAAAAAAGAGGAACTGATCCAAATAAAACAATCAATGCCATGTTGTTTTTTCCCGGCATCATCCAGTCAGTCACGAGATTGAAAACGGTTAACAAAATTCCATCCAGGAATAAAGCGCCAAAGCGGGGCCAGAAACCAACAAAGGTGTAGGATGGCTGTTCAAAATCGTTAAGCAGGCTTTCTTGAGGGTTTTCCATAAAAGGTTGTTTTCGTTGCAGGGATTCTTTTTTATTTTTTTACAAGAACTACTTTGGTATCAGTCCATCGGTCGTGCCATGGATTACCACCTAATGCGGAAAACGGTTCAAATGGAACTGCTCTTGAAAAACCTCTTTTAAAAGCATCTTCCCAGGTTATGGGTGAACCATCGTCTTTTACAGCTATTGTGCCTGTTATCAATTTACCCAAAGTGCGGCCTTTGAATAGACCTTCTGTAAGCGACATGTATAAGCCATAGAGCAACAAGCCCAATAATCTGTCAACTAATCCTGACCATGGACTGCTTGATTCATCCTGTAAAAAAGAAGACTCCGGGTTTATGAAGTAAATAATGATGCCTAATGCAGCTCCTCCTGCAAAAACGACAATGTAAAAGCAAATAAGATCAATCAGGTAGTTGGCAAATCGTTTGCCCTGGCTGGCTTCTTCCTGTAGTACGGTACGGTCGTATTCGTTGAGGAAGTCGGGTTGTTGTTCGTTCATAATGGTTTAAGTTGAAGACGAATATAAAGGCCGATTTTCAAATTTTAAAATTTTCAATAAACGATTCCCGGTGTTTTATTCCGGGTTGAAAAGCATCCTTTTTGCAGCCCTATGCAGTGGCTTTCAATTTTGGCGGCAGAGACCTTGAATAAATACTCAAAAAAAGGGGTAATTCGCCCTCAAAAAAGCCCTCAATTCCTTTGCCTGCAAGGGTTTTCACCCTACCTTTGCCGCCCCGAACTAAATAAACAATCTCGGGACTATTTTATGTCAGAAAATCAAATTGTTAATTCAAACGCTGATGCACAGGAGAATGCAACAGTAGCTGAGGCTGCTGAAGTATCTACAGCGACAACAAAGGCACCTGTAATTGAAACCGCTCACGATGATTTCGACTGGAGCGTTGACAAACGGAATGTTGTTATTTACAGCAAAGAAGAGTATGCCAAATTCGACACGGTTTATGATGGCACTTTCAAGCAGGTAAATGATGGCGAAATGGTAGAAGGCCAGGTAGTGGCTCTTACCAAAACAGATGTGGTTGTAAACATCGGTTTTAAGAGTGATGGATTGGTTTCCTTAAACGAATTCCGTGATTTACAAGGCTTGAAAGTAGGCGACACCGTAGAAGTAATGGTGGTTGAAAAAGAAGACCGTGAAGGTCACCTGCACCTCAGCCGTAAGCTGGCCCGCATTACACGTGCATGGGAGCGTATCATGGAAGTACACAAAACGGGTGAAATTGTTACCGGTATTGTTACCAGCAAAACAAAAGGTGGTTTGATCGTGGATGTATTCGGTATGGAAACATTCTTACCGGGTTCTCAAATTGATGTGAAGCCTGTTACTGATTACGATCAGTTTGTTGGTAAAACGATGGAATTTAAAGTTGTTAAGATCAACGAAAACATTAAGAACGCTGTAGTGAGCCATAAAGCACTCATTGAAAGCGATATTGAAGCACAGCGTGCCGTAATTATGGGTAAGCTGGAAAAAGGCCAGGTACTGGAAGGTACTATCAAGAACATTACAGACTTTGGTGCATTCCTTGACCTGGGTGGTGTAGATGGCTTGTTGTACATTACAGATATCAGCTGGGGTCGCATCAACCATCCTTCAGAAGTATTGAAGATGGATCAAAAGCTGAATGTAGTAGTTCTTGATTTTGATGATGAGAAGAAGCGTATCAGCCTTGGCCTGAAACAATTAACTCCTCATCCTTGGGATACCTTGAGCGAAAACATTAAAGAAGGTGAAGTAGTGAAAGGTAAAGTAGTGAACATTGAAGACTATGGTGCTTTCTTAGAAATCATGCCGGGTGTTGAAGGTCTGGTGCACGTAAGTGAAATCAGCTGGGCTAACACACCAATCAATGCGAAGGAATTCTTCAAAATGGGTGATGAGCATGAAGCAAAGATCGTTACACTTGATAAAGACGCACGTAAGATGAGTCTTTCTATCAAGCAAATGAGCCAGGATCCATGGAGCACCATTGAAGATACATTCCCTGTTGAAAGCAAGCACAAAGGTTTGGTGAAGAACATCACTCCTTACGGTGTGTTTGTAGAACTGAAAGCAGGCATTGGTGGTATGATCCACATCAGCGACCTGAGCTGGACCAAGCGTTTCAACCATCCCGGTGAATACACAAAAGTGGGCCAGGAAATTGATGTGATGATTCTGAGCATTGACAAGGAAAACCGCAAGCTGCAGTTAGGTCATAAGCAGCTGGAAGAAGATCCCTGGAATGCATTAGAAGAAAGCTTTGCAATCGGCAGCATTCATGAAGGTCATGTAATTAAGAAAGATGACAAAGGTGCATTGGTTCAGTTACCTTACGGTATTGAAGGTTTTGCTCCTGCCCGTCATCTGAATAAGGAAGATGGCAAAACGGTTGTGGCTGATGAAACCATCCAGTTCATGGTAATTGAATTTGACCGTAACGAAAAGCGTGTAGTGTTAAGTCACACCCGTATTTGGGAACAAGTGAAGGCAGAAGAGAAAGATGCTGAGCGTAAAGAAAAAACTGCTGAAGCGGCACGTACAAAAAAAGCGGTGAAAGATGTACAAAGCAAAGTAGAGAAAACTACTCTCGGTGATTTAGGTGTATTAGCAGATCTGAAAAAGAAATTGGACAGTGATGCGGCAGCTAATGAAAACGCAGGAAGTTAATTTCTATAGATGATTCTTTCAAAGCCCGCTGTTATTACAGCGGGCTTTTTTTATACAGACGCTTATGATGGGTATTTTCTATCTTCGTTTACAATACGATCTATGCGATACTTTATAATAGGGTTTATGGGCAGTGGTAAAACACACTGGGCACGCCAGTGGGGCAAAGCATTTCAGCTGCCTGTCTACGACCTTGATTCTGAAATAGAAAAGAAAAGCGGTAAAAGCGTAATGCAGTTGTTTAAAGAAGATGGCGAAGATGCATTTCGTAAACTGGAACGTACTGTTTTGCATGCTTTCGCACAAAAGGATTCCTTTGTTCTCAGTTGTGGTGGTGGTACTCCCTGTTTTTCTGATAATATCAAATGGATGAACAAACATGGAGTTACTATTTACCTCAAAGCAACTCCGCATCAACTTACACAACGGTTACTCACAGAAAAAGATACAAGGCCTTTGATTAAAGATGTGCCGGATGATTTGCTGGAGTCTTTTATTGCACAAAAACTAAACGATCGCATTGAGTGGTATATACAAGCGATGTATCATTTACCTGTAGCACATCTTGCCAACGAAAATTTTAATCGAATAAAGTACCGGCATGAAAGATAGATTTTTAAAGATTGCATTTATTGCAGCTGCTCTTGCAGTAGCATTGGGAGCATTTGGCGCACACGCCCTGAGGCAACTGCTGGAAGAGCAGCAATTACAAACCTATCAAACAGCAGTTCAATATCATTTCTACCATGCACTGGCATTGGCGCTTACAGGTTTGCTGCAATTGCATTATAACAGCAAATGGTTACGTTATGGTGGTAATCTTTTTTTGCTGGGATTATTGCTCTTTTGCGGCTCCCTTTATCTTATGAGTTTTTTAAAAGCGGGAGGAGTGCAGGGAGTGAATTGGTTAGGAGCAATAACACCTTTTGGAGGTATGGCTTTCATAGCCGGATGGCTATGTTTGTTTACAGCTGTTATGAAATCTAAGCAGTAAGGGGAAGTATTAATATAACAGTAGTACCATTTTCGGCAGCAATGGAAAAACTGCCATCGATATTTTCCATACGCCGCTGCATATTCTTGAGCCCGTTACCATATTCATTTAATTTGTCAGGCTGTATGCCTTTACCATCGTCGGTAATGTGTACCATCAAATGTTCGTTGCAGGTAAAGGCAATAGTTACATTGGATGCCTGGGCATGTTTGATGATGTTGTTGAGTGATTCTTTCATTACAAGAAAGAGATTGCGGCGTTTATTACCGCTCAATTCAATATCAGGAATATTTTCAGGGACATGAATCCTGTAATTCAAATCAAAATTATCCAGGAATTCAGAGGCATTGCTCCGCATGTAAGCTATAGTGCTGGACAGTGTATCGTTGCCCGGGTTCATACTCCAGATAATACCGTTCATTTTACTCATCAGTTCATTGGCATTATTGGAGATGCGTGCAATTTCTTCTAACGGTTGATCCTTGGTTTTTTTCCTTGCAATTTCACTCAGTAAACGGATGGCTGTTACACCACTTCCCAGTTCATCATGCATATCTGCACTGATGCGGGTACGCTCATCCTGCTGGGCTTTCAATACTGCAATTTGTTTTTCATACTCCTTGCGTTCTGCTTCCTGTTTCAATACAACATCCATTTGTACCTTTTCAATCAACTCAACTTTGTTTTTGTAAATTAACCCAAGTAAAAAGAAAACCATTTCAATAAAAATACCCAGTTCAAAGTAAAGCAGTGAATTTCGGAAGAGGCCTCTTTCAGGCATAAACGGCAGGTTCCTGAATACAATGAGTAATTGAGACAGGCCCGCAAAAACAAGATTGGCAAGATTGCCTGCTACCAGGAAATTCATGAATTTATCTCTCATGAAAAAGCCAAGTATAACATAGGTAAGACCCACAGCTATCATAAAAAATTTGCTGATGTTTTCAGTGTTGTCGAGTAGTTGGAACGGTTGGTCTGTGAAGTACATCCAGCTAAAAACGATAAGAAAAAGTATTACTGTAATTTCAGCACCGGTAAGCACGAAATTTAAAACCTTGTTTCGTTTAGCTGTACTGATAAAAAACCGGGTAAACCGGAGGTAAAAAATATAGCCGGTAAAGAGTAATGCATAATCAAGGTACTCTTCATTAAAGAAATTAAAGGGCCTTGATGATTCATAATATGCTGCTTTCAGAAACAACATAAGCGCCACACAGAATGCATACAGCGAATAATATAAAAACTCACCTTTCCTGTTCTGGAAATAAGTAAAAAACGAAAACAGCAGCATCATAAAGAGCATGCCGGTAATTGTGTAGGTGATAATATCCAGGCCGTCCCAGTTGCTGCGCCTGTATTTGAGATAATACCTGTAAAAGGGTTTTTTTACAAAATAAGGCCGGATGGATGAGATGGTTGTTCTGGCATAATTGGTACGCACCATCAATTGTATTTCCTTATTGGGTTCAAGGGTTATCTGGTTATAGGCCAGTTCTCCATCTCCCGGTGTTGTTTTTGGCAACTGTTTCCAGGGGGCATCTGTACTGTCTCTTGTAAAAAGCTCAATGTTTTTAGAAAAAGAGCCTGCGGTAAAATAAAGTGTATCAGCTGCCGGGGCATCATTTTCAATCCAGAACAGCATGTAAACGTAACCGTCAATCATCAGAGGTTTCGGTACCCGTTCATTTTTAAACTCATAAAGATGCCGGAACATGTTATTACGTAGCTGAACTGCATTTTTTGATCTTAGTGTATCTACGTAAATATGTATGTACTTGCTTACCTCATAGGCATTCTTAATTCTGGATGTTTTGATAACTGTAAGTGTTGAATCTTCATGCGCATAGGTCTGGGCAGTCGCAAACAGGAGTATAATCAGAAGCTTGGTAAAACGCATGGTGCTAAGTTAATATGCAAAAGTTAGGATATTTATCAGTAATACACAATTTGCTTTGTTATTTCGTGTTTCCCTTTCTTTATCTTTGTTTGAACAGCTCTGTGCATGAAGGAAAAACGAAAAACCAAAAAAGAGGAAACACTTAAGTCTGAAAAAGAAGAAGCAGTATCAGTTCAGCAACTGGTAAAAGATGAACGTACCCATAAAATTACAGGTACTTTTTTGCTGCTTGTTTCCATCCTGCTTTTTATAGCATTAACTTCCTATCTCTTTACCTGGAAAGAAGATTTTGATAAAGTATCCCGTAATGCATCTGATTTTCTTTTTGATGATGAACTGCAGGTTGGCAACCTGCTGGGCCGTTCAGGTGCCTGGATTTCTCATGTGCTTTTTCATAGCACATTCGGCATTGCCTCTTTTCTTATCAGTTCCTTGTTTTTTGTAATTGGGGTGAACATGATTTTTGGTAAAAAGATTTTTTCAGTTGCCCGTAATATCAAATATGTGTTGGTAGGATTGCTGGTGCTGCCTGTTTTCTTTTCCTTTTTTTTACCATCAAAAGGGATCAGTTGGGGTGGCGCCATGGGTAACTTCAGTGCTGCATGGCTGCAGGGGTTTTTAGGCAAAGCCGGTACCGCTATCTTGCTGGCAGTAGCGGCACTCAGTTATTTTATATGGAGATTTAACCCGGTATTTTCATTACCTGCCAAAAAAGAAAAAGCCCCTTTGCCAATTACGGATGAGCCAGGTGAAATTAAAGAAGAAGTGCCTCTAGCAGAATCAGAAACTGCAGAGCCCAAATTAAAAAACCAGCTCAAAAAAGAAAGTAATCATCCCGTACCTCTCACCATCAATCATATAGAAGACAGCAACCCACTTCATGAATTTGTAGTTTCAGAAAAAGAAACGGTGCTGCCTGATCCGCAACCTGTTGCACCTCTTATTCAGGAGTTGAGTATTCCTACCGTAGAAGAAATAACAGCCCCTGCTTTCCAGGAAGAAATTATTCCCCCTGTTGTGGAATCAAAGAAAAAAGCATCATCCTCAGAACCTTTAGAACTGGAAATTAAGACAATGCCTGATCCAGTTTCAGAAGAAGATGGAGGCAGTCCTGTTGTTGAAAATCTTCCTCCTTACGATCCTTTTCTTGATTTAAAGGATTATAAATTCCCTACGCTGAACCTGCTTGAAAATCACGGCAGCGAAAAAATTGTGCAGGATGCCGGTGAACTGGAGAATTATAAGAACCAGATCATTAATACACTTCGTAATTACGATATTGAAATACAAAAAATATCAGCAACAGTAGGTCCCACGGTAACGCTTTATGAAATTGTACCAGCTGCCGGTGTTCGAATTTCAAGGATCAAAAATCTTGAAGATGATATTGCTTTGAGCCTTGCTGCTTTAGGTATACGCATCATAGCACCTATACCTGGAAAAGGAACGATTGGTATAGAAGTTCCCAATGTTAAGAAGACAGTAGTGAGTATGAAGACATTACTTTCTTCTGAAAAGTTTCAGCATAACAATTTTGCATTACCTATTGCTGTAGGAAAGCGTATTGATAATGAAAACTTCATTGTTGACTTAGCCAGTATGCCTCACTTACTTATGGCAGGTGCTACCGGGCAGGGTAAATCAGTTGGATTAAACGCCATTCTTGTTTCGCTGTTGTATAAAAAGCATCCTTCACAACTCAAACTCGTACTGGTAGATCCAAAGAAGGTGGAGCTGAGTTTATACCGCCATATTGAACGTCATTTCCTTGCAAAGTTGCCGGGCGAAGAAGATGCTATCATCACAGATACCAAAAAGGTAATCAATACGCTCAATGCGCTCTGTATTGAAATGGACAACCGTTACGATTTACTCAAAGAAGCCGGTTGCCGTAATATCCGTGAATACAATGAAAAGTTTGTAGCCCGTAAACTCAATCCGCAAAAAGGTCATCAATACCTGCCCTTTATTGTATTGGTGGTGGATGAGTTTGCCGATTTGATTATGACGGCCGGAAAAGAAATTGAAATGCCCATTGCCCGTTTGGCGCAACTGGCACGTGCCGTGGGTATTCACCTCATCATTGCTACACAGCGTCCATCAGTAAACATCATCACCGGTACCATCAAAGCTAACTTCCCGGCACGTATTGCTTTTAAAGTATCGTCAAAAGTAGACAGCCGCACTATCCTGGACACAGGAGGAGCGGAACAATTAATTGGTAAGGGTGATATGCTCATCAGCTATAACGGAGAACTCACCCGCTTGCAATGCGCCTTTGTAGATACGCCTGAGGTAGATGATATTGTTTCTTTCATCAGCAAACAAAGGGGCTATGCCCAGCCTTTCCTGCTTCCGGAATATGTGGATGAAAAAGAAATGGAAGGAAAAGATTTTGATTTAAGCGATCGTGATCCGCTTTTTGAAGACGCTGCCCGTTTAATTGTACAGAACCAGGTAGGTTCAACTTCTTTACTGCAACGCAGAATGAAACTGGGTTACAACAGGGCCGGCCGTTTAATGGACCAGTTGGAAGCCGCCGGTATTGTGGGTGGCAGCCAGGGCAGTAAAGCAAGGGATGTGCTCATTAAAACAGAAGCGGAACTGGAACAACATCTGCAAATGATGGGGTAGGCCGGCTGTTAAAATATATGCAAATCATCTGCTGAAAGAATAACCTCTGCAACACTTATCTTTGCCACCCCCGTCTCAGGGCTATATTGAACGTTAATAGTTAATTCAAATGAAATTATTTCGATTGATTGCAGCTTCATTTTTTGCTTTGGTTGTGTATGTTACCGGAACGGCACAAAATAAATCCATGGGGCAAAGTGATGCCAATGCAAAGAAAATTCTGGATGCTGTAAGTAATAAGTTTAAAACCTATAAAGGAGTGCAGGCTTCTTTTTCTTTTACAACTGAAGATGCAAAAGGAAAGATACAGGGCACCAAAAAAGGAACCTTGCTCATGAAGGGTACTAAGTACCGTGTTACGTTAACAGGCGGTCAGGATATTTTTTGTGATGGAGTAAATATCTGGACTTATGATAAAGCGGCGAATGAAGTAACTCTTTCAAAATTCGATCCCAGCCAGAATACCATAACGCCACAGAAGTTGTTTACCAACTTTTACGACAAGGATTTTCTGTATAAACTCAATGGCGAAAAAAAGCAGGGTGGAAAAACACTCCAGGAAATTGAGTTAACTCCCTACGATAAAACAAAGCCTTTCTTTAAAGTGTACGTGTGGGTGGATAAAGCCACTCAATCCATCTACAGTACAAAAGTGATGGAAAAAAGCGGCAACCGTTATACTTACACCGTTTCATCATTAAACGGGAATGCCAACTTGCAGGATGCTCAGTTTGTGTTTGATAAGAAGAAATACCCGGGCGTTGAAGTGATTGATTTACGATGATAAAATGATTTAATAAAAAAAGCGCTGATTTCAGCGCTTTTTTATTGTTCATTTTTTACTATCTTAACTTTTCATCTGATAAAAAACTACAGCTATGAGAAAATTAATTTACGCAGCAAGCCTGCTGCTGTCAGCAGCTATTTTATTTACTGCCTGTAAGGGAGATGCCGGTCCTCAAGGTCCACAAGGTCCCCAGGGTCCTCAGGGTCCGCAAGGCGCTCAAGGGGTTATCGGCCCAACCGGTCCGGTTGGCCCACAAGGCCCACAAGGTGTTCAAGGTCCACAAGGTCCCCAGGGGCCTGCAGGTCAAAATGCCCAGGTCATCTATTCCAACTGGATTCCTTCGCCTACAACATTTGGGGCAGCAGGTTGGTTTGATACCACGATCAGTACAGTTGGCCAGGTAAGTCGTGCTAATTTACCGGCTCCTTCTGTAACACAGGCTATACTTACACAAGGTCTTACTTTGATGTATCATACTTTTTCTTCTACAGGAACTGCAGGTTTGGCTACAACTGCTAATGCACAGCCCCTGCCATTCAGTGCAAAAGCAGGAACAGATATTATTGAAATCAATTATCGCCCTGCAATCGGACGTATGATTGTGTTTATTAAAAACCTTTCTACCACAACCGGCTATGGAGTACTTACCAATCACTTCTTCCGTTATGTATTGATTCCCGGCCTGGTATCCGGTGGTCGTTTTACTTCCGGTCCTGCAACAGGCTATACAGTTGACCAGGTAAAAGCAATGAGCTATGAACAGGTATCTGCTTTATTTAAAGTTCCTGCAACAGGTACCAATGAACGTTGATAGAAAATGCAAATGTCAATTATACGAAAGCCCGCTGTCATCAGCGGGCTTTCATTATTATAATGTGGATTTATTTATCGGAGCAGATGCAGGCTTCCTTTGGTAACTACCTGCTTATTATCTTTTACATACTTACAGTAATAAACATAGGTTCCGGGATCTTGCGGTACGCCTTTGAGTCTTCCATCCCATCCGCTCAATACATCAGAGGTAGCAAATACCTGCTGACCCCATCGGTTATAAATTACAAGTGAGTAATCATTGATGCGAAATGCATTGAGTATTTTAAAGAAATCATTTTTGCCATCACCATTCGGTGTAAAAGCATTGGGGAAAAGAATGATACAATCCACACCTGTTACCAGTACATCATCCGTTTTTGATCCGCAGGCATTGGTAACAGTTACGGAATACAAACCGGGTCTGTCTACAATAAATGTACTGTTTGTGGAATTGTTCTGCCACAGGTAGGAGGCATAATTACCGGGAAATAAAATCAATGTATCTCCATTACATAATTCCCTGTTAGCTCCCAGGTTTGGTGTGGCAGGTACATCCACTCTTAGATTGAGTGTACGTATGCTGTCACAACCATTGGCTGCTACTAAAGTGTCAATATAAGTTCCTGCAACGGTATAACCAAGATAAGACTGTCCCCTGCATATCGTTTGATTCAATATTGAACGTCCTCTTCTTAAAACGGTAAGGTTTAAAGTACGTACACTGTCGCAACCATTGGCGGCTACCAATGTATCTCTGAAGATGCCGCTGGTAGTATATCCAAGAAAAGACTGTCCTTCACAAATTGTTTGTGTAATGGTATTAAAAGATCTGGGTTTAACAGTTAAAGTGAGGGTGCGGATACTATCGCAACCGGAAACGGTTTTTAATGTATCAATATAGGTTCCGCTGGCTGTATAACCTGCATAAGCATCACCGGCACAAATAGTTTGTGCTACGGTTGAACGTACTACACCGCCAATGGCAATGAATACAGAATCAACCTGGCTACCGCATCCCGGTACGGTTACTTTTAACTCATATTTTCCTGCGTTCATAGCTGATGCATTTGTGATAGTGGGGTTTTGCAGATTACTGAAAAAATTATTGGGACCTCTCCACTCGTAAGTAGCCGTTAGCAATGAATCTGCAACTAATTTGATGGTATTTCCATCGCAGATGGTGGCAGTAGGTGTAGAAGCGTTTGCATAGTTGTTATTAAAACTGCTGAAAAAGCCAAAGCTGGTTCCATCTCTTTCAGTACCCTGCAATACACCCATGTGAAAGAAGGTGATGGAGTTGGTAACAGTTACTGTTGAATCCAGCGGTACAATTCCGTTGGGTAATAAAACAGAAGCAGCATACCATTCATTATTGGTGCCCGGTACTACTCTGAATGAATCAGCGATAATAATCGTTGGGTTATTGTTGACTTTAAAAGACCCCTGACCTCCGTTTTTAACCAGCAGGTTCATGTAAATCTGCCGGGTGGTGCTTTTTGCAAACGTAGCAGAAAGACTGCCTGTACATTTAATAGGTGGAAGGATAGCCGAACCAAGTTCGCAACCAATTCCTGAAATCTGGTAGACGTATACAGGATTAGAAGAACGGATATAAATGGAAGGGTTCGTAACAGTTACTTCATAAGTTTGTCCTGCAGTAAGCGTAGTTACCTGTATACCGTCTTTAAAAATCGCTGTATTATTGGCAGTGGCAGTAACATATAGTTTTTCAAGACTTCCATTCAGGTACCCTCTTGTAGCCATATATTCAGTTCCTGTAATACTTACAGGAATAGTTTGATCTCCCACCATATCAGCACAACCAAAACCAATCGGGCTTATCAAATCATCAGCCAGCGTTATTGCTATTGGTTTATTGGATGAAACACGGGATCCTTCCAGGTGCTGATTCGGCATGGGCGATGCTGCTACTGCCGCATAGGTTTGTCCACGGTTCAATGTTATGGTATAAGGAACACCGGCAGCATGTCCTATTACATCTTTCGAAGGAGTGATAGTAACAGTAGTATTATTTTCAGTAGCCACAATGTTAAACGATGAAAACGGAGCAGGGTTGTAAGAGGCGTTATTGAATGCTGAATTCTGTGATGAAATAAAGAAGTCATTACCCAATGCATTTCTTCCTTTTAAAACAAACAACTCCGGGTTGCGGCTGATATGATTCACTTCGTAATAAACAGAAATTTGGGCAGTAGAACTGATGCGGAGCCCTTTATTATGTACAGTATTAGCCGGCCTGCATTCAATGGCATCAATCCATGCAGTAATATCAACTGATTTGCTGGATTGAGGAGCCAATGTAAAAGTTTGTACAGGCATGCCCCCGCCGGAAGGTTGTGAAATGGTTACAGTACAAGCTTCTTTAAACGAGGTAATCCGTAGGATCATTGGTTTGTCAAAATTATTATGCGATGAAATATCAGGAGCCGCAAACCAGAATTCGGTATCAATTTGCGCATAGCTGCAGGCAGATCCCAACAAAAAAAGAAGCAGGGTAGTTACGGTTTTTCGAATGCAGTTCATGAGGGCCTTTTTCGATGGTACAGAATATTGGTTTTTGTTCACCGGTTTTGCTATAGTGATTCACAACTGCTTTGCCGGTTATTGGTTGCTTCACAGAATTGCTTATCAAGCTGTAAAAGCCACACAATTTTATAAGATTCTAACGTAAAAAGAAATGAATTGGTATGTACTACATGAGAACCTTTAGCGAAATATGAAAAATTACCTAAGCAGATGCAATTTTGACAATAAAAAAACCGCTCAACAGAGCGGCTTTTAATCAATTTTAAATTTTATTCATTCGCCATATCCGGAATGGCTTCTACTTTATAAGCACCGGCATCCAGTTTGGCTTTTGTTTCTGTAAAGGCTTTGAGCGTTTCTTCAATATCTGCATCTGTATGAGCCGCAGAAGGAATTAATCGGTAAATGATATGCCCTTTCGGAATTACGGGATATACTACAATCGAGCAGAAAATGTTGTAATTCTCTCTCAAATCCATCACCATGGCTGTTGCTTCTTCCACACCACCATTCATGTACACAGGTGTAACAGGGCTATCTGTTTTGCCGATATCAAAACCCCGCTCTTTCAACCCGTTTTGAAGTTTACGGGCATTGCTCCAGAGTTTTTCTTTTAACTCCGGCATGGTGCGTAACATTTCCAAACGTTTGAGGTTGCCAATAACGATTGGCATGGGTAAGCTTTTGGCAAATATTTGTGAGCGGATATTATAGCGAATAAAGTCAATAATAATTTTATCGCCTGCTAAAAAGGCACCGATAGATGCCATTGATTTTGCAAAGGTGCTGAAGTATAAATCAATCTCATCCTGGCAACCCTGCTCTTCTCCTGCGCCGGCACCGGTTTTACCTAATGTACCAAAACCATGGGCATCATCTACCAGCAAACGGAATTCATATTTCTTTTTCAGTTCACAGATTTCTTTCAACTTACCCTGGTCACCTGCCATTCCAAACACACCTTCAGTAATCACCAAAATACCACCGGCTTTTTGTTTTTCAATCAACGCAGTGGCACGTTGTAATTGCTTTTCGCAATCTTCCACATCATTGTGCTTGAATACATAACGGTGACCGGGATGCAAACGCAAACCATCAATGATACAGGCATGGCTTTCCGCATCGTATATAATCACATCATGACGGCCGCAAATAGCATCAATGGCACTCATAATGCCCTGGTAGCCGAAGTTCATCAAAATCGCATCTTCTTTCATCTCAAACTCTGCCAATTCTCTTTCTAATTGTTCATGATAATTGGAGTTTCCGCTCATCATGCGTGCACCCATAGGGTAAGCCAAACCAAATTCTTTAGCTGCATCCGCATCTACTTTGCGTATTTCGGGATGATTGGCCAAACCCAGGTAGTTGTTTAAACTCCACACAATTTTTTCTTTGCCACGAAAGATCATGCGGCTATTTATTTCGCCCTCCAGTTTAGGAAAAGCAAAATAGCCATGAGCTCTTTCTCTGTGCTGACCAAGAGGGCCTTGGTT
The DNA here is from genome assembly GCA_050916065.1 of Lacibacter sp. Classification (GTDB taxonomy): domain Bacteria; phylum Bacteroidota; class Bacteroidia; order Chitinophagales; family Chitinophagaceae; genus Lacibacter. Next base: position 317,500 of record CP051137.1, read on the forward strand.
CTTTATCAATTTTTCAAAAATGTCTGCCATATATGAAGGAATTGTTACCTGTTAAAAGTGCGGCAAAGGTAAGGGTTTCGGGCAAAGGAAGGACTTGAGATACAAGCAGTTTTTACACAGAAATAACTGCTGTTACAGGCTTTGAAACGATATCTTTGAATCCCGGAAATCAACACATATGAAACAATTTTCAGCACTACTCTTCAGTATTTATTGTTTTTCAGCCTCCGCTCAAAGAACAGCAGTAGCAAAACCCAAACAGCAGGAAACAGAACGACCCAAACTGGTAGTGGGCATAATGGTGGATCAGATGCGTTGGGATTTTCTGTATCGCTATTACAATCGCTATTTGCCTAATGGCGGGTTTAAACGCATGCTCAATAATGGTTTTGCCTGCGATAATACATTCATTCCCTACGCACCCACTGTTACAGCCTGCGGTCATACTTGTGTGTACACCGGAAGTGTTCCTGCCGTTCATGGTATTACCGGTAATGCCTGGTGGGATTATGAAAAAAACAGAACCGTTTATTGCAGCGAAGACAAAACAGTAAAAACAGTGGGCAGTACCGGTAATGCCGGCGAAATGAGTCCAAGAAATATGCTCACTACCACCATTGGAGATGAGTTAAGACTGGCTACCAACTTCAGAAGTAAAGTAATTGGTATAGCTATTAAAGATCGTGGTGGTATTTTACCAGCCGGTCATAGTGCCAATGCAGCCTATTGGTATGACAGTAAAAGCGGTGACTGGATAACATCTACCTACTACATGAATGAGTTGCCGCAATGGGTAAAAGATTTTAATGCAAAAAAACAAGTGGATGTTTTTTATAATACAGGCTGGAATACCATGTATCCCATTAACTCGTATGTGCAAAGCAGTAAAGATGAAAATGAGTTTGAAAGCAAACCCTTTGGTGCAGAACAAAAATCATTTCCTTATGATTTAAAACGTTTTATTGGTAAAAATTATGGTACAGTTTCTTCCACACCCTATGGCAATACCTTAACGGCTATGATGGCCAAAGAAGCAGTGCTTCATGAAGCGATGGGCAAAGATTCCATTACTGATTTTTTAGCTGTGAGTTTTTCAAGTCCCGATTATGTGGGTCATGCGTTTGGCCCCAACAGCATTGAAGTTGAAGATACTTATCTGCGTTTGGATAAAGAACTGGGTGAGTTATTTGATTTTTTAGATAAAACCGTGGGCAAAGGTCAATACCTGAGTTTTATTACTGCTGATCATGGGGTGGCACATGTGCCCGGTTTTATGAATGAACATAAATTACCCGGCGGTGCAGTAGATGATAACAAACTGGTGAGCGACTTAAACAAAATACTTGCTGAAAAATACAAGTACAACAATTTAGTGTTGAGTGCTTATAATTATCAGATAAGTTTAAATCACACCATCATTGACACGGCTCATTTGGACAAAGAAGACATTGTTGAAGATGTGATCAAATTTGCATCAAAGATTGAAGGGATTGATCGTGTATTTGCTATTGAAGAACTTATGGAACAACCAATGAATGCTGTTGTAAAAAACCGTTTAGCCAATGGCTGGCATCCCAAACGCAGTGGCGATGTTCAATTACTGTTTGCACCGGGCTGGATTGATGGTGGTAAAACAGGTACCACGCATGGGTTGTGGAATCCGTATGACAGTCATATTCCTTTAGTATGGTATGGTTGGAATATTAAACAAGGCCGCAGTACAGAAGAGGTATACATGACGGATATAGCTGCAACACTTGCAGCCCTGCTGCGTATTCAAATGCCCAATGGATGTGTGGGTAAGCCCATACAGGCAGTAATGAAATAATAGCAGGTATTCACTGCATGGCATTAATCTTGACCCATTAGATACATCATTCAGAAAGCCCCTGAACAAGGGGCTTATCTGTCAAATTGACGAAGTATGAACAAAACGAATTTGTTTTTAAGAACGCCTGACGAAGATGTTGACTTTTTGCCCATCATCCCCTTAAATGAAAGTGAAGCACAAAGTGATGAAGATCTATCCAGGATTGACACATTGCCCCTGCTGCCCTTACGTAATACGGTTTTATTTCCCGGCGTAGTGCTGCCCATTACTGTAGGGCGTGATAAAAGCATACAGGCTGTTAATGAAGCCTATAAAGATCAGAGGCTGATTGGTGTAGTAGCGCAAAAAGACAGTAATGTGGAAGATCCTGCCGTTACTGACCTGGAAGATATCGGCACTGTTGCCAAAATCATCAAGTTGATTAAAATGCCCGATGGTGGTACCACCGTCATCATCCAGGGCATGCGCCGTATGCAGATTACCGGCATTGTAAGTGAAGAACCTTTTTTCAAAGCCACCATTACAATACTCAAAGAAGAAACAACACCGGAAGATGCCAATTTCCAGGCACAGGCCGGTTCCATTAAGGACCTGGCGGCACAAATCATTCAGCTTTCGCCTAACATACCCAGTGAAGCCGCCATCATTTTAAAAAACATTGAGAATCCTTCCTTCCTTATACATTTTGTAAGTAATAATCTCAATGCAGATATTATTGAAAAACAAAAGCTGCTGGAAACACAAAACATCCGTGAGCGTGCAGATCTGTTGCTCACCTTACTGCAAAAGGAATTGCAGTTTGCAGAGTTGAAAAACCAGGTGACTAACAAAACAAGAACCGAACTGGATAAACAGCAACGGGAATATTTTCTGCACCAGCAAATGAAAAGCATCAAGGAAGAATTAGGTGGTGATGCGAATGACCTGGAGTTGCAGGAAATGAAAAAGAAAGCAGAAACCAAAAAGTGGAGTAAGGAAGCTGCGGAGTTATTCAAGAAAGGAATTGAAAAGCTGGAGCGTATGCATCCCTCCACGCCTGATTATTCCGTTGCTTACAATCATCTCGATTTATTACTCGATTTACCCTGGGGTGATTATACGACGGATAATTATGATTTAAAGAAAGCACGCAAAGTGCTGGATCATGATCACTACGGTATTCATAAAGTAAAAGAACGCATCCTCGAATATTTAGCCGTGTTGAAGTTGAAAGGCGATATGAAGAGTCCTATCCTTTGTTTGCTGGGCCCTCCCGGTATTGGTAAAACAAGTTTGGGAAAAAGTATTGCATCAGCTTTAGGAAGAAAATATGTACGCATCAGTCTTGGTGGTTTGCATGATGAAAGTGAGATAAGGGGTCATCGTAAAACATACATCGGTGCCATGCCTGGCCGCATTTTACAATCGCTGCGTAAGGTAAAGTCATCCAACCCGGTAATGATATTGGATGAGATTGATAAAATCGGCAATGATTTTCGGGGCGATCCTTCCAGTGCGTTATTAGAGTTGCTTGACCCTGAGCAGAACCATACCTTCTATGATAATTACTTAGAGTTGGAATATGATTTAAGCAAAGTATTATTCATTGCTACTGCTAACAGTTTATCCTCTATTCAGCCAGCGTTGCGGGATCGTTTGGAAATTATTGATCTCAGTGGTTATGCTGTGGAAGAAAAAATTGAGATTGCCAAAAACTACCTCGTACCCAAACAGAAAGAAGCACATGGGTTGAACAAAATGAATTTTAAAATCAGCGATACGGTGCTCCGTAAAGTGGTGGAAGATTATACAAGAGAAAGTGGTGTTCGGGAGCTGGACCGTATGCTGGCTTCGCTCATGCGTGCACAGGCAAAGGAATATGCCTTGCATGAAAAATTAAAACCTACCATCACAGTAAATGATGTAGAAAAAATATTGGGTAAACCACGCTACAGTAATGAACTCTATAAAACAGCCAATATGCCGGGTGTAGCCGTAGGTTTGGCATGGACTGCTGTTGGTGGTGATATTCTTTTTATTGAAACCAGTTTAACTGATGGCAAAGGCGAGTTACGCCTCACCGGTAATTTGGGAAATGTGATGAAGGAAAGTGCCACCACTGCTCTCAGTTACCTGCAGGCCAATGTTAAAAAAGCCGGTGTTGATGCGGCCGCTTTTCAAAAGAACAATGTACATGTGCATGTGCCGGAAGGTGCAGTGCCCAAGGATGGTCCCAGTGCCGGTATCACCATGCTCACGGCAATGGCCAGTGCCTTTACGGGGCGTCGGGTAAAACCCTTCTTAGCCATGACGGGCGAAATCACACTTCGTGGACAGGTGTTGCCGGTGGGAGGTATCAAAGAAAAAGTACTGGCAGCCAAACGTGCCGGTATTAAAGAAGTTATTATGTGCTGGCAAAATGAAAAAGATGTGCAGGAAATTAATTCGCAGTACATCAAAGGCATGAAGTTTCATTACGTAAAAACCATGCAACAGGTTTTAGAATTGGCCTTAATGCCTGTTCATTAAAACTTATAGCTATATTTTGAAAAAAATGTCTTTTTTCTAAACAATTCAAAGTATTCCCTGTTTTATTTTCAACTAACAATTTTTCATGTTGGTTGTTTTAAGGGTTAAAGAGCTTCCCCCGTTTCCACGGGGGAATTTTTTTTGAAATGCTTCTTTGCTGCTGAATCTGTAATTTACAGGCTGTATGCAGCGTGTTTTATTGTTTCTTTTGCTGGTTATTACAGGTCATTCTCTTGCCGCACAAACCCTTGGTGGCAGCAGTGCTTACAATTTTCTACGTTTCCCCGCATCTCCGCAACTGGCTGCCCTCGGAGGTGTAAATGTTGCTCAATCATCCAATGATGTATCCCTGAGTTTTCAGAATCCAGCACTGCTGCATAAAGACATGCATTCGCAGGCATCGTTCAACTTTAACAGTCTGTATGATGGTGTAAAAAATTATCATTGGGTGCAGGGTTTTCATCATCCCAAACTCAATACCAATTTCGCTGCTTCTGTATTTTTTTTTGATTACGGCAGCATTACACAAACTGATGCATCCGGCAACAGTTTTGGTACGGTGCGCCCACGTGACTTTGCAGTACAGCTTTCAGCCTCCCGTCAATACCTGGAGCGCTGGCATTATGGCCTCAGTGTAAAATATCTTTCCAGCAACTATGGTTTGTACCGGTCTTCTGCTATTGCTGCTAATGCCGGAGTAGTGTATAAAGATTCTGCTAACCTGCTGCAGATTGGTTTGGTAGCTATGAATATGGGCGGACAGTTAAAACGTTATAACGATGCTGTGGCAGAAGAGTTGCCATTTGATGTGGTATTTGGCATTTACAAACAGTTAGAAAAAGCGCCTATCCGTTTTTCTTTAACTGCCCACCATCTGTACCGTTTTGATATTTTGTACAACGATACCCTGTTCAATAATGAAAACGGTTTCCGTAATCCTTCTGCTAAAAAGTTTACGTTTGAAAAACTGTTTCAGCATTTTGTATTCTCCACACAGTTGCTCATTGGTAAGCGGGTGGAAGTAACAGTAGGTTATAATTATCTGCGTCGTTCGGAGCTGCGTATTACCAATGTGCCCAATGGCCTGACCGGTTTTTCATTGGGGGTGGGTGCTATTCTTCCCAAGTTGCAGTTACGGTATGCGAGGAGTTATTTTCAAAACAATACCGCTTATAATCAAATCGGTTTAAACCTGCCGCTCAACCAGTATTTCAGTTTGGGAAAATGGGGAGAGAAAGTGGGGTGGTAGCTTTTGAATGGTTATACTATCATCCAGTTTTTTCTTTAATCCTCCTCCCAAATAACAACTCCACCAGTACGTTATACAAAAAATGTACAATCATCGGTAATAACAATCCTCCACTGATGTATACCAGTGCATGAAAGCCCAATGCAAAAGGAATGATTTGCAGAATGGCTCTTTGTCCCTGTGTGCCATGACCAAAGGCAAAAATCACCGCACTGCATCCGGCGGCTGCAATCCACAAAGGAAATGTTTCTTTGTACAGCAACTGAAACAACACACCACGGTACACATACTCTTCACAAAACGCAGCAACAACGCAGGCGAGGATCCATAGAATACGATCCCTTGCAGTATCGGGCAGCAAATGATGCAGCGTACTTTCTTCTTGCTGCTGATTGTATTTCTGTCCCAGACATGCAATCAATAATGCAGCCACTAAAAAAACAAACGATGCTCCGATGCTCAACAGGTTAAACGTGCTGTTGATTATAATTTTTAAGTTAAGACTGCCTGAAGTGATATAGGCAAGCCCTGCAAGTACTAATTGAAGTGCCATTGATTGCAGGTAAATAGGAGTTTTGGCAAACTGCACATCTCCGGCTTCTGACTCCAGTGCTTTGATGTTTTTATAACTCATAGCGGAGAGATAGGGAAGCGCTGCTGCAATGATGATAAAGAAAAATAAACTCATGCTTCTGTTTTAATGCCGGCCAGTTGAAGAAATGTTTGATGCAGTTGCATTACCTGCGGTACTACCGGCTCCCGGTCGTTATTGCGGATTACATAGTTACAAAGACGCATTTTCAGTTCTTCGTTCACCTGGTTCTTCATTCGTCGTTTTACTTCTTCGGCACTTACACCATCACGATTCATCACCCGTTTTATCCGGATGGTTTCAGGTGCTGTAACACCGATGATGTAATCAAGTCCTTCTGCCGTTCCGCTCTCAAATAAAAGAGCGGCTTCTTTTATTACATAAGGAGCGGATTGCAATGCAAACCACCGGTTAGCATCAGCAATAGTTGCCGGATGCACCAGACTGTTGAGTAATTCCAATTGTTCTTTCTGCTTAAATACAATCGATGAAAGATGTTCCCTGTTCAGCTTGCCGTGGATATAAGTTTCCGGGCCAAATGCTGCAATAAGTTGCTGCTTTAATTGTTCATCTTCTTGCATTAAACGTTTGGCAGCATCATCAGCATAATAAACAGGTATGCCCAGCACTTCAAATACTTTTGCAACGGTGCTTTTACCGCTGCCTATACCTCCTGTGAGTCCTATCTTGAGCATATCTTCAAAAAAACATTTGCGATTTCAGATTTTCGATTTCGGATTGAGGTTTCCAGAATCAGTAAAATCTAAAATCGCAAATTAAAAATCTACAATCAATTATTTCTTATCAGCCGCTGGTTTATTCAACTGTGCGGTCCAGTCCATACTGATGGAAGATTTTTCAATCTTAATATAACTGCCGGGATTAATTTCCAGCGACAAAGTATTGTCTTCATTTACTTTGTTGATAACACCATGAATACCGGCGATGGTTACTACTTTATCACCTTTCTGCAAATTGTCAATAAACGATTTCTGCTCTTTTGCTTTTTTAGCCTGCGGGCGAATCATAAAAAACCAGAACACTACAATCATCAATCCTAAAAAGATCAATTGAAAACTTCCGCCACCGCTTTTGGGATCACCCATTAATAAAATAAAATCCATCATTGTTATGTATTAATTATTGTTTGAAAAATTATTTCTTGGTTACTACCTCGCCTTCAAATTTGAGAATATGCTCCCGTTGAGCTGTGTTGCAGGTAACGGTAATATATTTATCTGCTTTACCCACACGACCCTGGCTGTTAAACTCTGCCTGTATCACACCTTCAGCGCCTGGTGCAATAGGTGCTTCCGGTTTAGAGGGAACGGTGCATCCGCAACTGGCGCTTGCATTGGCAATTACCAATGGTTTGGTACCTGTGTTTTTAAAATGAAAACTGATGAGTACTTTCTCGCCATCTACCACTTTGCCAAACTGCTGTACAGAGTCCAGCCATTGAACAGTGGTCCAGTTACTGCTGTCAGTAACCAGTTCATTGATTTTGTTTTGCTGGGCAGCGGCGTCATTGGGCTCCTTGGGGTTTTGAGGGTTGCTGTCGCAGGCACTCATAAGGGCCAGTAAGCTCATGCTAAAAAATAACTGCTTCATATACATTTATTTGTCGGTGGCAAATGTACAGCCTAAGTGCGGCTCTACGGTTTTTTGAAAGAAACTTTATGAAGTTTGTTTTCCCTGATAAAATCTTTGTGAATACTGTCAAGGATACCGTTTACGAAATGACCGCTTTGCGGTGTGCTGTATTCTTTAGCCAGGTCAATATACTCATTGATGGTTACTTTGGGCGGAATGGTTTCAAAATACAGAAACTCACAGATGCCCATGCGCATCAGGATCATATCAAGGAGGGCTGTACGTTCAGGGTCCCAGTTCTGCAATTTGCTTTTAATGTATTCATTGCACAGTTCCTCTTTATCAATTACAGCCAGCAACAGGTCTTTTGCATATTTCATCTTTTCACTGTTTATGAAATGCTGAAAATCGTAAGTATGAGGTTTGTTGAAGAAATTCAGCATCAGGAGGTTCATCATTTCGCTGTCATCATCCCAATGCACAAAGAGTTCTTCCACATAAGCCACAAAATCTTCATTGGGCAGCATCAGGTCAGTGAAAATAAATTCCAGGATGGATTTTTCTTCCTTCTTATCCCGTAATGGTTTTTGAATATAAGCCCGGTACACTTCTGATTCCGTTAACTCAGTATAGAGTTTCCGTACCCAGTCCATATTCAGTTGGAGTTCGGGTTTTAATTCTTTAACTGCCTGCTGGTAGGAGGGAAGTTCCAGGATGCGCCAGAGCAAATCATTGCCGGCAATCTTGGTATTTACGTTTAAATCACTTTGAGTAGGTAAATGTTTTGAAGCCTTTTGGCGGCTGTCGGTTTCGGCATAGCGTGCCACTTCGGTTAAAAAGTGTGCAAGAAATATAAATAACTGGCGGCCCTGGTCCAGGTGATTCTCAACTGAACGCAGTGCCTGTTCACGGGTAATACTGCCATCGGCTGCCGTACAGCTGTAAAGGGTTTGCATTACTTTTACCCGTATGTTTCTTCTACTGATCATTTTCTGAAAGAACTTTTTAACAAGCCGCAAATATAAGCAAACCTTTGCCTTATTTTTACGTTCTTACAGATTCTGTATCATTTAACATTCAACACAAAGCCATGAGAAAAAAACAACTCTTTTTAATCCTGTTATCTTTTTCGTTACTGCTGGTGCAGTGCCGCTTTCAGGAAAACAAAAATCAAACAGCTTCAGAGGCGTATGAAGAGCAGGAAGGCGAAGAGTTTGAAAATGAAGATGGTATTCGTGAAGCACAGGAAATGGATTTTGAAATGACCCGTGATAACCGGCTGGGTTATGTACCGGCAAGCCGATTGGTGGATGCTTATAACAGGATTACCCTGGAACGCAGAGCCGGCCGTTATGCCCGCACTTCTGCACTTAACTGGATTGAGCGTGGTCCTAATACAAATACACTGGGACCCAGTAACGGAAATTTTCGTGGCCCCGGCCCCGGAGTTCCGGCGGTTAGCGGACGTATGAGGGCTATTCATGTTGACCTGAATGATGCCTCCAATAAAACCGTATGGGCAGCCAGCGTAAGTGGTGGTTTATGGAAAACCAATGACATTACCGCAAATCCTGCAAACTGGATATTGGTGAATGACTTTCTGGGTAACCTGGCTATTTCCAGTATTACACAAAGTCCGGCCAATAAAAGCATTATGTACTTCGCCACCGGCGAACGCAATAATAATATTGATGCAGTGAGAGGCGGAGGTGTTTGGAAAAGTATTGATGGCGGTGCTACCTGGAATTTGCTGACCAATACTACAGGCTTCTGGAATGTTTCCAAAATTGTATGTGATGCGGCCGGTAATGTTTATGTGGGAACCAACGGAAACAGCCAGGGGTTACAACGTTCTACAAACGGTGGTAGCAGCTGGACGAACATCACCCCTAATAATACAGGAAACAGTAATCTTATCACTGATATTAAAGTAAGCAGTACCGGCAGGTTGCATGTAACGATGAGCGGTACCAATGAAGCAGGATCCTATTTTACTGATAACCCTGCTACGGTTACATCTGCCACATGGACGACCCCCATTGCTCCCATTCCTAATTTGAATGCCAATTGTGAAATAGCGGTTGCCGGAAATGTATTATATGCTTTGCCGGAAGGCCCCAGTGCTCAAACACCTCAGATCTATAAATCAACTGATGGTGGTTTAAGCTGGTTGCCTACACCCACATCACCACCCAGCCCTGCATCTGAACCAACTATTAACCCCGGACAAGGTTGGTATAACCTGGCAATTGGTATTGACCCCAATAACCCTGATATCTGTGTTGCAGGAGGATTGAATTTTTACCGTACTACTGATGGAGGCTCTACCTGGAACCAGATTACAAGATGGGTAGGTACTGCAATTAACTATGTACATGCAGATCATCATGGTGTTTTCTGGAATGGCACCCAGGTACTATTGTCTACTGACGGCGGTATCTTTTACTCTAACAACAATGGTGTAAGTTATGCGGATAGAAATGTGGGCATACGTACCCTGCAGTTCTATTCCTGTGCATTACATCCGATTAATAATTATTACCTGGGAGGAACACAGGATAATGGATCCCACTCTTTAACAGCTACTACAGGTATTGGAGGCAGCATTGAAGTGCATGGTGGAGATGGTGGTTATACGCACATAGATGAAGATGAACCTCAGTTTCAGTTTTCTGCTACCACCCGCAGCAGCTACCGCAGAAGCACAAACAGCGGTGTTAACTGGTCTAATGTAACATTTTCTACAACAATAGGTCAGTTCATTAATCCCACGGAGTATGATGATATCAATAACCGTATGTATTGCAGTGCTGCTGCAGGTACTTATGTAAGATGGGAGAATCCTCAAACCGGCAGCACTTTTAATACCATCACTATTTCCGGAGCAACGCCTAACAGCATCAGAAGCTTCAAAGTGTCACCTTTTACCCCCAACCGGGTGTTTATGGGAACAGCTGGCGGCGCAGTGGTACGTGTGGATGATGCTCATTTAAATACGCCTAATGCTGTCAATATTACGGATGTAGCAATGCCGCAAACCAATGGAAACATTGTTTCCTCTGTAAATACCGGCACCAGTGATAATTTTCTAATTGCCACTTATTCTAACTACGGGTTGCCGCATGTTTGGGTAAGTACAAACGGCGGTACCAGCTGGAGTAATGTAAATGGTAATTTGCCTGATGTTCCTGTTCGATGGGCTATGTTTTATCCGGAAAATAATAATAAAGCTATTATAGCTACAGAGATGGGTATTTTTGAAACCGATCAGCTCAATGGCAGCAGTACCAACTGGGTGCAAAACAGTACATTCCCTAATGTAAAAACCAATATGCTGCAATATCGCATCAGCGACGGAACCATTCTGGCTGCCACACATGGACGTGGTTTCTGGACAACACAAGCTCCGGCTGCTGCACCTTTTGTTCGTTTTGGTTCTTCTTATAATTACAGCAGGGTTAACACAGAGAGTTCTTTTACAACTGTTGGTTGCAGGAACTACAGAGACTACACCTTGCCGGTTTTAATTGATGCTGCTCCCACCGGTGATGCTGTAGTAACCATCAATATTGCAGCAGGTACCGCAACAGAAGGAGTGGATTATGATATTACTACAAATGGCGATTTCACAAGTCCTTCCAAACAACTTACTTTCCCTAACGGGCAAGACGTGGATGGTACAATAACCATTCGGGTTTATGATGATGCGGCAGTGGAAAACCAGGAATCATTTACGCTTACCTATTCAATAGGTGGCGGTACAAATGCAGTGGCTTCCGCAACCAGTACCTCCTACACATTCTTCATTGGCGATAATGATCTTACTCCATTAAGTGGCACAACGCTTATTGAAACGGCTGTAAACGCAACAAATACATTAGATATCCGGGGTAATGGTACTTTTTATTTTTATAATCCCGCCGGCGGACGTGTAATGGGCACTATTCAGAATGCAGCAGCACCTTTAGGCTGCGTTACAACAACAATTGTTGAAGCTGGAAATGTATGGCAGAGTTTTCTCAATGGAAACCGTTCTCAGAAAGTATTTGATGTTACTACAACAACTAACCCGGGAACCAATTATACAATAGGTTTTTATGTAACAGCCGATGAACTGGGAGGTAAAACAGCGGGTACGTTACAGATTACTGCCACCACAGCTGCTACATTGAGTGCTGCCAACAGTTCTAATACGTTTAAATATCTTACGTTGCAGGTTCCTTATGGTTCAGATTATTTGTTTACTGCTACGGTGCCATCTTTGCCAAATGCGAAGTACTTCTTAACAGAAGGAGTAACTACTTCATTGTTTGATATTGACCGGATTCGTGAGCAGTTTGCCCGTTTGCTGTTGAATCCTGTAAGCAATCAGATTCCTTTATACATCAGTAATGACGAACGCAAAAAAGTAGTGGCGGTACTTTATAATGCAAACGGTGCCGTTCTCAAACGTTGGGATCCCGGAACTGTTAATGGAAATATCTCGCTCAGTATGGACCACTTGTACATTCTGCCCGGTTCTTATTTCCTTCGCCTGGATGCCGGAAATAAAACGCAAACGTTTAAACTGGTGAAGAATTGATCTGCAGGATGTTTAATAGTGTAATGATTATTTTGTTGAGTACGGCGGCCATACTTATTAATGGCTGCCGTACTCATCAGTCATTTGTGAAAAAGCTGCACAGTTTCTACATTGAAAAAAAAAGCGGTACTGTGAAATTGCCTGAAACAGACAGCGACAATTTTATGAATGATACCTTACTGGTTGTATATGTAGAAGCAACAACAAAAGATTTAAAATGGGATAGTGCTGTTTTTAAAGGAAAGCAGTATCGTGTTATTCCGCAACTGATAACAACTGGAATCTTTGAAGCAGGCTTTAATGAAAAGGGTGAGCCCGTAGTTATAAAAGTTGCAGGTGGTCATTTTTTATACCAGCTTCAGTTTGAGTCAACCGGTTCGCAACATCAGGAGCTACGTCAAAATGCATTTATACATTTCCTGTTTAAAAAAAGAAGTTACCGGGTTGTTTTACAACCTCCGGTTTTATTGCAACAGTTGCCACCTGCATAACAATTTTTTTATAGCATTTCAGCTAAAAAAGAGTTACGTTTCTGCAACGAATTTTTTGAATTATTTGTCATTTAACAATTTAAAACCATAGTATTTTTATCAAAAATGAATCAAATGAAATACCTCATCAGTTCTGTATGTTTATCTGTGCTTTTCTTTCAGGCTCAGGCTCAGTTGGTTTCCGTATCGGGACCTTCTTCGAATGTTTCCTCTACGGTTATTTCCGACCCCTTAAATAACAGGCCTTACTACGGCAATAACAGTGATATTGAGGGGAATATTTTTTTCAGCAGTAAGTGGAGTGCCGGCAGTATTAAAACGGTCAATGGTATTCATTATACAAACATGACGTTGAAGTTTGATGCCTTCCGCAATGAAGTAGTGTTCCTTATCAATGATTCCACGTTTGTATTTTCTGAAGAAATCCGGGAGTTCACTCTTAATACCGGTTCTAAAAACGGCAGTGTGGTAAAGTTTGTAAAATCAAACTCGGTTGCAGGCTCATTACCTTCCAAGTATGTACAGGCCCTGGCAGAAGGTAAAATCAGTTTTTATATGCACCAGAAAAAGAACCTGGTAACAACTACCGGTTACAACATGGCTGATCGTAAAATTATTGAAGACCGCAATACTTATTACATTGTTCAAAACGGTACTTCTCAATCAGTAAGCCTTAACAAGAAAAACCTCGAAGAAATAATGGGCGCCAAGTGGCAGCAGGTAAATGCCTATATGGAAAAGAATAATCTCTCGGCAAAGGCAGAGGCAGGATGGATAGAAGCCATTAACTATGTCAACACGCTCTAAGCTTTTATCATTATGAAACACCTCCGCTTTTTATTTCAGATACAGTTTGTGCTGATGCTCAGTAGCGCATCGGCACAAACTGTTTTAGTAAAGGGAAATCCTTTAACCAAAGCTGATCCAAATCTCATTCAGCATCGTTTTGCACCCGGCGACTGGCAAAATTCCATCTATAAATTTGTGGTGGAAGATGTGATTTATAATTTTTATGAAAAGTCAGGCTTTGCGCCGCTTAACAATATTAACGGCTCTGCTTTTTATAACCAGGAATGGAAAAAGGCTACTGTCCGTTTAAAAAACGGCAGGGATTTAAACGATCAGGAAATCATTTATCTTATATCTTATCAGCAAATGCTCTGGAAAACCACCGATGCTGAAGGAAAAGTTGAATACAAAACACTTGATGCCAATAGTATTAAAGGGATTGTTTTTGAAGACGGGGAGGGCGGACCTGCATTAGAATTTATACCCGGGTTCTTTGATTTTGAGGGCAGACGTTATGTAGTGTATTTTCAACTGCTGAGTGACGGTAAGGCGCCATTGGTAAAATACCACCGCCGTAAAATTGAATATGAATATGAGTATAACAACCCCGCCGGTAAAAAAAGTTTTGTACCCTACTCAGAATATTATTTTCCCGGAGCTGACAGTGTTTGGGTACAGGTAACTCCGGGTGATTTTAAAACACAGATCATCGCCTCTTTTCCCGCCGGTAAAGAGCCAATACAAGACTGGTTTCAGAAAAACAGCTTTAATGCCCGAAAGGAGAAGGACCTGCTCCATTTTTTTCACTGGTTGAGAGAGCAGCAATAAGCGGTCTACCGAAAATTTGACAATTACAGCCTGACAGTTTGGGCCATGTATGCCCGTGTTTCCTTCTATTCCTGAAATTTTTTCTCATTTCGCCGCATCGGCACTGTATTCGCTTACCTTCGCCTGCCCGATTGAACGGGAACTTTTGACAATCTTTCATTTCAAAACCAAAAAAGTATAACTATGGCAAAGAAGGTAAGTGTTACCCCTTTACACGACAGGGTAATTGTGAAGCCTGCACCGGCTGAAGAAAAAACCGCCGGTGGAATCATTATCCCCGACACCGCAAAAGAAAAGCCCCAGCGTGGTACCGTAGTGGCTGCCGGCCCCGGTAAAAAAGATGAGCCTGTAACGGTGAAAGTAGGCGATACGGTTTTATACGGTAAGTACGCCGGAACAGAAATCAGCATTGAAGGTGATGATCTCCTGATCATGCGTGAAAGCGACATCCTGGCAATTGTATAAATTGAAATATAAAGATTTGATGATTGGCTCTTGCCGGTTTATCAAACTCTTCAATATTCAGGTTTTCAATTTTCAAATTATCTAATTCTCAAATTTTCAAATTAAATAACTATGGCAAAGCAAATCTTCTTCGATATTGAAGCAAGAAATAAAATGAAGCGTGGTGTAGACGTATTGGCCAACGCTGTGAAAGTAACCCTCGGTCCTAAAGGCCGTAACGTGGTGTTAGAGAAAAAATTCGGTGCACCTGCTGTTACCAAAGATGGTGTTACTGTAGCAAAAGAAATTGAACTGGAAGATCCTATTGAAAACATGGGTGCCCAGATGGTGAAAGAAGTAGCTTCTAAAACTGCTGATATTGCAGGTGATGGAACTACTACCGCTACTGTGCTGGCGCAAAGCATTATCAGCGAAGGTTTGAAAATGGTAGCTGCAGGTGCTAACCCCATGGATTTGAAACGTGGTATTGACAAAGCAGTTTCTTTAGTGGTAGAAAACCTGAAAGGTCAAAGCCAGACTGTAGGAAGTGACAGCAAAAAAATTCAGCAGGTTGCAACTATCTCTGCTAACAACGATGAAACTATTGGTAAACTCATTGCTGAAGCATTTGGCAAAGTGGGTAAAGAAGGTGTGATTACTGTAGAAGAAGCAAAAGGTACTGATACTACTGTTGATGTGGTAGAAGGTATGCAGTTTGACCGTGGTTATATTTCTCCTTATTTCGTTACCAACAGCGAAAAGATGGAAGCTGAATTGCAAAATCCTTACATCTTAATTTATGACAAGAAGATTTCTGCAATGAAAGATATCCTCCACATCCTGGAGAAAGTAGCTCAAAGCGGCCGTCCGCTGTTGATCATTGCTGAAGATTTAGAAGGTGAGGCACTTGCTACATTGGTAGTTAACAAACTCCGTGGTACATTGAAAGTGGCTGCTGTAAAAGCTCCCGGCTTTGGTGACCGCCGTAAAGAAATGCTGCAGGATATCGCCATCCTCACTGCAGGTACAGTGATCAGCGAAGAGCAAGGTTATAAATTAGAGAATGCTGATTTGACTTACTTAGGTCAGGCTTCTTCTGTAACTATTGACAAAGACAACACAACTGTTGTAGGTGGTAAAGGAAAGAAAACAGATATCACTGCACGCATCAACCAGATCAAAGCGCAAATTGAAGTAACAAGTTCTGATTACGATAAAGAAAAATTACAGGAGCGCCTTGCTAAGTTGAGCGGTGGTGTAGCTGTTCTTTATGTAGGTGCCGCTACTGAAGTAGAAATGAAAGAGAAGAAAGACCGTGTGGATGATGCTTTGCATGCAACACGTGCGGCTGTTGAAGAAGGTATCGTTCCCGGTGGTGGTGTAGCATACATCCGTGCATTGGATGCATTGGAAGCAAAAGTTCGTGGACAAATTGAAGACGAGCAAACCGGTATGCAGATCATTCGCCGTGCTCTGGAAGAGCCCATCCGTACTTTAACTGCTAATGCAGGTATTGATGGTTCTATAGTAGTACAGAAGATTAAAGAAGGTAAAGGTGATTTCGGTTTCAACGCAAGAACTGAGTCTTACGAAAACCTCTTTAAGGCCGGTGTTATCGACCCGACTAAAGTGAGCCGTGTGGCGTTAGAGAATGCAGCTTCAATTGCAGGCATGCTGTTAACCACTGAGTGTGTAATTGCAGACAAGCCTAAGAAAGAAGAGGCTCACGCACATGGTGCACCTGATATGGGTGGCATGGGCTACTAAGCAAGTATGAAATAAAATACGTAGTATAAAATATAAAAATCCCGTTTGTAAAATCAGACGGGATTTTTTTGCCCGGTCTGTCCGTTGGTAGGCCCGGCAAAAAATAAACAATATCAATATTATTCACTTTTAAAAATTGAATGCTATGAAAGAGTTATTCCTTCATGTACAATCATTTTTTAAAAAGCTGATACGGAGAAAAGATGATGATTTTAACAATCCTTACATTGTATTGTAATAAAGAACCCCGCTCATTTTGGAGTGGGGGTTCTTTGTTGACAGCTTGGTTTAACTTGTATTGTAGTATTCAGAAATACAGTTAATATTTCACTACAGTTTTCTTCATCTTTGCTTTATGCGTTTGGATGTGTACCTGGTAGAGCAAAAATTATTTCCGTCACGGGAAAAAGCGAAGCAGGCTATTGGTGCCGGTTATGTTTTAGTGAATCAAAAGCCCGCAACAAAGGCAGGCGTCACCATCGCACAAGATGATGTAGTACAAATAACAGCACATAACCTGCTGCAGTATGTAAGTGCCGGTGGATTTAAGCTTGAAAAAGCGATCCGTGATTTTCAGTTTGATTTTGCCGGTAAAACGGTGTTAGATGTGGGGGCTTCTACCGGTGGATTTACTGATTGTGCGTTGCAGCATGAAGCAGCGCTGGTATATACGGTGGATGTAGGTAGTGATCAATTGCACCCTTCATTAAGAAGTCATGCACGTGTTATAGTAACAGAACAAACAAATGTCAAGGATTTTAAATTGGAAGCTCCTGTTGATGTAGTAGTGATGGATTTGTCCTTCACCTCGCAGGTTCCTGTATTGCCTTTACTTCCACGCTTTTTAAAAGACAAAGGTTTTTTGATTTCATTGATTAAGCCGCAGTTTGAGCTGGATCAGAAAATCAAATTCACCAATGGTATTGTTACTGATAAAAACTCCGGCAACAGGCGGTACAAAAAGTTACAGCGGCAGCCAATAATTGTGGTTTCGTGTTGAAACAGCTTACCACGACTCCCCTTCATGAAAAAAAGAATATTGAATACCTGGCTTTATTTGAAAACAAGCAATCGGTTTAAGGAAAGAACCCCAATCAATTATTGTAATTGACCACTGGCCCAGTTAAGCGATGCAAATGCCTGGTAAAACTTAGCTTTCAGTTCTAATAATTTCTGATAAGATTCCAGTGCTTTGTTTTCACGGGTGTTGAGCAGGAACAAAGTTGTTTCGCCTAAAGAAAACTTTAATTGCTCTGCATCAAACAAACGCACATAGTTGCGGTAGGCATCTTCGTAAATACGGATTTGTTTTTGAAGGTTGAGTACTTCATTATAATGAAACCTTACTTTGTTTTCAAGATTGAGTTGCGTGAAGTTTCTTTCGAAATCCATTGTCAGCAGTTTGATTTTAGCTGCTCGGTATTGTCCGAAACCACTCCTGTTAGGAATAGGGATGGCTACATTAAACCCAAACTTAAAATTGTTTTCAAAGAAATTGAGCTGCGCATTGTTAAACAGGTTATAGCCTCTTTGTAAAAAATTGTATTTCATATCTGCTTTCGGTAACAGATTTTGAAACTTGAGACGACGCTCTACTTCCAAAGATTGAATTTTATAATCAATCATCTGCAGTTTGGGATGATTGGCAGTGGTTTGTGTAAGCCATTCACTCAA
Organism: Lacibacter sp.; assembly: GCA_050916065.1. Taxonomy (GTDB): domain Bacteria; phylum Bacteroidota; class Bacteroidia; order Chitinophagales; family Chitinophagaceae; genus Lacibacter. Next base: position 335,848 of record CP051137.1, read on the forward strand.
ATTGTCAATGCTTTTTGTTCCAAAGTTTTGTTGTACCCATAAGGTATCAGGTATTACACGGTCTGTAATATACACGGGTTGGTTATTGGGTAACCACAGGTAAGTTGAAAGTTCAAGTGATGATTTGCGGAACTTCAGCCATGCTTCTTCCCGCATTTGTTGAAATGCCTGTAGCTGTGCCAATGCTTCCGTAGTATCAATACCGGCCCGATCACCTTGTTGAAAGGCTATCTTCACCAACTCATACCTGAACTCATTAATACGTATGGTATTTTCCAAAACCAGAAAAACCTGATAAGCCTTTGCCCATTCCCAGTAAGTAAAATAGGCATCCAGTAATAAGTCATTAATTACATTTCGCCGTTCCCACTCAGTTTGTTTAATAAATAACTTTGCCTGTTGCAAAGCTGCACGTCGTTTATCTAAAATCAGATCTCTTAACAATGGTACACTTACCCCTGCATAAGATAAGCGTCCGGGAGTTGTTTCAGAGTTTAAAAAGTCGCCGATATTATTTTCAAGACCTGCATATAATTCAATACCCAACCAGTTGGGTACCATAATTTCGGCATTGTTGTAATTGAAGTAGTTCTTGCCGTCAAATGTTTTACGATCATTATTGTAATACAGAACAGGATCAAATGCTCCTCGGATCGTAAGCAGTTCTGCTCTTGCCATATCTATCAGTAATCCTCCCTGTTTTGCTACCGGGTGATTGCTTCGCACAATGGCCAGGAATTCTTCTTCACGTAAAATGCGGGTGGTATCCTGTGCACGGGTTGCAACAGAGGCAAGTAAAACCGAAAACGCAAAGACGAACTTTTGTATTGTTGATTTCATTTAATATTCAGTTGCCGGTTCATCAAATAACGTATACTGCTGATGTGATGAAAGAAATGCCGGTGATGATCCGATGCATTTCAACGGGGATTAAAACTTGTGTTTTATTTCTTTTTTCTCTTTCGCATCTTTTCCTTCCTGTTGTACTTTGTAAAAATCAGGAGGGAAACCATTGATCTGCCGCCACAGTTCGTACCATATAGGAACATCTTTCAATAATGCAAAGCTTACAGCACCTCCACCAAATTTTAAATCTTTTGGCCAGGGGCGTTCTTTTTTATCTTCCGCCACCAGTACTCTGAACATTCCATTATTACTCACATTGCTTTCAATAGCTGCTACTTTTCCGCCAAACGTTCCATAAGATGCCTGTGGCCATCCGCTGAATACAATAGCAGGAAATCCATCAAACATAAATCGTACTTTCTGTCCCACACTCAGCAATTGCAGATCCATCGGCTTCACCCATATTTCGACTGCCAGTTGATATTCTTTAGGAACAATTTCCACAATCATATCGCCTTCTTTCACAATTTCATTAATACCTGCTTTACGGGCTTTAATAACCTGCCCATCCTGTGGTGCCAGCACATAGTATTGACCGCTACGGATTTTATAATTGTCAAATTGATTCTGCAGCTTGGCTACTTTACCCTGCCCTGTTGCGATTTGTGATTGGCTCTGAAATTGATCGCCGGTGGCTTTTGCTATCTTCTCGGCATATTCCTGCACTGCAGCACTACGCTCTAACTGGAAAATGAGCAGGTCCTGTTTGCTGTTATTAAAATCATTACGGGCACCGATGAGTTTAGCATTCACATTCTGATGTAATACTTTTCGCCTTTCGTACTCCGTTAGTGGTATTACACCTTGTTCAAACATCTTGGTGGCACCTTCCAGCTGACGGTCAGCTACCTGCATTTCGTTTTCTGCTGCAATGACCTTGATGCTGTCGCTCTGTACCTTCCGTTTGGTTTGGATGATTTTATTATCAATTGAGCTCAGCTTTAAATCCCGTTCATTTCCGAGAGCGGTGATCTGCTGATCAGTTGCCTGCACTTTTCCTTTGTAATAATCAATAGTGAGTTGTTCAGCACTCAGTTGCTGTTCTGTACGTTGGAGCAGCTGCGGATCAAGATAATCATCTTTAATCTCCGCCAGTTGTATAATGGTATCACCTTTACGCACCAGGTCGCCTTCCTTTACCCACCATTTTACAATACGGCCCGGAATGATGTTGTTCATTTGCTGCGGACGCTGCTCCTGTCTTAGAGTTGTAACAGCACCTTCGCTTCTGATGTTCTGAGTCCAGGGAATAAATAGTAGCACAACTGCTGCAATCACCACACCCCAGAACACACGTTTTACTCTGCTGGTTTTATTCTGACGGTAAATATGCTCAAACGCTTCGAGGCGCTTGCCCACTTTTTCTTCAATATTTGGAGTTAATAATTCTACCATAACAAAAATTTAAAGCACATCATTGGGTTTTCCTTGTTTTAAAATACTTCCATCCTGCATATAGATGACATGATCACTCTTTTGAGCAAATGATGCATCGTTGGTGATGATAATACAGGTGGTATCGGGTATGTGGTGCAATAAATAGTTTTTGATCAGTTGCTGGCTCTCGGCATCAAACCAACTCCAGGGTTCTTCTAAAAGCAGTAAACGGGGATTAGCTACCAATGCACGCAGCAAAAGAATCTTGCGGATGATACCGCCGGAAAGACGACGACCTGTAGGTTCAATACGTGTATCAAAACCATCTTTCAAACCGGTAATAAAACTTTTTAATCCGATTTTTTCTGCCAGTTCAATAATGTCGGCAGTTGTAATTTTTGAATTGCCTAAAGAAATATTTTCATATAAAGTTCCTTCAAAAATATCCTGCTGACTGAAGAGTATACCGGTATGCGCACGAATGGAATCAGGATCGTAATTTCCGATTGGAATGCCGTCAATAGTTATGCTGCCTTCAAAAGAATGATAGGAGCCGGTTAGTAAACGTATAATGGTTGATTTACCGGAACCCTCAGCACCCATTAAAACATTCTTGGAGCCTGATTTCATTTCAAAGCTGATATCGTTCACCGCATTATGATGCGAATTATAGCTGAATGAAAGACGGTTCATGGCTACGGCCAATCCCTTATTGCTGTCAGTAATTTTGAGGGTGCCTTCTTTTTCAAGCGGCTTATCAATCACCTTGCCTAATTTTTCAAGACTGGTTAAAAGATCATAGACCTTATCAAGACTTTGGATGAATTTTTCAATAGAAGCTAACACCGTAAGAATTACGATTTCAGCTGCTACAAATTGACCGATGTTAATTTCATTTTGAACCAGCAAAACACTACCAAAGATCAACATACCACCGGTAATAAGAATTTTAAAAACTATAAGACTCCAGTATTGAAGCATTAATATTTTGAAATGGCTGGTACGGGCATCCAGGTACTTGGCTACAATTTTATCGGTCTTATCAACGGGTAGTAAAGAGCCTTTTGAAAAACGGAATGATTTGAGTACCCGTGCTACTTCTTCCAACCAGCTGGCAACTTCATACTTATGATCACTCTCTTCAAGACTTGTTCTCAAACCACGACCGCCGGTAATGTAAAGAATCATGTATAAAAGAAAAACTACAAGTAAGCTGAAGATGATAAACACATTTGCATACAACGAAAGTAGCACCAATCCAAAAATGATCTGGATGGTGGCAGTAGGTATATCCAGTAATAATTTGCTTAAGCTTTTCTGAAGGGAAATGGTATCAAAGAAACGGTTTACTACTTCGGGTAAGTAATAACCATCTACTTTCTTCATGTCTAATTTGGGAATTCGCCATGCAAATTCAAAAGAGTAGCGGGCAAAAATCCGTTGCTGGATTTTTTCAATAATCTTCATCTGGTTTACCTGGAGCAAACCGGTGAGAAAAACACCAATCACTACCAGTACTATCAACACCACCATTGAAGTAGATAAAGCACCGGCCAGTACAAAGTTGATAATGGCCTGGATGCCCAGCGGCACGCTCAGTTGCAGCAAACCCGCAAGAATGGCATAAAAGTAAATTGCTCCTATTTCTTTTCGTTCCAGCTTTAGTACCTGCCCCAGCCGTTTTAAGGGTTTTTGCAAAATCCCGTCTGTTGATTGTTCTGCCATTTACCGATTGATAGTTTGTTAAAGATTGTTTGCCGTTTTAAATCTGTTTCATCAACAAAAATAAGCCCGGTTTGTTGAGCGCAAATAACGCTTTTTTTCTACGGAAGGTTGATGAAAATAAATCTGTTAGGATGCTTTTAACATTCACTTAATGAGAGTGGAATATGAACTGCTAAACCACCCTCGGCAGTTTCCTTGTATTTATGGCTCATATCCAGTGCTGTATTCCACATCGTTTTTACCACCGCATCCAGCGAAACCTTAGCAAAATCAGGGGTACTCTGGAGCGCTAACTGGCTGGCTGTGATAGCTTTAATAGCACCCATGGTATTGCGTTCAATACAAGGCACCTGTACCAGGCCGGCAATAGGATCGCAGGTTAAACCGAGGTGGTGTTCCATAGCAATTTCAGCAGCCATCAGCACTTGTTTTTGTGTACCTCCCTGGCACTCCGTAAGAGCAGCGGCGGCCATGGCGCTGCTCACACCAATTTCTGCCTGGCAACCACCCATGGCCGCACTGATGGTGGAGCCTTTTTTAAAGATGCTGCCGATTTCAGAGGCGGTGAGCAAAAATTTTACAACCTGTTCTTCCTGTCGGGGCGGGTTGCAAAAAACAAGATAGTACTGGAGTACCGCAGGTATAACTCCGGCAGCTCCGTTAGTAGGTGCTGTAACTACACGGCCAAACGATGCATTTTCTTCGTTAACAGCCAAGGCAAAACAACTTACCCAATCCAGGATGTATTGAAACTGGGAGCCTCCTGTACGGATGGCTTCCATCCAGGAATCAGCATCAGAATAATTTCTTCCGCTGAGTAATTTTTTATTGAGCTGATGGGCTCTTCGTTTTACATTCAGTCCGCCGGGTAAATATCCTTCCGTATGACAGCCCTTGTAAATACAGTCTTTCATTACCTGCCAGATGTTAAGCACGCCGTTACGGGTAATTGCTTCACTGCGCCATGCCAGTTCATTTTCCATTACAATTTCACTGATGCTCATGCCGGTTTTCATGCACCAATGTTGCAGTTCATCAGCCGTATCTATGGGGAAGGGCAGTTGCACCTGGGCTGTTTTGGCAGCATCTTCACCTTCTTTAATTACAAAACCACCACCAATTGAATAATAAGTTTCTGCCAGTGTGTTTCCATTCTTCCATTCGCATAAAAAGGTAACAGCGTTGGGATGGAAGGGAAGACTTTCATTGATGAGGAATTCAATATCTTCTTTGGGATTGAAGTTGATTTCATGAAGGCCACCCAGTATAATTTCATTCATGGAGGCGATGTCGTGCATTTTAGCATCAATGGCATGTACGTCAAACGTAACGGGGTCATCGCCGCTTAATCCTAATTGAATGGCTACATCAGTGCCGTGTCCTTTTCCTGTTTTGGCAAGTGAACCATACAATAAGACCCTTACATTTTTTACTTCCTGCAAAGGTGATTGTAATTGTAAGGAATGCAGAAATCGTTGGGCAGCTCTCCAGGGGCCAAGTGTATGACTGCTGGATGGACCAACACCAATCTTAAACATGTCAAATACAGAAATGGGTTCGTATGCCAAGCGTGATTCGTTTTTACAAAAATACGTTGATTCAGCATCTGCTTCTTATTGTGGAAGCGGCAAAAAAAATCCCGGCTTTGATTGCCGGGATGAAAATATGAATTTGCCAATCAGGTAATTGTTATTAATTCAATCTCAAATATCAAAACACTGTTCTTGGGAATAACAATTTGACCGGTTTGTGGATTTATTCTGTCAGTAGAACCATAGCCCATGGATGGGGGAACGTATAATTTAATTTTACCGCCTTCTCCAATGAGCGGAAGCGCTCTTTTCCAGCCTTCAATCAAACCGCCTAATTGGAAAGTAGCTACATTATCTCCTTGTGTTTGATCAAAAATAGTTCCGTTAGTAAATCTGCCTACATATTTTACCCTTAACACACTGCATTGATTTGCTCTTTCTGTTGAGCCCTGGGTTGTAATGGTGTAATAAAGCCCGCTGTTGTTAAGTTCTACAGCATTTGTAATGTTATTAGCTGTAAGGTAATCCGTAATCATCTGTTCTTCTGAGGCCGGAGCTACAGTAGAGCCCGCTTCAGTTGTACAAGGAGGATCTTTCTTTTTACAGGAGTTGAGTGCAAGTATTAAAGTGGCACCCACCAAAACGAATTTCATCATAATTTAAAATATTGAGTGGTAAATATAGAGGTTGCTTAGTTGCTTATTGTATGGATGATAATGTTACATCATAAATTAAGATAGAATTAGCAGGTATGATAGGGTTGATAGCATTAGGATAAGGTTGATTTCCAAAACCTAATGTGGGCGGAACAAATAATAACACGGTTCCACCGGTTCCGATCAGGCTTACTCCCAATTGCAGTCCCGGTAATAAGGTTCCTAAACGATCCGTATAAAAGGAGTTGCTGGGGCTGGCATCAAAAATACTGTCAGTAACCAGCTTTCCTGTGTATTGGATGGAAACAATATTGCAGGGAGCAGGTTTGCTGCCCGTTCCTTCTTTAATGATTTTGTAATAAAAGCCATTTGGATGCAGGGTGGCAGTAATTCCTTTATTATTGAGATAATTCAACACTTCTGTACGCTCAGAGCCGGGAGCGCTGGTAGTAACAGTTTGGTAATTACATTTCTTGCCGTCTTTAACACAGGCACCCAATAATGCCAGCAAAAAAATGGATAAATAAACTTTCATTAGTAAATAATTAATGCGTTTGTTGTTGTTCTTTCTTTTGATGAGCCTTTAATTCGTTAAAACGTTGCTCGTTCAGTTCCCATTTAAATTTCATGCGGAAAATTCCGTAAAAAACGGCAATACCTATCAGGGCCATCAGTATCACTGTAAACTGTGAGTTGCTGATATAGGGCATTCGTTTATACCAGCCCCTCAGCAAAAAACTCAGCAGAATCGGTAATCCGAATACAAGACCCAGCGGTAATCCTACCATTAATTGTGTGAGCCATCGCTTTTCACGAACACGGTTGGCTTCCCAGTAAGCAAGAAATTCTTCATCTGCACGGTTCATAGTCTTTCTTTCCGCAAAAGTAAAGAAAGCAGCATAACTGTCCCGCTATTAAAACTCTGCCCTTTTTTTTATATGTTTGGAAAAAAATATCCGTGAAAGTACAAGACCTCATTGCAGAATTCCTTTACCAGCACAAAACTGTGGCACTACCATCCATCGGCCGGTTTGAGTTAAATAATGCTGTTAATGTTTACGAAATCAAAGACGGGAGATTTCCGGAAAATGCTATTTCATTTGAGCAGAACAACCAGGCTGTAGCTGAAGAACCCTTTGTACAATTCCTGGTAGAGCGAAGCGGTAAAATGAAAGCACTGGCGCTGAGTGATCTTGATTCTTACATCTATAACGGACTGCAGTTGCTCAACATAGGAAAACCTTTTACCATAAAAGGCGTGGGTTCACTTACAAAAATTAATGGACGCCTGGCATTTGAAATGGGTGCGCCGTTTCTTGAAAAAGCGGAAACAGCAGGCAACCTTGCTGCAAAAGACCGCACACGTCAGCAGGAAGAAATAAAGGAGCTGGATTTTGATTCGCAAATTCAAAAAATAAGCAACCGCACTTTGATGATTGTGTTGGCTTCCGTAATAGCTGTTGCTCTTATTGGCGTAGCGATCTACCTGGCGCTGCCAAAACAAAAGAATGTGGAAACTGCTACGGAAGAAACAACTGAGCAAACTACCCCGGTGAGCACTGATACTACGGCTCCCAACACCGTTACTGCAAACCCTGTTCAGGATAGCATAACTGTACAGCCCGTACGTACTGATACTTCTTTTCGGCTTTTATTATTTGCTTTTCGTGATTCAGCAAAGGCTAACAGGGAACTGGCTAAACAAATGAGTCGCAGGAGTAATATCAATATGGTACAGAAAGACAGTATATACAGAATTGTGCTTACAGTAAATCGTCCCTTAGCAGATACAGCCAAAGTAAGAGACTCACTGCGACTGTTTTATAAATTATATTCAAGGGTGATTCAATAAGTATGGGCAGGAACCTACGCATCATTTCAATTGTTTACCTGGCGGTTGTTCTTGCCGATCTTCTGTTTATTTATTTTTCAATGGATGCATACCGGTGGTTGAGCAAACCTTTGCTCATGCCGTTATTAATGCTTCTCGTACTTCTGAACAAGCAGGTAATTCCTTTATACCGTTGGATGCTGGCGGGTCTTGCACTTTCCTGGGCCGGCGATGTGTTGTTACAGTTGAAGGACTTTTTCATTCCCGGTTTAATCAGTTTTTTACTGGCACATTGCTGCTATATCACTTATTTCATTAAAATCAATCCCGGTCGTAAAGGTTTATTACAGCAGCAGCCATTGATTGGCTTGCCCGTTCTTATTTATATTGTTATTTTTCTTTGGCTTTTGTATCCGTTCCTTGATGCATTAAAAATACCCGTAACGGTTTATGGTATTACCATCGGAACAATGCTGCTCATGAGTATTAACCTTCAGCAAAAGATAAACAGAGTGGCTGCGGTTCTTTTCTTCAATGGCGCTTTGCAATTTGTAATATCAGATTCTATTCTGGCGGTTAATTTATTTGCGTACAACAGTACCGTTCTTAGTCTATGCGTTATGGCCACCTATGCATCTGCCCAGTATTTGCTGGTAAAAGCAAGCAGCAGTACAGAAGAATCAGTTCAATTATGAAACGTGTTTACGAAGAAGATAAGAATTTTACAGGCAAACAGTTTGCAATACATGGTTTGCCGGTTGGCGAATATGAAGGATGCACTTTCGCCGATTGTGATTTTAGCGGTGCTGATCTTTCTTCGGTTCAATTTTTTGAATGCCGGTTAGAGCGGTGTAATCTGAGCAATGCTTTGATGAAGCAAACAGTGCTTAGAGAAGTGAATTTTGTACATTGTAAACTTACCGGTATCCGTTTTGATGATTGTAATCCTTTTTTGTTTTCTCCTACTTTTGAAGACTGTGTATTACAATATGCTTCTTTTTACCAACTTAAAATGAAACAGTGCCGTTTCGTCCGCTGCAATGCAGCTGAAGTTGATTTTACAGAAGCAGATTTAACGGAAGCTGTATTTGATGCAACAAATCTTACACAGGCTGTATTTGAACAAACGAACTTACAGAAAGCTGATCTGCGAACGGCTTTCAACTACCGTATCAATCCTTCTACTAACCGTGTACAAAAAGCAAAATTCGCCTGGCCGCAACTGAAAGGTTTGCTGGGAGAACTGGGCATTGATATGGAAGAATGATGATAAAGCAGAAGTTTAAAAATAATTTCTGCTGCCCGTAAATTCCTTTTATCTTTCTCCTGCCAAATCAAGATGTATGCAAAAAGGAATTCTTTTATTGCTGTTTTTCATTTCAGCAACGGTTGCTAATGCCCAAACTCCTGCTGAATTTTATAAAAAAGCTGAAACTTCTTATACTTCCAAGGATTATGCAACGGCTGCAACAGCTTATGCAGATGGTATCCGTGCTGAAGGTGAAGCGGCTGCAATGATGCGTTACCGCTCAGCAGCAGCAGCTTTTTCTCAGGCCGGTATGGCTGATAGTGCCTTCCGTTATCTTTTGTTAATAGCCGCTTCATCCAAAATGAACAGGGTAGTGGCCGCCGGAATTGAAAATGGATATGAGTTCAACGTGCTGCATAAAGACAAACGATGGAAGCCAACACTGGCAGCTTTGCAGAAAAAAGCTTCAGAGAATGGTTATGTGCAGGATGAACATATTTACGGTCGCAAAGATGGGTTGGCTCTGACAATGATCCGTATTCAACCGAAAATTAAAGCGAATGGAAAAGCGATTCTCTTCGTTGCGAGTGGCGGATGGATTTCCGGTTATAATGGTATTGAAGCCAATACTTATTTAACAGATCAGTTCTTAGTCAAAGGATATACCGTGTTTCACATTGTACATGGCTCCGGTCCACGATATGCAATACCGGATAATATTAATGATATGAAGCGGGCTGTACGTTTTATCCGTTACAATGCAACCCGTTTTGGTATTGATCCGGATAGATTAGGAATTACAGGCGGTTCTGCCGGCGGGCATCTCAGTTTAATGATTGCTTTGAGTGATGATGCGGTACAGCCTAATTCTACTGATCCTGTGGAGCGGGTTTCGGCAAGGGTACAGGCGGCAGCCGTATTATATCCACCTACTGACCTGCTAAACTGGGGTGGTCCAGGTTTGAATATGGTTAATGCAAAAGATCTTGTAAAAGCAAGAGGTTCATATGGTGCCATTGACTTCAGGGTATGGAATGATAAATACAGGATTTATGAAGAGGTAACGGACACTACGGCCCGAAGTAAAATCGGCAGGGATATTTCACCTATCTATTTTGTAAGCAAAGACGATCCGCCGGTGTTTATTATTCATGGTGATGCCGATGCAACGGTGCCTTTACAACAGTCTAAATCTTTTGTAGCCAAACTAAATGAAGAAGGAGTAAAAAATAAATTCATCATTAAAAAAGGGGGTCGGCACATGCCGGATGATATGTTGCCGGAGTACAATGAATTTGTAAACTGGTTTGATGAACATCTTAAATAAAAACTTTTATGAAACAATTGCTTGCCGTATCAATTCTTTTTTTATTCATAGCATGTAAAAATGCCGGTCCCTCATTGAACATTGATGCGCAAACACAAGAGGTGGCCGCCATGCTGGATTCTTTAAACAGTGCTGCTGCAAGAGCTGACTATGCTACTTACTTCAGTTATTATGCTGATGATGCTGTTTTTATGGGAACAGATGCCACCGAGCGATGGAATAAAGAAGAGTTTATGAAATGGAGTAAACCTTATTTTGATCGTGGCAAAGCATGGAGTTTTCAAACGGTAAAGAGAGCTGTTTACTTTGATACAACCGGAACACTTGCCTGGTTTGATGAGTTACTCAGTACCCAAATGAAAATATGCCGTGGCAGTGGTGTGGCTGTACGCAGTGGATCTGACTGGAAGCTGAAGCAATATGTTTTAAGTATGACCATTCCCAATGCATTGGTGGACACAGTTGTGCCTATGAAAGCAATAACAGAGGACAGTATTCTGAACAGTTTGAAGCGTTGATTTTCTGAGAAGCTTCACATATTAATAATTTATCTCCACTACTTTTTTGTTATGGAGTTTTTGCATGGGTTTAGGGATGATGGTAATAATTTCTTCCCGTAGCGTTTGAATGGGTTTGGTTTTAATGTGATCCCTGTGTGTAACAAGGCTTACTTCTCTTGCAGGGCTGGGTTGTTTCAGCCGTTTCACCAGTTTCATTTGAGAAGCATTCAGTTCCATAATCGCCAGTTCAGGAAGAATTGTAATGCCGTCACTTTTATCCACCATCCGTTTCAGGGTTTCAATATTTCCTGTTTCATATTTAAAATGAAAGTCGCTGCTGCGCCTCAGTTCACACAGGTTCAGTATTTGTGAGCGAAAGCAATGTCCTTCTTCCAATAGCCACAATTGATTAGGGTCAATGTCAGCAGGTAAAACATATTTCTTATCGCTCAAAGCATTTTTCCTGGATACATACACAAATAACTCTTCATAAAACAGCACATCTTCTTTGATGGAAGCGTCTTTCAGCGGTGTAACTACAATACCGCAATCCAGTTTGTTTTTTTTCAACTCATCTATAACTTCTTCTGTAATGGATTCTTTAATTACAAGATTGAGTTTGGGATATTTCTCACGCATGGCTTTATAAAGCGGCGGTAACAGGTAGGGAGCCAATGTTGGGATAATGCCGATACGCAGCTCACCTGCCAATGTGTGTTTCTGGTCATCAATCATCTGTTTGATCATACCGGCTTCTCTTAAAGTATTGCGTGCCTGTGCAAGGATATTGGCACCAATTTCGGTAGGGATAACAGGTAATTTGGTACGGTCAAAAATCTTTACGCCTAATTCTTCTTCCAGCTTTTGTATCTGCATACTGAGCGTGGGTTGCGTAACAAAACATTTCTCCGCTGCCAATGCAAAATGGCGGTATGTATCCAGTGCAACAATGTATTCCAGTTGTGTAAGAGTCATAGACAATAACTATATTAATATAAAAATAATCAATTAGATTTATTGAGCTGCCTGCAGTAGTTTTGATTATTAAAGAAAACATCTTCTCAAAAAAACTAATCTCTTGCATATGGAACAGAACGCAACAACAAAAATGAATGGAATCAGCCAGTGCCCGTTTCATAACGGTACTGTTAAGCAGGGAGCAGGCAGCGGTACGCATAACCGTGACTGGTGGCCCAATCAGTTAAAATTGAATATTCTCCGTCAGCATTCTTCTCTCTCTAATCCGATGGATAGAGAATTTGACTATGCTGCAGCTTTTAAAAAGCTGGATTATGAGGCTATTAAAAAAGATCTGGCCGAACTCATGACCAACTCCCAGGACTGGTGGCCTGCTGATTACGGGCATTATGGACCTTTTATGATTCGTATGGCATGGCACAGCGCCGGAACTTATCGTATTCAGGATGGACGTGGCGGTGCAGGGAGTGGTACGCAACGTTTCGCACCACTCAACAGTTGGCCCGATAATGCCAATCTTGATAAGGCCCGTTTATTACTGTGGCCCATCAAAAAGAAATATGGCAAGCAGATTTCATGGGCTGATTTGATGATTCTTGCAGGTAATGTAGCTCTTGAAACGATGGGCTTCAAGACTTTTGGTTTTGGTGGGGGGCGTGAGGATGTGTGGGAACCTGAAGAAGATATTTACTGGGGCAGTGAAACAGAGTGGCTGGGAGACAAACGTTATACCGGCGACCGTGAACTGGAAAATCCACTGGGTGCTGTGCAGATGGGTTTGATTTATGTAAACCCTGAAGGTCCTAACGGTAACCCTGACCCGCTGGCTGCAGCAAGAGACATCCGGGAAACTTTTGGACGTATGGCGATGAATGATGAAGAAACAGTAGCATTGATTGCGGGCGGCCATAGCTTTGGTAAAACCCATGGAGCTGCTGATCCTTCTAAATATGTGGGTCGTGAGCCTGCTGCTGCAGGGATTGAAGAGCAAAGTATGGGATGGAAAAACAGTTTTGGAAAAGGGAATGCAGAAGATACGATTACCAGCGGACTGGAAGGAGCATGGACTACAACTCCTACAAAATGGAGTAACAATTATTTTGAAAATCTCTTCGGCTATGAGTGGGAGTTAACCAAGAGTCCTGCAGGTGCCCATCAATGGAAGCCAAAGGGTAATGCCGGAGAAGGTTTGGTACCGGATGCACATGTGCCGGGCAAATTTCATCAGCCCTTTATGCTTACAACCGACCTGGCGCTTCGAGTAGATCCTGTTTACGAAAAGATTTCACGTAAGTTTTATGAAAACCCGGATGCTTTTGCAGATGCCTTTGCACGTGCCTGGTTTAAATTAACACATCGTGATATGGGGCCTAAGAACCGCTATCTTGGTCCGGAAGTGCCGGCTGAAGATTTGATTTGGCAAGACCCCATTCCTGCTGTTGATTTTGAAGTTATCAATGCAGCGGATATTGCCGCATTAAAAGCCAAACTCCTGGGCAGCGGATTAACTACCGGGGAATTGGTTGCTACAGCGTGGGCCTCAGCATCTACCTTCCGTGGTTCTGACAAGCGTGGTGGCGCCAATGGTGCACGCATTCGCCTGGCTCCCCAGAAAAATTGGGAAGTAAATAATCCTGCTCAATTACAAAAAGTAATAGCGGTGCTGGAAGGAATTCAAAATGAGTTCAACAGCGCTCAATCAGGAAATAAAAAAGTATCGCTGGCAGATTTGATTGTGTTAGGTGGTTGTGCCTCTGTTGAAAAAGCTGCTGCTGCCGCAGGTGTTGCTGTAACGGTACCTTTTACTCCCGGTCGTACAGATGCATCACAGGAGCAAACAGATGCTGAATCATTTGCTGTATTAGAACCTGTAGCAGATGGTTTTCGTAATTACCTGAGTAGAAAAGCCGGAGCCTCCTCTGAAGAGTTACTGGTTGATAAAGCACAGTTGTTAACACTTACTGCTCCTGAAATGACAGCTTTGGTAGGAGGTATGCGTGTGCTTGATACAAATTATGATGGTTCAAAGCATGGTGTGTTTACACAAACACCAGGTGTGCTTTCCAATGATTTCTTTGTAAACCTGCTGGATTTTGGTACTACCTGGAAAGCAGCTGATAAAGTGCAGCAAGGCTTCTTTGGTACAGACCGTGCCACCGGTAACATGAAATGGACAGCTACCCGTGCCGATCTCATCTTTGGTAGTAACACAGAACTGAGAGCTATAGCCGAAGTTTATGCCTGTGAAGATGGAAAAGAAAAATTTGTACACGATTTTGTAGCAGCATGGAATAAAGTAATGCAGCTGGATCGTTTTGATATAGCTTAATAAATTTTAGTTCAATGAAAAAAGGTGGCCATATGGCCACCTTTTTTCATTGTGTAAGGATGATGAATCATCTACAAAATTCTGTAATAGGTTTGGGTTTGTTCAGGATTGAACGCTTTTGGTCTTTTTTCTTTTGATGGTTCAAAGTCAAGCTTAATTGCATGTTGAGGAGTGAATTCAATAATACCATAAAGTGTTTTGCCCTTTAAAGGGCCGGCTGCAAATCCGGTAAGGTCAATTTGTTTGGGCTCACTTGAAAAGTCAGTAAGATATTTAATTTCAAAAGTATCTCTTTTGGTTCCTGAGTAGAAAATCCAGAGCATATTGCCATCGGCTTTAAACTCCATAATTTGTCCTGCACGATTATCCCATTTTCCGATAATTCGATTGCTGCTTTTTTGTTTTGTAGAAATACAGGCGGCAATGAAGAACAGAAAAGAAAAAATAGTTAGTGATAGCTTCATGTTTGAGTATGTAATTTTTAAGGATTGCAAGATTGCATTACCGGGATTCAATTAAATTCCTTTTTCTCTTCTTAATTCGCTGATGTAATTTTCAAAAGTCTGCAATGAATAACTGCTTAGGTTCTTGCCGTTGGTAAGTTTTCCCTTTTGAGCCGCCAGTACACCAAAACGTATATCATGAAAACCGCTCAGTTCATGCGCATCCGGGTTGATGGAAATGAGCGCTCCTTTGTTGATGGCTTTTTCAATCCAGCGCCAGTCAATATCCAGGCGGCGGGGATGAGCATTCAGTTCAATCACTACCTGGTTAGCAACACAGGCATCAATAATTTTTTCATGATTCACAGGGTAGCCATTACGGCTCAATAATAAACGTCCTGTCATGTGACCGAGAATGGTGGTGTAAGGGTTTTCAATCGCATTCATCAATCGCATCATCGCTTTTTCTTCTGTCATCTTCAGGTTACTGTGAACTGATGCAATGACTAGATCAAAACTACTCAGAACATCGTCATCATAATCCAGTCTGCCATCACCCAGTATATCAGCTTCAATACTTTTAAAAATGCGGAAGCCGTTGAGTTTTTGATTAAGGGTATCAATCTCCCGGTGTTGTTCCTGTATCCGTTCAGCAGATAGTCCATTAGCATAACCTGCACTTTTACTATGATCACTGATCACGAGGTACTCCATACCAATGCTTTGTGCATAGCGTGCCATTTCCTCAATGGTATTACTTCCATCGCTCCATTTACTGTGACTGTGAATGATACCCTTTATAGATGATACATCAATAAGGTCTGTTACAGGAGTTTCATTATATGCTTCCCGTAAAGCGTGGGGAATAAAAGCAATATTTTTCTCTGCAAATAGTTGTGCTTCATCGGGCACATTGGATACAGTTCCCCATGCTTCCAAAAATGCTTTAGACGCAGAAGTTTGAAACAAAACCGTTCCGAAGTTGCTGTGTGTAGCTGTATGAAATTTAAGTATTACATTCTCCGGGCCTTTAAATGCAATCGTATGATCCTGTTCTTCTTCAATTGTAAAACGGGTAGTTTCAAATAACTGTTTCAATGAAGTTGTGCCGGTAGTAGTAACCCACTCTACTAAATGAATCACTTCCATCTGCCTTACAAATTCACCTGTAAGTGCAAAGCGTTCACCGGGAAGGTGATCTTTTAAATTTTTATCAATGGCCTGTACATATGCTTCCACATCTGCATACAGGTGAACACCTTTATGCTGCTCAATAAACTCAATACTCTCCATTACCGTTTGCTGTGTTTTTTCACCAAAACCTTTGTAACGCAGCAAGCGGTTTTCCTGGCAGGCATAATAAAGTTCACCTACTGTTTCAATTTCCATCTCGTGCCAGATGGTAGCAATTTTTTTAGGACCAATACCCTTGATGTTCAGCATTTCAATAACTCCGGGAGGGGTATTTGCAATAATGTCCTGTAGGGCTTTAAGGGTACCTGTTTGCAGGATTTCAATTACTTTTTTAGCCGTGCTTTCACCAACACCTTTATAGGATGCAATCTTTGAAGGCTCCACATCGGCCAGTTGAACCGGAAGTTTTTCAATTTGAAAAGCAGCGGCAGCATAGGATTTCGCTTTAAAACTGTTTTCTCCGTGTATATCCATCAGTTTGCTCAGGAGCGAAAACTGATCAGCAATCTCATAATTGGTGGGCATATGTTCAATCTTGGCTTGCAAGATAGGAAGAAGCGGGGTGGCAGTGAGAATCTCCGAAGCTTGTATTGCTTTAAAAGAGAAAAACTTCCTTGCGGAAGTTTTTCACGGACATTGGGTCGGACTCTGATGAGGTCGGACCCGGTGATTACCGGTATAATGTTTTCATGCTGACAGATCGTTTTGGTTTTTGGAGGATAATTGAATTCTAAACGGGGCTTCCTGTTGAATTCTCATATAATACGCATATAAAATAGTATTTTTTTTGAAAAGTCAAATATTTATTTAGCGATATTTTAAAAATTAATTTTCTAAAAATCAATGTTTTATAGATTTTAATTCCATTTAATTACATATTATACACCTAAAGTAAAATTAAAGCAGACTGCGTGCTTTTATGATGCGGCATCAATAAAAAAGCCTCCATTTTATGGAGGCTTTCCTATCATTTAAAGTGTATCAAAATGTATAACGTACTGCAAAACCGCCCCAATTGCCGGAAAACCCATCGCCATAGGTTCCAAATTCAAAGCTCGGCTGCCAATCAAGGCTCATGTTAATGGGTGCGTTTTTAAACTTGTAATCAAGACCCAGCACTCCATCAATACCAATTACGGCACCACCTATACGACGGCCATAACGATCTCTCCAATAACGGTCGTTCCAAAAGCCGACATGCGCACCCGGGCCAACATACCATTTCAAACCAGGGGCGCCGTTAATATCGCCATGAAACTCATACAAGCCCGTGATTCGCATACCATCTCTCCAGAAATAACCAATGCCTTCTAACGCAGCATTGCTTTTTACAAAATGCTTTACCGTAATGCCTGCTCCGGGGTAAAACTTAACACCTAACGCTGTTTTGTAAGAAGAACCCATGGATTGAGCATTGGCCTGAATTGCTGTGGCTGTAATAACAACAGCCAAAAGGATGATTTTTTTCATAATGTGTTTTTGTTTTGTTGAAACCACCCCTTGAAAAAATGATGCCAAAAATGAAACGGAAACGGAAAAGATGGTTCAGCGGCAGAGTAGTACCTTTGCCGCCGCAGGAAAACAAAATGAATCCGGATGTTTCTATAAAACGGATTTACAGTATCAAATAAAAAAGCATACGTGAAGAGTAAAACATTACAAAAGAATAAGGTTAACATTATTACACTGGGCTGCAGTAAGAACATGGTGGACAGTGAAGTATTGAGCGGCCAGTTATTAGCCAATGAAATTGAGGTGGTTCATGAAAGCACAAAAAGAGATCACAACATAGTGGTGGTAAATACCTGCGGCTTTATTGATAAAGCAAAAGAAGAAAGTATTAATACCATTTTAGACCAGGTGCAGCTTAAGCAAAAAGGAAAACTGGACAAAGTTTATGTTACCGGTTGTTTGAGTGAACGATACCGTGGCGATCTTGAAAAAGAAATTCCGGAAGTAGATGCATGGTTTGGTACAATGGAATTACCGCTCATGCTTAAAAAACTGGAGGCTGATTATAAAAAGGAATTGATTGGTGAGCGTTTATTGGCAACACCTCAGCATTATGCTTATCTCAAAATAAGTGAAGGTTGTAACCGCACCTGTGCGTTTTGTGCCATTCCTCTTATGCGGGGTGGGCATGTAAGTAAAAGCATGGATGATTTGGTGAAGGAAGCGGAAGGTCTTGTAAAAAAAGGGGTGAAAGAAGTAATGCTCATTGCACAGGAATTAACTTATTACGGACTGGATTTGTACAAAAAAAGAATGCTGCCGGATCTGATGCATCGTTTGGCAGATGTGAAAGGATTGGAATGGATCCGTTTGCATTACGCTTACCCGCACAAGTTTCCGTTGGAAATTCTGGATGTAATGCGGGAGCGGGATAATATCTGCAAATACCTTGATATGCCTTTGCAGCATGCAAGTGATAAAATGCTGAAAGCTATGCGCCGGCAAATTACCAGAAGCGAAACAGAAGAATTAATAGCAGCTGTAAGAGAGAAAGTACCGGGGCTTTGCCTGCGTACAACATTGATAGCCGGTTTTCCGGGTGAAACACTGGATGATATTGAAGAAACAAAAGAGTTTTTACAGAAGCACCGATTTGACCGTGTGGGTATTTTTACTTATAGTCATGAAGAAGGCACAAGCGGTTATGAATTAACGGATGATGTGCCTGCAGCAGAGAAGGAGAGAAGAGCGCAGGATGTAATGAGTGTGCAGCAGGAAATATCGTACGAACTCAACCAGGAAAAAATCGGCAAAACATTTAAAACAATCATTGATAAAAAAGAAGCCGGCCGTTATTTAGGCCGTACTGAATTTGACAGTGTGGAAGTAGATAACGAAGTAGTGATCCAAAGCGATGCGAAACTGCCCATCGGTGAATTTGTAAATGTAAAAATTACAAAGGCTTTTGATTATGATCTGGAAGGAGAGGTGGTAAAGTAAGTAAACGATACATATGAAAAATAAAACGGGGTGTTGCAAAGCAACACCCCGTTTTATTTTTAGCCCCTTTTATTTGAATGGGTTGGAAAACTTTACATCCGTTGAAATAGTTCTGTCTGTAAGTGTTTTCAGGAAAGCCAGTAAATCATCTTTTTGCTGCTGGCTTAGGTTCAAACGTTTTACACCCATGCCCGGTGGCGGGTTGCGGAGTTGAGGTGCCAGGTTGGGGTTCGCCTGAACGCCACTGTTATAATGTTCTATCACCTGCTCTAAAGTGGCAAAACGCCCGTCATGCATATAAGGCGCTGTGAGTTCTATACTTTTTAAAGACGGAACTTTGAATTTACCATTGTCCGCAGGGTTGCCATTTACACCACCAACTCCAAAATCTGTAAACGTTGCATCCAGTCCATTGTTTTGTGCATTTGGCCCTGTAAATGTAGGAGTACCATGACAGCTGGCGCAAGCAAGCTCCGGACTAAAGAATAATGCTTTACCCCTGTTTTCGCTGGCGGTAAAATTGGGGAAGGTTGTGTTTCCGATATTTGCGCCGGGAGGTACTGCCGCAAAACCGGTGTCAAACTTTGTTTGATAAGAAACAATACTTCTTACAAACTGTGAAAGTGCTTTTGATACCCTGTCGCTGTTGATTGTTTTATCACCAAAAGCTTTTTCAAATAAGAAGGGATAATGTGTTGTTGAGTTCAAACGGTTTACCATCGTGTCAAGCCTCATTCCCATTTCAACGGCATCTTGTATGGGTTGTAATACCTGCTGCTCTAAAGTAGCTGCTCTTTCATCCCAAAAAAAACGGCGGTTAGGATAATAACGGGCATTTACAAGACTCATGGAATGTCTGCCCGTATTGCCATTATTAAAACCTTTACTTAAAACTTTGGTATCACTGAAACCGTGCTCCTGTTGATGACAACTGGCGCAGGAAATACTTTTATTTACAGAAAGAGTTTTATCATAAAATAATACCCTTCCTAAAGTAGAGCCCCAATCAGTGATCGGGTTATCAGCAGGTGTGTTGATTTGGGCAACAATGGGCGGGGCCGTTAAAAAGCCCGGTAAGTTAATGGCGGCATAAGAAAAAGGATTCTCCGGAAGATTCAGTGCTGCAAGTGCGTTGGATGCAGGTACAGGATCGGGAGTAGTTGAAGTTTTTTTACAACTGCTGATGGCAATAATGCCTGCAATGATAAACGAAAGAACAAGGGAGGTTGATTTGGGTGATGGATACATATCATGTTGTGTTTAGGGATGCGGCTTTTGAGGAGGTCTGCCACCTCCGGGAGGTCCCATTCGTCTCATAATCATTTCCATTACTTCGCCAAATTGCGACTGTTGCTCCGGTCTGAGCACCGAACGTAATTGCAGAAAATGATTGTAGAAATTCAAGTCAAATGCCCGGCGGTTCACAGCCAGTTGCCGGGTAATAGAATCAATCTGTAAACTATCTGTTACGCCGTTGGTAATCATTGCAGACATAGCTTTACGTAACCTCATTTCTTCATTCCGCAATGAGTCTCTTTTTTGAAAATGAGTTTTACGGAGCGCTTCAAACTGTTCTTCCTGTTTGGCATCCAACTGCAATTTTTCAAATAATTGGGAGGGGTTGAAGCGTCTTTCCTTTCGTGCGTCTTTTTGAAACAGCAGGTACAATGTAACTGCATTTACAGCCATAAGCAGTACAACCAGTATCGTTAAAATTGTGGTTCTGTTCATGTTAGTAATCAATGGAGGTTAAATCATAATCATACACACGGGTAGCAGTTGTAACCTGTTCGCCGGTATCAGGCAAATCCCTGCTCCATAAGAAAACATTGAGCAAAAGAATGAGTACTGCTGCTGAAGCTAATGCTAAAACAGGCCTTAGCGAAGTACGCTGCCGGCCTATAGGCTTTTCCAGCCGGGCTAATACACGGGTGGCCAGGTAAGGATTTCCTTCCGCTTTCTCAAGGCCCTCAAGGCTGCCCATTACTTCCCTTATCCATTGTTCTTGCTGCATATACATTTGTTTTGACGTGAATTCATAAAAAAACTTTTGCTGTTTACAGGTTCCTGTAAAAATTTTCCAGGACTTTCCGAAGGTTTTGCCGGGCACGGAATAATAAAGCCTCTACGGATGATACGGATAAATGCATTACTTCCGCTATTTCACGGTAGCTCAGCTGTTCCATTTCGCATAATACATAGGCTGTTTTCTGTTTTTCCGGCAGTTGTTCAATGGCTTTAAAAAGAATGGCTGCTTTTTCTTTATTCTCAGCCTGTACTCCTGGATGTACAAAATGGGCAGCATCTGTAACCGGCTCATTAGAATCTGCAGTAAACAAACCGGTGATGAATGCAAAACGCTTTTTGCTTTTTTTTCGCCGTAGCAGATCAATACATTTGTTGCTGGTGATACGGTAAAGCCATGTGCTGATGCTTGACTCTCCTTTAAAGGTTGGATATTGATGATACACTTCCAGGAACACGTCCTGTGTTATTTCTTCTGCATCTTCCATGTTTTGTACAATACCCAATGCCGTATTCATCACCAGCGACTGGTGCTGTTGAATAAAAGCAGCAAAAGCATCTTTATCGTTCCGGAAATCAGGCAACATGCCGATGAAAATAGAAAAGTTTTATTGAATAGAGTGTGAAACAGGAATGAACGGGGCAGATGTAGGGTTGATTTTTATTTTATAGGCTGTATCCTCACAAACCGAAATGAGAGTTGTGGTAACGTTGTGGTTGGTGAGGATACCAATCATTTAAAAGAATACTTTTAATTAGTGAATCTCTTTACAGGCCTCCATATTTTGGATATAGAAGATGCCATCAAAAGCTGTGGTCCATTTACCATATCCGTTCCAGAAATGATCGATGCCTTTCAGGTAAAATTCTTCTTTCTTTTTTGACACGACATTGTATCCTGTAAAATCAATAAACGCATAAGGATGCTGTATCCAGTTTTCAAATGAAGTGGCAAAAGGTTCTTTCACTGTAAAACTGCCGTTGTAAAAAAGTCTTCCTGCCATGCCCTGCCTGGATGCAAAGCCAAGGATATAGGTTTGCAGTTGGTTGCCTGCATTGCTGCAGAAATAACTGCCCATGCTTTTAAAGAAGTTACTGCCCACTACGGTTTGACTGTTCTTCATAATATGGGCATTCGCTGCCCATACAATGATTTTCTCATGTTTGTATTTTTCATTCACCAGCCAGTTTAAATTAGCTGCCATGCCCTCGTCCCTTGAACTTTCCGAAGTGGAAGGCGTAAACCTTGCCCTTGTTTGTCTGCACAAGGCAGCCAGGCTGTTGAGTAACACAGGGAGGTAGGAATCTTTTTGTTTTTGTTGATCAGCACGGATCAGTTCTTCCAGGTAATGCTCCATTGTACGGAAGTAGTCAGGAGTGTAAAACGTACGTCCGTAGCTGATGGCTAAAGAATCCACGAGTTGCAGGATGGCTTGTTTGCGGCTGTTCAACTCTTTTACAGGGAAACGCTCCGCTGTTAACGCTGTATCAAGATACTTACGCAGCTTTTCTTTTAACCGGGAGCCGTGCAGCTGCGTATCAAAACCTGTGACGGTGAGCGGTGTTCCGTTGACCAATTGCTGGGGCAGATAGTTGTAAAACAAAGGAGCGGCAGCTGTACAATACGTCCACATCGGAAAGAGATTTTGCTGGAGGTATGTTCTCAATGTGGCCGTATCTTTTACCTGTTGCCCGCCTGCCGTTAAGGCAAAAAAATCACTTTCAAAAGCCAGTATATTAAATCCATGATACTCATGCAGGTAACGGATGAGTTTGGTTTTAGCCAGGAATGCGGTTGCATCCCCATGATCCTGTTCACCCAGCATAATGACCCGTTTGCCGCTGATGGCTTTATCAAAAACTTTAAACGCTGCAAAAGAAGTATCCAAAGGATCGATTGATTGAATAGCCGCTGCATTGGACTGTACAAAATGCTGAATGCGTTTTTGTGAAAAAGAATTTATAGTTATGAGCAGTAAAGGCAGCAGGTATTTCATGGGTTAAAAATATTTTATTCTGCTTTAATGGTGTGCATCTTTTAGGGCGTTGCTATTGCCGAGTTTCTTTTTACATCAGGAAAAACACTTTATTTATCGGTTGGTGTCCCCACCAACCGAATTGGTAGTTACGGTAAAGATGTGGTTAGTGAGGACACCAATCATTAAGGGAATTCCAAAATTCAAAACCCATCTGCGTAAATCTGTGTTGTATGTGGCTTTGTTACCCGCCAACTTGAAGCAGGAAACCCCCATTTTTTCCCGATCTCGAACATTATTTATACTTTTTTGTATAAATAAGGCCCTAACTTTGCGGCGAATTATTGTAGAACCTTTTAGACAAACTGATTAAACAAGTTACACATGAGTGAGATGCTGACCACCCTGGAGCAAACCGCCCTGAGTGAGTACAAGTATGGTTGGGTGACCAATTTAGAGGCAGATGAGGCTCCTCCCGGCCTCAATGAGGATATTATCCGCTTCATCAGCGCCAAAAAGAAAGAACCCGAATGGATGCTGGAATGGCGCCTGAAAGCTTTCCGCCAATGGCAGAAAATGAGCGTGCCCCGCTGGCCCAATGTGACCTACCCGGATGTAGATTTCCAGGCCATTAAGTATTACAGCGCCCCCAAACAGGCTAAAACATTAAACAGTCTGGATGAGGTAGACCCTGAACTTCGGGCTACGTTTGAAAAGCTGGGCATTTCCCTTGATGAACAAAAGCGTTTGAGCAATGTGGCGGTGGATGCGGTGATTGATTCTGTTTCAGTAGCCACCACTTTTAAAGAGCAGTTGGGTGAAATGGGTATCATCTTCTGCAGTATGAGCGAAGCCATACAGGAACATCCTGAACTGATCAAAAAATGGTTGGGCAGTGTGGTTCCGGTGACTGATAACTTTTACAGTGCCCTGAACAGTGCTGTTTTCAGCGATGGTAGTTTCTGCTACATTCCCAAAGGCGTGAAATGCCCGATGGAACTGAGCACTTATTTCCGCATCAATGCGGCAGGTACCGGTCAGTTTGAACGTACATTGATCGTTGCAGAAGAAGGAAGCTATGTGAGTTACCTGGAAGGTTGTACCGCTCCCCAGCGTGATGAAAACCAGTTACACGCCGCCGTTGTAGAAATTGTAGCCTTAGATAATGCTGAAGTAAAATATTCAACCGTTCAAAACTGGTACCCCGGTGATAAAGAAGGGAAAGGCGGTATTTACAATTTTGTAACGAAGCGTGGTATTTGTGCCGGAGTAAATTCAAAGATTAGTTGGACAC
The DNA here is from genome assembly GCA_050916065.1 of Lacibacter sp. Classification (GTDB taxonomy): domain Bacteria; phylum Bacteroidota; class Bacteroidia; order Chitinophagales; family Chitinophagaceae; genus Lacibacter. The sequence continues at coordinate 360,142 of CP051137.1, forward strand.
AGGTGGAAACAGGAAGTGCGGTGACATGGAAATATCCAAGTGTGATCCTGAAAGGTGATAACAGCCAGGGTGAATTTTATTCAGTTGCTGTTACCAACAATCATCAACAGGCTGATACAGGTACCAAGATGATGCATATTGGTAAGAACACAAGAAGCCGTATCGTATCGAAAGGTATTTCGGCAGGCTTTAGTCAAAATAGTTATCGTGGTTTGGTACAGGTAGGTAAGAACGCAGTGAATGCACGCAACTTTTCTCAGTGTGATAGTTTGCTGCTGGGTGATAAATGTGGTGCTCATACCTTCCCTTATATTGAAGTAAAGAACAGTACGGCACAGGTAGAACATGAAGCCACTACTTCCAAAATTGGTGAAGACCAGATCTTTTATTGCAATCAACGTGGATTGGATACAGAGGCTGCGGTGGCACTCATCATCAATGGTTTTGCCAAAGAGGTTATGAACCAGTTGCCGATGGAGTTTGCTGTGGAAGCACAAAAGCTGCTGGCAATTTCATTGGAGGGAAGTGTAGGATAATTATCAAATTTTCAAATCATCAAATAGTCGAATTCTTATGTTATCAATAAAAAATTTACAGGCCCGCATTGAAGAGAAAGAAATCTTAAAGGGCATCAACCTGGATATCAAACCCGGTGAAGTATATGCGATCATGGGTCCGAACGGAAGTGGTAAATCTACATTGGCTTCTGTGCTGGCCGGTCGTTCTGATTATGAAGTAACCGGAGGTGAAGTGGAGTTCAATGGCAAAGATCTGCTGGAGCTTTCTCCGGAAGACCGTTCCCGTGAAGGATTGTTCCTGGCGTTTCAATATCCTGTTGAAATTCCCGGTGTAAGCACTACCAACTTTATCAAAACAGCAGTGAACGAAATCCGAAAGTACCGTGGTGAAGAGCCGATGGATGCAGTGGAATTTTTAAAGAGAATGAAAGAGAAGATGAAACTGGTAGAGATCGATCAATCCTTATTAAGCCGTTCATTGAACGAAGGTTTCAGTGGTGGTGAAAAGAAAAGGAATGAGATTTTCCAGATGGCGATGCTGGAACCAACACTTGCCATTCTCGATGAAACAGACAGTGGATTGGATATTGATGCCTTACGCATTGTTGCTGAAGGTGTAAATAAGTTGCGTGATGGTAAACGTTCTTTCTTAGTGATCACTCACTATCAGCGTTTGCTGGATTATATTGTTCCTGATCATGTACATGTGTTGTACAAAGGACGTATTGTAAAAAGTGGTGGTAAAGAACTGGCGCTTGAACTGGAAGAAAGAGGTTATGATTTTATTAAAGAAGAATTGGGAGAAGGTGTTGAAGCCTAAAATAAAAAAAACATGTCAGATTTAAAATCAATCATACAAAATAAATTCACGAACGAGCCTTTTGGAGGTAATGGTTCACTGCAGGCTTTGAGTCAAAAGGGCATTCAGTTGTTCAATGAGCAAGGTATTCCAACTGTGAAGCATGAGGAATGGAAGTATACCCGCATCAGTGGTGTATTGAACAAAGACTTCAACTATGCTGTAGATGCAACTGCTGTAACTGCAGCCGATGTGGATGCATTTCGCCTTCCGGGTTATGAAACTGCGAACGAACTGGTATTCATCAATGGTATTTATCATGCTGAGTTATCAAGCATCCGTTCCTCTGCAGATGAACTGGTGATCCTTCCGCTGAGTGAAGCCGTAAAAGGTGAATACAAATCCATCATTGACAATAACCTGGGCCATAGCGCCAACTATCACACTGATGGTATCAATGCCATGAATAATGCTTTTGCGTACCAAGGCTTGTTTATTGCAGTAAAGAAGAATAAAGCAGTAGAGCATCCGCTTTATTGTTACTATACCAATGATGCCAGAACAGCGAGTGTGCTTTCTCAACCACGTACATTGATTCATGTGGGTGTGAATGCGGAAGTGTACCTGGTGGAAGAGGAAATTACACTGGGTACAAGCGATTCCTTTATTAACCGTGTAAGTGAGATTGTGGTGGAAGAGAATGCCAACGTGCATATCTATAAAATTCAGAACGAAGACAGTCACAGCAGTTGTGTAAAAACAACCCATGTGCGCCAGGTGGGCGTGAGCAAAGTGAACTCAGTTACCCTTACGCTGAACGGCGGTATGATCCGTAACAATCTCAACTTTATTTTAGAAGCACCCGGTTGTGAAAGTCATATGTACGGTTTGTATTGTGTGAAAGGTGAAACACATGTGGACAATCATACTATTGTTGATAATGTAATGCCCAACAGTTTCAGTAATGAATTGTACAAAGGCATTATTGATGAAAATGCAACCGGTGTGTTCAATGGAAAGATCTTTGTGCGCCAGGATGCACAGAAGACCAATGCCTATCAAAGCAATAAGAATATTCTGTTGAGTGATACAGCCAACGTAAACACAAAGCCCCAGTTAGAAATATTTGCGGATGATGTAAAGTGTTCACATGGTTGTACGGTAGGTCGTTTGGATGAAGAAGCATTATTCTACCTGAAGGCAAGAGGTATTGGTGACAAAGAAGCAAAAGCGTTGTTATTACATGCCTTTGCCGGTGAGATATTGGATAAGATTGAGCTGGAGCCGATCCGTGTTTATGCAGACCAGATCATTTCTGAGCGTTTGGGATTTGAATTGTAAGGCATCACACAACGGAACTAAGGATACAAAGGCGCAATTTCTTCTTTGTTACTTTGTATGCTTTGCGACTTTGTGTGAAATAAAATGAATATATGCTTGAAACCTTAGAACATACAACCTTCAATGTGCAGGCTATCCGCCATCAATTTCCTATTCTCAACAGAATGGTGAAAGGAAAGCCATTAGTGTATTTTGATAATGCAGCCACTGCTCAAAAACCCAAAGTGGTGATTGATGCACTGACGGAGTATTATGAAAAGTACAATGCTAATATTCACCGTGGCATTCACTCATTAGCAGAAGAAGCTACTGCAGCGTACGAAGCTACAAGAGATACATTGCAGCAGTTCATCAACGCCAAGCACAGAGAAGAAATCATTTTTACAAGAGGTGTTACCGAAAGTATCAACTTAGTTGCATATACATACGGCAGAACGAATTTAAAGGCAGGTGATGAAATCATCATCAGCGGTATGGAGCACCACAGCAATATTGTGCCCTGGCAGTTGATTGCTGAAATGACCGGTGCAAAACTGCAAGTGATTCCTGTAGATGATCATGGAGAATTGATGATGGAAGCCTTTCATCAATTGCTTTCAGAAAAAACAAAAATCGTTTCTGTTGTACATGCAAGTAATTCGCTGGGAACTATCAATCCCGTAAAAGAAATTATTGATGCAGCACATAAGTTTGGAGCTGTTGTAATGATCGACGGAGCACAATCAACAGTACACCTGGATATTGATGTGCAGGAACTGGATTGTGATTTCTTTGCCATCAGTTCACATAAAGTATATGGTCCCACCGGAATTGGTGTGTTATATGGGAAAAAAGAAATTCTGGAATCCATGCCTCCGTTCATGGGTGGTGGTGAAATGATCAAAGATGTTTCATTTGAGAAAACCACATGGAATGATCTGCCTTACAAATTTGAAGCAGGTACGCCCAATATTGCAGATACTGTAGCACTGAAGGCAGCACTTGATTTTGTGAACGGTGTTGGTAAAGCAACGGCCGGAAAGCATGAAGATGAGTTGCTGCATTATGCTACGGCACAACTGGAGATGATTGACGGCGTAAGAATGATCGGTAAGGCAAAGCATAAAGTGAGTGTAGCATCATTTATAGTAGAAGGGGTTCACCCGCAGGACCTGGGTATTTTATTAGATAACCAAGGAGTGGCGGTTCGTACGGGGCATCATTGTACCCAGCCATTGATGAACCGATTTGGTATACCCGGTACTACCAGGGCCAGTTTTGCGATGTACAATACCAAAGAAGAGATCGATGTTTTGATCGCCGGATTACATAAAGCCATTAAGTTGTTGAGATGAGTGAAGTACAATCAATAGCATCAATTGAAGAAGAAATTGTGGATGAGTTTTCTTTGTTCGACTCATGGGATGAGAAGTATGAATACATCATTGACATGGGAAAGAAACTGAAACCGCTGGATGATGTCTACAAGAAAGATGAAAACAAGATCAAAGGTTGCCAGAGTACCGTATGGATGGTGAGTGAGTTGAAAGACGGAAAGGTGATCTACAAGGCAGAAAGTGATGCGGTGATTGTAAAAGGATTGGTGAGTATGCTGATCCGTGTATTGAGCGGACATACGCCGAAAGAGATCATAGATGCCAAACTGGAATTTATTGATAAGATTGGCATGAAGCAGCACCTGGCACAAACCCGCAGTAATGGATTGCTGGCAATGGTAAAACAAATGAAGTTAGATGCAACCGTTTATCTGGCTCAACAACAAATGAACAGTTAATGGCATTAGATAAAGAGATATTAAATCAAAAAATAATCGACAAGCTACAGACGATCTTTGATCCTGAGTTGCCGGTGAACATTTATGATTTAGGATTGATTTATAAGATTGATATTAACGATAACGGTTATGTTCAAATAACCATGACCTTAACAGCGCCCAGTTGTCCGGCTGCACAATCTTTACCTGTTGAAGTTGATACGAAGATCAGGGAGGTGGAGGGTGTAAGCGATGTGAATGTGATGATCACGTGGACACCCAAGTGGGAAAAGAGTATGATGAGTGAAGTGGCGGCTTTGGAACTTGGATTTATGTAGTACGCCCCTATCCCCTTAAGGGGGACAAGGAGCTTCAATCTTTAAAACAATTATTTAACTTAATAACACCCCTTCAGGGGATGGGGGCAAAAAATATTTCATATGGCAATGATTTCAATTGATAGTTTAATGGGCAACCAGGGGCCCAGCTATCCTGAACAAATTGTAGCACCTTACCGCAAGGAACTGGTGGATATTGGTTTTGCGCAAATGATGACCGTTGAGGAAGTAGAGTCTGTGATTAGCGGCAATCCCGGTAAAGTGATCCTTGTTGTACTCAACAGTGTTTGTGGATGCAGTGCAAGAGTGAGTCGCCCCGGTGCAATACTCAGCTATTTCAATCATGTTGTGCCCGATGTAAAAGCAACACTTTTTGCAGGGATGGAAAAAGAAGCAGTAGCACATTTCCGTTCAAAGTATTTGAATGGTGTTACACCTTCTTCACCCAATATTTTAGTAATGAAAGACGGGCAGGTATTACTCCACCTGCAACGTCATCAGATTGAAACAAGTGATGCAGGAACCATTGCAGATGCATTGATCACTGTATACAATCAATACTGTACTCAACAAACAAGCGAAGAAAACCGTGTACACCTGCGTGCTTATTTTCAGCAGGTGTACCAGGTGGATCCATTAACAACACAGGAATAAAAAATCGACAATGAAAATAACCGCAGCGGAAGAATATGGAATCAGAATGTTGATTCGCATTGCATCGGCAGACGCAACAATGGGTCTCAGTATTCCGCAATTAAGTGAAGCGGAAGGGCTGAGTGAGCCGCATGTTGCCAAGATCTGTCGTACACTTCGTTTGGAAGGTTTTATCAATAGTACACCCGGCAATAAAGGAGGTTATGTGCTGGCCAAACAACCGCAGGTTATTATCATTAATGATGTAATGAAAGCACTGGGAGGTAATCTGTTTGATCAGCAGTTTTGTGATGCGCATACAGGATTGGGTCGCTTGTGTACAAACTCTGTTGATTGCAGCGCCCGTTCTCTCTGGAAAATGATCCAGTTTACATTAGACAATCTTTTAAATAAGCTTACCCTTCAGGATCTAATGGTAAAAGAAAAAGAAGTGGAGTTGAAAATTGAAGAGATTATACAGCGTAACACACAGGCGCTGATACGTTAACTTATTTTTTATTCCTGTTATACTCCGCTTCTATTGATTGTACTACTGATACGATATACTTCAGAAATTTCGTGCTTTGAATCTCCATTTGTTTTTCCTGTGAGCGGTACATCCCGGAAGAAATAATGCCGATACTGGCTTTTCCTTCTATATCAGAAATATCATTGCTTAAGTTGGGTTCTAAAGTGGTTCTGGCCCGTGGAATAAAAACCCAGCCCACCGGCACAGGAAATCCTGTAGCCAGTAAAGCAGCAAACGTGCCTACACCTGCAATGGAATAACCCAAATGTAAATGACTCTGTTTCCTCGAAACAAATTTGGAACGTGTAATTTTTATGAAACAACTGTTGGTGGTATCACCACTGTTTAACTTTAAATGGAATGGATGTGTTTCTGTATTGTACACAGTAACAAATTTCTCCAGTTTTTTCTCCAGTAATTGCCTGTATTCGTAGGGCTGTACTGTTCTGAAATCCATTTCAAGGTTGAGCGTTTCTATGTTTGCTTCGGGCTTCAGTAACAATTGAGGTGTTCGACAGGCGCTGCCAAATAGTAGCATTATCAGGAAAAGCTGCAATGAAAACTTCATCGGTCAAGGATTTAAAAATGAAAAATAGGATATGTTGGCCGAATCTATCAACAAAATCTTTCCCATATTGTTAATTCTGCAGCTGCAGTTGGTTATTGTAAAAAGAGCTAACTTGTATGTTCTTTTTTATGACAGGACACTTTTTCTCAAAATACGATCCCTCCCAAAACAACAAATCTAAGTTTGAACAATTACTGGATTTGTTTACTCAATTGCTTACCTATACCAATGGTGATGTGTCAGAAGCATTGGACTGGATGAATCAACTCGACCGGCAGTACAATCTTACGAACGATGAGTATGGCATGGGAGATTTTATTGATGAACTGAAAGAGAAAGGTTATCTCGATGAAAACCCGGTAACAGGAACTTTCAATATTACTTCCAAAACAGAACAGAGTATTCGTAAGCGTTCACTGGAAGAAATCTTTGGTAAGCTTAAAAAAACAAAACAGGGTCAGCATCACACCTTCAAGCCCGGCGGTGGAGATGAAATCAATCCCGAAACAAGACCCTTTCAGTTTGGTGATACATTAGAGCAGATTGATTTTACCAATTCCATCCGTAATGCACAGATCAATCATGGTATTGATAGCTTCCAGATGCGGGAAGATGATTTAGAAATTCGGGAAACCGATTTCAAAACGCAAACATCTACCGTATTAATGATTGATATTTCCCACTCCATGATTTTATATGGCGAAGATCGTATTACACCGGCTAAAAAAGTAGCAATGGCGTTGAGCGAACTCATTACTACCCGGTATCCAAAAGATACACTGGATATTGTGGTGTTTGGTAATGATGCATGGCCTGTAGAAATCAAAGATCTTCCTTATTTACAGGTAGGGCCTTATCATACAAATACTGTTGCCGGACTGGAACTGGCCATGGAGATTTTACGGAGAAGAAAAAATCCGAACAAGCAGATCTTTATGATTACGGATGGAAAACCTACCTGTTTAAAAATCGGTAAGAAGTATTATAAGAACAGTTTTGGTTTAGACAGAAAAATTACCAACCGGTGTTTGAATTTAGCGGCGCAATGCAAGAAGTTGAAAATACCCATTACGACTTTCATGATTGCAACTGATCCTTACCTGCAACGCTTTGTACAGGAATTTACTGAAACGAATAACGGTAAGGCATTCTTTGCATCGTTGGATAAATTGGGTGCATTTATATTCAGGGATTTCGAAAGCGGCAAGAGAAAAACAGTTTATTAAAAATCAATAACCCTTTGTGGCCTTTGTGCCTTCGTGGGAAACAAAAAACAATATGTTACATATTACAACCTTAGGCGAATTAAAAAAGAGCGGCTATAAAAGCAAAAGTATCAAAGAAGAAGTACGCCAAAATTTAATTGCTAAACTGAAAGGCAATGAAAACGTATTTGATGGAATCCTTGGATATGAAGATTCTGTAATACCTGATGTAGAACGTGCTTTACTTTCCCGTCATAATATCTTGTTTCTTGGTTTGCGTGGCCAGGCAAAAACAAGGATGGCAAGATTAATGACTGAGTTGCTGGATGAATACATTCCCGTAGTAGCAGGTAGTGAATTAAACGATGATCCCTTCAATCCTATCAGTCATTATGCCATTGATAAAGTAGCAACGGAAGGTGATGATACCTTGATTGAGTGGGTGCACCGAAGCAAACGTTATGGTGAAAAGCTGGCAACGCCGGATGTAAGTGTTGCTGATCTCATTGGTGATATTGATCCGATCAAGGCAGCCAATCTCAAATTAAATTTTGCTGATGAACGTGTGATCCACTATGGAATTATTCCACGCAGCAACCGCTGCATTTTTGTGATCAATGAAATTCCCGATCTGCAGGCACGTATCCAGGTATCATTGTTCAACATACTGGAAGAAGGTGATGTACAGATACGTGGCTTTAAATTGCGCTTGCCTTTGGATATTTTATTTGTATTTACTGCCAATCCTGAAGATTATACCAACCGTGGTTCAATTGTAACGCCTTTAAAAGACAGAATTGAAAGTCAAATTCTCACACACTATCCTAAAACAATTGAAACAGGTTTGGCCATTACAGAGCAAGAAGCACAAATTCATCCGGAGCAGCAGCAGAAAGTAGAGATGAGTGATTTGATAAAACGGTTGATTGAACAGGTGGCTTTTGAAGCACGTACCAGTGAGTTTGTTGATAAGAAGAGCGGCGTAAGTGCCCGCCTCACTATCAGTGCGTATGAAAATGCGGTGAGTACCGCCGAACTTCGTGCCATCACTAACAATGAAAAGGAAACGCAGGTATGGATCAATGATTTGATAGGAGTCATTCCTTCCATCACGGGTAAAATTGAACTGGTGTATGAAGGAGAGCAGGAAGGTCCTTACCAGGTAGCATTTAATCTGCTAAATAAAGCCATGCGTTCTCAGTTCATCAATTATTTTCCTAATCCGGAGTTGCTAAAAAAGCGCAGGGGAGAAGCGGCTGTTGATAATCCCTATAAGGCCATCACCGGTTGGTTTGACAAAGGCAACTCACTGACCATGCTTATGAATTTAAAGGATGCCGAAAAAATTCAACTCCTGTACAAAGTAGACGGATTGTATGCTTTGGTGAAGAAATATTTCAAAGGCGCTAATGAAAAACAAAGTGCCTTGTTGATGGAATTTGTTTTGCACGGGTTGGCAGCGTTCTCGCTCATCAGTAAACAGGTAGTGGAAGGCAGGGTTGAGTTTAAAGACCTGATGGGCAGCATTATCAATCTCAATGAACCACGTGGCGGTAATGATGACGACGATTTTGATGGAGAAGATTTTACGTAAAAAACAGCCCGGAAAATTTCCGGGCTGTTTTTATTCTTCGGTCAGTAAATCATGATCTTCCAGCAGGTTCACATTTACATCAGTTCCTGCAATACCTTCTACGCTGCCACGTATATGTGCTGCATTCAATAAAACTTTTTCTAATTGTTTCTCCCGTTGCTTCCATAGTTTTTCCATGGCATCCCTTTCTTTTTGAATTGAAAGTTTCATGCTCATAAAACCTTCACGTATGGCTTTCCATTGCTCGGCAAATTCATTGCTGGTGAGATAATTATACAGCATGTGCATTTTATCGCCTTTGTTCTCCTGGCTTTTAGTAGCTTGAAAAATTTTTATAATGCCTTCACGAAGCATTAATGCTACACCTTTTAAATCAGAGTAAGTGCAAACCCAAACTCCATCTTTCAAGCCAAATCTATCAACGTCTTTTGGTAAAGTTTTTGTTACGATTACAGCTGCATCAGCGCCTAATCTTCTCATATCTTCTTTTAATTTTTCTATCCAATCTCCACCAAATTTTTCTGCTCGTTTACTTTCATAATATATTTTACCACATTCAACACCTAATTTGTTTCTTACAATTTGTACGCAATCCGCACCTCGTTGACCTTTGGCTATTTCCTGAATTAGGTCAAATGGGAAACTTTCAGTTAGTAATTCCTGTATCAAGAGTTCCTGTACTTCTCCCTGCAACTGCATGCTGCCCTGTTCGGCTTTACGTTTCATTTCTTCTGCCAGCTTTTTCTGGTCTTCCAGTTGCTTCTCCATCTCTTTCAGCCGCAATTGATATTCTGTTTCTTTAGCAGCAATGCGTTGTTCTTCCAGCTTTCGTATTTCTTCACTCAGCTTCGTACGTTCTTCCTGTAATTTTTTTTGTAAGGAAAGTTCCAGCTCTTCTTCTTTATTCTTGAGTTCCTGTTCTTTTTTGAGGATATCCAGTTGCTGCTGGCGGGCTGCTCTCAGTTTTTCTTCGTTATCCTTATTGTTTTGTTCCAGCAAACGGAGTTTGTTCTCAAAATCGGCTGCTATGTTTTTACGGATCAGTTCTTCTGTTTCCTGCTGAATTTTTTTCTTTTCTTCTGATAACTGTTGCTCCAGTTTTTGCTGTTGCTGCTTTTGCCATTCGGTCATTTTCACCCGTAACTCTTTCTGCACTTCTTCCCGAATACTTTCAGTAGGCTCAAATTCATGTCCGCAATTGGGGCATTTTATATCGTTAGACATAAAGTTGTTTTCTGCAAGTTTACGAAAGAAGCTTCATAATCACAGTTACACCTTCTGCTGTTATCTACGCTATTTTACTGCTATTCTTTGAAAACAGCATTGCTAATTGTGCAGCAGCCTGTATATTTACAGTATTGCGTAAACCTCCACACTAAGAAGAATTTATGGTGAATGCGCCCTTAAGCGGAGAAATACTTCAAACACTTTTTAATCATGCCAGCATCGGTATTATTGTGGCTAATGCCAGGGGTGAAATTGTGCTGGTAAACCAGTTTGCATTGGGGCAGTTTGGTTACGATCATACCGAAGAAATTAAGGGTAAAACGATTGAGATACTGATCCCCCGCCGTATGCATGACAGGCATGTAGGGCACAGGTCTAACTATATCAAAGATCCAAAAAGCCGCCCCATGGGTATTGGGATGGATTTGTATGCGTCCAAAAAAGACGGCTCAGAGTTTCCTGTGGAAATAAGCCTGGGGAACTATGAAATCAACGGTGAAAAATTTGTGATGGCGTTTATCAATGATATTACACTTCGTAAAAAATCTGATGAAGCCATACGTAAGCTCAATGAAGAACTGGAACACAAAGTGGAAGAACGTACCATTTCTTTACAACATACGGTAGAGGAGTTAAATCACCAGATAAAAGAAAACCAGCAGAAAGACCGGGAGTTGCGGGAGGCCTTGAATCGTGAAAAAGAATTAGGTGAATTGAAATCAAGATTTGTATCGGTTGCTTCGCATGAATTTCGTACGCCGCTGAGTACTGTACTTTCTTCAACCTATCTCTTACAGAAATATCAAACAACGGAAGATCAACCCAAGCGGGAAAAACATATTCAACGTATTATTTCCTCCGTTAACCTGCTTACAGATATTTTAAACGACTTTTTGAATGTAGGTCGTATTGAAGAAGGTAAGATCCAGGTGCGGTTCAGCATCACCAATGTTCAGAAAGTAATCAATGATACCATCAGTGAATTGGTAACCATCCGTAAGTCGTCGCAAAAAGTTACTTATACCCATGAGGGTGATGCTGAAATGGAATTGGATCCCTCTATGTTCAAACATATTATCATCAACCTGCTTTCAAATGCCATAAAATTCTCGCCGGAAGATTCTGAAATTAAAATGCATACTTCTATTTCAGCCGCCGGGTTAGAGTTACGCATTAAAGACCAGGGAATAGGAATACCTGCCGAAGACCAGGAACATTTATTTGAACGTTTCTTCAGAGCTACCAATGCCATAAACATTCAGGGTACAGGTTTAGGGCTGCACATCGTAGCCCGGTATGCGGAGTTAATGAACGGAAAAATAGTTTGCAACAGTGAGCCTGGAGCAGGTACTGAATTTGTCATTACATTTAACAAACAAACACAATAAGAATGTTAAAGAAAATTTTGTTGATTGAAGATAACCAGGAGATCAGGGAGAATACAGCTGAAATACTGGAGCTGTCTAATTACCAGGTGGTAACAGCACCTGATGGTAAACAGGGAATTGAAATGGCCCTCAGTGAAAAGCCGGATTTGATTGTTTGCGATATCATGATGCCTGTACTGGATGGTTATGGCGTACTGCATGCCTTGCATAAAAATGATGCTACTAAAAATATTCCGTTCATTTTCTTAACGGCCAAAACAGAGCGTCTTGATTTGCGTAAAGGAATGGAAATGGGGGCTGATGATTATATTACCAAACCCTTCAGCGGTACAGAACTGTTAAGCGCCATTGAAGGCCGGTTGAAAAAGATTGACCTGCTCAAACAGGAGTTTGGTTCCGGTATTGAAGGCGTAAATAAACTGCTGCAGGCAGCAGGAGGTAAAGAGTCATTAGAAGCGCTTACGAGCGACAGGGATATAAATCACTACAAAAAGAAACAAACCATTTATAATGAAGGAAACCGTGCCAGCCGTTTGTTTTATGTAGTAAAAGGAAAGGTAAAAACGTACAAAACAAATGATGATGGAAAAGAACTGGTGGTTGATCTTTACAACCAGGGAGATTTCCTTGGATATGTAGCGTTGCTGGAAGAAAGTACTTATAAAGAAACTGCAGAGGCTATGGAGGATTGTGAACTGGCATTGATTCCCAAACAGGATTTTGATGAACTGGTAAATAACAATCCTGTAGTAGCCAGAAAGTTTATCCAGATGTTGGCAAAAGATGTAGCCGAAAAAGAAGAGCAATTGCTGAAGTTGGCTTATAACTCTCTGCGTAAAAAAGTAGCAGATGCGTTGGTGAGTTTGCAACGGAAATATAAAACGGGTGATGCTGCTTTCAGTATTAATATCAGCCGGGAAAACCTGGCCAGTATTGCAGGTACTGCTACTGAGTCGTTAATACGTACATTGGGAGATTTCAGAACAGAAAAGTTGATTGATATTAAGGACGGTCATATCATTATCCTTAATGAAAAGAAACTGGAGAACATGCTTAATTAAAATAAGCATCAGGCAGCATCCAGTAAAAAAGTATTGAAATCGGATTTGAGTTTGTTGAAATGGCGTTCAACTGTTTCCATATCCCTGCTTAGTTTCCAGAATTTTTTGCGGAGATTATTCATGCCGTTATTGTCATCTGACATGTCTTTCAGAAGCAGGTGCTCAATTTCATGTACATCCTGGCGCAGCAGGTGAACGGTTTCATCTTCCGCCAGGAATTTGCTCTGGAAAAACTCGGCTCTTTCCAGGAAATCCACATCTGTATCATGTTGCAACACTTGTGACAGCCGGTTCTTTAAAAAGTTGTTTTCCTGCTGAATAAACTGCAGGTAACGTTTCCAGCTTTCATTTTCATGTCTGTACTGTGAAAGTATTTTTTTTGTGTTTTTATTTGTGATACTCATATACATTTCTGCGCTGTTTCACCATTACAATTATTACAAATCTATCACCCTCCTGCCGGCAATCTTATGATTTTGCATCAACCTGGAAAATGATGTTCGTCAGTCAATTACTTTTTGATTAGTTTTCAATTCTTAGGCTCATTGTTTTTCTTTAACATTCTGCGTATATCTTCCATCATATCCATCTGTGCTTTTTGAATTTCAAACAAAGTCTTCATCTGTTCAGCTATCAGTAAATCCATTTTATGATGCAGGTTTTTTACTTCTACTTCTGCTTTCAGGTTTACGAGATAATCATTTATGGCACGTTGCCTGTCTTTTTCTTCTTTACGGTTCTGGCTCATCATAATCACGGGTGCCTGTAAAGCGGCAATGGTGGAAAGAATGAGATTGAGCAGTATAAACGGATACGCATCAAAAGAATGCTTCAGTACATAAAGATTCAATACCATCCATAGCAACATAAAAAACAGAAAAGCAATAATGAATTTCCAACTGCCGCCAAATGCTGCAATGGTATCTGCAATGCGGCTGCTGCGGGATGGATGTGCATCTTCAAACTCCAGTAACTTATTAGAAACGAGCTTTTCTTCTTCAATGGACTGCTCTACAATTGCATTTAGTTTTTGCAGTTGCTCATTCTCTGTTTTTAATAATTCTTTTAATTCTTTCGTTGCCATACAAATGTTTTTATTTAATGGCAATGTAACGTTTCTGATACAACTGGATGAAACTCCGGGCTGATATACGGAATGCCCAAGTTCATGCCTCTGAATATGAGAAGGGCTGCCACCACCATCATCACAAGGGGTGTAAGCTTTCTTAGCTTTAAACGTATATGCAACGGAATGCCTGATCCAAACAACATCAACAAGAGCAGTGCCGGCACTGTAGCTAAACCAAAAGAAGCCATAAAAACAGTAGCGTTTGTAATGCTGTTACTCACCAGTGCGCCTGCAATAGCCGCATACACCATACCGCAGGGTAAAAGACCATTGGCCATGCCCACCCAAAAGGAGCCGCTTTGCTTTTGAAGTGTAGCGGCTATGAAGGACTGAATTTTCCATGTAAAATCCCGGAACCAGCGTGGCTGATAACTTTGTTTGAAAACAAAATACAGCACCGTTAATACCATCATACTGCTGCCTGCTATGATGGAAAACAATTGTTGAAAGCCGATCAGACGAAAACTCTTACCAATTAATCCAAACAGTAAGCCCAGCAAACTATAAGTAACCACTCTCCCTGCATTATAAAAAAGGGAAGATGTTATTTGCTTGCTTTTTTTCGCAAAAGGGGCAGGAAGCGCCAATGCCAGTGGCCCGCACATACCCACACAATGCAGGCTGCCGAAGAGCCCCAATGTAAATCCGGCTATGATGGTTGTTACAAGCATTATTTTACTGTAAAACTTTGTTCGTTGTAGTATGGATTACCATCTGCTTTCCAACTGGTTTTAACGCTATAGGTAGCTGGTGCCAAGCGGTCCGGCTCAATGAGCTGAACTGCTTCATTGGTTACATCAATCTTCAACCGCAAATCTTTATGCTCATCGTAGGAGCAATAAAACCAGATTTCACCGTGCAGCAACTTGCCCTTCATTTCCTGTGGAAATTGTATGCTGATGCCTTTATCTGTTTGTGTCAGCGTAAGTGCACTTGTCAGGGCGTTGGCATTATTGCTGCCATCAATCACCTGCTGATATTGCAGCTCATCTTTGTAATAGTCTTTACTCACTAACTGAAAATCAGTTTTAATGCTTTTGTACACCAAGGTAAACATGAGTACGCCGAACAGGATGAGTACGATGGTTATTTTATGTCCCCAGTTGAGTGTCATGTTGCTCGTTTTAATTTTTTATAATTAGTTATTCTCTGCTGTAAATGGGTCCCAGGAAATTAGTGGTTACATCACTTATTTTCCGGTTGCCTTCATACAGTCCGAGTTTGATTTCTGTTTTGCGTTCTTTAATGGATTGATTGTTCAGTATCACAAAAAAAGCACCTGCTCCCTGTCCTTCTTTTTGTACATGTATATAGTCGCCCACCATTTTTACAGAGCCGTTACCGCTTTCTAATTTTATAGTAAGGGGAATAGCCTTCATGGTTTTGTTTACCACTTTAATATTGTACAGGTTGGAAATACTGTCTTTGCCCACTTCCTGGAAGAGCATGCCAGGTGTGCGTATTACAGTCGCCTTTACATCCTTCAGTGAAAAGATCATCACGCCTAATAAACCCAGCAGGCCAATTAGTAATACTGTGTACAATTTCATTCTTGTGGTGTAACGCTGTTTTGCACCACTGGCAATATTATTTTCACTGGCAAAACGAATGAGCCCTTTTTTAAAGCCCACACTTTCCATCATATGATCGCAGGCGTCAATACAAGCTGTACAGTTAATACATTCCAATTGTGTGCCGTTACGGATGTCAATACCGGTGGGGCATACTTTCACGCACTGGTAGCAGTCAATACAATCGCCGGCAGCACGTTCTTCATTCTTTTTAAACTTTGCTCTTGTTTCACCCCGCTTGTAATCATAGGCAACCACTACTGAATTTTTATCCAGCAAAACACCCTGTAACCTTCCATATGGACAAACCACTGTACAGGCCTGTTCCCGGAAGAAAGCATATACAGCATAAAATACATAGGTAAAAACAATTAATCCTGCCAATGTTCCCAGGTTGGTAAAAGGGCTTTTCATCATCGCCCATAATTCTTCAACACCTATTATGTATGCTAAAAAATAATTGGCAATAACAAATGAAATCACGTAAAACACAAAGTGCTTGAGTGATTTCTTAACAATCTTTGTACTGCTCCATTCGCTTTTGGCCAAAGCTTTTTGCTGCGGTGCATCACCTTCAATGGCATATTCAATCCGGCGAAACAGCATTTCCATGAAATTGGTTTGCGGGCATACCCACCCGCAGAACAAACGGCCAAAGGCAGCCGTAAATAATACGATGAATACCACAAAAGTCACCATGGTAATGCCGAAAATGAAAAAGTCCTGCGGCCAGAATACTTTGCCCAGGATAATAAACTTGGCTTTGGGAATATTAAAAAGAAATAAGGGTCTGCCGTTTACGTAGATAAACGGCAGCACCATAAAAATGCCAAAGAAAAAAAGACTTACAATAGTTCTGGCATTGTACAAACGGCCTTTTGGCTTTTGTGCATAGATCCAGTTGCGTTTTCCTTTTGCATCAACAGTTGCAATGCGGTCACGGAACGATTCACTCACTTCATTCTTTTTATCTATTGGCTGCATTTCCAAAATCAATTCATTTTAGCGGTTGAAGTACTGTCTTGTACTTTTATAGAGTCAGCAGCAGGTGCTGCTGCATTTTCTTTATACAAATCACCTTGTGGTGCTTTAGGGTTGGGCGGATTACTTCCCTGCAGGGATTTCACGAAGGTTGCTAACTGAGCAATTTGTACCGGTGAGTACTGATCTTTCCAGCTTTGCATTCCTTTTTCCGGATAGCCGTATTTAATCGTTTTAAAAATGTCTTTGATGTTGCCGCCATGAATCCAGTATTCATCTGTCAGGTTGGGACCTACGGTATTTCCCTGTCCTTCAGGTCCATGACAGGCAGCGCAGGTTTGCTTAAATATGGCACCGCCGGCACTGATCGCAGCATCCTCTTTCTTATAGGTTATCGTGTTTTCATCGACCAGGTTGGCTGCTTTTGCGAGGTAAGCTGCTTTTTGTGCTTCTCCTTTTACCATTGCAATTTTTAATTCTTCTGTACTCAATGGTGCGGTGTGTGTTACATGATAACGCCATAAATAAATAGCGGAGAAAAGAATGGTAGCATAAAATCCATACAACCACCAGCCCGGTAATCGGTTATTCAGTTCACGAATGCCATCATAGTTATGGCCCAGGTCAATTTTTGATTCTTCTGTAATGGGGCGAAAGCTGTTAATCTTATCCCAAAGCTGTTGCCAATTGGTTTCTTTTTGTACAGCGGTTTCTTCAGCTAATGCAAGCTTTGCTTTTTCTTTTGTAAGAAAGGAACGAACGAAAAATGCAAGCACCAGGATCACTGCCAATTCAACACCAATTACTGCAAGCAATAAAAAGAAGGTGGTTGATGTAAGTCCGCCGTAGCTCACTGGGGCAGCAACAGTTGTTGCCGTTTCCTGTGCAAAGCTGAGTGCCGGTAATCCTAAGCTTATCAGCAGGGCAATTGCTTTAGTTGTTACAGTTCCGCTTTCTTTTTTGAAATACCATTCTGCAGTTCCTAATACTACATTCGCCAGTAAGGCGATTACGAGCAGTAATACGAGAATGATGGCCAGCATAGCAAGTGCCAGCGGGTTACTCCAAACAGAAGGAGGAACAGCACTGCCGGCAGCGGAAGCAGTTTGTGCCATTACTGCTGCTGATAAGGGCAGCAACAACAGCATCAGCAGGAGATGCTTCATATATCTTGGTTTTTTTAAACTGAACATGTTGTTTATATTTTTATGAGTTAGTCTAATGGAATACGGCTGATTTTTTTCAGCTCTTTACTGTCACTCTTCCACACCCACGTTAACACAGCGCAGAAGAAGATGAAAAAGATCATAAAGGAGGTAAGACCATAAATGCTTACATCGCTAATTTTTTCGAGATAGTGAATGAATTTCATTTCTTACTGTTTGCGTGTTATTGAATAGATGCTGTTTTGTTTTTGCTTTCTGTTTGAATATCCTTGCCCAGGCGTTGCAGGTAAGCAATCACCGCAATTATTTCTTTATTGGCAGGGGTTTCAATCTTGTCAATTTTTAAATTGATGCGGATGCCGTTGGCTTGTGTCATCAGATCTTTATTGGCGATTTTATCATATCCTTCGGGATAAGGAACACCCAGAGTTTGCATCGCTCTTATTTTAGCAGGAGTGCTGGTTGTATCCAGGTCATTATCCAGTAACCAAACATAACGTGGCATAACGGATCCGGGACTCATCAAGGATGGTTCCATCAGGTGGTTGTAGTGCCAGGAGTCAGATTTCTTCAATTTATCAGTTCCTTCTCTTGCTAAGTCCGGTCCGGTACGCTTGCTGCCCCATTGGAACGGATGATCATATACAAATTCACCAGCTTTGGAATATTCACCATAACGTGCTACTTCATCACGGAACGGACGTACCATTTGTGAGTGGCAGGTATAACATCCTTCCCTTATGTAAATATCTCTTCCCTGTAACTCCAGTGGTGTATATGGTTTTACGGCTGCAATAGTGGGTACATTCTCTTTTACAAGGAAGGTGGGAATCAATTCGAGCAGACCACCAATGGCTACGATAATTAAACTCAGTACCAGCATCATTACCGGTTTGCGTTCAATAACACGGTGCCAGTATTCTTTGCCGTGAGAAGCTGATTTTTCCAATGCAGGAGCTTCTGCTTCTTCATTGGCAATAAAGGAACCGGATGCGGCTGTTTTATAAAGATTGTACAGCATCATTACTACACCAATAATGTACAGTGTACCACCAATGCTGCGGGCAATGTACATGGGTATAATACTGTTTACTGTTTCAAGGAACTGGAATTTGATTAAGCCTTCCTCTGTAAACTGTTTCCACATATCAGCCTGTGCAAAACCGGCCCAGTACATAGGTATGGCGTAAATAACAATACCAATTGTTCCCAGCCAGAAGTGGTTGTTTGCAAGACGTACAGAGTAAAGTTTGGTGCCCCACATTTTGGGGAATAACCAATATAAAATACCAAAGGCCATAAATCCGTTCCAGCCTAAGCCTCCGATATGTACGTGTGCAATAATCCAATCAGTAAAGTGTGCAATGGCATTTACGTTTTTCAAACTCAGCATAGGGCCTTCAAACGTACTCATACCATAACAGGTAATGGCTACTACAAAGAATTTCAGCATCGGTTCTTCACGTACTTTATCCCAGGCGCCACGCAGTGTAAACAAACCATTGAGCATACCACCCCAGCTGGGTGCAATCAACATCACACTGAATACAGTGCCGAGTGATTGTGCCCAATCAGGCAATGCCGTATACAGCAAATGGTGCGGGCCTGCCCAGATGTACAAAAAGATCAGTGCCCAGAAGTGTATAATGGAAAGACGATAAGAATATACAGGACGATTCGCTGCCTTAGGCAGGAAGTAATACATCAAACCTAAAATGGGAGTGGTTAAAAAGAAGGCTACTGCATTATGACCATACCACCACTGTACCAATGCATCCTGAACACCTGCATACCAGCTGTAACTCTTGAGCCAGCTGAACGGCAGCTCAACTGAGTTTACAATATGCAGCATGGCTACGGTAATCCAGGTGGCTATGTAAAACCATATAGCCACATACAAATGACTTTCTCTCCGCTTAAGGATGGTGCCAAACATGTTAATACCAAACACTACCCATATAAGGGTGATTAGGATATCAATCGGCCATTCCAGCTCCGCATATTCTTTACCGGTGGTATAACCAAAAAATAAAGTAACAGCTGCCAATACAATAATCAACTGCCAGCCCCAGAAATGAATTTTACTGAGAACATCACTAAACATTCTTGCTTTACACAAGCGTTGCAGGGAGTAATACACACCCATGAACATACTGTTGCCCACAAAAGCAAAAATCACCGCATTGGTATGAATGGGGCGAAGACGTCCGAAGGTTGTACCCGGAAAGTTGAGGGATGTTTGTGGCAGGTAGAACTGGAGTGCTACCCATAAACCGACAATCATACCAACCAGGCCCCATACAGCGGTGGCAATGGCGAAGTTTTTTACGATCCGGTTGTCATAAGCGAATTTTTCCATTTGCATATGGTTCGTTTTAAGATTTAGGTTTTTGAATTGTATCGTCAAAGAGAATTCTGCGGGGAGGTGAGTAGTCGTCATCCATCTGGCCATTACGGATGCTCCAGATGAACGCCACCAGGAACAGTGTGGCAACACTTATGCTGGCAATGAGAAGTATGATAATTACACTCATGTGGTGCGTTTTTAGTACGAGGCAAAACTATTTTCAGCAGGTGAGGGCTACAGTGATGGGTATCAAAGCCATCAATGATATTTATCAGCGCATGTGTGATTGCAAAGGTTTGCAGTGAACAGATGTTCAGTTATTTACGTCTTCATTACGGGCAGTAACCATTTGCCCAGCAAACTGCTGCTGCCGAAGGTGATGAGTAAAATACTGATAGAACTGGAGGGCATTAAGATAGCAGCAACCAGTGGTGATAACACGCCCTGCAAGGCAAAGAACAATCCCACAACATTATATACGATTGATAAAATGAAAGCTGCCAGTATGATTTGTTTATTGGCTTTACAAAGTTTTATGAACGATGGCAGCAGGTGCAACTGCCTGGCATCCAGCACGGCATCACTGGCAGGCGTAAAATTATTGGTGTCTTCTGTTACTGCTATGCCCACATTGCTTTGCTGCAGGGCACCGGCATCATTGAGCCCATCGCCAATCATCAGTACTTTCTGATTTTTGCTTTGCAATTGATGAATATAGTTGAGCTTTTGATGCGGCTGTTGCTGAAAGAGGAGTTTAGCGCCGGCGCCGAATAAATGCTGGAGATGCAGTTGCTCTGCATTGCTATCTCCGCTTATAATGGATAAACGATACTCTTTCCTCAACGCATCAATCATGGGTTCCAGTTGCTCCCGGTAGTGATTGCTGAACACAAAATAACCCAGGTATTCATCATTGATCACTGCATGCACTTTTGTGCGGTTATCCTGTTGATCAATAGTAACAGGAGAGGAGCCCAATACTACTTTCTCATTTCTAACAACACCTTCAATGCCTTTGCCCGGGGTTTCACGAAAATCAGAAACGGATGTAGTTCTGCTGCGCCCCAGGTGCTGCACCAATGCTTTACTTAACGGATGTGTAGATTGGGCTGCAAGAGCGCTGATTTGTTCTTTTTGTTTTTTCGTCAAAACCTCACCTAAAAATTCAATATCCTGTTTGTTGGCACTGGTGAGGGTTCCTGTTTTATCAAAAACAATATGATCAATGGCCGCCATATCTTCTATTACCTGTGCATTGCGCAGGTAGAGTTTTCTACGGCTTAACAGGCGGATGATATTACCATTGGTAAAACTGTTACTCAGCAATAAAGCACAGGGGCAGGCAACAATAAGTACTGTGGTGATTACATTCCATGCTTTGGTGCTGTCGTAAAAACTCCAGTAAAGAGCTCCTGCTGCTGCCAGTGCCAGCACAACCCAGGTAAACCAGCGGCTGAGCGCATGCACAAAAGATTTTTGTTCTTCACCTGCTTTTTTATCACCTTCTTTATTCCAGAGTTGGGTGAGATAGCTTTGAGTTACTTCTTTTATCGTAAGCAGTTCAATATTGCTGCCTGTTTGCCGGCCGCCTGCATAAATAATTTCACCCATTTCTTTCACGACGGGCACACTTTCACCGGTTACAAAACTGTAATCAATCAAGGCTTTGCCACGGGTAAGAATACCATCAGCCGGAATAATTTCATCATGATGAATTAATAAAGTGTCATTCACTTTTACCTGTGGCAACGCTACTGGTGTTTCAAGATCATTTTTAATCACTGTAA
Source organism: Lacibacter sp. (assembly GCA_050916065.1). GTDB lineage: Bacteria > Bacteroidota > Bacteroidia > Chitinophagales > Chitinophagaceae > Lacibacter. The sequence continues at coordinate 382,077 of CP051137.1, forward strand.
CCGCCAAAGGGAAATAGGAAGTATAATCCCGTTCAAATGAAAGTTGCTGGTATGTTTTGTTCTGAAGAATGCGGCCAATGAGCATGAAAAATACAATACCCGTCATGCTGTCAAAATATCCGGCGCTGATATTGTAGTACACTTCATACAAACTGCGGAAAAAAGTGATCAGAATTGCTAAGGCAACAGGTGCATCAATATTGAGAAATTTATTGCGGAGCCCTTTCCACGCACTTTCAAAAAATGGCTGGGAACTGTAAAGTAATACAGGTAATGCAAGAATGATATTCAGTATTCTGAAGGTGGATTGCAATGCCTGTTCGTCGCCTTCAAATCCCAGGTATTCAGGAAAACTGAGCAACATTATATTGGCAAATGCAAAACCTGCTACGCCCAATTGATAAATCATCGATTTCGGGAAAGCCGGTTTTTTATGCTCTAAGTCGTGCAGACTGATGTAAGGTTCATAACCCACCGAACTGAGCAATGTAGCCAGTTTGCTCAATGCAAGTTCATTGTGATTAAAAACAACCGTTACTTCTTTGGCCGGGAAGTTGACACGGGATGAAATGACATGCGGATTGATGCGGTGCAGGTTTTCCAACAGGTACAAGCAACTGCTGCAATGCATTTGCGGCAGGTAAAAAGTGATATGTGTTTGTGAAGCATCCCGGAACTGAATGAGTTTTTGCTGAATGGTTTTGTCTTCCAGGAACAGGAATTTATCAGTTCTGATTTCTTTTTGAAGATTGGTGCCGGGTTGTTCATTCAGATTGTAATATTCACAAAGCCCGCTTTTATTAAGAATGAAGTAAACAGATTTACAGCCCTGGCAGCAAAACGTTTTTTCATCAAAACGAACAGCCGTCAACACTTCTTCGCCGCAGTGGTAGCATTGTACCTGGTTGGTAGTTGTATGCATAGCGGCTGCAAAATAGTTTGGAGCCTATGTACAGGAGTTGATGCACATCAAACCGGTAACTGATCGTTCTCATAAACAGCCGGAGCAAATGCGGAGAAAAACAAAAAGCCCCGCTTAAAAGCGGGGCCGTTCATCATCAATCACCAGCTTGTTCACTACTTCACAGGTATGTGTTTACCTGTTTCTGTGATTCTTGCTTTTTCTGTTTTTGGTAACATGAGTTTCAATTCGCCGTTTTCATATACCGCATCAATTTTTTCTTTCATCACTTCTTCCGGCAGGGTAAAACTGCGGCTGAAGGATGAATAGTTGTACTCTTTGCGGTTGAATTCCATTTCTTTCTCTTCTTTGGTTTCTTCCTTCTCACAGCTGATGGTGAGCATATTTCCATCCATTCTGATGTCAAAATCCTCTTTCTTCATTCCCGGTACGGCCAGTGTTACCATAAAGTTTTCTTTGGTTTCGGTTACGTTTACTGCCGGTACAGTAAGCATACGGTTGAAAATAGTACTGCCATTGTCAAACCATTCATTCCAGGGTTTGAAAAAATCATCAAAAAATACGGGCAGTTTTCCGGTTCTCTCGAGAGCTTTTGTTGCCATATACACCTCCTTTTTAGGATTGTTAAAAACCTAAATAATAACAGCTTAAAGCTACAGTCCGATACAAAGGGATTCCTATGACAGTTGTCACATAAATGATTGAGCAAAGTCAAAAGCAGCTTAACGCTTTTTATTCATTCGTTCGGCCAGCCATTCCTGGGCATGCTCTACGGCTACTTTAGTGGCTGCTGCTGCCAGTTGACTGAGGGTGTCTGCAATGGTGTTTTCATTACTGTTTGTGTTTTTCTGAAAAGCTGCAGCAATAAATTCACCTGCAATATTTTTTGGTTTGAAGCTGTGTTTGAGTTCAATCCAATGGGCATGCAACAGCAACTCCAATTCCTGCTGCCGTTTGCGGAGTTGCTTTTTTTTCTTTTGTAACTGCTTATCAGATTGAATCTTCTTCATCATCTTCCTCCCGTTCTTCTTCTGTAAATAAATGTTTGAGCAGTGCATTCATTAACGGATATTGGATCATCTGTTTTCTGAATATCCAAACAATCATCCCCAGCACTAAAATAACAGCGGCTGTAAATAAAAAACCGTAGTAGAGGGCTCCAAAAACTTCACCCATGTACACAGAAAGGGCAATGGCAAGAAACAAAACGGCAAACACAAAGAATGCAGCGATGATCATGGCTGCCAGCAGCAGCGATATAAGGACGGCTGTTTTTTCCGCAGCAGTAAGTTTTAACTGATCGGTGCGGTTGTTAATATACTCCCGGATGGTTTTGCCCAGTTCTTCTGCTTTGGTCCATGTTTGTTCCATACTCATTTTTTTACATCACATAGAATCGGTTCCTTCTTTTTCAAAGCGTCCTGTTTTTTCAGTTAACAGGATGCGGTATATCACGGCTCTTACTGTTTGCTTTGTGGTTAAATGCCTTGCGGGTTTGTTTTCAGGTGGATGAGCTGTTGTGCTTACTTTCAGTTTCATCATACGATCTACAAATAATTTCATTGCTTCATAGCGCTCCCGTTCATCTGTAATTTCATGATAGGTGCCCCAGCTGATGACTGTTTTCCAGTTGCAGTTGTCTTTTATCTGTTCTACTTCAAAACAAACCAGCGGATTGTTACGCATTAAAAAAATCTTTTCACCTTCTACGGAATGAGCAATCACATACTTACCATCATATACATAGTTGATGGGTACTACATAGGTTTTGCCCTCTTTGCAACAGCCGATACGACCTACTGTTGCCTGCAGCAATACTTCTTCAATTTCTTCAGGTTTTAAAATGCCCAGCATGGTTTTATTTGAAAATTAAAGCTACGCCGAGTTGGAGTTTGAGGATATGAGTGGGGTCAACAGGTGGCTTGATGCCTGTCAGTTCATTCCATACAATCAACCAGCAAAGCGTAAATTAGCTGATGTTGCAAACGGCCCCATCATTACTGCATCCGGTGTATGCCTGCTCACAGGTACAACTCATACGTGGTGGTAAAGCGTATTTTGATTTGCTGCAGCAATTAATTGATACGGCTGTTACCTCCATTCATTTGCAGACTTACATTTTTGAGGATGATGAAACCGGAATGGAAATAGGAGCTGCTCTTATGAATGCAGCACAGCGGGGGGTTACTGTGCAGTTAATGGTAGATGCTTACGCCTCCAAAGAACTTTCAGCAGCATTTGTAGAGCGGCTGCAACGAAAGGGAGTTGAATTTAAAGAGTTTGAACCTTTTTTTAAAAACCGGAATTTTTATTTTGGCAGAAGACTGCATCATAAAGTATTTGTAGCGGATGGCATGCGAAGCCTGGTTGGTGGTATTAACATCAGTAACCGTTACAATGATATGCCCGATGGGAAAGCGTGGCTGGATTGGGCTTTGTACACTGAAGGCGAAGCAAGTGCCCAATTGGAAAAGGTTTGTAAAGAAGTTTGGAATGCGCCGCAACTCTTTAAAAAGAAAAACACAAAGAAACCCAACCAGGTGGTAACGGATGCTGCATCGTACCTTGTTCGTGTGCGACGTAACGACTGGGTATATCGTAAAAATCAAATCAGCCGTACCTATCTTGAAATGTTTCGCCATGCAAAATCATCCATTACCATTCTCTCCAGTTATTTTTTGCCCGGCAGGGTATTTCGCAAATATATTGAACGGGCCCTTCAGCGTGGTGTGCAGATAGAAGTGATTACAGCAGGTAACAGTGATATTGCTCTTTCAAAAAATGCAGAACGTTACCTGTATCGGTGGTTGCTGAAAAGAGGCGTTCGTATTTATGAGTACCAGCCATCAGTATTGCATGGAAAGCTGAGTTTGTGTGATGATGTGTTGGTTACCGTCGGTTCTTACAATATCAATAACATCAGCGCATATGCCAGCATTGAATTGAATCTTGATGTGCTGAGCAAACCATTTGCCATTGAAACAAAAGCTGTTTTTAAGCAACTGATAGAAAAAGATTGTGTGCCGGTTACAACAGAGAGTTATGAAATGAAATTTAACAGGTGGCAGCGCATGTTGCAGTGGGGCAGTTATGTATTATTCCGGTTTATATTTTTTCTGTTTACTTTTTATTTTAAACAGAAAGAATAATAGTTTTCTCAGGAGCAGGTTTAAAAGAAAAGCCCCGAGGAATCGGGGCTTTATAACCAACCAAATCAAGACCTGTGTGCTATGAATACAGGTATTTTGTGTGCTCCGATGATGCTTTTGATAAAGCTTTTACGCAGCACTTGAGAAATTGTACTTCTTCCGTAAGCGCCCGCCACAAGGATAGCTCCTTCTTTATTATTCATCCACGCAGCAAAATACTTTGTGGGGTTAATTTCCAGTTTCATCAGCGTGAGATCCTGGAAATGACGGGCAGCTAATTCTTCAATATTGTTTTCATGGGGGAATTCAATTTTTTCGTCTTCATGTGCATACACTAACAGGGTGGGTTGCCGGCTCAACTCCGGAAACAGGTAAGCAAACTGTTTGATGGCATACACGGAAGATGCAGAACCATCATAGCTGAGTACGGTGGTGTTCGGAAATTCAAAAGTTTCGGGTACAACAATTACGGGGCATTCAACTTTTTGCAATACCTCCTGGAGGTATTCGTTGATTCCTTCTTCATGACCTTCATAAAAAGATTCGCTGCCTATTACCAGCAGGTCGGCAAATCTTGATTCGGTGATCAGTTCGGGCAAGGCAAAATCGTACGCATCTTCATGAACCCTGTACTCAATACCACTCTTTTGACAGCGGGTTTCAAATTCTGTTTTACAGGCTGTAAGAACGGCGGGGTCAGTTTCAGGAAGTACCGGCACCAGTACGGTTCCGGTCATTGCATCTGTATAACTCCATAAAGAAGAAGCGATACTCTGCGGCAGAAACACACCGGTTACCAATACATGTTCCAGGTTATTCAACTGGCGTACAAAATCAAAAGCGCCCTTTGAAAAATGAGCACCATCAAACATCAGTAACACCTTTTTCATAACCATATGTTTAGATGATAAAGTTCAACAATCAGCATGCAGGTGACGCTGATGACGGAGAGGAAAAGGGGTGATTTTCATCAGCCGTTGCATTCCTGAAGCTTCTGGTTTGTTGAGGCTAAATCATTCGTTTTCATGCACATGAACAGAAAGTTTTTTTGGGTTTCAAAAAAATACAGGTAATTTGAACCAGATTATTGATTGCATTGACCCACGATTTATCATACGGACGGTTAGACGAACTGCAGCGCCGGCTGGCAGTTTATGAAGATGAAGCAGCGTATAAAGAAATTTTTATGATGCTTTTTTCATCGCTCACCCGTTTTGCAGCCTCCATCGTTCAATCAAGGGAAACGGCTGAAGAAATTGTATCAGATGTTTTTATTCAACTCTGGAACCAGCGTTCCCGTATTGGCGAAATCAGCGATCTGCGGTTGTACCTTTTTATAGCTGTTAAAAACAACTCTGTACGAAAACTTAAGCAGCAACTGAAATCAACATCCATTTCCATTGATGAGTTGAATGTTGAATTGGATTCCAGTTATCTATCCCCGGAGCATCAAATGCTTTCTGCAGAGGCAGTGCGTTCCATTGAATCGGCCATTCAACACCTGCCGCCCCGTGCCCGTTTGATTTTTAAACTGGCCAAGGAAGATAAAATGCGGTATAAGGATATTGCTTCCTTACTCAATATTTCCGTGAAAACGGTGGATCATCAACTCTCCATTGCCCTCAAAAAAATAGGGGCTGCCATTGGCAGTACCATCCGCAAAAAAAAGTGAATTTGTTTTTAGGGGATTTTTCAGTTTTTGTACTCCTGTACGTATAACGCTTATGACAAAGGATAAAATCTGGCATTTAGTTGCCCGTAAACTGAATGGTGAAGCAAGCCCTGAGGAGCTGAAGGAGTTAGAACTCCTGCAGCAGGAAGGTACCCTGCTTCATTATGAACTGCAGCTTCTGGAGCAGTTCTGGCTTACGGAACCTGAAGCCGACACCGACTACCTGGAAGCGACCTATCTGCTGCATCATTCCAAAATGAAAAAGCTGGGTATTGAACCCGGTGCGGCAAACTCAAAAAAGGAGGAAACTGATTTTCATTCATCACCACGCTTCTCAAGCCGCAAGTTGCTTGCGTTTTCATTGCTGGCTTTATTAATAGTTACAACGGCTTATTTTGTTGTAAGACAACCTGCCGGTAAAACAGAATTGGCAAAACTACCTGAAACGAAAGCGGTGCCACAGGGCATTGTTGAAACGAAAAAGGCATCGAAAACCAAACTGGTGTTGCCCGATGGTTCTACCGTTTGGCTCAACAGCGGAAGTAAACTTTCCTACCAGAACATGATGAGTAAGGCTGATAAGCGGGAGGTAACTTTAACCGGTGAAGCTTATTTTGATGTAACACGGAACCCCCAACGTCCTTTTATCATTCACACGTCCAGCATTGATGTAAAAGTGCTGGGTACTGAATTTAATGTAAAAGCATATCCTGATGACGCCACTGTAGAAACCAGTTTGATACATGGAAGTGTACAGGTGTTTCTCAAAAACGATCCTTCTAAATTTTACCTGCTCAAGCCTAATGAAAAACTTATTCTTTACAAGCCAAGAGATGTGGTGAACACAACCAACAGGAACAGCAGTGATTTTAAGGCTTTTGGCAACATACCTAAAGTCGCAGTTGAAAAACTCAATTATATCAATGGATCACCTGTGGCTACGGAAGCTGCCTGGGTTAAGAATCAGCTCAGTTTTAATGATGAATCCTTTAAAGATGTTGCTGTAAAACTGGAGCGCTGGTATGATGTGGAGTTTGAATTTGTGAATAACCAGCTGGAACTGGAGCGTCTTACGGGCTCTTTGCCGTCAGCTTCATTAAAGCAGGCGCTGGATGCATGGAAGTTTACAACACCCGGTTTTCATTACCGGATTGAAGATAAAAAGGTCATTATTTATTAAGTCACCCAAAACAACGATTGCGTATGAAACAAACTGATAATTCTTCATAAACGCTTTCTAACAAAAAAGGAGGATGCTGCAACATCCCCCTTGGAAAGTAGTACATTCTTTAACCAGGAAACCGCTGTCATAAGAGTTGAATAACGGCTTCCGCATTTATACTACCAAAACCCAAAAGTATGGAAAAAAGATTGTCGATTGCCGGGCTTACCAAAGCCTTACAAAAGCCACTATTGATTATGAAACTGACCTTGTTCCTGGCTGTTTTTTGTACCATACAGGCAACAGCTGGTCTTAATGCACAAAGCGTAACCCTCAATGCGAACAACACGGAAATTTCTCAGGTGTTGAATAACATTGAAAAACAAGGTTACTACCGGTTTTTATTTAACAGCCGGTTAAAAGATTTAAAGCAAAAGGTATCTGTAACATTTACCAATGCTGATATTAAAGAAGTATTACAATTTTTATTTAACGGCACTACACTTACTTGGTTGCAGTTAGATAATAACCTGGTAGCCATCCGTTCCAATAACCCGGGCGAAGCAGATATCCGTGTAACCGGGCGTGTTACGGGCGATAATGGTGAAGGCATTCCTTCTGCTTCTATCACTGTAAAAGGAACATCCCGTGGTACCGTAACAGACCTTACCGGAAATTTTGCAATTACCGTTCCGGAAAACGCAACATTAGTTGTGTCTGCTATTGGTTATAATACTGTAGAAGTACAGGTAAACAACCAGCAGGTGATTAACGTAAAGTTGGAACAATCCACTAAAAAAATGGATGAAGTAGTGGTAATTGGGTATGGTGCTGCCAGTAAAAGGGACCTTACCGGTTCTATTACAAAAATTTCCGGAAAAGAAATAGCTGACAAACCTAACGTTAACCCCATTGCATCCTTACAGGGTAGGGTTGCGGGTCTTTACATTGTAAACAATGGTACACCGGGTGCTGCTCCGGATATTCGTTTGCGTGGTACATCCAGCTTTGGTCAGGTGCGTCCGCTCTTTATCATAGATGGTATTTTTAATGATAATATTGACTTTTTAAATCCCAATGATATTGAGTCTATTGAAGTATTGAAAGATCCTTCATCACTCGCCATCTTTGGTATCCGTGGTGCTACAGGTGCTATCGTTATTACTACCAAAAAAGCAAAAGCAGGTCAAATTAATATCAACTTCAGTTCAACAACGGGTGCTAAATACCTGGCGCAGCGTGACCGGATTGCAATGGTGGATGCTAATGGCTTTAAAACACTTTGGGATGAAGAGCAAGCCAATAATGGTGTGCCCGTTAATCAGCGGTTTAATTATACACCCTGGACCGGCAATACTGATTGGGTAAATGAAATGCTGCGTACCGGTTTCTTTAGTTCTAATAACCTTAGTGTTACTGCCAGTACCGAAAAGAATAAGTTTTACATGGGTCTTGGTTATGTGATTGATGAAGGTGTGGTTAAAAATGAACGTCTTACCCGTATGTTCATCAATATTAATGATGAATTGAAGCTGAATAAGTTTCTGAAGGTTGGATTTACATTGAACACTATGCGTCAGCGTCTTCCTTTCAGCCAGGCTAATGGTTTGTTGTTTGATGCAAGACGTGTACTGCCCATCACTCCTGTAAAAAATGCAGATGGAGATTGGTATGACCTCGCCATTCAGGGCGGACAAATTGCCAACCCATTAATGAACCTTGAAGAAAAATGGGATAAAGAAAGAAGAATTGAATTCCGTAATGTAGGAAGTGTATTTGCAGAAGTGAACTTTCTGAGAAACTTCACCTTCCGTTCTACGTTCTATGCAGATATGTCGAACCTGGAATCAAGGACGTATGCACCACTTATCAATATTTATAATCCTGTTCTTGATTCTACTTTTGTATCAGGGTTTAACTTCCTAACCAGTGTGAACCAGAATAATGAACGCTGGGGTAAATTTCAGCAGGATCATGTGTTGACTTTTAAAAAGAACTTTGGTGAACATGGTTTAACAGTTACCGGTGGTTTCACTACTTTCTTTGAAAATTACAGCGGTTTGTTTGGCCGTGTACAGCAATCGCCAACTACTGATCCAATACCTGACGATTCAAGGTTTTGGTATGTATCAAGTGGTTTTGGAGATCCGCAATCACGTGTTAGCTCAGGGTCTCAATGGGAGCGTGCTAATGCTGCATTTCTTGCCAGGGCATTGTATAACTATAAAGGAAAGTATCTCCTGAATGCTTCCTACCGCAGAGATGGTTCTTCTGCTTTCCCTAATAATAAGTGGAATAACTTTTTCTCAGTAGGTGCTGCATGGGAAATAACCAAGGAAGACTTTATGGCCAATCAAAAATTCTTCAATTTCCTGAAACTGAAAGCTTCATTGGGTACTTTAGGAGTTCAAAATACATTAGGGTTGGTTTACCCTGCATTCCCTGCTTTACGCACTGCCAACTCTGCTGTGTTTGGAGATATCCTTGTTCCGTCTTACACACGTGCATACGAACCCGACAGAGATTTGAATTGGGAGCGCATACAAGCAAAAGAAATTGGAATCGAATTTGTTGCACTTAACAACCGCTTGTCATTTGAAGCATCATGGTTTGATCGTTTAACTACAGACCTACTGGCTTTCCAAACTTCGCCGGTTACCGGTACAAGGCTTGGAAATATTGGTGATGTAAGGAACCGTGGTATTGAAGCTACAGCAACTTATACTTATCAAATCACCAAAGATCAATCGCTTACCATCAGCGGCAATATAACCACCTTAAACAATAAAGTGGAATCACTTCCTTCTGATGGCCGACTCACCTCTGGGGAAGAACGCCCCAGTGTAACAGAAATAGGTTTCCCCATTGGTTATTTCTTTGGTTATGTAGTGGAAGGTGTTTATCAAAGCTATGCTGATAAACTTGCTTCGCCTACGGTGGTTGGTTATGATTACCAGCCCGGTGATTTGAAGTATAAAGATCTGAATGGCGATGGTAAGATAGATGCCAATGACCGCCAGTTAATCGGTAATCCAACGCCTGATTTCATTTATGGTATTTCTCTCAATTACAAATACAAGAACTTTGATGCGGGGATAGACTTCCAGGGTGTTTACGGTAATGAAATTTACCGTTACTGGGGAAGTTCTGAATTGCCCTTTACCCGTTTCAATTACCCCGCTTTCCGTTTAGACAGATGGACTGGCCCAGGTACCTCTAATTTTGAACCGGCCGTTTCTAACCGACCTATCAACCGCCTGCCTTCTACTTATGGTATTGAAGACGGAAGTTTTATCCGCATCAGAAACGTACAGATTGGCTATAACATAAGCCCCGATGTGCTGAAGAAGATAAACATCAAGAGCTTCCGCATTTTTGCCAATGCTCAGAACCTGATTACATGGAAACGCAATTCCGGATATTCGCCTGAGTTTGGTGGCAGTCCCACTCAGTTTGGTATCGATAATGGCGATGGCCCCATTCCTGTTGTAATAACTGCAGGTATTAATGTGAACTTTTAATATTCAGAAATGTTAAAAACAAAAAATATAAAACTGAAACCTATGCGTACAATCAAACAAACAATGCGGGTGCTTCTATTGGGCATTACTGCAATATTGATGTTCTCCGGGTGTTCAAAGTTTCTCGATCGAAAGCCGCTTGAGGCGACGCTGGATGATCTGAACCAGGGAGGCTTGGAAGGACAGATTTATGGTCTTTACGGCGCTATCCGTAATGGAGATGTAGCCGGCCAGGCATTTGGTGGTATTCCTTGGATGGCGCTTCATAATTTCCGATCCGATGATTCTGAAAAAGGAAGCAGCCCTGCCGATGGTGCTGACTGGGAAGTGATTCATGATAATTTCCAGTATGTAAAAGATCACTGGAGTGCTACCATTTACTGGGATCAGCATTACACTTTAATTTCGTTAGCTAATACAGCACTTCAAACTGCTGATTCGCTTAAGTTAACAGATCCTGCCTCACAGGTAAACATAGGCGAAGCCAAGTTTTTCCGTGCGTTGGCTTATTTTGACCTGGTTCGTGTGTATGGTCAGGTTCCTAAAATTGACTTCCGTGTTTATAATCCTTCTGAGGCAAGAAGACCAAAAGTATCAGAAGCAGAAATCTATGCATTGATTGATGCGGACCTGCAGGCTGCTATTGCAGTATTGCCACCTACATGGGCTACAGGAAGCGGTAATCGTTTCCCCGGTCGTTTAACCAATTATGCGGCTAAGGCACTCCGTGCAAAAACGTTGTTATACCGTCAGCGTTGGGCTGAAGCATTGGCTTTGTGTAATGATATTATTGGCTCCAACCGTTATGCGCTGACTGATGATTATTTTAAAGCCTTTAGTGTAGAAGCTGAAAATAACAGCGAATCTATTTTTGAAATACAGGCCGACCAGGGACCCAAGTACGGAACCAATGAACCTTACTCATGGACAGGTATTTGCCAGGGAGTTCGTGGTTCAGCCGAGTGGGATTTAGGTTGGGGCTGGAATACACCCACTGCCAATCTTGTAAATGCATACGTTGCCGGTGATAAACGTAAAGATGGAACCATTCTTTTCTCAGGGCAATCTGATGGTGTTTACGGCAGAACGGTGCCTGCATTTCCTGCAGTAGTACCCCGTGCTTACTGGAACAAAAAAGTGTATCCTAATCCTGCCACACAGGCTGCAAAAGGTCAGCGCCAGGCAGGCTGGTACAATCATAAAGTATTACGTTACGCAGATGTTTTGCTGATGGCTGCAGAAGCTGCTAATGAAGTAGGAGGTGCTTCTAACCAAACACTGGCCGTAAATCTTGTAAATCAAATAAGAACAAGAGCCGGTTTGGGTAATGTCACTTTCACAGACCAGGCAGCTATGCGTACCATTATTCAGAATGAAAGAAGATTTGAAATGGCGCTGGATGGCGAACGTTTCTTTGATGTAGTACGTTGGGGTATTGCTCCCACTGTATTGGGGCCATTAGGTTACCAGGCAAAGAACAGATATTATCCTATTCCACAGGCAGCGATTGATTTTGCAAATGGTGTGTTGGTTCAAAATCCTGATTATTAATCGTTGAATGTTTTTTCATTCTTCTAATCAACAAAACATACGAACATGCTTCAACAAAATATAATTACAAAAACCCTCACAGTTGCCGCTGCTGCATTTGTAATGGTAGCCTGTCAAAAAATAGACAGACCGGAGTTAGGCGACTATATCAAGGATGCTAACCCTCCGGGTGGCCCTCTTAAATTCTATGTGGCATTTGATGGTACTACAACAGATCCATTACGTAATGCGGTGGATAGTATGCGTGCCAACTTTGCATCCAGTAATCCGCTCACTTTTGTTCCGGGTATATCCGGCAGGGCCATACAAGGTGCTGCTACAAAAGATAAAGCTGTAAAGTATGCAAGCCCAAATGATTTTGCTGATGCAAGCAGTTTTACGGTTTCATACTGGATCAAACATACTCCTCAAACAGACGGAGAACCTGAATTCCATTTCTCATTACCTTCTAAAGATTATTGGCATTCAAGTGCTATGTTTTTACTGGTTGAGAAAGCAGGCCCCAATGCAGATAACAGTACGCCAACACAAATGGCTTGTACGTTTGCCGTTCAGGATCGTTGGGTTGAGTTCAGAGGCCCTAACCGTTTGCCAAATGCACTGGATGGTAATTGGCACCACCTCGCATTTACATACGATCAAACTACTTCAAAGCTCACAGCTTATGTTGATGGTGTTGCTGTTCCTTATACCGGTACGGGTAATATTGTAGGTGGTGCTGCTACACCCATGGGTCCTGCTAAATTCTGGAACAGCTCAAGGGATAATCTCAGCAGTTTTGTAATCGGCGGCTGGAACAAACATGTAGGTGGTATGGGTGATGCCTTCAAAGGTCCGCAGGATCCCTGGATTCATTCTTATTCCGGTGCTATGGATCAGTTCCGTTTGTATAATAAAGCTTTAACTGCATCAGAAGTAACTGCTTTGTTTAACTCAAAGCGTTAAACCTATGTGCAGTTGTTTTGGGTCATAATCAATAGTACGGGGCTGCATGTTTATGCAGCCCTTTTTAAAATAGTTATTCCTGTTTTTTTTGATTCTCGTTTGCCATGATTTGTAAAAAGTATTCCTTGTTTTTTCTTTGTTGTGCAGTGTTGTTGTCGGCTTGTAAAAAGAAAGAGCTTGCCCTCTTTGAAAAAATGAGCCCGGCGGCTACGGGTATAAGTTTTGAAAACAGGTTGACTGATAGGGAGCATTTCAATATCTTATACTACCTCTATTATTACAACGGCGGCGGAGTAGCTATAGGTGATATTAATAATGATGGTTTACCTGATCTTTATTTTACAGCAAATGCTAAAGGCAAAAACAAACTCTATTTTAACAAAGGAAATTTTCAGTTTGAAGATATTACGGATAAAGCTGGTGTGGCAGGCACAGCTGATTGGTGCAGCGGTGTTACCATGGCCGATGTAAATGCTGATGGGCATCTTGATATTTATGTATCAACAGTTTCTCAGTTCCTCGGATTAAAAGGACATAATCTTTTGTACATCAATAAAGGCGATGGTACATTTACCGAGCAGTCGGAAAAATATGGTTTGAATTTTTCAGGCCTTTCCACACAAGCTGCTTTTTTTGATTATGATCATGATGGTGACCTGGATTGCTACCTGCTCAATCATTCCAAGCAGCCACATGCCAATATTGTTGATACCGTCAACCGGAGAAAACCTGATTCAATCAGTGGTGATCGTTTGTATCGGAATGAATTAAATACAGGCGTACAAAAGTTTAGTGATGTAAGTACTACAGCAGGTATTTATCAAAGTAATCTTGGTTATGGATTGGGGATAAGTGTTGCTGATTTTAATAACGATGGGTGGGAAGATATTTATATAGGCAACGATTTTCATGAAAATGATTATTACTATTTAAATAATGGCAACGGCACATTTGCCGAAAGCGGCGCTCAGCACTTTGGTCATTACAGCCGCTTTAGTATGGGCAATGATGCTGCAGATTATAACAACGATGGTCAATTGGATATTGTAACTGTGGATATGCTGCCGCCCGATGAAAAAACATTAAAGACTTACGGCAGCGATGAAAATCCTGATATATACAAAGTAAAACTGGAGCTAAATGGTTACCAGCAACAGTTTTCAAGAAACTGTTTACAGCAGAACCTTGGAAACGGAAAAGCTTTCAGCGATGTAGCTTTAATGAATGAAGTATCAGCAACGGATTGGAGCTGGTGTCCTTTATTTGTTGATTTTGATAAAGATGGCAGAAAAGATTTATTTATCACCAGCGGTATAGTAAAAAGACCGGTTGACCTGGATTATGTACGTTTTGTATCGGATCTGCAAATGAAAAAAGGTGCTAACAGTACGGATGCTTACGATGATGAATCAATTAATGCTATGCCGGACGGTGCCAGTCACCCTTTCTTTTTCAAAAACAACGATACTTCTTTTGCTGATATGAGTAATGAATGGGGAACCGGTACTATGAAAGGTTATTATAACGGTGCTGCTTATGCTGACCTTGATAATGATGGCGATGCTGACATGGTCATCAACTCCATCAATGCACCGGCAGTTCTTTTAAAAAACAACAGCACCGGTAAAAATCATATTTCTTTTCAATTTAATGGTGATTCTTTAAACCGCAATGGCATTGGCGTTAAAACCTATGTGTTTACCAAGGAGGGTTTGCAATACCAGCAACTGATGTTAACAAGAGGTTTTCAATCCAGCTCTGATGCCCGGTTGTTGTTTGGAACGGATACGCTTGCAGTTGCTGATTCTGTTTTAATTGTGTGGCCGGATCAATCTTTTGAGGTGATGCGGAATGTTACGGTAAATCAAACTATAACAATTGATAAGAATAAGGCAGCAGGAACATTCATTCATTCAACCTTTTTTAAACCTGCTCCGGCACTCTTTAAAGATGTTACCAATTCTGTAGTGTGTAACTGGAAGCATATTGAAAATGATTTTGTTGATTTTAATGTGCAATACCTCATTCCGCATGCACAAAGTACACGTGGTCCAAAGATTCCTGTGGCCGATATAAACGGAGATGGACTTGACGATTTCTATGCCTGCGGTGCTAAAGACCAGCCGGGTGCATTAATGATACAGCAGGCGAATGGTTCATTCATCAACAGCAACCTTGCTTTGTTTGCTGCTGATGCAAATTGTGAAGATGCGGATGCGGTGTTTTTTGATGCTGATGGAAATGGTACAAAGGATTTACTAGTGGTGAGTGGTGGTAACCAGATACCTTCTAAGAGCAGTGATTTTGCAGATCGTCTGTACATCAATGATGGCAAAGGCAATTTTGTAAAAAAGGAAAACCCCTTTACCATTCAGTATGAAAATAAATCCTGTGCAGCGGTAGCTGATGTTGACAAAGATGGGGATCTTGATTTTTTTATTGGTAATCTTGCAAGTCCCACAGCATTTGGCTTGCCTAAAACATCTTATCTCTATCTGAATAACGGCAACGCAACATTTACACTGGCGGGGCCTGATAAAATTGATCTCAACAATATTGGCACCGTTACAACTGCTGCATTTGCTGATCTCAACAAAGATGGATGGCAGGATCTGATTGTTACAGGTGAATGGATGGCTGTGAAAATATATTTCAACAAAAAAGGAGTATTTCAATTAACAGATATTCCTGCTTCCACCGGCTTGTGGCAAACAATATTTGTAACGGATATTAACGGGGATGGGGCACCCGATTTGTTAGCTGGTAATTGGGGGCATAACTCTAAACTTTGGGAACGTAAAACAGGTCCTCTTAAATTATACATCCGGGATTTTGATAATAATGGTAAAACAGAACAGATACTGGCCTATACTATAAACGGCGAAGAATTTCCTTTTATGCCGAAGGACGAACTGGAGCGTCCGCTTCCCGTTCTGAAAAAGGCTTACGTAACTTATGGGGAAGTGGCGGGCAAAACCGTACAATACATTTTATATGATCTGTTTAAAAATTATACGGAACGTAAAGCAGAGGTTTTGAGTAATTCTGTTTTTGTAAATGATGGTAAAGGAGGATTTACCCGGAAGGATCTCGTAAAAGAACTGCAGTATGCACCGGTTATGAGTTTTGCTGATGCGGGAAATAGCACTTGGTTAGCAGGCGGGAATTTTTATGGTGTTACTCCTTATGAAGGAAGATATGATGCATTGTATCCAACCGTTTTTAACTGGAGTAAACAGGAAGCTGCTGTACAAGCCTTGCTTCCCGGTATTAAAGGTGAAGTAAGGGATATCAAATCAATCAAAACAAAAAACGGAACGGTACTAGTGGTAGCAAGAAATAATCAGCCATTGTTATTTCTGCGGAAAGAAAGCTGATGTATTTAAATAGTAATTATTAATAAAGTATGATGAAGTGTAATAACCTGTTGAAAAGAAGTTCGGTACTTGTAGCATTAATTACCGTAGCATTCCTATCGCTGCACTTTAATTGCAAAAAGAAAGGAGGCGCAACCACTCCCGATCCCGAACCGCAGGGAGCTGCTATTAATTCATGGTTAACAAGAGGCAATGCAACAGCCTTGCTGCAAAAGCAAACTGTTTTTAATTTTTCCGGTGGGGCAGCTACAACACCCTTAATTATTGATGTAGACAGTACACAACGATTTCAAACCGTTGATGGTTTTGGATTTACCTTAACAGAAGGCAGCGCCTATCTTATCAATCGCCTGCCCACAGCACAACGTTCTGCTTTGCTGCAGGAATTATTTGGTAAAGGTGAAAATGAAATTGGTATCAGTTACCTGCGCCTCGGTATTGGTGCTACTGATTTAAGTACTAAAGTATACAGTTATAATGATTTGCCTGCAGGGCAAACAGATATTACTTTATCTCAGTTCAGTTTGTCGCAGGATACGGTTGATCTTATACCTGTTCTCAAACAAATACTGGCGATCAATCCTTCCATTAAGATAATGGGGAGCCCATGGAGTCCGCCCGTATGGATGAAAGATAATAACAACAGCGTAGGCGGAGGTTTGCTGCCGCAGTATTACAGTGTGTATGCTCAATACTTTGTAAAGTATATTCAGCAAATGCAGGCGAGAGGAATTATAATAGATGCCATTACTCCTCAAAATGAACCCTTGCACGGTGGTAATAATCCCAGCCTGGTAATGACAGCAGCTCAACAAACTGATTTTATTAAGAACCATCTCGGTCCGGCTTTCCGTGCGGCGAATATCAACACCAAAATTATTGTGTATGATCACAACTGCGATCGTCCTGATTATCCGATTGCAGTTTTGAATGATGCCGCTGCCAAACAATTTATTGATGGATCGGCATTCCATTTGTATGCCGGAGATGTTGCAGCGCTTTCTACCGTTAGAGATGCACATCCTGATAAGAATATTTATTTCACGGAACAATGGACCGGTGCCGGCGGAAGTTTTGATGGTGATTTAAAATGGCATCTGCGTAACGTGATCATCGGCTCTATGCGTAACTGGAGCAAAGTAGCATTAAACTGGAACCTGGCGAATGATGGCGGATATCGTCCTTTCACACCGGGTGGATGCAATCAATGTAAAGGCGCCATTACATTAGACGGAGCGGTAAACAGGAATGTTGGCTACTATATTATTGGACACGCTTCAAAATTTGTTCCGGCTGGTTCTGTTCGCATTGCAAGTAATACGGTTGGTAATCTGTATTCGGTGGCTTTTCTCACACCTGCCGGAAACAAAGTATTGGTATTACTGAATGATGGTACGAATAATGTCAACTTCAGCATCAGGTATAAAGGTCAGTCGGCTGCAACTTCTATTACAGCAGGCTCTGTTGTAACCTATGTTTGGTAATATTTAAATTGTTTGTATGAAATACTTTTTAACCCTTAGTCTTTTAGGTTTACTCTATGCTTGCAGTGAACCATCCGACAAAACAACAACCAACACGGCAACTACTTCTTTTAATGCAGCAGGTAAAAAAGTAGTGGTATATACTACAGCCGATAGTAGTGATTGGCGTTTGTCTGCAACAGATACACTCTCATTTGCTGAAAAAGGACAGCCCTTTGAAAACGAAGTGCTGGTATTTGTTGATCCGGGAAAGAGTTTTCAAACCTATATGGGTATTGGCGCCGCTTTAACAGATGCATCGGCAGAAGTATTTGCTAAGTTTTCCAAAGAAAAGCAACAGGAGTTTATAACCGCCCACTTTGATAAGGAGAAGGGATTGGGTTATACCATCGCACGTACCAATATCAACAGCTGTGATTTCAGCAGTGATATGTATACGTACGTGGCGGATGGTGATAAAGAATTAAAATCATTTAGCATTGAACACGATCGTAAGTTCAAAATACCAATGATAAAAGCTGCTATGAATGCAACCGGCCGCAAATTGAATTTGTTTGCAAGCCCGTGGAGCCCTCCGGCCTGGATGAAAACCAACAATGACATGCTTCATGGCGGTAAACTCAAACCGGAGTTTTATAATAGTTGGGCTTTGTATTATACAAAGTTTATCAAGGAGTATGAAAAAGAAGGAATTCCGGTATGGGGTATCAGTATTCAGAATGAACCGATGGCTACTCAAATTTGGGAAAGTTGTTTGTACACGGCTGATGAAGAAAAAGATTTTTTGAAAAATCATCTCGGTCCTGTTATGGAAAAAGAAGGACTGAAAGAAAAGAAAATTATTCTGTGGGATCATAACCGTGATTTAATTTATCAACGTGCTACTACTTATTTAAATGATCCTGATGTGGCAAAGTATGCCTGGGGAATTGGATTTCATTGGTATGAAGACTGGAGTGGCGGCGACCAGATGTTTGACAATGTGCGTCGTGTACATGAAGCATTTCCGGATAAACCTTTGTTGTTTACAGAAGGTTGTAATGGTCCATACAAATACGACCAGATGAAATTATGGAAATGGGGTGAGCGGTATGGCCGCAGCATGATCAACGATTTCAATAACGGAATGACAGGGTTTACTGATTGGAATATTCTGCTGGATGAAACAGGTGGTCCCAATCATGTGAAAAATTTCTGTTTTGCACCGGTACATGCAGATACCAGAACAGGTGAACTGATTTATACCAATGCTTATTACTACATTGGTCATTTTTCCAAATTCATTCAACCCGGTGCTAAACGTATCAGTGCTGCTGCCAGCAGAAGTCAGCTGCTTACAACTGCTTTTCAAAATCCTGATGGAAGTATTGCTGTAGTAGTAATGAATCAGACAGCGAAGGCAACACCTTTCTTTTTGTGGATTAACGGGAAAGCCATTCAATCTGTTTCGCAAGCTCATTCAATTAACACTTATATGATTCAATAATGAAATCGCTGTTGTACATATTAGCCGCATTGCTATTGGCGCGGGGCTGTAAAAAGAAAGATCCCCCCTCGCCACCGGCACCACCTGCACAATTAACAGTTAGCAGTGTGCAATTGAATGGTGCTGCTATGGCAGACAATGCGATTAATATAAATAGGCAACCATTGATAAGGGTTCAGTTTTCAGAGGCAGTCAACCGATCAACACTTCCTGCTGCTGTAAAGCTCACTGCAGCAGTTGGTTCACCTGCATTGAATATCAGCTATGAAAACAATGATGCTGTGGTAGTGATTCAGCCTTCAACCCCACTCAATGCATTAACCCGTTATAATTTTTCGATTGATAACTCGGTAAAGTCAGCAAAAGGCGGTCAGTTTATTTCAACGGTGAATTACAATTTCACCACCCAGATTGACTCCTCCAGGAAATTTCCTGTTATCAGTGATGATGCTTTGTTAACATTGGTGCAGCAGCAAACATTCAAGTATTTCTGGGACTTTGCACATCCTGTGAGTGGTTTAGCCAGGGAGCGGAACACCTCCGGTGATGTGGTGACGATGGGGGGCAGTGGTTTTGGTGTAATGGCGATTGTTTCAGGCATTCATCGAAGTTTCATTACAAGGCAACAGGGGCTGGCACGCATGCAGACTATTGTAGGTTTTCTGAAAAACAATGCACAGAAATTCAAAGGAGCTTTCCCTCATTGGATGAATGGAATTACAGGAGCTGTGGTTCCATTCAGTACAAAAGATAATGGTGCAGATCTTGTGGAAACATCTTTTCTCATGATGGGTTTACTTACAGCACGACAATACTTTGATGGTACTGATGCAGCTGAAACCAATCTGCGGAATGATATTACAGCACTCTACAATGCTGTGGAGTGGAGCTGGTTCCGTAAGAACAATGAAAATGTGCTGTACTGGCACTGGAGTCCCAACTTTAACTGGGATATCAATCTGCAGATAAGAGGTTGGAATGAATGCCTGGTGACTTATGTGCTGGCAGCCTCTTCATCAACTTTCGGTATACCGGCAGCTGTTTATACAAACGGGTTTACGAATAACGGGAACCCTCCTTTTAAAAATGGCAACAGTTATTATGGCTACCAGCTACCCTTAGGCGAAGCAAACGGCGGTCCTTTATTCTTCGCTCATTATTCTTTCCTTGGTATTAATCCCAACGGTTTGAATGATGTGAATGCGAACTATCTCACACAGAATAAAAATCATTCTCTCATCAATTACAATTACTGCAGAACGAACCCACGGGGCTATTTCGGGTATAGTGATTCTGTATGGGGCTTAACAGCAAGTGATATTCCGAATGGTTATACGGCTTCATCACCCGCCAATGATGTAGGTGTGATTGCACCCACTGCAGCCTTATCTTCTTTCCCTTATACACCCACAGAGAGTATGAAAGCATTAAAGTTTTTCTACTATGTACTGGGTGATAAGCTCTGGAAAGAATATGGTTTTGTAGATGCCTTCTCATTAAAAGATACCTGGTTTGCCAGTTCGTTCCTGGCTATTGACCAGGGGCCGATTATTGTGATGATTGAGAATCACCGGAGCGGATTGTTGTGGAATTTATTTACCAGTTGCCCTGAAATAAAAAACGGAATGCGTGCTTTGGGATTTACAGCACCTTATTTATAATGCATGAAGCGATTGTTGATTATACTCATTGTTTGTTTAAGTGCTCAATTAATAGCAGCACAAAAAGTATTTGATGCAAAGAGCCGTCCAAAAAATTTATCTGAGACAGCATTGCTGGAATTAGTGCAGCAACAAACCTTTCGTTATTTCTGGGATTTTGCACACCCGGTAAGCGGCATGAGCAGGGAGCGTAGTAACAATGGTTTTGGTTATGGTGATGAAGTAGTAACTGCCGGCGGTACCGGCTTTGGTATTATGAGTGTGATTGTGGCAACAGAGCGTAAATGGATTGGAAGAGATACGGCTGCAAAATTTTTATTGAAGATGGTGAAGTTTCTGCTCAAAGCAGATTCGTATCACGGCGTATTTCCGCATTGGTTACATGGCGCCACCGGTAAAACCATTCCCTTCAGCCGTAAAGATGATGGTGCCGATCTGGTAGAGACCTCTTATTTATTCCAGGGTTTGTTATGCGCCCGTCAGTATTTCAATGGAAACAACCCCGTGGAAAGGGAGCTTCGCAATCGTATTGGTTGGTTGTGGAATGATATTGAGTGGAACTGGTTTACCAAGGGTGGGGAAGAAGTGCTGTACTGGCACTGGAGTCCTAACAACGGGTGGGCAATGAACTTCCCGGTGCGTGGTTTTAATGAATGTCTCATCATGTATGTGTTGGCTGCTTCCTGTCCCAATGAACGTTACAGTGTTCCTTCGTCTGTGTATCACCGTGGTTGGGCCCAAAGTGATTTCTTTAAAAACGGGAAAGAATTTTACGGCATTCAATTGCCATTGGGTTTTGATTACGGCGGGCCCTTGTTCTTTTCTCATTATTCTTTCCTCGGCCTCAATCCAAAGGGATTAAAAGACCGCTATGCAGATTACTGGGAACAAAACCGGAATCATACGCTCATTAACAGGGAGCATTGTGTTCGCAATCCCAAAAATTATAAAGGATATGGTGCTGATTGCTGGGGTTTAACCGCCAGTGATACTTATAATGGTTATGCGGCCCATTCACCAACAGAAGATATGGGAACCATTTCACCTACAGCTGCCCTGAGTGCATTTCCCTACACACCTGAATACAGTATGCAGGCGTTGAAACATTTTTATTACAAACTGGGCGATAAAATCTGGAGTGAATATGGTTTTGTGGATGCGTTCAATGAAACAAAAAACTGGTATGCCCAAAGCCATCTGGCTATTGACCAGGGGCCCATCATTGTAATGATTGAAAACTACCGAACAGGATTGCTTTGGAATTTATTCATGAGTTGTGAAGAGGTAAAGATGGGATTGAAGAAGTTAAATTTTGATACACCATATTTAAAATAGCAAACTGTTTATCCCCTCCCGGGAGGGGAAGCGGAGTATCGAACATAGAAGATGATTGATTGGGGTGGGTTGTTGAATAGAATTACAGAACGACGCAGTGAGTGACACAAAACAAGCTTAATAGAAGTACAAAACCCTGCAACAAAATAATTATGATAAAGTATTTTCTTTTTTTCAGTTTCCTTTCATCGGCAGCATTTGCACAACCGCTCACCAAAGGAAAATATGGTGATGGCCCTGATAGTATTGCACCTGTTGGAATCATCAAAGGACTGAGTGATGAACAATTACTGGAAGTGGTGCAGAAACAAACTTTCCGTTTCTTCTGGCATGGCGCACATCCTCACAGTGGATTGGCATTAGAGCGAAGTAACTCAGTGCTGGCTGAACATTACTGGGATTACATCAATGAAGCATGGGATGAACCGAACTTCAGCAAAACAGAATTTGGTAAAGATGCAGGTGCCATCGGTGGTACAGGTTTCGGTATTATGAGTACGGTAATTGCAGTAGACCGTAAATGGATCGGAAGAGATACAGCAGTGCGACGATTAATTAAGATCGTAGATTTTTTAATCAATGCGGATTGTTTTCATGGCATCTACCCGCATTTCATGAATGCACGAACAGGAAAGACCATTAAGTTTGACCGGTTGGATGATGGTGCTGATATTGTTGAAACGAGTTATTTGCTGATGGGTTTGCTTTGTGCCCGGGAATATTTCAATAAGGATACTCCGAGAGAAGTTTATTTACGCAAACGTATTAATCAAATGTGGGGTGCTGCTAACTGGAACTGGCATACGAATGGTGAAAAGAAATTGTACTGGCACTGGAGTCCTAACAATGGTTTTGATATGAACTTTCCGGTGTGGGGTTATAATGAATGTTTGATCACCTACATCATGGCCGCATCTGCACCCAATGCATCAAAAGCAATTCCAAAGGAAGCATATGACGGTACCTGGGCAGGAAGTTTGGGATTTAAAAATGGCAGAACCTATTATGGTTATGTATTGCCGCTTGGTAATTATGATGAAGATAAAGGCGGTCCTTTGTTTTTTGAGCAATATACATTCCAGGGAATTGATCCGAATGGACTGACAGATTCATTGGGTAATGATTATTTTATCCAGGGCAAACATCATACACTCATCAACCGTGCCTATTGTATTGAGAATCCAAAGAAGTTTAAAGGTTATAGTGATAAAGTTTGGGGTTTAACTGCCGGTGATTCATACAAAGGTTATGTGGCACATAGTCCGCAAAATGATCGGGGTGTGATTCAACCGACGGCAGCTATTTCTTCGATGCCTTATACACCAAAGGAAAGTATGGAGGCATTGCGGTATTTCTATTATGAGTTGGGGAATAAAATCTGGAGCAAGTATGGTTTTGTGGATGGTTTCAGCATTCATCACAACTGGTATGCAAAAAGTCATTTAGCCATTGATCAGGGGCCGATTATTGTGATGATTGAAAATTACCGATCAGGATTGTTATGGAAATTATTTATGAACATACCCGATATTCAAAATGGTTTAAAGCGGTTGGGTTTTAAAAGTCCATATATTAAATAATGAAACGGTTGCTTTTCAGTATTGCTGTTTGTATTCTTTTTCAGGTAACAGTGTTTGCACAAACGAATGCTGTTGTTATGAGTTATAATATCCGTTTGAATGTAAAATCAGACGGTGAAAACTGGTGGGAGAACAGGAAAGATAAGGTTGCTGCATTGATGAAATATTATGAAGCTGATTTTATAGGGGCGCAGGAGGTACAACAGGAGCAATTGGAATACCTGCTCAACACACTACCGCATTACAGTTCTGTTGGTGTAGGTCGTGATGATGGTAAAACTGCCGGTGAGTATTCCTGTATTTTGTACAACAATAAAAAATACAAGCCTGTTCTGCAATCAACTTTCTGGCTTTCGCAAACACCCGACAAGGTTTCTATGGGATGGAATGCGGTTTGCAACCGTGTTTGTACTTATGGTTTGTTTGAACATATCAAAACCAAAAAGAAGCTGTGGGTCATTAATACGCATTTTGACCATGTGGGTGATACAGCAAGAATCGAATCAGCAAAACTGATCATGGAGCGGATTAAAGAGCTTACAGCAAAACATAATTACCCGGTGGTGTTTACCGGTGATTTTAATTCCCAGCCTACAGATGAGCCTGTTCAATACATCAGTAAGCATTTGAATAACACAAGAATGATCAGTGTAATGACACCTTACGGCCCGGCAGCAACATGGAATGCGTTTAAGTTTGGTGAAGTACCGAGGGGCTGGATCGATCATGTGTTTGTATCTAAAAGTATCAGTGTGCAGAAGTATGCTGTGATTACTGATTCCTATGATAAAAAATATCCATCCGATCATTTTCCGGTGCTGGTGCATATTGCCTATTAAATTATCCTGTTATGAAACAAACAATCTCACGTCAACAATTTTTACAATACACAGCTTCGGCAGGAGCTGCTGTGCTGCTTTCTTCCCTGGAAGGTTTTGCATCATCTGCTGAAAAGAAATTACGTGTTGCCATCATTGGTTGCGGCAGTGTGAGCAACCGTTACATTACGCAACTGCTTTCTTCAAAGTTGATTGAAGTGGTGAGTTTGTGTGATATTAAATATGAAAGAGCTGTTGAGCAGAACAAACAATACAAAGTAAATGCACAAACCTATCCGCATATTGATGCCATGCTCAAAGGTGTTCCCTTTGATATGATGGTAACTCTTACCGATATGCAAAATCATGGAGAGTTAAATAAAAAAGCATTGCTCGCCGGTAAACATGTGTGGAGCGAAAAACCAATGGCCAACACCTATGCTGAAGGAAAGGCATTGCTGGATCTTGCAAGGTCAAAGAAGTTAAAGCTATGGGGAGCGCCGGCTGTGGTTAACAGTCCACAGTTTGCATTCATGAGCAAACTGATTCAGCAAGGAGCATTGGGGAGAATTGCAGCAGCACATGGTCAGTATGGACATACAGGGCCTACCTGGAGTGCATTCTTTTATGAAAAAGACGGAGGCTCCATGCCTGATCTCGGCGTTTATAATATGGCAACACTTACAGGACTACTCGGACCTGCCAGAAGTGTGATGGCCATGACGAGTATTGTAAACCCCGAACGCACGGTTGATGATAAAGGAACAATAAAGGTAGCAGCAGAAGACAATGCCCATGTATTGCTGGAACATGATAAAGGCGTGATCAGTCATGTGATGTGTGGTTTCAATTATTTTGATCCGCACGGGCATGAAGCAGGCAATCAAACACTGCATTCTATTCAGATTTATGGTGATAAAGGGAATTTACGCCTGATCGGCTATGATTGGGAAACCAATGGTGTGATGCTGGATACGCATTGGGATAAACCTGCTGAACTTATGAGCACAGACAAAGGTGGTTATGAATGGCAGGAAGGTGCAAGAGTTACAGGTGAAAGTATCATAACAGGTGTTGAGCCAAAGATCAATGTAGAGCATGCATTGCATGTGCTGGAAATTATTGAAGCAGCACGCAAATCATCCGCCACAGGAATGAAAGTGAAACTGAAAAGTACATTTCCATGGCCTGTTATAAAATAAAATGAATCGAAATCCTTTTATACTTGTCTTATTGTTCTGCCATTTCATGGCAGGCACAACTGCTGCACAAACAAGTGCAGGTAAAATACTTGCTTATAAAAAAAGCACCAGTGGCATAAGTGGCACAACATCCAATGGCATTTTTGAAATAACAGCGTATTCACAAAATATCATCCGGGTACGTTTTACAACCAAAAAAGAGTTTCAGCCACTGCCTTATGCTTTGCTTGCATCCTTACAGGTTTACGACAAGGTGAAGCTAACAGAGCAAGGAAACAGCATTCAGCTTTCAACAGGCTTAATCAATGCAGTAATTGACAGACAGCCGTTCTTCAGCATTGCCTTTAAAGATCCTAATGGAACAGTTCTGAATGAAGATGTAAAAGGAGCAGGCTTTGGAACTTCTTTTATTGGTGATCGCTGGACAGTTTATAAAAAACTGCAGGAGGGTGAGCGTTTTGTGGGTATGGGCGAGGCTTTAGGAAATCTTGACCGGAGAGGAACGGGTATTACACTCAATAATACAGATACTTATAAATACGGCGATCCAAGACTGAATATGTACAGTTCCATTCCGTTCTATATGGGATTTCATCACGGGCAGCAATACGGTATCTTTTATAATAACAGCTATTCATCATTCTTTAATTTCGGTTTGTCTACTCCTGAAATTACTTCAGCCACATTTGCAGGTGGTGATGTTGATTATTTTTTTATCTACGATACTTCGCCTGCAAAAATTATTGAGCATTATACGTCATTAACAGGACGTATGCAGTTGCCGCCCATCTGGAGCATCGGTTATCATCAGAGTCGTTGCAGTTACTATCCACAGGAAAGAGTAGAATGGATTGCTTCCTCTTTCCGTTCCAAAAAGATTCCGATTGATTGTATTGTGCTGGATGCGGATTATCAGTTCAACTATCAGCCTTTTCGGGTGAATAAAGATCGTTTTCCTGATATGCCCGCTTTGGCAAAGAAGCTGGCAGATATGAAAATTGAGTTGGCGGCGTCTGTTTATCCCGGTGTTGCCATTGACAGTACCTATCATTCTTACAAAGATGGTTTAGCAAAGAATGTGTTTTTGAAATATGCCAATGGTACAAATTTCAAAACAGAAATTGCACCGGTTAAATGCGTTTTACCGGATTATACCTATCCATCGGCAAGACAGTGGTGGAAAGATAAAATGAACTGGTTGCCTCAAAATGGTATTCATGGTTACTGGAATGATATGAATGAACCTGCATTAGGTGGCAGCTATGTTCCGGATAATGTACTGTTTGATTTTGATGGAAGAAAAACAAATGCACTGGAAGCAAAGAATGTGTACGGTTTTCAAATGGCCAGAAGCAGTTATGAAGCTGCTTTGCAAAACGCAACCGACAGAAGACCTTTTATATTAACACGCTCCGGTTTTGCAGGTGTGCAGCGGTATGCAGCTTTGTGGAGCGGCGATAATACAGCAACGGATGAAGGCTTGCTCAGCAGTGTATTACTCAATAATCAACTCGGTTTAAGCGGTCTTGCTTTCAGCGGACATGATATTGGCGGTTTTATCGGCGATGGCAATAAAGAATTATATCAGCGATGGATACAGGTAGGAGTGTTCTCTCCCTTTTGCCGTAATCATAAAGGATGTGGCGGTACCGCAGGCGAACCCTGGGCTTATGGTGATGAAGCGGAAGCCATCTCAAAATCATTCATTGGTTTACGCTATCGTTTGTTGCCGTATTTATATGCTGCTTTTTATGAAGCATCACAAACAGGAATGCCCATCGTAAGAAGTTTATGTATGAGTGATCCTTTTGACGATAAAGTGTATGACCCACTATACCAGTACCAGTTTTTGTTTGGCAATCATTTATTGGTAGTTCCTGTAACAACTGCTGAAAAGCAAAAACGTTTGTATTTGCCAAAAGGCGATTGGTTTAATTTATATACAGATGAAAGAATGTCAGGCAATAAAGAATTGCAATTAGATATCCACGCTTATCAATTGCCGCTTTTTATAAAGGGTTCTTCCATAATTCCTGTACAGAGTTTGGTTCAGTCAACCAAAGAATCGCCTTCTGATACAATGGTATTGCATATTTATAACGGAACAGCAACAAACAATTTTACCTATTTCGAAGATGGTGGTGATGGATGGAGTTATAAGAACGGAGTTTATTGTAAGCGGTTGATGCATCTGAATCCTTTACAAAGTCAACTTCAAATAAGTAAGCAGGAGGGTAGTTTCCAATCGAAGTACAGGAAAATTCAGCTGGTGTTGCATGGATTTGAAACACATCAATCAGTTACAGTGAATCGGCGTATTTTCTCATTAATTACAACAAAGGAAAGCAGGCTGTTTAATCCTCTGGAAGATTTAAAATCAGTTTACGACGAAACTTATTATAAATTTTTACTGCAGTCAGCTTCAATAAAAGAGCAACAGGTGGCGGTTATTGATTTTGAAAGTAATGAAATGCTGATTGAATGGAAGTAGTAGGCATGAAGTATATCGTTCATCATATAAAAATAGTTTTATGGCAACATTTCAGTTAACAGCACAGCAGGTGGCTGAGTACCATCAAAAGGGATACCTTATTGTGCGAAATTTTTTAACGCAGGATGAAGTGCATAAATTACACGGTATTGCCATTGAAGATGATGCTATGCGTAAGCACTCCTTTGATCTCAATGATCAATCAGGTAAAAAAACAAAACTGGCATTGTGGTATAAGCCCGGTAATGATGCGTATGGGTTACTAACAAAAAGTAAACGTATGATTAACTCCGTGCATCAACTGCTGGATGGCGAGGCGCCTGTTTGTCATTTTCACAGCAAACTCATGCAGAAAGAGCCAAAAGTGGGAGGAGCCTGGGAATGGCACCAGGATTATGGTTACTGGTATAAGAATGAATTTTTATTTCCGGAGCAAATGATGAGTGTGATGATTGCGATTACCGATGCCAATAAAGAAAATGGCTGTTTGCAGGTAATTGAAGGTACGCACAAAATGGGCCGTGTTGAACATGGTTTTGCCGGCGAACAGGTGGGTGCGTCACAACATTATGTAGACCTTGCATTAAAAACAATGCCACTGGTGTATGTGGAACTGAAAGCAGGTGATGCGTTGTTTTTTCATTCCAATATTTTACATAGGAGTGAGGCCAATACTTCTGAACATTCAAGGTGGAGTTTAATTTCAGTTTATAACCGCAGCAGTAATGTGCCGTATAACGAACCATCCGGTTACAGTACAATACCTGTGGAAGCGGTGCCTGATGAAGCATTACTGCAATGGCAAACAACCGGACTTGGAGATAACGCTGATTTCCTGGAAAAAGAAAAGGATGAAGCATTGAAATAACTCCCGCATCAAAAACGTGAATATGAATAAATATTTTTCAGCAAAACCAATATGGCCTCAAACCGGTTTGGCGATTGTTCGCATCATTACCGGGTTGTTTCTTATCTATCACGGGTGGGAGCTTTTTTCTGCTGCAAAAATGAATGAGTATTTGCAGTGGGATCAATTTAAAAATGATTTTGGAAAAGTCATGACCTATGCAGGAAAGGGAGCAGAACTAATAGCGGGAGTTTTATTCGTACTTGGGTTGTTCACACGTATTGCCTGTATACTTACTGCCGGAGTGATGTTATTCATTACATTCAAATTGGGTAATGGTATAGTGTGGTATAATGATCAGCATCCTTTTTTATTTGTGCTGATTGCGTTGGTGTTCTTTTGTACAGGACCGGGTAACTGGAGTCTGGATGCTAAATTGTTTGATAAGAAATAAAAGTTGATCATGAAGTCTGTTGTTTTATTCATTTCTTTACTTATTACTGTTGCTGCTACAGCACAACAGAAAACATATTGTAATCCCGTTAATCTTGATTACGGATATACGCCCATTCCCAACTTCAGTGAATGGGGGCGTCATCGTGCTACCGCTGATCCTGTGGTTGTAAACTATAAAGGTGATTATTATTTGTTCAGTACCAATCAATGGGGTTATTGGTGGAGCAGTGATATGCTTAACTGGAAATTTATCTCCCGTAAGTTTCTTCGTCCGTGGAATGAAGGCTATGATGAACTCTGTGCACCTGCTGTTGGTATTATTGGTGATACCATGATTGTGTTTGGCTCAACCTATACAAGACAGTTTACGATTTGGATGAGTACGAATCCAAAAGCCAATGAATGGAAGCCACTGGTTGATAGTTTTGATATCGGCGGTTGGGATCCATCTTTTTTTACAGATGATGATGGCAGGTTGTATATGTACAATGGGAGCAGTAATAAATTCCCGATGTATGGAGTGGAATTGAATCGAACAACCATGCAACCTATCGGTGCAAGAAAAGAAATGTATGTGCTGGAACCATGGCGCTTTGGCTGGCAAAGATTTGGTGAGCATATGGATAATACGTTCCTGGATCCTTTTATTGAAGGAAGTCATATGACCAGGTATAATGATAAATATTATCTGCAATATGGAGCACCGGGTACAGAGTTCAGTGGTTATGCTGATGGTTTATTGGTAGGTACTTCGCCATTAGGTCCGTTTGAACCACAGAGCGACCCACTGAGTATAAAGCTTGGCGGTTATGTACGTGGTGCAGGACATGGTGCTACCTTCAAAGATAATTTCGGAAACTACTGGCATATTTCCACAACTGTTGTTTCTGTAAAAAATACATTTGAACGAAGGCTGGGTGTTTGGCCCACCGGTTTTGATAAAGACGGAACGATGTTCTGCAATACAACCTTTGGTGATTATCCGCATTACATTCCGGCTGCAGGTATCAATGGTAATGAATACGGGAAAGACGGCAAGTCGCCCTACTTCACCGGTTGGATGTTGCTCAACTATAACAAATCCGTGCAGGTGTCATCAACATTGGGTGGATATGTAGCCAATCATGCAGTAGATGAAATTACCAAAACATACTGGAGTGCTGTAACAGGTAATAAGGGTGAATGGATTCAGACAGATTTGGGAAACGTATCAACGGTGAATGCTGTTCAAATCAACTATGCTGACCAGGATGTGGAACAAGACCGTTTAGGTAAACGAACCGATCAATATCATCAGTACAAACTCTATTATTCTCCTGATGGGAAAAAATGGAATATACTGGTAGACAAAAGTCAGAATAAAACAGATGTGCCACATGATTATGTGGAGTTGAGTAACCCCGTTCAGGCCCGTTATATAAAACTGGAAAACATACATATGCCTACCGGTAAGTTTGCCATCAGTGGTCTGCGTGTGTTTGGCAATGGTAACGGAACAAGGCCCAATAAAGTAGATGGCTTTATTGTGCTGCGTACGGAAAAAGATAAGCGAAGTGCTTTCATAAAATGGAGACCGGTAGATAATGCGTTTGCTTATAATATTTATTACGGCACCCATCCCGATAAGTTATACACCAGCATTATGGTGCATGCCAACAATGAATACTGGATGAAGGCGATGGATTCGCAGAAAACCTATTATTACTGTATTGAATCAGTAAATGAAAACGGGGTAAGTGAACGTAGCAAAGTTTTAAAAGTGGAATAAATGATGAAGTATTGTTTTAGTCTTTTATTGGTTTGTTTTATCAATGCAGTATCAGCGCAACCTTTTGCTGATGAAATTGCTGCATTTAAAAAGGAAGATAGTCTGCGTTTTCCCGCACAGCATCAAATCCTGTTCATCGGCAGTTCATCCTTCCGCTTATTGAGGGATACAGCAACGCTTTTCCCGGGCTATAAAATATTGAATCGTGCTTTTGGGGGCTCTACGCTGGAAGATGTAATCCGCTGGAGGTATGAAACCATTTTTCCGTATCAACCCAGGCAAATTGTAATGTATTGCGGTGAAAACGATTTTGCGTCTTCTGATACCGTTACAGTTGAAGTGGTTGTGAAGCGTTTCAAAACTTTGTTTCAACTCATCAGGGCAAAATATCCGGCTGTTTCTTTTGTATTTGTTTCCATCAAGCCGAGTCCTTCAAGGATTCATTTGATCAATAAAGTAAAGGACGCCAATCAAATTATACAAGCCTATATAAAATCAAAGCCAAATACAAGATTTGTGAATGTGTTTGATGCAATGCTTAATGCGGATGGAACGCCTGATGAAACTTTGTTCAAAGAAGACAGGTTGCATATGAATCCAAAGGGATATGCTATCTGGAAACAAAAATTGTTACCGGTATTACTGAAATAGAAAGTATATGCGAAAATATGTATGGTTATTATTGATTGTTTCTGTACAATGGTCCTGCAAACAGGAAGCAGCCGTTACAACAATTGCATTTGGTTCCTGTGGTCATGAAGACGAGGAACAACCCGTTTTGTCATTGGCTGCTGATTATAAACCCGACGCATTTGTTTTCCTGGGTGATAATATTTATGGTGATACGGACAATATGGATACACTTCAGCATAAGTACAATAAACTCGGGAATAAGCCGGAGTTTCAAAAACTACGTGCTGCTGCAAAACTGTATGCCATCTGGGATGATCATGATTTTGGCCGTAACGATGCAGGCAAATGGTATCCGTACAAAAAAGAGTCAAAAGAAATCTTTCTTAACTTTTTTAACGAGCCTGCAGCGAGTGAACGCAGAAAACATGAAGGGATCTATCACACGGAGTATCTTACAAAGAATGGGAAAACCATTCAGTTGATCTTATTGGATGTTCGTACGTTCCGCAGTGATTTGTTATTATTTGATAAAAAGAACAGCGAGTTACAGCAACGTTATTTTTATCCGTTGGATTATCAGCCTCATACTTCATCAGATAGTACCTTACTTGGTGCTGAGCAATGGAAATGGCTGGAAGGCGAATTGAAGAAGCCGGCTGATTTACGTTTCATCTGCAGCGGTTCACAATTTGCCATTGAATTTAATGGCTATGAAGCATGGGCAAATTTTCCCCATGAACAAAAGAAAATGATGGAGCTGATTAAGAGCACCGGGGCAAACGGTATTGTTTTTTTAACAGGTGATGTGCATTATGCAGAGATATCAAAATTACAGGAGCCGGGTTTGTATCCTTTATACGACATAACTTCCAGTGGCATTACTTCTACGTGGAGTTTCGCTACGCCTAACAAAAACCGTATCGAAGGTCCGGTGATGGATAATCATTTTGGATTGATAACGGTAGAATGGAAAGCAGATCCTGTTATCAAAATGCAGATTATTGATAAAAATAAGAATGAGCGGATTGAGTATACTTTAAAGAAAAGTGATATCAGTTTCTAATAGATCATTTATTGCAATCAACATAAAAATTAACCACGATGAAACAGTTTTTAATTGCCTTTTTATTACTTGCTACCGGTGCAGTTGCAGCGCAGCAACCGGCTGATATGAAAATGAAAGCATTCATTGATGCCCTGATGAAGAAAATGACACTCGAGGAAAAGATCGGCCAGTTGAATTTGCCCGGCAGTGGTGATATTGTTACGGGGCAGGCATCAAATTCAGATATTGGTAAGAAAATTAAAGAAGGGAAGGTTGGTGGACTGTTCAATATAAAATCTGTTGCCAAAATCAGGGCGGTTCAAAAAGTAGCAGTAGAAGAAACACGTTTAAAAATTCCGTTGATCTTTGGCATGGATGTGATTCATGGTTATGAAACTGTTTTTCCCATTCCTTTGGGATTGAGTTGCAGTTGGGATATGCAGTTGATTGAACAGAGTGCACGTATTGCGGCTGTTGAAGCCAGCGCTGATGGCATCTGCTGGACGTTTTCTCCCATGACAGATTTATGTCGTGATCCCCGCTGGGGACGCATTGCAGAAGGTAGTGGAGAAGATCCTTACCTGGGTGCACAAATTGGAGCAGCCATGGTACGTGGATACCAAGGAAAAAGCCTGGCAGCAAATAATACCATTCTCAGTTGTGTTAAGCATTTTGCATTGTACGGCGCATCTGAAGCCGGCAGAGATTACGGAACTACAGATATGAGCCGTTACAGAATGTACAATGAATATTTCCCTCCGTATAAGGGAGCTGTTGATGCAGGTGCCGGCAGCGTAATGGCATCGTTTAATGAAATTGATGGCATACCCGCAACAGCTAACCGCTGGTTAATGACGAATGTGTTGCGCAATCAATGGGGTTTTAAAGGTTTTGTAGTTACAGATTATACAGGTATTGGAGAAATGACCAGTCATGGAATCGGCGATACACCTGCTGTATCAAGAGCCGCTATGAATGCGGGTATTGATATGGATATGGTGAGTGAGGCATTTCTTACTACATTAATGAAGTCAGTTAAAGAAGGGAAAGTGAGTGTGGCGCAAATTGATGCAGCCTGCAGAAGAATACTGGAAGCAAAATATAAGCTCGGTTTGTTTGATGATCCGTATCGGTATTGTGATGAGAACCGTGCAAAGACAGAAGTGTTTACTCCTGCACATAGAAAAATCGCAAGAGAAACAGCTGCACAAAGTTTTGTATTGCTTAAAAATCAAAAGAATATTCTGCCATTAAAGAAATCAGGTACTATTGCATTGGTTGGTCCGTTAGCCGATAACAGAGAAAATATGCCGGGTACATGGGCTGTAGCAGCAAGATTTAATGAAGCCATCACCGTATTGCAGGGAATGAAAGAAGTAGCAGGCAGTGCTGTAAGAATTTTACATGCAAGAGGAAGTAATCTGGATGCAGACAGTTTGTTTGAAGAACGGGCAGGTATGTTTGGCAAATCATTGCGGAGAGATAGTCGCCTTGCTGATGTGATGATTAAAGAAGCAGTTGATATCGCCTATCAAAGCGATGTGGTGGTAGTAGCTGCAGGTGAAAGTGCAGAAATGAGTGGTGAATCAAGCAGCAGAACGAGCATTGAAATACCACAGGTACAAAAAGATTTAATCCATGCGTTGTTGAAAACCGGAAAACCTGTAGTGTTGGTTTTGTTTACCGGCCGGCCTTTAGCGATTAAATGGGAAAGTGAAAACGTACCTGCAATACTTAATGTGTGGTTTGGTGGTAGTGAAGCAGGTTATGCAGTTGCTGATGTGTTGTTTGGAGATGTAAATCCATCGGGTAAGTTAACCACAACATGGCCACAGAATATTGGTCAGATTCCTTTGTTTTACAATCATAAAAACACAGGTCGTCCTTTAACGGGCGAATGGTTTCAAAAATTCAAAACAAATTACCTGGATGTAACCAATGACCCGGTATATCCATTTGGTTATGGGCTGAGTTATACTTCGTTTTCTTATAGTGATATAAAGCTTAGCAGTACCTCATTAAAAGGAAATCAACCGCTCAATGCTTCTGTAACGATTACGAATACAGGCAAGTTTGCAGGACAGGAAGTGGTGCAACTTTATATTCGTGATGTTGTTGGTTCTGTAACAAGACCGGTAAAAGAATTGAAAGGGTTTCAAAAAATAGAGTTGAAACCGGGAGAAACAAAAACAATTACCTTCAAAGTAACACCTGAAGATCTGAAGTTTTACAACTACGAATTAAAGTATGACTGGGAGCCCGGTGAGTTTGAAATCATGATTGGTACGAATTCAAGCGATGTAAAGAAAGGAACAGTGAAATGGGTGAAATAGATCATATTAATTCTTTTTTCAGATAATTCATCATCCACACATTTATAGCCCATTGATCTGCTAAAGGTTCTTTGGTTAATGGATGATGCATCATATAGGGTGCGGGGCCAAACTCAGGTGTAATAGTAAGGTACTCCTTGCCCGTTTTTTGATGAAGCGCTGCAATCGATTTCCACCACTGGAGATGTGTTAGCAGCGCTTCACTCCATTCAGGCAGTGCAGGATCAATTACCTGTGCCCCCTGTGTATGACCTACCCGTGCATGTATATGAACGGTATGCTGCATAGCAAGCGCAACGGCCTCCTGCTGATCTTCTAAAAAACTTTCTGCCACATTACACCAGTGCGAAAAGTCAGCCGTGATAGATAGCGAAGGAATTTTTTCCAAGAACTGTTTGGTAACATGTGCAGCAAACAAAGCTTTATTGCGGTGGGTTTCATGTGCTACAACAATACCGGTTTCTTTTCTAAAGGCGGCGGCAACGTCAAACAATTCCTTGTTTTGTTCAAAAGAAAAGTAATCCTTTCCTGTTTGAGCGTCAATCTTAACAGGATTCAGTTTTGCAAGATGACGCAGGTGAAACAGGTAAGCGTTCTTATGTGCAGTGAAATCTTTTTCAAATGATTGCCAGTATTGGCCGATGAATAGAAGCTGATGTTTGTGCAAAGCTGTTTGCATTGCCTGCATTTCAATTTCATCAAACGGTACACCGGCTTCCACACCATCAAAGCCGGCTTGTTTTACCTTGCCGCAAAACACATCCCAGCTTAATGATTCACTTCCCCAGCGGGGACAAAAGAATTGAAGGTTCATGCAATTTTAATTCACAAAAAGAAATTGAAATCAACTGTTCAAAGTAAGCAAATAATCAAACAGGTTTACTTCAGACGCAATGCCCAGTTTTTTACGCAGGCGATAGCGGCTGATTTCTACACCACGTACAGAAATATTCATCAGCTGTGCAATTTCTTTAGTTGAAAGATTCATGCGTAAATAAGTACATAGCTTTAATTCATTACCGGTAAGGTTGGGGTGTACTTCTTTCAACCGTTTTATAAAATCACTATGCACCTTATCAAAATGCTTGGTAAAATTTTCCCATTCAGTGTCAATATGTTCATCCTCACTCAGCGATTTGATCATCTTTTTGATCTCTGCCGCCGCTTGCTCATCATTTACACGCTTCATCATTTGTGTAAGTTCTCCTTTCATTTTTGTAAGCAACTCACTTTTCTTCACCAGGTGCATGGCAGCAGAAGCTACTTCGGAGTTCTTGAAATTAATTTCTGCTTCCAGCTTTTCGTTACGCAATGCCACCAGTTCACTTTCTGTTTTGCTGCGCTCCAGTTCATGGATGTATTTGAGCTTTTGTTGTTCTTCTTCAAACTTTTGTTGTTGCGCCTCCAGTTTCTTTAAGTGCCTGCGGTATAAAAAAAACGTGAGGCTTAAGGCGAAAAGCATGTAAAATGTTCTGGACCACCAGGTTTTGTACCAGGGTGGTAAAACAGTAAATTCATAAGCAGCAGCAGCTGATTCGTTGCCCAGGTTGTTTCTCACTTTTACTTCAAAGCGGTAGTCACCTGCGCTTAGATTAGTATATTCCTTTAAAGTTTGATTGCTCCACTCACTCCAGTTCTCTTCAAACCCTGTTAAACGATAGCTGTATTCAAGCGAGGACTGATAGCCATAAACGGGAGCAGCATAATAAAAAGAAACAGTTTTCCATGTACTGCCTATTTCCGGAATGCGTTCGCTTTTTTGTTGCAACTCATTTTCAGAAGTAACAGGATAGCCGCCAAACAAAACACTATCTGTTGTACTCTTTATATGAATTTTGCTGATTTGGGCTTTTAAATGCGGAATCTGTTTTCGGTAGTTACTGAAATTGATGTGATAAAAACCTTTTTCACCGCCAATAAAGATGTTGGAAGTGTCATAAGGGTACACGTATTCAAACCCGCTCAGCATTTTAGAGCTTAATTCTGAAATGAATAATAAGCCCGGTGTTTGATTTTCCAGCATTAAAACTCCGGGTGTTTTGTTTTGCATAAACCATACATTTCCTCTCGTGTCTTCTTTTAAATAACGTACAGGTTCTGTTCCTAAAAATTTATTGTAAAAAGACGATGGTTCGAAAGCATCCTTTGCCCTGTTATAGACGTAAACACCTGCAATAGTAGCTGCTGTAATTTCATTTTTTATTTTAAAGACATGATTGTTGAGCTCAGATGGTAAGCCTTTCTTCTTATTGTAAGCGGAAACGAGATAGCTTCCGTTCTTATCTTTTTGTATTCTGAAAATACCATGGTACGGATGTGACACCCACATGCCGCCTTCACCATCTGTAAGCAAAAAACGGGACGATTCTTCAAAACCCGGAATTTGAACCGAAGCAACAAAACGGTCGTTCTCAAAATCAAATAAACGAATTCCTTTGTAATTACCTGCTGCTATTACACTGGAAGGTTGCACTCCTGACATGGTAATGAAATTCCAGAAACCTTGCTGAGAACTGATGGAGCGGGCCTCGTCATTATTAATAACAAAAGCTCCTTCATGGTGCCCCATGAGCAATTGGTTATTGATCTCTGCAAGTGCCCACACCTGCCCGGTTGTTCCTTTTACTTCTTTAAAACTTCCTTTGCTGAAACTTAAATCAGCGGTTGGCTGCAGATCAACTGTAAACAAACCGTTGGATGTTCCTGCATACAGTCGGTTTTTAAAAACCAGGCAGGAGTAACCGGATCCATCCCGGTTCATAGGAATGATTTGCTTGATGGCACTGTTATATGCAATCAAATCAATGCCATTATCAAGACCCAACCATAAGTTCTGTTGTTTATCGGCAAAAATGCTCAATACATTATTATTCTGAAGACCTTCCGTTTTTGAAAACTGTTGTATAATGCCACCCTGCTCATTTATTATATATACACCCCCGTTATTAGTGGCCAGTGCAAACCATTGGTTGTTGATTTTGGCTGCGGCATAAATGCGCTGTCTTTTAAACAATTCAGTGTTGGGTGATGGGATGGGGGTGATTGAATTATTTGAAAGCCGGAAGAGGCCGTTTTTTAAAGTAGAGATTATTGCGGAGTTGCTTCCTGCATCCAGAATTCCCGTTAGGGGGTCATTTACAGGTAAGTTATTGATTGCTGTAAATGGCTGCCACAGGTTTTGGTAAAAGGTATAAAGTCCTTTTACATTATCATGTGCGTATAGTTTGTTATTGCTTTTGCCAAGGAAGGACCACTCAGAACCGGCCGGATATACGATGAAGTTTTTACCGTTAAACTGAAAAATCTTAGTGAGTGTTCTGAAAAAAACATTTTTTTCAAAAATCACAATGTCCCATACATCTCCAAAACTCCGGTGCTTTGGGTCTAACAATGAAACGAGGGAAACATATTGCAGGCTACCATTAGCAGAAGGGGCAAAATAACCCAGTTCATCCTGGCCGCCTACATAAAGAGTTTGATCCGGCCCTGCTTCCACAGAGCGTACATTGGTTCTGTTGGGCAGGGGATAAAGGGTCCAGAAAACCCCGTCAAAACTGAGAAGGCCCTCATTGTTGGCAATATAAATCATGCCGTTCGCACCTTGTTTGATATCCCAGTTTTGAAGCCCCCCTTTGTAGGCAAACTTTGAATAATTGGTCACTTCCGGAAAACCTATCGTGTTTTGGGCAAAACTTAAAACCGGAAGGCCAAAAAATAACAAAAGCAATCGTTTCATGCAGAGTATCCCCCGGTGATGAAGATAGAAAAAAGTGTTGATGTAGGAATGATGTGGTATAAAATGAGTAAAAATCAACGATTTATGTTTTTTGATGTAGTGATGTAGATGTTGATTATTTTTTAATTGATGAATGAGGAAGTAGTTTTAGACTGCGTTTTTGCAAACGATTGCTAAACCAACTATTGTATTATGATGACAAAATCTGCATTGCCGGATTGGAGTTTCACTCTGATCGGATTTGTCCGCCTTATTAATGGCAGCAAACCTAGGTTTAAAGTAGGGTTGGCTCTCCTCCAAAGAACGTTTTTTATCTTTTTGTTCAATAGTTTCAGGTTCAAGGCTGTCTTAACTGCAACAGGATTTCCACTACTAACATTTATTAGCTTACTTTCAAAAGAGCCTCGTTATAAACCTATGAAGTCATCTGCTGCTGGCCTTTCTAAATCACTTTCACATTTCACAAGTACACATTAAACTATGCTATATGAGAAGAAGAACTATTGGTTTACTATTGATTATGGTTTCTCTTTTTACTGCTGCTTCGGCCCAGGAAAAAGGAGTATTTGTTAAGTCAACCGGGGATGGTTATAAAATAACCGCCGACGGCAAGGACTTCTTTATTAATGGTATGAACTGGGATTACTTTCCCATCGGTACCAATTTTAATTACAGTTTATGGAAGCAACCCGGCGATGTAATTAAGGCAGCGCTTGATTATGAAATGCCCCTGCTCAAAAACATGGGTGTAAATACTATCAGGCAGTACACAGGTGTACCGGCCAAGTGGGTTAAATACATCTATGAAACCTATGGCATTTATACTGTTCTCAACCACTCATTTGGACGTTATGGCGTTACTTTAAAAGGTGGTAAATGGATGGCCAACACAGATTATTCCAATGAACAGGTACGGGAGCTTCTTCTCAAAGAAACGAAGGAAATGGTAGCTGCCTATAAAGAAACACCGGGCGTTTTGATGTTTCTTTTAGGAAACGAAAACAACTATGGACTTTTTTGGCGTGGTGCAGAAACAGAAAATCTTCCCATGGCCGACAGGCAATCAACCAAAGATGCCTATCATCTTTACAAGTTGTTTAATGATGCGGTAAAAGAAATGAAAGTATTGGATAAAAATCATCCGATGGCTATTTGTAATGGTGATTTACTCTTCCTGGATATTATTGCCAAAGAATGTAAGGATATTGATGTGCTCGGCATTAATACGTACCGTGGCATCAGTTTCACTGATTTATACGACAGGGCAAAACGAGAATTCAATAAACCTGTAATGCTTACAGAGTTTGGTGCTGATGCATTTAATACACAGGCCAATGCAGAAGACCAGGAATACCAGGCCAAAGTTTTGGTAAGCAACTGGAAAGAAATTTATGCCAATGCTGCCGGTCTTGGCAATAACGGCAACAGCTTAGGCGGTTTCACCTTTCAGTTTAGTGATGGCTGGTGGAAAACAGGACAAACAACCGGTCTTGATGACCATGATGCAACAGCATCCTGGGTAAACGGTGGTTATCAGAATGATTACAAGCCCGGTGAAAATAATATGAACGAAGAGTGGTTTGGCATTTGTGCAAAAGGCAAAACCAATGAAAGAGGTATTTATGAATTGTATCCACGTGCTGCTTATTATGCGTTGAAAGATGCGCATCAGTTTAACCCTTACAGTGCTGATGCAAAAACACAGATCAACCGTTTCAGCAATATGCAGTTTACAGAGGCCATGCTTCGTGCAAGAGGTGATAAAGCGGCACTGCAAGCTGATGAAAAAGGCAAAGTATATTTAAGTGATATGTGGGCTAACTTCAGCACATTCAACACAGGCGGAAGTTTAATTTCAACACCCAAATCAAACGAGCCGGTTTCTCCAACAGCTTTTCCCAACAGGCTTGGTTTTGATCATATGCAATCATTCAATATAGGCATTACTGCAAAGCCTGCGCCTAATGTAACGGCTAATGTTCAGTTTAACGTGCTGGGTAATGTAGCTACTAATCCGATTGATGAAATCTTTTATGAAAACAGAGGAAGAGCCATTACGGTAAATACGCCAACAGGTACGCAACAAATAAATCCGGGTAACAGGATTCAATTGTACAGAAGTACCATTAACTGGAGTAACAAAGTTTTTAACCTTACCGGCTTTTACAGAACAGGTCATTATCATTGGGGATATGAAGGTGATTTCTTCAACCTTTATCCTGAAGCTAATTATGGTGCTAACATAGATATCTATAATGGTGAAGCTCCTTTTGGTTTTGAAATTGAAGGTAAAAAAGCAATCAAAGGATTAAAAATTGCATTTGGACCCGAATTATGGTGGGGAGCGAACCCTGCAGTGCTTGTTAAGTACAGCAGAACAATTAAAGACTTTAAGTTCACCGGTATTTTCCATGAGGATATTACACAGCGCAGCGGTATTCAAAGTTCTATTGCTATACCTCAGCCTAAAACAAGAAGAGCCACATTAGTGGTATCAAGAAAGTTTGGTAATGCAGGTTTTGAAATTGGTGGTATGTGGGGTGGTCAACCTCTTAACGGAAGAGATTTTCAACTGATGCGTGATGGTAAAGTATATAAAGATCAAATCAAATCATCAGACAACTTTGGTGGTAAAGTAAAACTTACTTACGCAACCGGAGGATTTAACTGGTATGGTTTGGCCTCTTATATGGGTCTTGTGGCCAATGGTGGTATGGACCAGACAAGAACATTTACAGGTTGGTCCCTGAAAGATGTAGGTAGTGGTAATATGTATAACGCTTTAACCGGTTTCACCGTAAGAAAAGGCAAGTTTGAATTTGCTCCTAACTTCCTGTATCAAAAACCATTGGAAGGTCCTGTCCCCGGCGATGTGCTGGCACCGGGCAGAGCAAGAAATATTTTAGAAGATCCATTTGTTGTAAGATCTAATAGAGAAACAGTAGGTGGTGAATTGTTAATCACTTATGATCCCACACCGGCTACCTGGATGTATGAGTGGGATAACGACCGCCAGGAAGATGCAAAGTTTGCAATGAGTGCCAATTTTGTATTCCGCCATTTACCAACTGTACAGGATGCTGCCATCGGTATTCTTGGAAACCGTGCTCTCTTTGCATTCCCCGGCTCAGTGCCTGCACAGGATTTGTGGGAAGTGAATACACGTGTTGTATCCAAACTTACTCCTGACTTTGGTGTGATTGCTTTAATGTACGTAGGTAACGGACAAGCTAATGGTATAGACCCCCGGGTGATCAAGCGTTATGGTGTTGATTTAAGAACCATTTACAAGAAAACGAAATTCATTGCCATTGCAAAGTTCAATGACTGGGGTCCTTTCGACTATCATCGTGATTTCAACCTTACGTATCCTTTACAGCTCATTGGTGATATTTCAACTCAGTTAGGAAGACCTGATTGGTTTATGCTGCCTGCAACAAAATTGGGCATCAGGTGCACCTATCGTACACTGGACAGATACTCTAACAGGTATGCACCGGTTAAGGTGATGGATCCCGCCGGCAACTGGGTGCCCGATCCAACTGCTATTGGCTTCCCTAACGGAAGAGAGTGGGAAATCAGAACCTACATTCAAATCAATATCGGCAGATAATCAAAAACATTCTTGCAAAAACTTTAAAGAAATCAATATGCAAACGAATAAAATTTTTAATAGCTTTTTTTACACGCTGCTGGCTTTCATCATAGTAGCGGGGGTAAGTTGTAAAAAGCGGGATGTTTCTGAACTGGAAGCTCCCACCTTCCCGGTACGGGCGGAAGTTTTTATTGATGATTTTACACCGGACTTAACCTACGATGCATTTGGTGGTTCTGATGTAAAAGCATTTGATATTGAACGCAAAGAAACCTACAATGGAAGTGCAGCCGCTATGCGTTTTGCTGTGCCTGATGAAAACAGTCCGCAAGGCGCTTATGCCGGTGGTACGTTTAGAAGCAGAAGCGGTCGTGATTTATCAGGCTTCAATGCATTGACCTTTTATATTAAAGCGTCACAGGCTGTTAATATTGGTGTAGTAGGTTTTGGTAATGATTTAGGTGAAAATAAATATGTTGTATCTAAATCCGGATTAGCTGTGAACAGTAACTGGCAAAAGGTTATTCTCCCTATCCCGGATGCTTCTAAATTAAAAGGTGAAAGAGGGATGTTTTATTTTTCATCAGGTGCTGTAAATGGAAAGGGTTATACCGTTTACATTGATGAAGTAAAGTTTGAAAATCTTTCTACGTTGGGTACAATCACTGGTGTTATTTTAAATGGTGCTGACAGAGTTGTAACCAATGCTGAAAATGGAGATAAATTGAACATTGATGGTTTTTTTGCCCGAGCGAATCTTCCTTCAGGTGTTAATGAAACAGTTTCCGCATCTGTAAACTATTTCAGCTTTGCATCTTCAGCTACTTCTGTTGCTACAGTAGATGCTGCAGGTGTAATTAGTGTATTGAGCGGTGGCACTACCACAGTTACTGCTACGCTTGGTGGCAGAACAGCTATAGGTTCTTACAGAATTACATCTGTTGGTCCGGCTGTACTTCCCACTACAGCTGCTCCCACACCTCCTGCACGTAATGCAGCAGATGTAATTTCTTTATACAGCAATGCTTATACGAATGTACCCATTGGTACATGGAATACAGGCTGGCAGTTTTCAACTGCACAAACCAATTTCATCAAGATAGGAACAGATGATGTGATCCGTTACCGCACATTAAACTTTGTAGGTATTGAATTTACAAACCCTACCATCAATGCAAACGGAATGAGTGTGTTCCATATGGATATCTGGACACCGGATGCTACAACACTTCCCAATGTGTTTAGAATAAAGATTGTTGACTTTGGTGCTAATAATCAGTTTGGCGGTGGTGATGATAAAGAAGGCGAAATCTCCGTGCAACGTCCGCAATTGGTTTCTAATAATTGGGTGAGCCTGGATATTCCTTTGTCTGCATTTGTTACAGCGGGTCTTACAACAAGAGGTAATCTGGCGCAAATGATTCTTTCAGGAACAATACCGAACGTATTTGTGGATAATGTGTATTTCTGGACTCCGCCAACAACTCCAACTGTGGCGGCACCTACACCTACACGTCCGGCAGCCAATGTACTTTCTGTTTACAGTGATGCTTATACAAACATAGCCGGTACAGATTTTAATCCTAACTGGGGACAATCCGGTTTTGGTTCTGCCGCTCAAGTTTCTATTGCAGGAAATAATACAAGGGCATATCCTAATTTTAATTACCAGGGAATTCAACTGGGCAGCAATCAGGACTTAACAAGTTATCAGTTTTTGCATATTGATTATTACACTGCTAATGCCA
Organism: Lacibacter sp.; assembly: GCA_050916065.1. Taxonomy (GTDB): domain Bacteria; phylum Bacteroidota; class Bacteroidia; order Chitinophagales; family Chitinophagaceae; genus Lacibacter. The sequence goes on from CP051137.1 coordinate 426,594, forward strand.
CTACATTGAATGTGTTTTTAATCAGCCCGGGTCCCCAGGAAAAACCATTCTCATTAACAGTGCCTACATCTACAGGATGGAACAGTATTGATATTCCATTATCTTTCTTTAATCCTCCTGTGGCTTTGAATAATGTAATACAGTTTAAGTTTGATGGTGGTAATGGAAGTCAAACAATCTTCTTAGATAATATCTACTTCTGGCGCATACCACCTGCTCCAACAACTGCTGCACCTACACCAACCTATCCTGCAGCAGATGTAATATCCATTTACTCTGATGCCTATACCAATGTAGCGGGTACAGATTTTAATCCCAATTGGGGACAGTCAGGATTTGGAACTGCAGCGCAGGTATCTATTGGTGGTAATAACACACGTTTCTATCCCAACTTTAATTACCAGGGCATTCAGATAGGAAGCAACCAGAACTTAACAGGTTATCAATTTCTCCATCTTGATTATTATACCGCTAATGCAGGAACATTGAATGTATTTCTTATTTGTCCTCCCGGTTCACCCGGTGGTCAGGCACCATGGGAAAAACCATTCTCATTAGCAGTGCCTACCGCAGCAGGATGGAACAGTATTGATATTCCGTTATCGCATTTTACACCCATTGTTGCATTGAACAACGTGTTCCAGTTCAAGTTTGATGGAGGTAACGGCAATACTTCATTCTATCTGGATAATATTCTTTTCCGTAAGTGATGATTAAACAACTATTGATTCATTTCAGAAATAAAAGTTATATGAAATACAAACAAGTTCTATCAATCAATAAAGCATTCAACATAGCAGTGCTGAGCATTTCAGCAGTGCTGCTCTTTTCTTCCTGTAAGCAGGAAGCTGTACAAACAGTACCTGAACGCAGCTGGACATTAACATGGAGCGATGAATTTGACGGTACAGCCGGTTCTGCTCCTAAGGCAGCCAACTGGGCCTTTGATATTGGAACAGGAACCAATGGTTGGGGTAATAGTGAATTGCAATATTATACCAACCGGCCATCCAATGTTTCATTGGATGGCAATGGTAACCTGGTGATTACCGCACGCCAGGAATCTTTTAGCGGTGCTCCATTTACCTCCGCCAGAATAAAAACACAAGGAAAGTTTACGCAGGCTTATGGCCGCTTTGAAGCAAGAATGAAAACAGTAACCGGTCCCGGTTTATGGCCTGCATTCTGGCTGTTGGGTGCTAACATTGATACAAAGCCCTGGCCTCAGTGTGGTGAAATTGATATTATGGAACAGCGTGGACAGGAACCTTATATCAATAACGCTACTATACACGGCCCCGGCTATTCAGGCGGTGCGTCTATTACAAAAAAGTATGCGTTGACTAACGGAAGATTTGATACGGAATTTCATGTGTATGCTGCAGAATGGGGCCCTGATTTTATTGACTTTTTTGTAGACGGGTTTTTATACAAACGTGTAACGCCTAAAGATGTACCGGGTGAGTGGGTATTTAATCAGCCATTTTTTATGATACTCAATGTTGCAGTAGGTGGTAATTATGTAGGTTTTCCTACTACGGGCACACCATTTCCTCAAACACTCACAGTGGATTATGTAAGAGTATATAAACAAAATTAAGAATGTGCTGCCGGTGGTATCTTCCTTTACCACCGGCATTTCTTTATTTAAATTTTACATCTGTTCACGAACTGTTGCTCTATAGTGTACGGTTGTTACTTGCTATGATTTTCCACCCTTCTCTGTATTCATAAGGTTAAATACTTCATTTAATGAACACAAGTAAGATTGCTGAAAACAAACTCCTCTCAGTTGAAATTAACGGAGAAACATTTTACAAAATTTCGGATGTTGATGCTATGCGTCCGTTTTTTATGAGTATTGTAAGTGATTCCAATCACTGGATGTTTGTATCCAGCAATGGTGGCATCAGCGCCGGCAGAAAGAATTCCAACTATGCATTGTTTCCTTATTATACAGACGATAAAATAACAGAGTCTTCTGAAATTACCGGAAGCAAAACCATTATTCGTATTACAAATGGTAATTCATCTTTTTTATGGGAGCCTTTTTCTGTACGTAGCGAAGGCAGGTTTCAGTTAACCAGAAATCTGTATCAAAACAAATGGTGTAATAAAATTCTGTTTGAAGAAATCAATCATGATCTGCAGCTCTGTTTTCAATATGAATGGAGCAGCAGTGATGTGTATGGTTTTGTACGACATGCAAAACTTACCAATCTTTCTAAAGAAGTCATTGAATTGCAAATAGCAGATGGCATTCAGAACATCATGCCCTATGGTGTGCCTGCTGATCTGCAAACAACCACCAGCAACCTGGCAGATGCTTATAAACGTTCTGAATTGATTCCTGAAACAGGGGTAGGCATCTATGCATTAAGTGCTATTATTGTTGATAAGGCAGAGCCTGCTGAAGCGTTAAAATCAAATGTGGTGTGGAGTACAGGGCTGGATAAACCCACTTACCTGTTATCTTCCAATCAGCTTCAGCATTTCAGGCACAATCAATCCATAGAGCAGGAAGAAGACATCAAAGGGGAAAGAGGGGCTTATTTCATAGTGAGTACTCTTTTATTGAAAGCAGGGGAAGAAAAAAAATGGATGATCATTGCGAATGTCAATCAAAATCATTCTGCTGTGATTGCCCTTTCTGAACAAATAAAACATGATAAAAAAATAGCAGCAAAAGTTCTGGCAGATATTGAAGCAGGAACATTGCATTTACAGGAACTGACAGGTGCGGCAGATAGTTTTCAATACACGGCTGATCATTTAAAAGATACCAGGCATTACTCCAACGTGATGTTCAACATTATGCGGGGCGGTATTTTTGATAATAACTACTACATTGAAAAATGGGATTTCAGCAATTACCTGAAAAAAGCCAATCACAAAGTATTTGAAGAAGCACAAACAGGTTTGGCCCAACTCAGTGAAGTGTTCTCTTTGTTTGATCTTAAGAAAATTGCGGAGCAATCCAATAATGCAGATTTCATCCGCTTGGCTACCGAATATCTTCCCTTGAAATTTAGCCGCAGGCATGGTGATCCCAGCCGGCCATGGAATCAATTCTCCATCAACACCAGAAGTGAAGTGGATGGTTCAAAAATTTTAGATTACCAGGGCAACTGGCGGGATATTTTTCAGAACTGGGAAGCACTGGCGCATTCTTATCCGGAGTTTATTCACGGAATGATCTCCAAGTTTTTAAACGCTTCCACTTTTGATGGATATAATCCATACAGGGTTACTAAAGATGGGTTTGACTGGGAAACCATTGAGCCTGATAATCCGTGGAGTTATATAGGTTATTGGGGCGATCATCAGATTATCTATCTCCTCAAATTTTTAGAATTTGCAGAACAGCATGAAGCAGGTGCTATTGAAAAAATGCTGAACGTAAACAACTATGTTTATGCCAATGTGCCTTACCGTATTAAATCGTATGCTGATATTGTAAAGAATCCAAAAGATACTATTGAGTTTGATCATCATAATGAAAAACGCATTCATGAACGCATTAAACAATTAGGCGCAGATGGTGCATTACTCACTGCCAATGGTGATGTGTACCATGTAAGCTTCGCTGAAAAACTTTTGGCCACTCTTCTTTCCAAGCTTTCCAACTTTGTGCCCGAAGGCGGTATTTGGATGAACACCCAACGCCCCGAGTGGAATGATGCCAACAATGCACTGGTCGGCAACGGTGTCTCCATGGTTACACTGTATTACCTGAGAAGATTCTTAAAGTTTTTACAGCATGTGGTTGAACATGCAAAATCGGAATCAGTTTCAATTTCAACAGAACTCCATTCTCTCTTTACACAGCTGTCAACTGTATTTACAGGTAATTTAGGTTTACTCAACACGGCTGTTGATAATAACAGCAGAAAACAAATTACTGATGCATTGGGTATTGCAGGCAGCAATTTCAGAGATCAGATTTATGAACATGGTTTTTCAGGTAAAAAAGAATCGCTTTCTGCTGCGGAACTTTCTGCATTGATCAACGCATCATTGCAGTTTGTGGAGCATTCCATTAAGGCCAATAAAAGAAAGGATAATTTATATCATGCTTACAACCTGCTCAGTTTTGAGAATGATGAATTGAAAATATCTTATCTCAGTGAAATGCTGGAAGGGCAGGTAGCTGTACTGAGTTCTGAGCAACTTTCGGCAACGGAAAGTTTGCGGTTACTGGATGCGTTAAAACAGAGTTCGCTTTATAGAAAAGATCAGAATAGTTATATTCTGTACCCCAACAAAAACCTGAAAGGATTTTTAGAGCGGAATAATATTCCGGGGGAATCAGTGGAACAGTCGCAGCTGTTACAAAAGCTGGTAGCCGATAAAGATGTGCAGATTATCGAAAAAGATATTAAAGGCAATTATCATTTCAATGGCAATTTTAAAAATGCAGGCGACCTTGAAGCTGCGTTAGACAAACTAATAAAACAGGAATACCAAACACTTGCTACAACAGAAAAACGCTGGATCCTGAAGATTTTTGAAGATGTGTTTAATCACAAAGAGTTTACCGGAAGATCAGGTACTTTTTATGCCTTTGAAGGATTAGGTTCTATTTACTGGCACATGGTTTCCAAACTGTCAGTGGCTGTAATGGAAACCTGTCACCGTGCTATTAAAGACAATGCAGATGCTGAAACGGTTAAAAGCCTGATTGCACATTATTATGAAATAAGTGCTGGTATTGGTGTTCACAAATCGCCGCAGGTGTACGGAGCTTTCTCTGTAACACCTTACTCGCATACCCCAATGCATAAAGGCGCACAACAGCCAGGCATGACGGGACAGGTGAAGGAAGATATCCTTACACGAATGGCAGAATTGGGAGTACAGATGAAGGAAGGTACACTCATGTTTTCTCCGGCGTTGTTGCTGAATAGTGAATTCTTAAATAAAGAAGTAAATGCCACTTTCATAACAATTGAGAATAAGGTAAAAAAGATTTCACTGGAGCCCAATAGTCTTGCGTTTACTGTATGCCAGGTGCCCGTTATTTATAAAAAGGCAAAAGAGCAGAAGATTGAAGTATTTTATGCCAACGGCACAAAAGATACGTTGCATTCCAATATGCTGGGCACTGAAATAAGCAGTGATATATTGATGCGTACAGGTAAGATTGATCATTTGTTAGTATATGTTGATGAAGCCAATTTGATATAATGTACAGGTTCATCTCTATCATATTATTCTTTTTTGTTTCCTGCTCATCAAAAGCTGTAAAGGAACAGATAACGGCTATAGCTATTCTGGGTAATCCAAATTACCAGGCCATCTGTTACGGTGGCTACAGAACACCATCCAGAGATGTGGTGCCAACGGTAGAAGAAATCAAAGAAGATTTGAAAATCTTAGCCGCTTTACAATTTAAAGTGCTGCGTACTTACAATGTAAACCGCAAAGAAATCAATCACCTGCTTGAAGCCATTGCTCAATTAAAAAAAGAACAGAACGGTTTTGAAATGTATGTGATGATGGGCGCTTGGATTGATTGTAAAAATGCATGGACAAATAAACCGCCTGTACACACAGAAGAAAGTGAAAAGAACGCAACAGAAATTGCAACAGCAGTGGAGCTGGCAAATCAATACCCAGCTATTGTAAAAATAATTGCAGTAGGTAATGAAGCGATGGTAAACTGGGCGGCGAGCTATTATGTTACACCCAACATTATTTTAAAATGGGTGAATTATTTGCAACAACTCAAGAAAGAAGGAAAGCTCAACAAAGATGTATGGATAACGAGCTCTGACAATTTTGCTTCATGGGGCGGTGGTGGTAAAGAATATCATGTGCCTGCATTGGACTCTTTGATTAGAGCAGTAGATTATATTTCCATGCACACATACCCCATGCATGATACACATTACAATCCTGCTTTTTGGGGCGTTAAAGAGTCTGAACAAAAATTAAGCGATAAAGAAAAAATCAATGCTGCTATGAAACGTGCAAGAGATTATGCTGTTGCACAATATCAGAGTGTGGTTGCTTATATGAAATCATTAGGCATAAATAAGCCTGTACATATTGGTGAAACAGGATGGGCAAGTATGTGTAACGAGTTGTATGGAGCAAAGGGCTCACAGGCGGTGGATGAATACAAGTCTGCTTTGTATTATCAACTCATGCGTGAATGGAGCAATGCTAATGGCATCACCTGTTTTTATTTTGAAGCATTTGATGAAAACTGGAAGAATAGTGCGAATCCTTTGCATTCAGAAAATCACTTCGGGTTAATTAATTTACAATCGCAGGCAAAATTTGTTATTTGGGAGGCGGTAGATAAAAATGTATTTAACGGATTAACCCGAAACGGTAAGTCCATTACAAAAACATATAACGGAAGTGAGCAGGCTTTATGGAATGATGTGATAGTGCCAACTAAAATAATCACGAATTAAAACAACGTCAACATGAAGTTCAGTAATCATTTCTTCATCAGCACAATTGTTTGTATCATGATGACCACATTACAAAGCTGTAAGCAAACGGATAAAACAATGGTTGAAGTATATGAAACTTCAGCACAGGGTAATGCATTGAAGAAAATAGAGCCTGTTACAGAAGTAAACAATCCTGTAGTTATCAAAATAAATATTGAAGAAAAATTTCAAACTATCACAGGCTTTGGCGGTTCGTTTACTGAAGCATCTGCTTATCTGCTAAACAAATTAAGCAAAGCTAACAGGGATACAATTCTCAAAGCCTATTTCAGCGAAGAAGGAGCAAACTATTCTCTCACCCGCACACATATTAACAGTTGCGATTTTTCGTTGAATAATTATGCATATGCGATGAAGGCAGGCGATACCAATCTGGATAGTTTTTCCATTGAACCTGACAGAGCTGATTTGATTCCGATGATTAAAGAAGCGATGCAAATTTCTAAAGATGGGTTTAAAATTATTGCATCGCCATGGACAGCACCACCATGGATGAAAGACAATAACGACTGGCGTGGCGGAAAACTGTTGCCGCAATATAATAACACATGGGCTTTGTATTTTTCAAAATATTTAGAGGCGTATAAAAGAGAAGGTATCAATATCTGGGGAGTTACCGTAGAAAATGAACCATTGGGTAATAACAATAATTGGGAGAGCATGCATTACACTCCTGAAGAGATGACTGCTTTTGTAAAGGATTATCTGGGTCCGCAACTTGAGAAAAGCGGACATGGTGAAATAAAAATTTTAGGCTACGACCAAAACCGAGGTGAAGAACTGGAGCATTGGGCCAATGTGATGTATAAAGATGAGGCATCATCCAAATATTTTGATGGTATGGCAGTGCATTGGTACGCCAGCACCTATGATTTTTTTCCTGCATCACTTCAACATACCTATAAACTGGCACCGTCAAAACACATAATCAACACCGAAGCATGTATTGATGCTGATGTGCCGCACTGGAAAGATGATAACTGGTACTGGAGCAAAGAAGCAACAGATTGGGGATGGGATTGGGCAACAGAGAAAGATAAATACCTGCACCCAAAATATGTTCCTGTTTATCGCTATGCAGGTGATATTATCGGTTGTTTAAATAATCATGTAGATGGATGGATTGACTGGAACATGGTGCTCAATAAACAGGGTGGTCCTAACTGGTTTAAAAACTGGTGTACAGCACCTGTGATTGTGGATGAAGAAAAAGATGAAGTATATTTCACGCCGCTGTATTATACAATGGCGCATTTCAGTAAGTTTATTCGTCCTGGTGCAGTGCGGATTGGTTTTGATAATCCTGATTCAACAATGATGGTAACAGCCGCACAAAACACTGATGGTTCTGTGATAGTTGTTGTTTTCAATCCTACTGAAACAGAAAAATCATTCAGCATTTCACTGAAAGAACATAGCGTTAAAGCTACAATAAGTGCAAAAGCGATTCAAACGATTGTCATAAAGTAACCTTAAAACAAACAAAGCCATATGAGTAATATTAGTATAAGCAAAAAAGTACCATTCGGGCAAAAAGTAGCCTTTGGGTTAGGCATGCTTGCCAATCAAATGTTTCCTGCAGCTTTGGGAATTTTTACCGTTATATTGGTAGAAAAACTGGGCTTTAGTGGATTGTTACTCGGGTTAACCTACTTTATTCCAAAATTTTATGATGCGTTGTTTGATTTGATAATGGGATATGTAAGTGATAATACGAAATCAAAGTGGGGCAGAAGAAGACAATATGTATTAGCAGGTGCAATTATCTTAGGTATTTCATTTGCATTCATGTGGCAATTGTATGCTGAGAATGGGGTTACTTATAATTTTATTTACTTTTTAGTTGTCTCCTTGATTTTTTATACAGGTCTTACCATATTTAGTATTCCATATGTAGCGATGGGATATGAAATGAGTGATGATTTTCATGAGCGAACCAGTATTATGGCCACTTCACAACTCATTGGTCAATTAGCCTGGGTTATAGCGCCCTGGTTTTGGGTGATAATGGCAGACAAGTCCTTGTTTGCATCCAGTGATGTAGCTGTTAGAACTCTGGCCGTGTATGTTGCTATTGGTTGTGCAATCTTAGCGGCTATCCCGGCGTTTTTTATTCCCGGTAAATCTACATTAAACGAAAATTATAGTCCTATTGATTTTAAAGGAATACTGAATAGTTTTGGAGAAATCAAAGAAGGATTAAAAGCTTCGATAGAAATAAAACCTTTCAGAAAAATATGTATCGCCACTTTTTTAATTTTTAATGCGTTTCAAACCACAGCCGGTTTTTCTTACTTTATTATCAAATACTATTTATTCAAAGGAAATGAAGAAGGATTTGGATTATGGCCAACTTTGTTTGGAAGTGTAGGTGCTATAATTACAACGCTTTTGGTAATACCAATTGTTGCCCGTATGTCCAAAATAATGGGAAAGAAGAAAGCATTTTTACTTTCTCAGGGTATTTCAATATTTGGCTACATTTTATTGTATGTACTTTTTATTCCGGGCAAACCCTGGCTTTTTCTTTTTGCTCTCCCTTTATTTTCTTTTGGCATTGGAAGTTTGTTCACTTTAATGATGTCCATGACATCTGATGTAATTGATATTGATGAATTAAACACCGGTAAAAGAAGAGAGGGAAGTTTAGGTGCTATCTATTGGTGGATGGTGAAGTTTGGAACAGCTGTGGCAGGCTTGTTAAGTGGTTTAATTCTTTCATTGGTAGCTTTTAAATCCAATGCACCAACTCAAACAGATGAAACCATGTTTTGGTTACGGATTTTCTTTGTAGGCATTCCAATACTGGGTACGTTAACAGCTATTTGGGCAATGAAAGATTATGATGTAGATGAAGCCAAGGCATTAGAAGTAAGAGACCTTATTGCCAGGCGAAAAGCACCCAAGTCCAGCGGGTCTGCTGCTACCAGTGTTTTTGCAGGTATTGATTTAAAGGGTTTAACCAGAGCCAATCTTCTTCAGAAATATCCTATTTATTTTAATACAGGCATTGATATTGAATTATTAAGTAATGAAGCTATTCGTGAAAAATTCAATGAAGTTTTTGCAAAGAAAATGCATGGCATTTGTTTTAGTGCTTACACTGAAAATCAAAACCCCGGCGATATTATTACTGAAGAACAAATTCAAAAGCGATTGAAAGTACTTGCCGATCATACATCATGGATACGGGTATTCTCATGTACGGATGGTCATGAGCTTATTCCAGCTATTGCAAAACAAATGGGACTTAAAGTAATGATGGGTGCATGGATTGGAAAAGACAATGAGAAAAATAACCGGGAGATTGCTTCATTAATCAAACTGATGAAGGAAGGAAATGTAGATATTGCATGCGTGGGAAATGAAGTGCTGTTCAGAGGTGATCAAAATGAAGAAACAATTCTGGGCTATCTTAAGCAGGTGAAAAATAATACAGCAGGCATTCCGGTATGTTATGTGGATATTTATAATGAGTATATTAATCATCCAAGGCTGGTAGAAGCAAGCGACAAAATTTTAATCAATGGTTATCCGTTTTGGGAAGGCGCCAATATTGAACATGCCGGTTTTTATTTACAGGAGATGTACAATAAAACAAAGGCTATCGCAAAAGGCAAAGAAATTATGATTACCGAAACAGGCTGGCCCGGTAATGGTGAAGCCTCGGGTGAGGCGGTGCCGAACGAAGTGAATCAAATGATTTATTTTGTAGAAGCTCAAACATGGGCCGCTCATGCAGGTGTAAAAATGTTCTACTTCTCATCTTTTGATGAAGCATGGAAAGTGCATGATGAAGGATGGGCTGGTGCCTCATGGGGATTGTGGGATCAAAATGAAAAATTAAAATTTGAAAATTAAAAATCAATTGTTATGTCATACAGAAAAGATCATATCCTTTCCTTAAGACCGGATTCGCAATCCAGTTATGTGGAAGGTGAAAGCGAAGAAGTATTAAAAGATTTGTTTGCTGAAATACTGGCTAACGGTGTTCATGGTTTTTGTTTTAGTTTGTATGAAGACGGACAAAAACCGGGGGATATCATTTCAGAAGAACAGGTAAGACGCCGCATGCAAATTTTAAAGCCGCATATGAAGTGGGTTCGTTCATTTTCATGTACAGAGGGCAATGAGTTTATTCCAAAAGTTGCCAAAGAGCTGGGTATTAAAACACTCGTGGGGGCATGGCTGGGCAATGATGATGAAATTAATCAGCGTGAAATTGAAGGGTTGATTCAATTAGCGAAAGATGGTTATGTAGATATTGCAGCAGTAGGTAATGAAGTGATGTACAGAAAAGATTTAACCGAAGATCAATTGCTGGAGTTCATTAAAAAAGTAAAAGCTGAGCTGCCCGGCATACCGGTGGGTTATGTAGATGCGTATTATGAATTTTCGCATCGTCCGGCAATTACTGAGTTGTGCGATGTGATCCTGTGCAACTGTTATCCCTTTTGGGAAGGTTGTCCGTTTGAAAACTCGCTCGACTACATGAAACAAATGTATTACCAGGCAAAAGACGCCGGCAACGGTAAAGAAGTAATCATTACAGAAACCGGATGGCCGAGCCAGGGCGAAAATTTAAGAGGTGCATATCCCTCTGAAAAAAGTGCCCGGGATTATTTTATCAACACACAGTTATGGAGTGCTAACGATGCTATACCTGTTTTCTATTTCTCCTCATTTGATGAAAGCTGGAAAGTAGGAGCTGAAGGAACCGTTGGTGCTTATTGGGGTATTTGGGATAAAAATGAAAAATTGAAATTTCAATAATGGATTTTTTTAAACAGTTTGGATTAACACCTGCAAGAGCTGTTTGTTATTCAGGTTTTAGAGATGGGCAGCAACCGGGAGTTAATTACCCTACTTACGAAGAAGTAAAAGAAGATCTGTTGCTGCTGCAACCGCATTGGAAATACCTGCGTATGTATGATTGTGATGGACATGCAAAGACTGTGTTGGATGTTATCACAAAAGAAAAATTTGATTTCAAGTTGATGATGGGTGCCTACATAGAAGCAGAGATGAACAATTTTGGTTGTCCGTGGGGTGGTGGTGTGTATGAAGAAGAACAACTGAAAAAAAATCAAATAAGCAATGAACAGAAAATTCAACGGTTAATTGATTGGGCCAATCAATACCCTGATATCATTTTTTCATTGTCTATAGGTAATGAATGCTGTGTTGACTGGAGTGGCAATTATGTACCTGTGCATCGTGTTGTTGAATTTGCAAAAAATGTCAAGCAGCATGCAAAGCAACCGGTTACTTTCTGTGAAAACTATGTTCCCTGGCTCAACAAATTGAAACCATTGGCCGAGGTTGTGGATTTTATTTCTGTGCATACCTATCCAGTGTGGGAGTATAAGCATATCCATGAATCATTGGATTATACAAAAGATAATTATGAAGCTGTTGTAAAAATGAATCCCGGCAAACCTATAGTAATAACGGAAGCTGGCTGGGCTACCAACTCTAACGGAAGGGGTATTGACCCGGAACATGTAAATGAAGAAAACCAAAAAATATATTTTGAAGATTTAATGGATTGGACTGAAAAAGAAAATATCCTGGCCTTTTATTTTGAAGCTTTTGATGAACCGTGGAAAGGTTCATCACATCCATTAGAGCCTGAAAAACATTGGGGGGTATTCAGAGCCGATCGTACACCTAAACTGGTAATGAAAGAAAATACAATTCAATAGTATACATGCTTGTTTTATTCCTATCTGTTGGAGAGTATTGTCAATCAGAAATCTCTTCATTTTATTGCTAACCTGACACGAGAGGTACCCTTCATCTTTTTAACGGTAACATAAATAAGCAGAAGTGCTAAATTGCATGGTCTTTTTATAACAATCCATGTAATTACTTAAATTATTTATAGATGAGGATTTTCTTTCTGATTGTATTAGCATCTTTATTCTCTCAAAGTAACGCACAAAAAAAATCTATTGAACAACGTGTTGATTCTGTTTTGAAACTCATGACGCTGGAAGAAAAAGCCGGCCAGTTGAATCAATACACAGGCGATTGGTCTTTCACGGGGCCGGTTACAAATGACAATACAAAAATTCAGCAGGTTAAAGAAGGTAAGCTGGGTTCTATGCTCAATGTAGTGGGTGTGGAAAAGACAAGATTGCTGCAGCAATATGCCATGCAATCCCGTTTAAAAATTCCATTACTGTTTGGGCAGGATGTAATTCATGGTTTCAGAACAACCTTTCCATTGCCTTTAGCAGAAGCAGCCAGTTGGGATCTGGAAGCCATCCGGTTAAGTGCCCGCATTGCTGCTGTTGAAGCAAGTGCCGCCGGTGTACATTGGACCTTTGCTCCGATGGTGGATATCAGCCGTGACCCCCGTTGGGGCCGTGTTATGGAAGGAGCAGGAGAAGATACTTATCTCGGTAGTTTAATTGCTGCAGCAAGAGTAAAAGGTTTCCAAGGTAAAGGGTTAGGTAATACAGATGCAGTAATGGCTTGTGCTAAACATTTTGCTGCTTATGGTGCGGCTGTTGGTGGTCGTGACTATAACAGTGTGGATATGAGCCCCCGACTGTTATGGGAAACCTATCTGCCTCCTTTTTTTGCTGCCAAAGAAGCAGGTGCAGCAACGATTATGAATTCATTCAACGATCTCAATGGCATTCCTGCCACGGGTAACAATTATTTACAAAGAGATATTTTAAAAGGTAAATGGAAATTCAATGGTATTGTGGTTAGTGACTGGGGAAGCGTAGGAGAACTGATTGCACATGGTTTTGCAAAAGATACAATGGACGCTGCGCAAATTGCTCTCAATGCTGGATGTGATCTGGATATGGAAAGCAGGGCATATATCAAACACTTGCCGCAATTAGTAAAAGAAGGAAAAGTAAAAATGGAATGGGTGGATGATGCTGTTCGCCGCATTTTACGAAAGAAATTTGAACTGGGCTTGTTTGATGATCCCTTTAAGTTTTCCAATGAACAACGTCAGCGGCAGCAATGGAATAATCCGCAGCATATAACAGCAGCAAGAGAGATGGCAAAGAAAAGTATTGTATTGCTGAAGAATCATCCACTCCCGGGAGGGGTGGGGGTGGGTACATTACCATTAAAAAAGAATCAAAAAATTGCATTGATCGGTCCCTTTGTAAAAGCAGTAAAAGATAATCTTGGTTTCTGGAGTATGGAGTGGGAGGATGATTCAGCACGCATAGTTCCGTTGTGGAAAGGAATGCTGAATAAAGTGGATCAGTCCAATCTGCTTTATGCAAAGGGATGTAATATCAATGATGCTGATACTTCAGGATTTGCTGAAGCGAATGAAGCAGCAAAGCAATCAGATATTGTGGTAATCACCATCGGCGAAGCAAGAGATATGAGCGGTGAAGCAAAAAGCCGCAGCAGTTTGCAATTGCCCGGTGTGCAGAATCAATTAATTGCTGCTATAGCAGCTACAGGTAAACCCATTGTATTGTTGATACATGCAGGTCGCCCCTTGATCTTTGAAAAAGCAGCAAGTCATGCATCAGCTATTCTATATACTTGGTGGTTAGGAACAGAAGCAGGTAATGCCATTGCGGATGTATTGTATGGCGATTATAATCCTTCCGGTAAACTGCCTATGACCTTCCCCAGGACGGAAGGGCAGATTCCCATCTATTACAATCATTACAGTACCGGTCGCCCGGCAGAAGCTGAATTTCAAAATAATTATGTATCAGCTTATATTGATTTACCAAACAGCCCGGCCTATCCTTTTGGTTATGGGTTGAGTTATACTTCTTTTGTATATTCTGATTTTAAACTCAGCAGTACTTCGTTAAAAGGAAATCAAACACTCACGGCATCAATTACATTAACCAACACAGGAAAAGTAAAAGGAAAAGAAACCGTGCAATTGTACATCAGGGACCTGGTGGGGAAAGTAGTTCGACCGGTTAAAGAATTAAAGGGATTTCAACAGGTAGAGTTAAACCCTGGAGAATCAAGAGTTGTAACCTTCGCCATCACTACAAAAGATATCAGGTTTTATGATGACCAGCTCAACTATAATTGGGATCCGGGAGAATTTGAAATCATGATCGGAGGCAATTCAAAAGAGTTGCTGGTGAAAATGGTAATATGGAATAAATGAGTAAGTGCAATTCAAAGTAGGTAATACCTTTTTTGCTTGATTTATTAATAAAAAAGACTTCCTTCAAGAAGTCTTTTTTATTTGTGCACCCAACTGTACAATTCTCGAACCACTTTATACCTGATTTGACAAGACTTGCGAATCTTATGATTGCATAAGAATCCAGCAGGTCGTTTATTGCCTGATTTTAAGCGATTTAAAAAACATAAAATTGAGAAGTATGAAAATTGATAAAAGCTATATGGATTTTATCCAGTCTATCAAACAGCAAATCGTGCAGAGCCGGTATGTGGCAGCTAGGTTGGCTAACCGGGAGCAACTGATTCTCTATTTCAAAACAGGGCTGATGATTTCAGAAAAAATAAAAGCTCAAAAATGGGGTGCCAAAGTACTCGACCAGATTTCCGCAGACCTGCAAAAGGAACTGCCAGGTCTAAAAGGGTTTTCGCCGGGAAACTTGAAAAAAATAAGGCTGTTTGCTGAGGCTTATGGTCCCCATCTTGTATTTGGTTCGACACCGTCGAACCAAATAGGACTCACTGGAACCGGAGATGGTTTTTCAATTAGTTCGACACTGTCGAACCTAATTGAAAATAAGGCATTTTACGAGGCATTTGCAGGTATCAGCTTCTCCCACCATTTTACAATTATTACCAAAATAAAGACTTGGGAAGCCCGAATTTTCTATATCCAGTCCGCAGCGGCCAATTTTTGGTCGCTGACAGTACTGGAACATCATATTGAAAACGACCTGTATGGCAAAGAAGGTAAACTGCCTAACAATTTTGATGGTACTTTAGCAGAAACCTTAAAACCCTCTGCACTTAAAGTTTTTAAAGACGAATACCTGCTGGATTTTATTGCTGCTGATGAACTGGACGATGAGCGGCATATTGAGCAACAGGTGGTTTTAAACATCAGAAATTTCATTTTACAGATGGGCAAAGGCTTTTGCTTTATTGGTAACCAGTACCGACTTGAAGTGGATGGCGATGAGTTTTTTATTGACCTCCTCTTTTTTAACCGGCACCTGCAATGCCTGGTTGCTTTTGAACTAAAGAAAGGTAAATTTAAACCTGCTGATGCCGGGCAACTTAATTTTTACCTGAATGTGCTGGATGAAAGGGTAAAGCTTGAGCAGGAAAACAGCAGCATTGGTATAGTGCTTTGCAAAGAGAAAAATAACACCGTGGTTGAGTTTGCCATTAAGAGTTTTGATATGGCAATGGGTGTAGCTACTTACAAAACTTCCAGAAAAACACCAGATAAGATGAAAAGGGTTCTGCCTGATACAGATTCGTTAATGAAACTCCTGAACTAATACGAGGATGCCAATTTTATCCGTTAGCATTTTGGGCTGAAGATTTGTTTTATTATTCCATTGATTTTCAGGGTGATTTGAAGAAAAAGGCTGCTAAAATATAATCAATTTATTTGCATATATTTGATTATCAGTCTGTTAAAATTTATTTAACCTCTTTTTGCTAACTATGACTTCAGAAACAATCAAACAAAGAGTCCGTGAATTTCAAAAACGCACCAATTTCGGCCGTTTAGATGATGACAACTTTTCACCGTGGTGGCTACAGCAGCATTTTAGATTGTCAGATGAAGAAGCAACCATGCTAAGTTCTGATGCATTATTCAATTTGGGTGTTAATGCCTTTAATGCCCAGGAAAACAAGGATAACGTGGTACTAACCTTGGTTCAGTCAAAATATTCGGAGGATGCAGGGCAGATTAACAAAGCAATTAACGAAGTCGCAAGGTTTCTGCCCCGGCTGGCCCATGTTTTAGCAAACATAGAAGCGGCTACCGAAGAACAGGATATACTTGCCAAACGCCTGAGACAGAAATTAAAATCTGTAACAGGTTTAAAGAAACGTTCTATTGAGATAAACGCATACATTCTCTCCCTGTCGAACGAAAGTGAAGAAGAACTTGCTGCCAAAGCTGAAAAGAGCAAAGCTGAACTTTTCAAAACTTTTGAAAAAGAATTTAACAGTTCCAACTTTTCATTTTCGCTTTCTGTTCTCAACGTCAACAATCTTGTTGACGCCGGTAAAATTGATTCCAGAAGGCCAGCTGCTCCTTTTCAGATCCACTTCGATGGCTCAGATGAAATCGTAATGAATAATTCCACCTTTTTATCTGGCTTTGGCAAAATGGCTGACCTGGTTAATTTGTATGAGATGAAGGGAAACCAGTTGTTCGATAAAAATGTCCGCCTGTTTCTGTACGGTAAAAAAAATGAAGTGAAGGGGCCTGCCGGAAAAATAAAGGAAACACTTGATTTAATTAACAACGGAAAATTTCCACCTGAAAAGTTTGGTTTCTTACATAATGGTGTCACGATCTACTCCACTAAAATAAATGTAAAGAAGAAAGATAAAACAGTAGAGTTAGTTAACCCATCCGTGTTGAACGGATGCCAAACAATAAAATCTGCGTATTTCTTTTATCAAGAAGCAGTTTCAAAAAATAAGCTGAACGAGAAAGTATGGGGTAATATACCTGTGTCTATCCGCATTGTTGCTACCGATGAAAAAGAACTTTGGCGGGAAGTGGCCGAAGCCAATAACAGGCAAAATTCTATGTCGGCTGCTGCACTGAGGGCAAATGATGAAATTCAGATTACTCTTGAAAATCGTTTTAAAGACGCATGCATTTTCTATGAGAGACAGGAAGGTGCCTTTGAAAACCTTATGAGGGAAGGCAAAGAAAAATTCACAGAAAAGTATTTCAACAGTACAAAGGAACCCATCTATATTGATTCGCTGGCGCAGGTACTTGTATGCTGTTCTGAAATGCCGTTGGCCTATACCTCCCGTGTGAGTGAAATATTTGAATCAAAAAAACTGTACGATAAAGTCTTTTCCGGGAAGAACCTGCAGCACATCCAGTTTCTCGTTTTGGCACACAACCTGCGGCGGGTGATGGAATATGCAGTAAGAAATGCAGTGCCTGGCAACGCAACAAAAATTTATGCTGACTTTAAAGGCTCCAAATACCGGGATTTGTTTACCCGTATTGTCCTTAAAACAATAGTTAAGGATGGCACTTTGGACCATTACCTGCAAAACTTTGGCTCCACTGTTTTATCCGCCCAGGGTAAGGCTGCCGCAGAACTTATTGATGACCTAAGAGAGGTTATCAAATCTGCCGACACCATGATACTTCAGAAAGTAACGGAAGTGTACCGCTACTATGATGATGCTGCAGAAAAATATTACTGGAGCAAGCAAAGCAACCAGGAGCTTTGTGATAAAGTGATTTCAAAATTGAAATTGAGTTATATTGATGTTTTAGGAAGTGTGAGATAAAACTTTCAGGTTATTTTACCACCTTCATTAAGTCGTATTCGTTAATGTTTTGTCGGGTAGTAACCGCAAGACCTATGTAATGGTCTATATTGTTTTTGAAGTTTTCCCACTTTACTGATGGAATATAAGATGGGCTACCCTCATAAATCTTTTGTCCATTACAATGGCGAATATTATCCTCCTTTTTCTTATGGTTAAACATATTCAACCTGAGTATTTCAAAAAGGGTGTTGGTGTGATATGTTATGCTGTTACACAATAGGTTTTCGGTAATGAAGTAACCATAGCTGCCATATTCATCAGGTAAAACAACTGCCAAAACAGCATTTGTCTTGCTGTTGCCACCTTCCCTGGATTGTTCCTTAAGGGAATAAGAAACCTCCCAAGGTATCCATTGGTCTTTATCTGCAATTGTATCATTTTTCATGCCTTTTGAAATAAGAACAATGGTGAGAGAACTCCTGAAAATTTTATCTCCAAGCTTTGAAGCAATGGTAGAATCCTGCAATGTAGCCATGCTTTCACCATCATCCTCCCCCTTATATAAATAGTCTTCCTGTTCTAATAAGGCGGCAATCTTATCTACATAATGCCGGGCTGTAGTTGTACCAATTACGTCCGGTAATTGAAAAACTTTTGCATCTGAATATTTATACGAAACAAAGATTGCTTTTCCCATAAATTATCTATTTAATGAAGTCTGCTAATAAATCCCTGAATAGGGCCATGTAAGCATAATCACTGGTTAGCCTTTCGTTTTTATTGTTGTAATAATCATTATACAAAATTTGGGCTGCAGCACCAGTACTGGCTACCGGAATCGCTACTGACTTAGGATAATACTCCCTGAACATTTTATATTCATCAATCACACCTTCCATCCCCCCAATAAAGATTGCAGCAGAGAACTTATTTTCCTCCATCATTATTTTTCGCATATTATAAATACTTGCTGGAATATCACCATAATCATCAGTAAGACGGATATTTTCAAAAGCAAAATTGTCTTCAGGAAAAAATTTTTCAAAATATTTGGACTGATAAAGTGTTATGTGGCTTTTCCATTCAGTTGTCATTCGTTGCACAACATGCCGGATTAAGGGTGTGATAGCCGGGTGCCCTCCCCAAACTAAATGCGCCTTTGGAATTACAACAGCAGCGAGTGCTCTTACACTATCCCGTATTGCAAGTACATCTGCTGTGTCATAAAACTTTCTGTCCCTTTCTGCATAAGGGATGCTGGCCGATAAAAATATTTTATTTAAGGTTTTTGAAGCCATTGTTCTGCATCAAAAATTTTTATTGTTTTAATAGGTAAATGCTTATCAAGCCAATCCAGATGCGACAGCCATTTGTCACGGATATTAATATGGTCGTAAAGTAAATAAACTTCTGGGCTGGTAACCGATGACAGTTTTTTAACTACATCCTCTGCCTGATTATACCTTAATGCTTGTGGTACCCCTATTGTTGGTATCATTACATAATTTTTACCGCTTTTCTTGGTTGCAGTAATTATTTTTTCCGGGTGTAAATTGACAGGAACACCCGTTTTATTAGCAGCAGAAATAAACTCTGAAACAATATTATCCTGTCTTGCAGCAAGGCTTCTTGCCCGTAGAGATTCTGCCTGTTGTACTACTTTATTTATTGTTTCATCAGTAAGATAGCTATTTGAATCCGAATAATGACTGTTCCCAAAATCATCAGCCTGCAACTGAATAGGTATGCTAATTTCTGCCTCTCTTTCCTGCTTATGTGTGGGCCATATCAACTGCAGTACACCAATCATCATAGCATTTGCCCTTGCAAGTTCTTCCTTAGTCCATTCACTTTTTAAAAAACCGGGTGTATTCAAAAGTACTACAATATCTGTATCTGCCAGCCTATGCCATAACTCATCTTGAAATGGTTCTCCGTACCTGATGCTATGCGTATCTAAAAATACATCAAATCCGTTTTTTTCAAATTGCTCAAAAAGTTGAATGGCAACTTTACTTGACTCATCTCTTTTGTAGCTTATAAACAGTCTCCTGGAATTTCGCAGCAAACCCAAGCCTTCAAGTATTACACTTACTAATGGCTCTATTTTCAGTGCTGATGAAAGTTCAAAGCCATTAATGGTTTTGAGTTCTTTC
The DNA here is from genome assembly GCA_050916065.1 of Lacibacter sp. GTDB lineage: Bacteria > Bacteroidota > Bacteroidia > Chitinophagales > Chitinophagaceae > Lacibacter. The sequence continues at coordinate 446,644 of CP051137.1, forward strand.
GGTATTGCAGTACTGAATTGTTTCAAATCATCTGTGACGGGTAAAATTAACGAGGCATCTTTTATTAACTTAGCAAGTATATCTGTGTTCTTAAAATTTCCTAATGGGTCGCCAAAATACAAGCAATACAAAGGTGCATTTGCTTTGTATTCAGATGTAAAATTAGTTTCATCGATAAATACAATCATATCTTTTTGCATACCCAATTCGCCAATATGATTATAAAACACGTCTTTGATGCTATCCCAATAGTGAATAGCAGTTCCGATAAAAACTAACTGATACTTATAAATTAAACCCATAATCCTTTTTTCGTTTTTCTACAAAATCATCTGCCAGCTTCTTCCGCTGCAACACCAACCCAATCAATGAAATTCTTCTTCCCTTCATCAAAATCCCAGCAGTGTGTTTTGAATTTTTGAGAGAAAGTATAGAACTCTCCGTAATCATTGCCAAACCAAAAGCTATCTTCAAAATATAAAGTATTGGACTTCTTATTATTTATTTGGGGAAGGTCAGCATATTCAACCCACCTGCCATTTTTCAATTCATAAAAGTTTACTTTTTTGCCTTCTTCTGAAACTTTAAGACCTAACCGGTCTAAGGGATTGGCACCTCGGGAAACTATATAGCCATCTTTTCCCCTTATCCTGTTTATATGTACACCCAAAATACCATTGCCTCGTTCAAAACTTTTTACAATTTCATAGTTTACCCAACGCCGGTTAGCTGTTCCTTGCCCAATCAGCACTGCAGTTACTGAAGTCCTATTTAGTCCTTCTTCAATCAAGCCCTTCAGGTAAGCATCACCTTTACCTTTCGCTGTTTCCCAAATAGAACCATCAACGAAAGTTTCCTGTTTGTTTTTTAGCAGCCAGCTATTGCGAACAACATTTACACGAAAGTTGCCCACATCGGTATAGTCAAAACTAAAAAATACAAATCTTGCCATTACTTACCTGCTTTTTTTGCTGCTTCTTCAATCCAATTGCCAAGATTATTGTAGCCATCATTATCCACCCAATCATAACAAGGATAAATTGTGCTGAAGTAAACAGCATTGCCAGAAGCATCTTTACCTATTTCCCCGAAGGTATTTGAACCTTTTGATGAAGTGTTACCATATCTGTCTTTAAGCTGGTGAATATAAATACCCAAAAGTCCATTGCCACGGGAATAGCTTTGCTGCAATTCATATTGCACATAAGGACGATTGCTGGTATCGGAACCAATTAGTACGACAGTAACTGAAGTTCCAGTCAGTTGGTTGTCAATCCATCTTTTAATAGCAGCATCTCCACCTTTTTTTACTTCTTCAAAATCGGCTGCATCTACAAAACCTGCGGCTTCCCTGTCTTCCTTTGTTACCCAGCTATTACGAACAATATTTGCCCGCCATACATCATTTTCATAATGAAAACTAAAAAATGCCCTTCTTGCCATATTTTATCATTTTTATTTTAATACTAGTGATTACGAAGAAAAAAATCAGATAAGAATAGTTTAGAGTTTAAGCCATTCCGCCACCGTCATTTCTTTTCCATCAGGATAAATAACTTTATAATATTCAGTTGTGTAATTGCTTTCTTCAATTCGTGGATATATCCGCAAATACTCGGCGCCGTTCCAAGTGCCGGAGTTTTCAGAAAGTGGGAACAAAGCAATTTTGTCAATATACTTATGTGCATCGCCAAATCCCAGTTCCCAATTACACCATTTAGATGCAATTGCATTATTAGTGGCAAGCAGAATAAACTTATTGCACTCTTTTATTTTCTTTTTGATTTTATCGGCAGTTTCCGCACTGGTAAATGGCGGCATTGAAGGGTCAAGCCAGTCAACATAAACCTGAACGCCGATGCTTCTTAAAAACACTACAGCTTTCTTTACTTCTTCTTTATCATCGTGGCTGTGGGATAGAAATATTGTTGCAGTTGCTGAAAATCTGCTTTGATTTTTTGCTTCGGTTATCCGGTCACTGAATGTTCTGTAGCCAAGTTTAGTTTCGGTTAAAGCTGTTAACCTTGTTTTTGAAATTATTCCCATATCAGGTAGTGATTATTCTACTTTGCTTAATTGTTGGTTGATTAATGTTTGGTATCCTTGCTTGAACTTGGGTCGTTGCCCGGTGCCACGGTATCACTATCCCTGATTTTTCCGTCCAATCCATGAATCCTCACTTCGCCGCCACCAGAGTTTGCCGCATACCCTTTCGCTATTTTTTCTGCATCCTTTTGAGTATTTGCAGAGCCACTTGATTTTTCGCCGCCCTCCTTCTGGATATTCCATTTTCCACTTTCTTTACTTTTTGAAACATGATAATTTGCCATAATTGTATATTTTAAAAATTAACGTTAGAAATTGATGTAATGATTACTCCCTGAACCTGAAAATTCCTTTCAAGGATTATCGGCTTATGTTTGGGATTTGATGACCTCGGCACTAATGCTATCACATTTCCTTTGTGCTGAAATTCTTTCAACGTTGCATCGTCATCAATTAATGCAACGACCCTTTGCCCATTTTCGGCTGTGCTTTGTTGCCTCACCAAAACCAAATCATCGGGATTAATTCCGGCTTCATTCATTGAATCCCCAACAGCACGAAGCAGAAAATATTTATAACCTGGTTTAACCAGCGAAGTTGATACTGGAATGTATGCCTCCACATTTTCTTCTGCCAGCAAAGCACCACCACACGAAATACTCCCTACTAACGGAACCGCCACGGTTCTGGCGGTCTCGTTGGTTGACAGGTCTTTTACCATTTTGTAGCTGCCATCAGCTTTTCTTTCTAAAAACCCATTTTCTTCAAGTTCTGCCATTAGTAACATAGCTGACCTAGGGGATTTGTAGCCCATTACCTGCATTAACTCCCTTACAGAAGGTATCATACTGTATTTCATTATCCAGTTGCGGATATGCTTAAATGCCTCTTTTGCTTTAACTGACAATTGCTCTTCGCCCATAATACAAAGTGTATAATGCTGTATAAAATTAGGGATATAATTCAATTAATTTGCACCTCTTGAAAATAATTTTTATAAATTATTGATTTTGAATAAAATAAACGGCGGTCACTTTATACTTTCTCCGCCTTCAACCTCCCCACTTCCACCCCAATCAACCGCTTAATATCCATCTTCACCTGGTAATAATTATCCAGCACCTGCTGTTGGGTAACATTGGAAACTGCAGGAATATCCCTGTAGTTACTTACTTCTGCATTTAGTTTTGCATGGTCGTTGATGATTTCGGAATGAAACATTTTAAGTTTTATTTTCTCTAACGGGTCGTCGGCAACCATACCAACAAACTCACCGGAAGAAAGAGCCGCAATTTTACTGGCAGGTATTGCGGCATCCAATTGTTTGCTGTGGCTGATAGAAGTATCCATGCGATTGATGGAAATACTCTGCCTGTCCTGCATAATTTTTCCGAAGCGTTCACTTAGCAGTTTAGAAGTTTCACCCATCACCTGGCCACTGATAATATTGCCGGTGATGTTTACAATTACATCGGCTTGTTCCCGGCCATAATCTTTTTTAAGCTGACTAAAATCCTGCATGGCTAATGTGGTGGCAACTTTATTACTTCTTGCAGTGGCAATCAGGCTGTCAATATTGTTGAAGTAGATAGTAGGAAATTCATCAAACACCAAACTGCATTTTTGCATACCCTTCTTGTTTACCTGCCGCACCAAACGGGAAACATACAGTGACAACACAGCACCATAAATCTGCTGCTTCTCCGGATTGTTACCAACACAAACAATTTTAGGATGTTTTGGATTGTTAATGTCTAATGTAAAATCATTGCCAGATAGTACCCAATACAACTGCGGGGCAGCAAGCCTTGCCATACCGATTTTTGCCGAAGCAACTTGTCCTTCCAATTGTTCCATTGCATCATTTTGATAAGCCGTGATGAAAGGGTTTACCAGCACTTCAATTTCCGGTTGTGTGTTCAGCACCGGAAACAGTTCATCATACTCTGCCTGCATCAGTTCTATCACATGCGGAAGGGTACAATATTTTCCATCGGCATATTTTCGTAAGAACCAAATAACAGCCGTAACAAAATTGATGGGTGATTCCACAAAGAAATCTCCCTGTTTATTTATCCACTCTCTGTTCAGTCCTAACAAAATTGTTCTGGCACTTTCTGTAGCATCGGTAATATCGTTCATGCTATTTGGGTCAAGCGGATTGCAGCGGTGCGATACAGTAAGGTTATCAAAGTTGATTACATAAAATGATGGCTTAACTGAATACTTGTGTTTGTTCTGCTGCAGCCAGTTGTAAACAATTTTTGAAAGGTCATCATATTTAAAATCATAAACGAACATGGCAAAGCCTTTTTCAATGTGCTGTTTAATTACATGCTGAATGACAAACCAACTCTTACCGGCGCCGGGGCTGCCAATTACCAGCAAGCCCCGAAAAGGATTGATGATATTTATCCAGCTTTTCCTTATCCTGCTTTTCAGGTTGTAACGGGCAGGCAGGTTGATGGAGTATTCATTGCTGATGAATCGTTCTTCCTGCGGAAATGTTTCGTTGAGTGAATTGAAAACATCATCACCTAAATTTAATTTGATTAAACGGCTGAGTAAATTACCGCCTGCCAGTATCAGTAAAAAACCAATGCCGGTGGCAGTGATGTATGCAATGGCGACTGTTTGTACATCATACTGTAGTTTAAAATAAAGCTGACTTGAAAAATAGAGCAGCAAGCCAATCAGCAAATATGCTGTAATGCTTCTCCAGTTTATTTTTTCATCTTTCTTGCCCTGTGCACCAAATAATGAAATTATCAGAAGCCCTAATGCCATAAACTTTGATGTAAGCTGATTTTGAAATAATCCTGTGTTGGAAATATTTTTCATCAGCCTGTCAGTGATGGTACTTGTAATTTCCCACTGCTCAAATGCTACATAACAGTAATAATAAAAATGCAGCAACAAAATAAAGATGCTGGCAAATCTTGTCAGGTCAACTATCTTCCGCAGCCCCTGTTCATTCTCTCCTGTGTGTGACATAACATCATTTTTATTTTTTACAAATTGTGTTTCTTCTTTTTCCTTTTCTTTTTGAGCAGGCTGTATGGTGTGTTGTCGTATTGCTCTTTGGTGGATAGCAGCACATCTAAAGGGCTTTCATTTTTCGCTGCAACAAGAATTGTTTTGCCCTGTTGCTTTTGCTGAAACATTTCTTTTTTAACAGAGCCCCCGGAACCGCCGCCTTTTGTTTCATCCTGTGTTAGTGATTTTTCATTCCCTGTTGCCAACCTGCTTTGCAAGGCTGCGGCACTGTAACCTTTTCCTAAATCGCTACCGTTAAAAACAACTCTGTTTTGGTTGTCAACAAATGTTATTCCATACAATCTGCCTTCAGCATTTTGGCGAAGCAGGGTGTAGATACGTTTCTGTTTCAATTGCTCCATTAATTCTTTCATTGTTGAAGGTGATTGGGAAAGGCAATCATCAACTTTTATTTTTACAAATGATTTGAGTAATTCTTTTGCAGCTTCATTCTCTGCAAATTTCTTTTCAAGATTAGTGAGTATTGGTTTGCAGGAAATAGAGCTTGCTTTGATAGGTACACCAACCTTATTTCCATCAGCATCCAGAATGCGATAAACTAATCCACGGTTCTTGTAAATCCTGCCTTCTTCTTTGCCTCTGTCTGCGATTACATTGAACTGTTTTAACGCCGCATTAAATTCCGGTAATGAAGCAAATTTGTATTGACTGAAAACTGCACCCACAACATTTGAAATACTTCTCTTGGTTTCCGACTTTCCGTAAATCACTTTTTTAACATCAACAGGTTTGATGCTGGGACTTCTTAATTGCTGTTGTCGTTCTGCTTTAACAAGCCTATATGTTTGCTCAATTTCTTTTCTTGCTTTCTCTGATTGATTTCTACCAATGTTATGAGTGTTAATTCTGCTGCCATCTTGCTTTATAGTAGTGCTTACAATGTGAATGTGTGGATGCCCTGCATCTTCATGTTTATAAACTAAGTATGGCTGGTCACCAAAACCAATCTTTTGCATGTAGTCAGATGCAATCTGTAACAACTTATTTTCAGCCAACTTTTCTGATGGGTCAAAATTGAGAGACACATGCAGTGTTTTTGTAGTAGCTCTGTCATTTAAACTGTTCAACCTTTCAAAGCCAGAAAGTTTTTGATAAAAGTTCATCTCCTTTGCTTCTTTCAGATAGTTAGCAGCATGTAGGCAAACAGCATTTCCTTTCTGCACTTTCTTTTCGTTGTAGTTAAGTGCAGCTTCAATGCTTTTTGGTATGGTTATTTTTGCAACCATTGCTCATAGAGTTGATTCATCCGTAATTTTATTTCTTCCACTTTGCTAATTAAAACATTTTGCAAACCATCATACTGCTGCACCCAAGCCCTGAACTCCGGTATCTTATCAAGAATATGAAGTTTGTGTACTGCCTGGTTAAAATTGTTACCAATAGCGTTGAGTTCTTTTTTTAATCCGAGCATGTCTAACAAAAAATCATCTGCACTTTCATTTCTGTACTTTACTGTAACAGGTTTTTGCAAGGCAACTTTCCGCAGGTAACTGCTGGTGTCTTTTTCAGTGGTTTTTTGCTGGAATTTTTCAAGCTGATTAAATTCCGTTTCATTCATCCTTACCACTACCATTTTCTTTCTCACTTCACTTTCCAACTTCTTCATAGTTTGTAGTTTTCTGTTTCAATACCCCGAAACGACTTCGGAGTGAAGGGCAAGATGCCCCAAACGTATAACGTTTGTACATCTTGCCATGTGCAAGACCGGGCACATTAAGCCCTTATAAAATCTATTCGTTGAGAATATTTTATGCCACTGTAAATTCATTATAAAAGTGGTGAAAAATCTGTACCAGTATTACTGTTTGCATGGCTAATATTTAGTCAGGCAAAGACAATTTTTAGAAGTTACTCCTTTGCTTTTGAGTGGGATTTATTTGTACTGAAATACCTGTAAAAATCAGGCATAGGTTCTTCTTTAAAGCGCAGGCCGCCAGAGTGATAAATTTCATCAAAAATTGCCTGCTCATACACCGAAAACTGGCAAAGTGTATCAGACATTTGAGCAAAGTCTTTAAACTTTTCCGGTTGCTTCAGATAATAACCGCAAACATCCAATTCGTCTATTGCATACATGTGACCATGAAGCTGCCTTCTGCTGCGTAAAAAATCTAAAAATTTACCTTGCGGATTGCGCCTGTGATGCTTTAATGTGAGCAGAAAAATTTCCAGGTCATCAATATAAACACTCCAGGGATAATTATCAGTTTTATCTTTCTTCAACAGCAGGCTTAAATCTGTTTGCAAACTCCCGAATCTTTCTAATGTAACTACTATGGAAAAAACAGAATGAAACCTCTCAGGATTTACTGTATAAAGAACCTTTCTTTTGTCGTCTTTTATATCAAATCGCTCCTGGCCTGCAAATAAATTCTCAACCCGTCTGCATTGATTATACCCGTACTGTACAGAATCTTCAAAGTCATTTTTTAATCTTACAATAGCTCTATGCATATCCCGGAAAGGTTCTCTTAACTTAGATGCTTTGGTTTCAACAATAATAGCCGTGCCTTTCGTCAGGACAAGCAAGTCTTGTTCATGGCCTTCAACAACAAAGTAGTTTTCATATAAGAATGAAGAAGAATCATTGAAAACGGACCTAAATATCCCTGTAACTTTTCTTTCCAATTCTTTCTCCCGATGCTTACGAACTTTGTCCTTAAAACTTTCGTCCTTTGACAGGAAATCATACATGCGCCTGTAAATGGCAATAGGGATTTGCTTCTGACATATATGCAGGTATTTATTTTCAGATATTTCCAGAATCGGTGCCAGTTCGATTGGGTTATTTTCTGTGTAGTATCTGAAAGATTTTAATGAAGCTGGTTTACAAGAAAACAGATTCAGAAATTTATCAACTTTTCCCTTATCAAGTGTATGATATAAATCTTCTTTTGAAAATAGCAAATAGGCATGAGTTTTAGCATGAAATGATAACAAAGCATCACTAACTTCTTCTGGCAGTTCATCAATACCTTCAGAGAATGTTATTTGTTTGGAATGAAACTTTGCATGAAACTCATTGAACTCTTTGGTATGGGTAAACTCCATTACCTGGTCGAACCTGATTTTTGTTACTAATTCAGTGGCTTTATAAACTTCAATAAGAAAATCAACATCGAGGCCAAAAGCATCTATTAATTTATTTTCAAATGGCACCAGGACATTCCTGATTTTTTCTAAATCTTGCTCCACATAGCTTAATACCCCATTGTCAAAATAATTTCTGAACGCCATTTCGTGTATGGCCGCATTTTCTGTATAATCTTCGAACTTCTGAATGTGATAACAGCTACGAATTTCATTTACTAAATCAGCTAATTCGCTAATGGTCGCCGGGCTAAAGTCAAACGGCTCACAACCTTTATTTTCTGTAAATGCATTTAGTGCAATAAGGTAGAAAAAGTCTTTAAGTTTGGATTTGAATTTATTTAGTTCAATATCTACAATATCTTTCGGCCGACGTTTAATAAAATAGGCAAAAATTCCTGCAAAGCTTTCTGGCTCATACTTACTTACTTTACGAATCAGTTTATCAATTGCATTTTCCAGTTTTACATTTCTACCCATACTTTTAACCGGCGATTGAGAGTGATTTAAGTTGTTCTAAAATATAAGTATTGGTGATGCGTTCCTGCTCTAATCTTTTATTATTTGTTTGCAAGAACCCATACAGTTTTAATTCAGCGTCATTTAATTTTTCTAATAATAATTTTCTGTATGTTGAAGTGACCGAAAACCGGTTGAACTGATTGTATGTTTTTTCATCCATTAAAAAACTTTTTGCTTCGGGATAATATTGCCGGATGATATTCAGCATTTCAAAGCCTGCAGCGTCAAGGTCGAACCAGCAATAAAGTTCTGCTTTAGCCAACCAGGGAATGTGTTTACTTACCCGGCTTTTAAAACCTTCCCCAAAAATAACTATCGCATTTTTTACTTTCGGGAACGAAAGAAAGCAAGCCCTGTTTTCAATAATAAATACCTTCTCCGGTTGCCAGTTAAGTAAGGCAGAATCATCAATAGTTAATGCCAACTCGTCAAATCCAACAGCATATTTCAGGCTCTCATCTAATATTCTTATTTGAGCATAAACATTGGGTTTTTTGATGTAGTAGCGTCCTGAAAAACTCGTTTCATTTTTATTTATCCAATCTGGTAGTAATAACATGTCTAACAACTTCTTCAGGGCTGCTGTATTATCTTCAATAAATTTTGAATGAATTTCTATAGGCAGTTCTCTTAAATACAAATTATGAGGAGGTTTATTCTTACTAAAATAGTTACAGACCTTTATCAAATCGGGCAAATTATCTGCCTCATTAAATAAAAATGGTACATTATCTTTCGCCCATTCTGATAATATTGGGAAGGATGCTGTAAGCAAATTAAAGGCATTATAAATTGCTGAATAATCAGCAACCTTCTTTGTAAAAAAAAGATAATCAGAAAAACTTTCAAAATATATTTTGGCTGGTATTTTTTGTTTTGTGCCATCAATTGTTTTCTCTCTCCACGCTACAGTGTATCCTTTGCCTTTTGCATCTTTTGAATGTTGGTACAATGGCAGAATAGCATCTTTCAATTCGCTGAAATTTGTACCGGAAACATTTTTATTAGAAGATATAACTAACGGAAATATCTCTTCACCTTTCAGCACAGCACTTACAGTTTTAAAAAACTGCTTTGTTGATTTCTCAAATAGTTCTTTTGGCGTAATCATTCTTTGGTCTCGGCTAATTGTTTAAAGCTTTCTTTCTTTTCGTAATACTGTTCCATGGTTAGATTATACAGGACAGAACTTTTCTTATTTTTTATTTCTACAAAGTGAACGGCACTAATATAGGGTTCTGCTATATTAATTTTATCCAATGGAGTAACTACTAAAATTTGAAGGTTTAGTTGGGCGCAAAATTCCATAAGGAACCGGCTTTTTTCAGGGTCCAATTTGCTAAAGGCTTCATCAACCGTAATAAAGCGGAGACTCTTATGCTGTTTACCTTGTTGAAAGATGCCAAATTGGTGAGCAATAGCTGCACCTAAAATCGCATAAGTAAATTGTGCTTTTTGTCCCCCTGAATAACTGGCTGTATTATCATGATATTGACCAGCTTTATTTTCTACAGCCGAATATTCCCTGGCACTGAAAACAAGCCAGTTTCTTACATCAGTTACTTTCCTTCGCCATGTTTCTTCCTTCTGCAATTCAGTAATTAATTCTTTGATTTTATTGAATACTTCCTGCCTGTAATTTTCATCTTTTTGAATGGCAAAATCCAGTGTATTGGGTATAGCACTATTTAACTGACCCCTGAAAATATTTATTTCATTTTCACCCCTTAGCTGACGACATTCCAATTGAAGATAAGTATCAGGATTTCTGTTGAAAGTTATTTTCTTTAGTGGCACATTCAGCTCTTCAATCATATCCTCTATTTTACTCAGTTCATTGTTGAGCCAGGCTCTGTAGCTGGTAAGTGCATCCAGCATACTTTTATCCATATAATCACGGAACCTTCTTTTATGCTCAACCAGCCGTTGTGTTTGTATAGTTTTATACAAATCTTCCAAATCATCAAGCCCCGTCAGGTCTGCTTTTATGTTCATTACATCACCGCTCCAGTTAGCAAATTCATTGGTGATTTTTTCTCCCGGATTTTTAAAGGCAGCAATTAATGTGGTAGTATCAAGTTCGAGTTTATTAACAGCATTGCCTGCTGTTTTTTGTCTTGCTTTTAATTTAATGGCAGCCTGCGCCATCATACTATCAAACTGCGCTAATGTTTGAATACCGGATGAAGCAATTTCTTCTTCATTTAAAAATTCAATAATTGCTTGTTCACCTGGTTCCAGCAATTCTTCAAACTTCAAATTAAACTTACGCAGATTCTTACTGTGATATTCGTCGTCCAGTTTACTAATCTTTGTTATCAGTGCATCTCTATTATCTTTTCCCGTCTGTAGTTGCTTTTCTACTTCTTTTATTTGATTGACGATTAATTCATAAGCATCAGACGATTTTTTTAAATCCTGTACCTGTTTGTTCAATGCGTTAATCTTTTCTGCATGTTGAGCCGAATTTATGTCGTCATAATTTTTTATCTGTATGAGGTTAGAAATAGTTTGTGCTTTTGATTGTAAAGCAGCAACAAGTGGTGTTAATTCTTTTATTTCATCAGACAGTTTAGTATGGAGTTTTTCTTCATTTGACTTTTGTTGTAGCAGGTACTGAATAGTTGCTTTATTATCCCAACCCAGCCTGTATCTTGATTTATCCCATCTTCCCGGCCTGTCGTCTTTTTCATGCCTGTTTACATTTCTCATCAAACCATTTGAAGTAATGGCTTTTGGCGAACCATAAAACACTTCTAAATCATCCGTACAATAATAATTAAACCTGTCAAGCAATGTGGTTTCAAGCCATTTTGTGTGTTCTGATTCCTTTAATTCCAATTTATTTACTAAAGCATCGTTATCCGCTGGCCAGCGTACAATACTGTTGGAAGGTCTTCGTTCAATTTTATAATATACCAGTTTTGTCCGCATATCATTATTGTAAATAAACTGGTTTGCTGCTTTGCTGAATTTTTCAGGAACCAGAAGCTGCATGGAGAAATTGTGTAATAGTTTTTCAATTGAATCTTCCCAGAGCTGTTCAGATGCTTTCACTTTGATTAATTCGCCTGCAAAAGGAATCTCATCTTCTGTAGTTCCCAGTATATCAACTAATCTTTTTCTTGCACTAATAAGGTCGTCCGGAATTCTGTTTTTTCTGGACAAAAGAGATGTGATTTGCTGCTGCAGGTTATCAATTTTATTACTTACACTTTCCTGCTCAATTTTTAGTCTCAATTTCTTTTCACCAAGCTTTTCCGCTTCTGCCGGAACTGAAGAATTTAACTCAAGGATTTTATTATAATTATCTCTGAATACACCTGCATCAATATCGGTATCCAGCTTTAGCTGTTCACAGAATTTTATGTACCGGGTGTTCTCAGCACTCTTGCGATTTCGTTTTTCTGTTTCGCTGTCAATATCTTTATTCAGCAGAGAGACCTGACTGTCTATATTAAGTGCAGCCCTTTGGGTAATAAGTTGCTCCTTTTCTTTATCAAGATTATCTACAGAAGCCGAAACTAACTCTTTATCTTTTGTGGCAATTTCAATATCCAGTTCAAGCCTTTCAACATCTTTCTCCAATAATCCGTACTCAATTTTACCAAGATAGAAGGGCATTTGTTCTTCTATAAAATCAAGCTTTTCCTTTTTGCTCCGCAATTCTGTTAGTTTGGATTTGTTTTCAATTACAGGCTGCAAAAGCTCAAGTTGCTTTTCGTCTTTTTGTATCGCCTTATGGCTGATTAATAAATCGCTGTAGTGGTTGTAAAGGCTTTTAAATTGCTCCTCTGCATCAGCCTCCTCCAGCATTTCCTGCCGGATAAAATTTGTTAAATCACCCAACACTTTAATGCCCACCGTCTGGCTGAAAAGTGAAAGGGCTTTGTCTCTTAAGCCAAACAGTTCACTAAACCTGGCTGCATATTCTTTAAAGCTGTTATACACTTCAGTTTTGGCGTATTGTTTTACCAGTTTTTTCTTCCAGTCGCCTCTAAAGTCAAAATGGTCTTTTCCAAAGTTGTCATTTATATTCAGGGGATAAGGTGAAACAATAAATACCTTTTGCAAGCCGCTATTACCAAACCATCTCACCTGTACTAATGTAATTGTATGTTGTGTGCCTGAATTTTGAAAGCAGGCGAGTAAAACTGAGTAGGGATTATCTGCTTTGGTACGCAACTGTTCGGTCTTCGATTTCTCTTCGGCTTCAGAAAATGTTTTACCATGATAGCCCCAGAAATAAGAATTTTCATCCCGTTCTTTTTTGGATTCTGCACCCGAAGACTGATTATAAAATCTTTTATTAGTGGGCACAAGTATAGTAAGTAACGCATCAATCAACGTTGTTTTGCCACTACCGTTTGCACCGGTAAGCAGAGAAGTGCGGCCATCGGGCTGTAGTTTATATACCTTACCATTGAATGTACCCCAGTTAAACACCTCCAGGTATCTAAGCCGGTATCCATTATCTGAATTATTATTACTGAACAGGGTTGACATAGTTGCTTAACTTATTCTTTATTTCTTCAAGCTTATCATTACTGATAAAGGCTTTGATAATTCTTTTTATTTCATACTGGTTGTTGTCTTTATTGACACTGTCTTCCCGGTTGAGTTTCAGGATGCCAATATTTATTAAACTGGTTATTGGCTTTGACAAGTCTTTCCATAATTTACTTTTGTTGGTTTGTTCTTTAGAAAACAATTCTATCCGTTCTTTTATTTCTTTTTGTGTGAGATAGAATTTTGTTCCGTCATTTTTAACATCAAATTCTTCAAGCCCTTCCCTCAGCATTACAGCAAGCAATGTTGCCTCATAATTTAAAGACTGTTTTTTCATAAGGCGTGGCAATGGGCTATCATCATTTTCATCAGTTTCTGGTTGCATAACCCTTGCAAAACCATCTTGCTCATTAATGATAAGTTCCATACCTATTTTACCAAAATATTCCTGTATGGCAGATTGCCAACCCAATAATTCCCGCCAGATGTTTTTATCATCTGCATAAACCGGCCCTTGCAATAGCTTAATAATTACTGCTGCAAAAGGAGCCCTTGCGATTTTTGTTTCCATATTAGTTTATTGTTGGCCGTGTATAAATTACCATTGGCACATTTACTTTTCTTTCACCGATTAAAATTGGTTCTTTTGCTTCTTCTATTATTATATGATGCGTACTTGAAGTAGCTATCGAAAAATAACCAACTATTTCACTCAGCCCATTTTCAATTCCATATTCATCAATAATTTCTTTCAATGTAACCTGGGTTTTTTCCTCCAGCATAGTATCAATTCTCTGTAATAGTTTCTTTCTGTCAATTGTAAACTGGTCAAAGAGTAATTTAAAATCGGCATCCCCATCTTCGCCGGTGCCATCAGGGAATAATATGCCCGTAATATCGTCTTTCTCTTCACCGGGCTCCCATCTGTCAAAAAGATTAATGTAGGGCTCATCCTCAATAACTATAAAATCATCTTCCTTTATTTTTGTTTCAATAAGGGAATAAGCCATTTGCCTTATATCGCCAATCAACTCCATTGCCCGCCTTCTTTCCAGCATATTTTTTTCAGAAAGTACACGGCTAATTTTTTCGCTTAATTTTCTGTTTGAATCAATCACTTTACGTCCTGATACATGCAGGTAGCGCTTCAGGTGTTTTAAAAACCTGTCGTTATTATAATCAATATTGTGTTCATTCAAAAGATGATAAAGTCTTTCCGTAAGTTGTGTAAATTCCTGTTGTCTTCTTTCGTCCATTAAAAATTCCCAAAATGCTTTAAAACTTTTTCCCTGTGGCTTCTGGTCAATGTCATCAAGAGCATCCAACGCAAATACTAATAATGTACCTTTAGCTACATCTTTTTCCGTGTATTTCCGTTGAATATCCTTTCTTATTTGTTCAAAGTTTTGTTCTACTTCACTGAAATCTGCAAGCAGTTCCCTTGCCATTTTATTTAAATCGTAAAACTGCTCTTTAATCTCTGTTTCATCAAACACTGATGGTTTCTTTCCAGACTTTAACAGGTTTATCTCGTCTTCAATAGCCCATTTTTTCTTTTGCAATTCTTCTATTCGTGCTTCTGCATCTTCGTTAGTCTGTTCAATTATTTTTTGAAGCTTAAAAAAAATATCCTTGAAACGGCTGTTGGTTCCTACATGTTCTCTGCGTTCTAAATCAGCAATCCATTTTAAAACTTTAAGAGTGTCAGGAGTTAATTCATGCAGGTCTTCGCCTTCATCGTTGGGATATTTACTTAAGAATCCGCCGTTGCTCCATTTATCAACATACTGTGCAGCCCTGATTGAGAAATCATCAAACAATGTCCCGGCATCCAGTTCTTCATCTTTTTCTTCATAAGACAGCTCTTCCATATATCCTTCCAGCTTACTTCGCAATTCGCCGTTTGTAATTGTGGTTACGTTAGCATCCGAAAATACCTTTTGAAAAAATGAAATAATAAACGCAGCATTTTTAGCCCTTAAAAGCAATAAAGGTTTGGCTGTTTTAAATTGTACAAGAATTTCCTCAAAGGTCATATACCGAAAATAGCATTTTTAGTTAAGAGAATGAAATAGAATGATTTAGAGGGGCTTACAGGAGCCCCTCATCAGCGAAGCTATAATAGCCTTCGCTAGTTATAATAATGTGGTCTATCACCCTTATATCATGGTAAGCAGCAGCTACTTTAATCTTTTGTGTTAGTTCTTCATCTGCTCTGCTTGGTTTCAGATTTCCTGACGGATGATTGTGAGAAAGTATGATTGATACAGCCAAAGATTTAATAGCAGCAGCCAGAATCAATCTTGGGTCAGCCACAGTACCCGTTAAACCACCTGAAGATGCTTCATAAACACCAATCACTTTGTTGCCTCTGTTTAATAACATCACTTTAAATTCTTCCTGCATCTCGATAGTGTTTTCATTCCATAATTCTTTCAGCAATTGATAGCAATCTTTAACGCTGTTAATCTTTGGTCTTTCAGAAGCTTTTACTTTTGTTTTGTAAACCAATTCTACTTCGGCCACTCTTGTCCATTCCGGAAAATTCATTGCTAACTGTTCCATAACATTTCATTTTAAAGGTTTAAAAATTAATTATGGAACCTCATCCGTCTTTTGGCGGCCAAGGCAATGAAGCAACGGAATAAATAGTATCTGATATAATGCAGGAATAGTTTCTTTATGCCGGAATTTCATTGCCGCCACGGAGACAAAAGGCGAACTTTGTGGGAGAATTAATGAAGAAAATTATTTCTAATGGAATAGCATAATTTCTAAAGCAAAAACCCCAAGCTGCCCCGCCATTTTGTAATCTCTATCACAATGTTGCGGGGCAGCTTTTTTATAGTTTAAGGGGCATTTTGCAATGCCCCTTAATAATCGTCAATTGTAGATACCCACCATTTCACTCTTTACAAAATCCTCACAGAGCTGAAAGGCTTTTTGTGTTCGTAACTGTGCTGTGCCGCCATACAATAATGATTTCATTTTAGCTTCGTCATCTTTATAATTCCTGACGTTTTGAAAATAGCCAGTAATGGAATTATATGTGCCGAACACTGTTCCCTTTGTGGTTTCATATTGCTGCGATGGGCTGGTCATGTTGTATTCATACACATCATCACACATATTTTTAAAGCAGGTGCTTAATTCATCCAATTCGCCATTTTGAATATTCTGCAATACTTCTTTGTTTGGAACCATTGCAAGCTGTATCAGTTTCTGTACTTCCTTATCTGTAATACGAACTTTTGCCCAATGGTTAAAAATGCCTTCTAACTGTACAGATAGCTGGCTTGATATTCCCATTACTTTGTGAGCTTCTTCCAACCGTTCTTTCGCATTGGCAGTATGACGAATTTTAACGGGATTACTACAGTTTCTCAAAGCGGCATTGAGGGTATTGTTACAAACAATTCTTGTAGGTGTAAATGCCGCCATAATGCTTCCAAAACCATCATGTGAAGTAGTAAGAAATAAGTACTTTTCAATCATATCATCATTGCCTACTTTGATATAACCGGGAAGTTTTGCAGTTATAAAAATCTTTTCGCCCTTACCCAATGCTCCGGCGGTTTCGTATTGGATGCCATCACCATCTACAATAGCATCAAAGAAACTGAAAGCATCTGCATTTTGCACCACTTCATAATCCTTGCCTAAGCGGTCGCCTAATACTGCACCCGTATCAGGACGGTAAGTATAGAAGGAACTGGCAGAAATAATTTCATTCCCACTATCAAGCCGGTGAATATTGGGTCTTTTGCTAACCTCAAAATCAAGCCCTGCAAATTGCAATGCTTCTTTACTGGTGGGATAATCCTGTACAATTTGCCCTAAACCATGCCATGCTTTTTCTTTTACTGAAAAGAAACTGTGTTTACCTGTTTGCTCATTAAAATTAATATTGTGTGCCATAGTTATAAATTTTGATTGTTTAAAAAAATGAAAGCATCCCGCCATTTAACGGGATGCCATGAAAGTTAAAATGGTAAGTCCTCTGCAACTTCTGAAACTGCTGCCGGTGCGGTGTTCATTGGCACTACCGGTGCAGCTGCTGTATTGCCCCCTGTGGAACGGCCATGCAGTTTGATGGTATTTACATGGAATGTAAGGCTGGCTTTTACTTCGCCTTCTTTGTTTGTCCAGGCGTTTGCACCTATGCGGCCTGCACATTCCACCAATGTTCCTTTGGTTAAATATGCTGCTACACCTGGATTAATCCAGTAAGCACAATTAACATAGGTTACAATTTTTTGTACCTCGGTACTGCCTTTTGTTTTG
The DNA here is from genome assembly GCA_050916065.1 of Lacibacter sp. Taxonomy (GTDB): domain Bacteria; phylum Bacteroidota; class Bacteroidia; order Chitinophagales; family Chitinophagaceae; genus Lacibacter. The sequence goes on from CP051137.1 coordinate 464,152, forward strand.
TAAGTGTCATTAATAGCAATGGAAAAGTTCACCACTTTTTTCCCTGCTTTTGTTTCGCTAACGGTTGCGTCTGCTGTAATTCTTCCAATGATTTCCATAACATGAAATTTTAAATGTTTAAAAAATGATTGTTTAATTGTGTTCTGATGATGAAAAAAAATGTTTTGTAAAAGAAAAAATGGAAAAAAAGAAAGCATTACAGTAAGGCGGCTGCAGGAAAGCAAAAAGGAAACGGAATAAATAACATCTTAAGTAGTGTGGTATATTCTTGTTTATGCCGTAGTCTTTTTGCACTTTGATAAATCATTATCGCAGCCGCATAGCTTCGCTTTCGCTTTTGCCCATTTTCTTACAAAACGGGTTATTAATATTTATAGACTCTTATTGGGGAAATGAGAGGGGTATTTTTTAAAGTATCAGGAATACTTGAATGTCTGGAATTGTGTTTGGCCGGAGCGATTTTTGGAATCTGGCGGAGAAGCCAATCTAAATTCCCAATAATCTTTACCCGGTGCAATGGTTTCGCCGTTTCGTTATGACGAAGGAGTAACGATTTATATAAACGGTGAAAGGATTGCACCGGGTCTTTGAAGATAGAAGAACAGGACGATGAACGGAGCGTCGCAACGGAAGATGCACAAAGATTTTAAAGCTGGAAACAAAAGAATATTATATGCCTGACAGAATAGAATAATTTTTTGTTCTTCTTTCTTCATCGTGGTCACGAATGCAAATAATGGATTGTAGCTGTAGAATATATTGGGCAGGTAATTTATTTTGGATTGCTCCGCTTACAATAAATTCCTTATACCAGTCATACGGAAGCAAAGTATTACTTATGGAGTTATTATCGGCAATATAAATCTGTGCAGTGTAAGATTTATGGGTTTCATCAAAAAAAGTCATCATATTCGCATTGTAACCATTACCTAAACCTTCTGCTTTATCAAGCAAGGGCTTCTCTTTATCATCAATGGTAAACAACACTCCCCAAACCATTTGAGCAGGAGAATTATTGCTTATAATATTCGCCTTTGCAGAACCATCTTTGCTTACTTTATTACAAACTAAATTGTAGCCTGTAAGAGATGCGTTGCAAATTTTCACTGCTGAAGGAACCCTTTTTATAAGTCTGTTCAAATTCATATTTGAGCCGTAAGCAAAAATCAACATGTAATACTCAGGTTTAGATTACAAATGTATATGGCTTCTTTGGTTGTCTGGAATTGTGCTTGGCAGGATAGCTTAGTTGTATCTGTCAACAGCCAAGCTCAATTCCCAATTTCATTAACCGGCACAGTGGTTCTGCCATCCACCCTAATAATGGAGCATGTTTGAAAAGGCAGAAGGACTGTGCCGGGTCTCCCTGATAATTAAGAAAATCAGTCTAAATTAGCAATTCACTAACTAACTGTTTATGGCAATCTGGAAATCATATAAAATATCGGATGTAATCAACGAAATAGAAGATGAAAAATTTGTTCTCCCCGTTATTCAGCGAAGACTGGTTTGGGATGAGGAAAAAATGGAACTGCTGTTTGATACATTATTGAAAGGTGACTCTTTTGGCGGCATTATGGTGATTGAAGAAGAAAAGGGAAGTAAACCTCTTTTTAATTACAGGACATTTACAAAAGATGGTGGTATCATAAATTCAAGGCAAGTGGATTCACTAACTCAATTACAGAATTTCGTTATTGACGGGCAACAGCGATTGCAGTCTTTCTATATTGGATTGAAAGGAAGTTTTAACGGTAAGGTGTTGTACTTTGATTTGTACAGCGATTATAATACGGAATTTGAATTTAAGTTTGAAAAGGAAGAAAGTAAATTACCTAAACAGTCAAAGGGAAATGAAGACAGAACAATCCCTGAACATAACTGGTATCTCGCCAGTTCACTATTAAAAAGGCTAAAAGATACAAACGATGAAGACCAGGTTGCTGAAGAAATAATAAAGGCGCAAAATATACAGGATGCTATTCAAAGAAAACATGCTGAAAAAAATATAAAGGCATTTTACAAGAATACATTGACAGCAGATTGTCTCGGTATCTCAAAAGTGTCAGTGAATAAATCATTTGATGAAATAACCAACAAGCAAAGAATAGTTGAACTCTTTCGAAGATTGAATGATGGTGGCACCAAGCTATCTTCTTTTGATTTGGTAGCTTCTGTGCTCAAAGGGTTTGAATGGGAAATGGAGAGCTTTTTGGAAGAAACATTAAAGAGCTATGAAGAGATTGGGTTAACGCAGGATAATCTTATCAAGTTGATATTTTTGTTGCAGGATAATCATAAAAAAGAGATGGCTGCAATTGAAGCAGCCGATGCTCAGTTTGCCATAAAGAACAGGGAAAGAATAAAGATTACCCTGAAATGCCTCAAGGATTTTCTTATCAATTCAAAATTATATTATTACTATAAAGATGGCAACCGCTCCTTTATTCCATTGTTTTTTATCGCCTATCATCTTTTTCATAAACAAATAACCGATGGGGAATTGGAAAAATTCTTCGCCAATTTTGATGCTAAGAATACGGAACACCCAAGAATGGAGAAATGGATTTACCATTCTCTTATTAATGGAGTATTCAAAAGCAAAGGAGCAGGATGGATACCCTATAAAACGGGCATCCGTAAGTTATTGGACAAGATGCAACATTTTAAGAACAAAGATTTTCCAACCGATGAATTGTTCCAGGTTTACAATGACCATCCGATAACATTTACACGAACCTATACTATTGGCAATCTCGATGAATTAGAAAGTTCATTTGTTTATTACCTGATGTACGACAGAGGGCAGACCATTAGGATAAATGATATAGACCACATCATGCCTAAATCAATATTAGAATCTCTAAAGATTGAATCAGCAAAAATCAATTGCATCAGGAATTTTCAGCTGATAGATTTCAGCACCAACAGGGGATTAAAAAATGCAAGTCCGTTTAAAGATTGGATTAATGGCCATGTAGCGGACAAAGCAGCTTTTGTAAAGCGACATTTAATTCCGGTTGATGAAACATTGTGGTCAGAGGATAAATTTGAAGACTTTGCTATTGCAAGAGCAAACCTGATATTGAATTGTATTCTGACGCATCTAAAATAGCTTTTAGAATTGCTGCTAAATGCTTAGAATCACACTTTATATAGCGAAGCGATGAAAGACAAATTATTTAAGAATCTCCTGCATAGCGCCGAGGGTTATGCAGTTCTCAATTCAGGGGGACAACTTACTAAAGGATATAAGCCGGACACTGTTTTGCAAAAGAGCAATGATTACATCATCATGGAATGTGATACAGGAACAAGCAGGAAAGGATATTTAGGTGCAATGCTGAAAGCAGCAAAGTTCCTTACCAATGAAAAGAAAGGAATATTAATACTGGTAATAAAGGAAAAGCCAAACACAACCGTAAAGCAAATTGCAGAACATCTTCGGGAATATTTGACATGGCTCAAGCCGCTTACCAACCTGAGAGTAGTTTACTTAATAGAAACAACGAAGTATTGCCCGGATAAAATCCCTCTGCGACTTTTAAGTTCAGAATTTGAAAGCTGTGCCATTATGATTAAGGCTGAAATTTAAAAATAGGTACCCACCCCAAACTGAAATCCAGCAAGCTTCGCTGGTGGATTGCCCAAAATATCTTTTTGCCAGTTGTAACGATAGTTCAACCGAATTACTGTTTGTGCAGTGGGCCTCCAGCTAATGGCAGGAACAATGGAAAATACTTCGTCACTCATATTATCACCTGTTGACTTGAACTTTCCTTTATTCCAATCCACATATTCAATACGCAAGGCTACATTGATAACTGACTTTTCAAAGCCAAACACAGGTTTCTTAATAACAGGTTGTACAAAATCAATAAAACCTCCTTGTTGTTTTCTGCCAAATTGTTCAGTGTAAGTTTCTGGAACATCCACATTTACCCATGCCCATTCAGCATTGATGTATGTGTTGATTTTTGGAAGCGTTGTGTTAAAATCTATTGCATATACATTTACTCTTCTCTTTTTATCCAACTGCAATCCTTCATCCTGATACTTATTGTAAACACCACCCATGTATGAAAGCCCTAATTCACCAATTTTCCGGTTTCTTACAGCGATTTTACTGGTTAACAATGGGCTGCCGTTAAAGCTTTCTTCAAACCGGTCTTTATTTTCTTTGCTTGCCGGCAGAAATATTTTATTTTCTGCATTATCAATTATTTTATCATCAAAACCATTGGTAAGGTATGCCTCATACGCATACACCCAATCCCTTGTATATCTTTTCCCAAACACACCAAAGCCTGCATTGCTCCAGGTAGCCGGAAGCATTTGAGTGGCTGAGACAGGACGGTCAACAAATTCCCATTTAGGGCCATCATGATTTTGATTGAATGCACCGATTGGGTTCATAACAACACCACCTCTTAGGTTTAACAAGGGGGCAAATTCAAAATCAACGGATGCAAATTCAATATTGATTTCTTTAGTACCATCTTCAAATTCAATCTCACTCAAAAATTTTATTCGTTTGGAAATGGAAGAAGACACAAACAATGTCAATCGCCTCATTTGAAACTGGTGTCCTTCCGATATTCCATCTTCCTGCAAATATTGATAATTAGCTTCCGCATAACCACCTAAGGCAACAGGAAGTTTGCCTAACTGAAGAAAGGGACGGTTATATACAGCATCCATATTTAATAACAATCCGGAAGTATCCTTTGCAGTTCTGCGAAGCAATGCAGGGTCAATCTGTGCAATAGCAGCAGAGGAAAATAAAATAAATGTCAATAAGAATATAGATAGTCTCATGTTTTTCTCAAATCAATGAATAGTTGGTTGTTGTTAATGGTTACCGGAAAAGTCCGCAGGTCTCTGTCGGCGGGTCCGTTGGTTACCTTGCCCCGGTTATCATACTCACTTCCATGTGCAGGGCACTGAAGATAATCGCCAGCTACATTTAGTTCGGCACCCTGGTGGGCACACTGCATCCATACTGCTGAATAATCTGTATCACTAAACCGGTACACACAAATGGGAAATGATAACTCTTCATTTCGAACTACAATATATAAGCGGTGTTTATTCTTTTCTTTTAGTGCAAAATCTTTAGCATCTATTATTATTCCGTCTTTTACTAATTTGCCATTGGCAAATTTTATAGCTGCACAGGAACTTAAAAGTGCAGCAACAGACGATGCACCCACACAAGCTGCACAGGATTTAAGTATGAAATCTTTTCTGTTCATTTTTAATATGTGCTACAGCGATTTTAAAAATTGTACCAGGTTATTTCTTTCCTGTGCGGAAAGCTGCTGAAACCTTTCTTTGCTTTGTTGTGCTTCGCCGCCGTGCAGGAGTATCGCTTCTTCAATGCTTTTTGCCCTTCCATCGTGCAGTAAAAAATACTGGCCGCCTTGTGAGTTTGGAGATAAACCCAAACCCCATAGTGGCGGCGTACGCCATTCACTGGTTTTTGCACTACCTTCTGTATAGCCATCATTCAAACCTGGCCCCATATCATGCAACAGTAAGTCAGTATAAGGATGAAAGATTTTATTTGACAATGCAGTAATAGTTGAAAACCCTGTTTTCAATGTCTGCTTATGGCAATTTTCACAACCGGCTTGTATAAACAGGCTTTTGCCTTGAACTACTTCAGCATCATTTTGATTTCTTTGAATGGGTGCTTTTAATGTTTGCAGGTAGAAGACAACATTATGTACCGTTACATCAGAAACTTCGGGGTCAATATTCAATCCGGTATAAACATCTTTTGGCTGAAAGGTTGAAGTAATACCAATGTCCTGGTTATAGGCATTTACCGTTTGGTGCAATAAATTATAAGCCGCAGCTTTTTTGCCAAAGCGGTGGATGTATTTACCGTTTCTTGGAATAGCATTTGAAAACGGTGTGATGAACGATGGCAAAAATTCATAGTTAGGTACACCGCTAATACCATCTCCATTTGTATCATTGGGGTCAGCCATTGACAATATATCAGCATCGGAGACCAATTCTAAAAATCCTAACCCGGTATTGGCAGGCGGTGTGAATTTTGAAAACGTAGCACCTGCAGGTATCTGTTCCGGTGTATAACCGGGCAATGCCCTGTTTTGTAATTGCGGGCCACCCAAATGCAGGAAGTGATTGCCTGTACTATCAATTTGCCCAAATCTTGTTAATGTAGTAAAAGGATGGCCCTTGCCATCACCTGCATGGCAACTGCCGCAACTGGTGGCTACAAAGATGGAGCCTAAACCCGTTTGAGAAGTGAATACTTCGTCGTTAAAGGCCACATCGCCGGCAAGAAACCGTCGGTTTTCTTCGTACGAAAGCCCTTCTACTGGCCCATCTAACAGCTCATTGCCGGGTGGGGCTTTGGGCAACAGTTTTTGGCAGGCAACTATGCCGGTAACTACTAAAATTAATGCTGATATAACTTTAAGTTTATTCATAACTCCACACAGGCAAAAGTAAATAATTAGGCTAATGTAATACAATAATTAGACTAATCTAATTATATTTTTCTATCTGTTTCATTATCTTCATGTAAATATTTTACAACCGTGCATTCATTTACAGAAGAAAACTATCTGAAAGCCATTTATAAATTGCAGGAAACCAACGGTGAAGTAGTAGCTACTTCCGCTCTTGCCCAGGTAATGGGGGTACATGCCCCATCTGTAACCGATATGCTTAAACGGATGGCGGGAAAGAAACTGGTAACCTATCAAAAATCAAAAGGTTTTAAACTAACAGAAAAAGGTAAACAAGTAGCTGTGGGTATTATTCGTAACCACAGGCTTTGGGAAGTGTTCCTCGTTGACAAATTGGGGTATAAATGGGATGAAGTGCATGACCTTGCCGAACAATTGGAGCATATACATAGTGAAGACCTCACTAACAAATTAGATAAGTTCTTAGGCTTCCCCAAAGCCGACCCTCATGGCGACCTGATACCTGATGCCAATGGAAATCTTCCAAAATCAAAAGCCGTCTTGCTGTCCTCCCTTAAGGTTGGGGAGCAGGGTACGTTTACCGGGGTTACAGACCATACACCAGCATTTCTGAATTATCTGGACAAGGCAGGTATTTCTTTGGGAAACTCTGTAAAAGTAAAAGCCATTGAAGAATTTGACCAGACCTACATAATACAGTTAAATAGGAAAAAGGAAGTAGTTATCAGTAATAAGGTTGCCAATAGTTTGTTGATTAGTTAAACTGTATTAGCTAAGACAGTTGGCTTATTTCATGCACCGACCATAAGCTTATAGGCTTCCGCATCCGCCAAACTATCTATTTCAGACTTAGACAAAATTGTGATTTTAATCATCCATCCTCTTGTAAATGGTTCGTTGTTTATCAAAGTGGGTTGTTCCTTTAAGAGCCTGTTGCATTCTATTACTTCACCCGAAACCGGCATAAACAAATCACTGACAGTTTTAACAGCTTCTACCGACCCAAATATTTCATCTTGCTTAAATGTTTTTCCAACCGTTGGTAAGTCCACGTAAACAATTTCTCCTAATTCACTTTGAGCAAATTCGGTAATTCCAACAGTACCGGTATCACCTTCTATCAATAACCAGGTATGTTCTTTTGAATACTTTAAGTTGTTTGGAAATTCCATAATAGCATAGTTTTAATGAATGTTAATACCAAATCCGCCCACAATTGTTCTTATGTCAGCGCCATTAAAATTATCTTCAAGTGTTACTTTAAAATCTCCCCGTACTGTCAATGTATCAATGTAGCTTATATGAATATATCCACCGTCTAACTTGAAAGGAAGAAAATCTATACCGTCAGCATAAGAAATGTTCCTGATTGAAGGATTTGGATAGTAGCCAGTATCTACCAGGTTTTCCAGGTACAAACCAAATCTCTCATTTTTATAACCTGTTGCATTTAACTGAGCCAGTTTTAAATTGTTATCCCAACTGCCTTCCGTAATTTCTATAAAAACATAATCTTCGTCTTCTATGAATTTTACATTTACTATTGAATAAGGTCTAATCACACTTTCTTTATTGCATGAAGTGCAATAAAGCATGAGCAGTATAGTAACCAGCCTTTGCATGTAATTGTTAGAATCCTTTTCTTAGCATATCAGCATATTCATTTGGTAGCGGACTATCTTCAACTGCTTTAGCGGCTTTTTCCACGTCATATTCAAAACGGATAAATTCTACCTGTACAGCATCCTTATTATTGATGCTGCTATCAGCATTAATGGTAAGTATTACATAACAGCCTTTCGGATTATTATCTTTCGGTTTACCTACTGAACCGATATTGATTGCATGGCGGTAGTGTGTATTTTCTTTTTGCTCTGTGGGTAATATCCTGTGGTAAGGTTTGTGAGTGTGACCGAAACACATAATATCTGCATCTGCCTGCTCCATTATTCTCAACAAACTTTTTTCATCCCTGTCTTCAAATAAATACTCATTTATCTTTCTCGGGCTGCCATGTACTAATAATAAATTGAGTTTGTCATGATTCAATTGAAACTCTACTTTAATGTGTGCAGGAAGTGTACGCAGGTATTTTCTTTCATCCGGTTTCACTATTGAGTTGGTATAGGATATGGAGATTTTACCCATGTCCTTTTCCGGTTCTGTTTTATAAGCACATCCGCATTCATCACTCATTAAACCAATTCCCTGATCATAATTACCAGCAAGAGTAGGGATGCCTCTTTTCCTTATTTCGTTAATCACTTCATTCGGCCAGATATTGTAACCTACCAAATCACCAAGGCAATAGATGGCATCTGGTTTTTGTTCTTCTAAACTTTTTAAACATGCTTCCAGTGCTGGAAGATTGGCGTGAATGTCGGAGAATAAAGCAATTTTCATTTTAATATTTTATTAGGCAATTTGTGATTTTGTATAATACTTATTGCGAAGCCAGAAAGCAACATTGACCAATGCAATCAAAGCGGGTACTTCCACCAACGGCCCGATTACACCGGCAAACGCCTGCCCGCTATTGATTCCAAATACACCAATGGCTACTGCGATGGCTAATTCAAAATTGTTACCAGCTGCAGTGAAAGCAATTGATGCGTTCGTTGAATAGTCAGCTCCCATTTTTTTACCGATAAAAAAGCTCACTAAAAACATGATGACAAAATAGATTACCAGCGGAAGTGCTATACGCAGAACGTCAAACGGAATTTGTACAATCAATTCACCTTTCAGGCTAAACATAACAACGATGGTAAACAGCAATGCTATTAGTGTGATGGGTGAAACAAAAGGAATGAATTTTGTTTGATACCATTCTTCACCTTTCAGTTTCAATAAAATATATCTTGTAATAAATCCGGCAGCAAACGGAACACCCAGATAGATTGCAACGCTTTCTGCTATCTGTCCAATTGTGATATTGACCACTGAACCTGTAAATCCAAATAAAGGGGGAAGAACTGTGATAAATACATAAGCATAGACACTGAACATCAACACCTGGAAAATGCTGTTCAATGCGACGAGACCTGCTGCATATTCCCTGCTGCCTTCTGCTAATTCATTCCAAACAATGACCATTGCAATGCAACGGGCAAGGCCAATGAGAATTAAACCGACCATATATTCAGGATAACCCTGTAAAAATGTAATGGCAAGTACGAACATAAGGACGGGACCAATTACCCAGTTAAGGAATAAAGACACTCCTAATATCTTGGTGTTTTTGAACACTTCTTTTAACTTTTCATACTTCACTTTCGTAAACGGCGGGTACATCATTAAGATTAATCCAATTGCCAATGGAATATTGGTTGTACCGGAAGAAAATGAATTGATAAACTTTGATGAAGATGGATAGAAGTAACCAATTGCCACCCCTACGGCCATTGCAAGAAATATCCATAAGGTAAGGTACCTGTCTAAAAAACTAAGTTTTTTCCTTTCATGTGCCGGTGCACAATTGTTTGCAGTCATGTTTTTATTTTAGAAATTTAACAACAACCTCCGCCCGGAGTGCATTTGCCCTCATTTACTGTAACCAATTCGCTCAATAGTCTTTTTTGTTTTACAGATGGAATACCGCATGCATCACTTGCCAGGCAGGCTGTATGTTTGGGTACAAGCTGAAAATCTTTGCCATTAAAATGCAAGCCATACTTACTGATGGTTTCTGATTGATACTCTACTTCAATTTCCAAATCACCTATGCCTAATTTCTCTTCTGAAAGGGCAATGATTTTAATTAGCTTTTGCGGTTTCAGCCGATGGTCGTAATCGTTTGCATCAAAAAGTTGAAAGTTTACAACTTTTTCAAGACGTTCAGTACCTCCGCAATCAATAAAGTGTCTTGTAACAATTCCAATTTCTGTTATGTGAAAATTTTCTGGAACATAAGCACCTGATGGCAACCTGAAATTGAGGGTTTCGGCTGTCGCAAGGTGCCTTTTAATTTCTGATAATTTCATTGTCTATATAGTTTACTTAACACAAAATTGTTTCAGCCAATTCTTAATTACTTCATCGTAATATCGTAATATACCGATGATTCAGAATAAAAAAATCAGGAACATCCCGCTTTTATCTGGTAGGAGATAAAGAAGCCTTCAAATTCTTTCTTTACCTGCTGCCATACTTTTTCATCAATACAGTAGCTTACACTTGTGCCTTCAACACATCCTTTGATGATGCCGATGCTTTTTAATTCCTTTAAATGCTGCGAAATGGTTGCTTGTGCCAATCCTAATTCTTCTACAAGGTCGCCACAAATGCAATGTTCAGCTTTTACCAAATGCTGAATGATGGCAATCCGGGCAGGATGTGCCAATGCTTTCAGCACTGTTGCCAGTTTATTCTGCTTTGAAGTAAATATTTCTGATTTTGTGATTCCCATTTCATCGCAATATTACGATATTATTAATTGTTGCCAAATTATTTTTCTGTAAAGCCTATAATTTGAACATGCTGGTTATTACCAGGCTCTCTTCCTGCTTTAGTTCTTTACGTTTTTTATCGGCCCATTTCATCACTTCATCTACCTGCGGGTCTGCTGAGTAACTATATGGAGGGCTTTTAGATTCAAGGACTTCTGAAAGGTGTTTATGTCCCTTTTCATCCTGTACAACATAACTGATATAAGTTTTCATACCCTTATTTTTAATTCATCGTAAAGTAACGATGAACAGAGGTCAGGGGAAATGATTTTTGTCATATAGATAGATGATAAATACAACCAGGGTTTGTCTTATTTGATAAAGACCCTTATCCCTATATAAATCTCTCTGCCCCGTGTTGGCCCCCAAACAGACGATGTATCAAAATAAGGACTGAAAGGGTTTTGCCAGCTTATGATAGGCTGTCGCTGCCTGAAGTCAAATATGTTTTCGCAACCTGCATATACTTCAATCTGCTTCCATGTTTTGGTGAACTGTGCATTGACAAGTGTAAATGGTTTTGATTTTTGGGGCCGCTGAAACTCCGGCGGGTTGGCAGATGTATTGGGCAATTGCTGTACTCCATACCAGTGTATGTTTATATCTAAATGCCATTTGCCTGTTAAAGGCTTATAAGAAAGGGTTGAAAGAATTTTATGTGCAGGATTAAATGGAAGAACAAATTTTCTTCCATTTACTTTACGATACACATCTAAATACACATAAGCAGCTTTGGCTTCAAAGCGACTAAAAAACTTTGAATACGCTTCTACCTGGATGCCATCAGAAATTGATTTGCCTGTGAAATTAGAAATGATTGCTTTTGACGGGTTGGTATTATAATCAGGAAAAATCTGGTTTTGAAATTGGGTTCGGTAATAATCAATACTGATGTAGCCTTCTATGTTTTTACTGTCAAACTTCTGTGTAAAATTTACACCAAAGTTTATGGCTCTTTCCGGCCTTAACTGTTCTGTAAAAACTATATCTCTTGAACTTACCAGTAAACCAACATTTTCACTAAACAGGTTTACTGTTCTCCATCCTGTGCCCACCGATGCTCTAAAAGTTGTACCTTCCTTAACTTCATATTTCAGTAAAGTTCTTGGAGTGATATAAGTGCCGAACTGATTATGAAAATCAGCACGGATGCCGGTAATCCAAACCAACCTATCACCTTTCCAGTTAAATATGTTTTCTGCAAAAATGCCAGGGATATTTTCAGTTCTTTTATACTTACCTGCGAAAGTTCTGTTTAATGGATTTGCTGTAAAAGAAATATCCTCATTCAGAGAAAGATGCCTGTAACTTATACCTGTTTTTACTGTATGTTTTTCTTTGTACAGTAATTCATACTGCAGGTTTGCATAAATATTTATTTGATTGGCTGAGTATTTTGTAGTACCGAAAAACGAGTGCTGATTTTGATAAAATGATGAGCCAATGAATGTAATTTTATGTATGTCATTGAAACGGTAACTGGTTTTTGTCCATAACTCTGGCTGCTGGATATTCACTGTTTGCCCATAGGCATTTGTTGTGCCCTTATCGGTATTGATATTAAAATTTATTTGCCCTCCAATCCTTTGCTCATTCAGATAACGGATACCAATCCTTGAACTCCAACCCCAATCTCTGTCGTTACCATACTTCCATTTATTAAAAATCATGTACCGGGTAAGTAAAGGAAGATCCATAAACTTATCTTTATCCCGGTCAATTCTATTGGCCGGCTGTACTGTATGAAATGCTGCAAGGCTACTCCATTTTTTGTATTTAAAAGCATAGTTGGCGTTCAGGTGTTTTTCCATAAAGTTATTTGCATAAACATTGAGTAACAGTTTATCCGTTCTATCAGGCTCTTTGGTTTCTACGTTTATCTGGCCACTGATACTTTCATAACCCTGTATTACCGAATTTGCCCCTTTAGAAATATAAATGTTATCAACCAAAGTACCAGGGATGCTGCTAATGCCATAGGTATAAGTAAGTCCCTGTATAATTGGCATACCATCAATCAGTACCTGGTTGTAAACGCCCGATAAACCAAGTATCCTTAATTCTTTAGAGTTTGTAATTACATTGGTACTTCGTGGTTGAACTGAAGACTGTGTTTCAAAGCAACCTGCCAAATCGCAACAGGCTGCTTTCTTTAACTCAACCTGCGTTATTACCTCTGTTTTAATTGGGCTGATCTCCGAAATATAAATTCCCGGACGTTTCCCTTTTACTACCACTTCGCCTAACGGTTTGGTCCAGGTAAGTTTTACTTCAATTGCATTTTCATTAGTGATGGTTATTGTATCAGACCGGTAACCTACATAACTAACGACCAGCTTTTTAATTGAGTTTTTTGAAAATTGCAACTCAAATATTCCAAGGCTGTCGGTAATAGTTCCATTGGGTAAATTCAACCAATGTACACTTGCCCCCGCAAGTGGAATATTATTTTCAGATACAACTTTGCCTTTGAGTGATTGTGCGGCTGTGATGCCTGGCATCACAAAAATTATTGCCATTATTATATATAGTACTTTCATCTCTTAATTTTTTTTAGTTAGCAAAAGCTCTTTAAGCTTTGCATAAATGATTGTTTCATCACCTGGGTTGAACCCGACTTTCTGCCAAATGATTCTGCCACCGCTGTCAACTAATAACAGGTGCGGTATTTCCTCTATGCCAAGTGATTTTTTGACAGCTTTTTTATAATCCCAATAGATTTCAAAAGGCCAATTGCGCCGTTCTGTAAAGCTTTTGATGTATTCCTCTGTTACTCCCTCATCTGTAGAAATAGCAACCAGTTTTATACCGGTTGAATCTTTCCATAATTGGTGCTGGGATGAAATTGCCGAAAGCTCTGCCAAACAGAATTTGCACCAGGTAGCCCAGAAAGCAATTAAAATGGGCTTGTTCTTGTTTGTTAATTCAGAGGCATACAGCTTAGTACCATTAATTCTTTTAACAAGTACATGCGGCAGTGTATCGGCTTGTGCACAGGTAAATGAGTAAAACATTAACAAGCACAAGCAAATGAATAATTTTTTCATTTGGCTGAGTTTAGGTATTGGCACAGGCATGTTCGCACCTGTGCCAATACTGATTGTTAATGAGCTTAATTTTTTGTCTTTACCTTATATGGCCGCTGGTCGGGGTGGTCGCAGCTTGCCGTACCTTCAATAGCTTTTACCACTTCAGCATAAGATATTTTTGTGGCATCAAATTTCACTTCAAAGCTTGTTGAAGTGGACATTTTACCCACTTGCTTACAACTGTTTACGCCATTCATTTTCTCTACATTGTCGGCAATCATTTTTAAATCGCCGGAGCAGGTTATACCCGAAACTTTTACAGTAACCGTTGTATCGTTTGGATTTGAAGCTTTTGATTGTGGATTAGGTGTTTGGGCACAACTAACCTGTGCAATTGTGAACGACAATGCAAACAGCAACGCCATTACACTGAAATATTTTAATTTCATTGAAAATAATTTTGGAGTTAATAAATAAGAATACGCCTTTAGTATGAGCCAAAGACATAACATCAAATAAATAGTCGGGGAGTTCATTAACTTATCTTAGGCGGTTGCCAGAAATCAGGAGCAAATTGTGAGCGGAAGTTTTCGGAAAAGGGAGTAAAGTTATTTGAATAAATGTGAGGCTCCTTGATATTGAAAAAAGAAAAAGGTACAGTGAAGCTGCAAATATTACTTGCACAAGATTGAAAAGGATTACAATTATTGCTTTGGGAATTATTGTCGCCAGATGGTTCCTGTTCCTGTTCATTACCAGTTTTGTGGCAACCTGCGCCACAACATTCAGTTGATTGTTTTTTCTTCAACATTGCAAAAGCTGGTTCCACTGAAAGGAACAAAACCACAAAAGCCATTATGGATGCGATAATTTTCATATCCGGAATGCAAGATAATCAATTCCTGGAATTTTCCACGAAATTGAATACAAGCTGTCTTCCCCAGGCAATTGATTAATATTGATTTAGGATGGTATGTTAGACCGGTCTGTATGTGTTGCTATGTGATGCTCAAGCTGTTCTTTTAGGGATTCAAGATATTTCTCCATATCTGCCAGGCATATTGCCTTTTCATCAGTATCACAAATTACTAATGGGGTTTCGTCAAGGTAGCGGTATAATTCCGGATAGTCGGTTTCAATTTTTGTCGTCAACAGGATTATTTCCTGCATTAGTTCATTAAGTTTTTTCATTGTAAAAAATGTTGTTAAATCAAATCAATAACCCGCTTCAGTTTTTCCCGTACCTGTTCAGCTATGTCTTTCAAACCGGTGTTTTCTATTGCCTGCATTGAAGCAATTGGATCCACGGCTGAGACTTCGATTTTCCCGGGCTCCTTTTCCTGAACAATGACATTGCAGGGCAACATGGTGCCTATTTTGTCTTCAGTCTGCAATGCTTTGTATGCAAAAGTTGGGTTGCAGGCGCCAAGGATTTTATATTTATAAAAGTCCACATCAAGTTTCTTTTTTAATGTTGCTTTTATATCTATTTCGGTAAGCACTCCAAACCCCTCGGCTTTTAATAATCCGGTTACTCTTTCAATGATGTTATTAAAATCTCCTGATAGAGTTTTGGTGAAATAATAGTTCATATAATTTGTTTTAGATAATATTTTAGAAAATTGGTTTGAAAAATATTTTAGAATTTTAAAATTTCATTCTTTGTATCCTTACTGCATTTAATATTGCCAGCATTGCTACTCCCACATCAGCAAATACAGCTTCCCACATAGTAGCCAGACCCCCAGCACCAAGAATCAACACAATTAATTTTACACCAAAAGCCAACCCGATATTTTGCCAGACAATTTTTGTAGTTGCTTTACCAATTTGTATTGCAGTAGCAATTTTAGAAGGATGGTCAGTTTGTATAATCACATCTGCTGTTTCAATAGCAGCATCGCTGCCCAATCCACCCATTGCAATGCCCACATCACTTAAAGCAAGTACAGGTGCATCATTAATACCATCACCTACAAATGCCACTACATTCATTTTATCATGTTTAAGGGCTTCCACTTTTTGTACTTTATTTTCGGGCAGCAGGTCGCCGTAAGCTTTGTCAATGCCCAAATACTTTGCCACTTTATCTACTACGGCTTGTTTATCGCCGCTAAGCATAGTTGTTTTTACATTCAGTTTGTGCAAGGCATCTACTGCATGTTTACTATCCTCTTTTATTTCGTCTGCAATAGTCAGGTAGCCTGCCAGTTTTCTGTTAATTGCCACAATTACAATTGTATCCACTATTGTTCTTAATCCATCATTTACCGGTACTTTCATCATATCCATCAACTTCACATTACCTGCCAGCACTTCCTTGCCGTTCACTTCTCCTTTTAACCCGTGGCCACTTATTTCTTCTAAAGCATCTACCTGTAGTTTAATAAAGCTATTATTTGCATACTCCACAACAGCTTTTGCAACAGGATGGGTAGATTTAGCCTCCAATGCGGCAGCAAGCGGCAACCATTCATCCTGTGGAATATCATAACTCTCAACTTCCTGCACTTTGAAAACAGCTTTGGTAAGTGTTCCGGTTTTATCCATTACCACCTGGTTAATTTTTGTCATTAAATCCAGATAGTTGGAGCCTTTGAATAAAATACCACTCCGGGATGCGGCGCCAATACCCCCGAAATATCCTAACGGAATTGAAATTACCAATGCACAAGGGCAACTGATTACTAAGAATATTAAGGCCCTGTATAGCCATATATTGAACACATAGTTCTCTACAAACAACCAGGGAATAAGTGTAATGCCAATAGCAAGAAACACAACAATGGGAGTGTATATTCTTGCAAACTTGCGAATGAATTGTTCGGTTTTTGCTTTTCTGGTTGTTGCGTCCTGTACAAGCGTCAATATTCTTGCAAGCGAAGAATCATTAAATAGCTTTGTTACTTTTAGCTCTACTACTTTTTCCTGGTTAATCATTCCTGCCAGCACTGTTTCACCTTTGGTAAAACTGGAAGGTTTACTTTCACCTGTTAAAGCTGAAGTATTAAATGAACTTCCTTCGCTCAACATTTCTCCATCCAAGGGAACTCTTTCACCAACTTTTATCTGGATGGTTTCGCCAACTTTTACACTCTCCGGCGGGAGATTAACGTAAATGCCATTTCTTAAAACATCGGCGCTGTCCGGTCTTACATCCAGCAGTGCTTTAATGCTTCTCTTAGCACGGTTAACAGCAGCATCCTGGAATAATTCTCCCACTGCGTAGAAAAGCATTACCGCTACACCTTCCGGATATTGGCCAATATAAAAAGCACCAATAGTAGCCACACTCATCAGGAAAAACTCGGTAAATACATCTCCTTTAATAGCTGTTTTTATTCCTTTAATCACCACAGGTAAACCAACAGGAACATAAGCAACAATATACCATGCAAGCCGAGCCCAACCTGAAAACCAGGATGGAGTTGGTTTAATCCAGTTATCCATAGCAATGCCCAGCATCAAAAGTGTAAAACTGGCTATTGCTGGTAACCAGGGCTTTATTCCCGGGCCTTCCTCTTCACCATGATTATGCCCGTCGTCATCACTATGCATGGATACCACTTTTGCATCGTTTAATTTTTCATCCAGATTGCAACAAGCTTCCTGCTCTGCAATTTTTGTTTCATCATGTTTATGTGCCATAAAACTTTATTTAGTGTAAAAAAAATGTAACAATGCCTACTATAATTAATACCATACCGGTAATACGTTTTTCGTTGTGCTCAATAAATTGTGAGTTCATCATCTTAACCCCTTTAAATGCAAGCATTACAAGAGTAATAATTCCGGTAATGCTGATTGCCGCATACACCAGGGCCAGCACTAAAATATCATCCCACCCATAGGCGCCTGCTGCCAGAAAAAGGCTTTCCACTTCCAGGCAGGGAGATAAAAACATGGTAGCTGCAAAAATCAACACCCACTTGGTTTTCGATTTTTTATATTGCTGTACATCCTTATTGGCAGCATGATGATGGTGCGGCAGGTTTACGGTGAAATATATCAACCCGAATATTATTAACAATACCGGCGCTATTACATGCACATACCCTTCATATTGATGTGCCAGTTTTGAACCAACCATTCCCAATGCAAAACCAAGAATAACAGTGCCCAGCACATGTGCAGATGCTGTGATAGATGCTACCAGCATCAATTCATACTTTTCCCATTTTTCCGACCGGGCAATTGCTACTAATGGCAACCAGTGGTTGGGAATAAGAGCATGAGTAATACCTAATAATATGGTACCTGTTATAATGCTGTACATTTCGCTGTATTCCTGAATAGTTTACTAAAATAAAAAGTTGCGCAGGCAATTTGCCCCGCAACTTCAAAAAAAAATAACTTATATAATGGGTCTACGCCATAAATACCTTTGCCATTCCTAAAACGGATGCAAGCATCACTACGCATTTCCAGCAATTGAGTCTGTTCATTTTTATTTGTTTTATGGATGTAAAAATACATAGTTCCTGCACTTAAATTTGTTAATGTTTAGTTGGTACTTCTCTGCTTTTTCTTCTCTGTTTTTAGCTAATTTTACTATAACACCTTTCGTGAAAAAGAGCTGCTTTTAAAAAAAGTTCGCAAAATAATTTATACCGAATCTTCCGGCTCTGTTCTTAAAAAAAATTCAGATAGCCTGTCTTCAATTTCTTTTGATAAAGTTTCTGTATCTATCCATAAAGAAAGGGTTTGGGTTGTTTCATCAATTTTTACTTGATATGTATCCTCAAATTTTTTTGGCAACAGAAAAACATCGTATTCTGTCTGAAGGCTTTTTACTTCCGTCTTAAAAGATTTTTGCCACCTGTCTAATTTTAACCCGTCCATAATTTTATTGTTTAAGACCTGCAATAGTGTTGATTGTTAGTGCTACAATAATCGTATTGAAAACAAAAGAAATTAAACTATGCATTAATACAAAACGCCTGATAACCCGTGAATTTACCTGTACATCTGAAACCTGGAATGTCATTCCGATAACAAATGAGAAATAGGCAAAGTCAATATAATCAGGATCTTCTTTGGTAGGAAAATCAATGCCCCCTACATTACTTCCAGTCTTTAATTTATTATGGTCGTGGTACAAATGAGCATAACGTATGGCGAAGGTTGTATGCAGCAAAAACCATGATAGTAAAACCGGTGAGAGCGAAACAATTGTATGGAATATCTGATTAAATGATGATTCACCCTTACTGGTTAAAAGGAGCAAAGAGCCAAAAAGACTGAAACAAACTGCAATGATTACAATCATAAAGATTACTTTAAGTCCATCATCTTGATTTTCTACAATATGGCATAATTCATCTGGTGTTGTAGTAAAAAAAAGAATCCAACTTCGCAAAATCATAAAAAGACAAAATGTGTCCCATGCTAAAATTATCCTGTTATTCAGGTCAATTTTTAAGAGCCTCAGTATTATATAAACAACAACAGAGAGAAAAATACACAACAGTAATTTCTTCAATCCGCTAATATTTTTGAAAAAGCCGTATTTTATACTTTTCATCTTGCCTGATTTTATACTCCTCATATAATGTTTTGTATATAGCCTGCCTTGTCAATGTGAACTTCAATGGTTGTATGGGTTATTTTGAATTTAGCAACCAACTCATCCTTAATCGCAGATGTGACCTCATTTATTTCTAACAGTTTGGTCTCTGCTTCCATAATGATATGTCCGCTTAATGCATTAATTCCCGATGTAAGTGTCCAGATATGCAAGTCATGAACGGATACAACACCGGGCTTTGCGGCAATAAATTTTTCTACCGCTGCATAGTCAACATCTTTTGGAACCCCTTCCAGCAGTATATCCACCGACTCTTTTAAAAGGTTATATGTTCTTGGTAAAATAAATAATCCAATCAATGCACTCATGATGGGGTCAATATATAGCCAGCCGGTGGCAAGAATAATAATACCGGCAATGATAACAGCAACTGAACTCAGCATATCACTTACTACTTCTAAAAATGCTCCTTTTATATTGATGCTTTCTTTTGAACCTGCTTTCAGAATTTTCATTCCAATAAGGTTAATGATTAATCCACAAACTGCAACTATCAGCATCGGTATGCCCGCCACGGCAGGCGGTTCTTTAAACCGTTGCCATGCTTCATATAAAATAAAGCCTGAAATAAATATCAGCACCAAAGCATTAATCAACGCAGAAAAGATTTCTGTTCTGTAATAGCCATAAGTCTTGCGAATATTACGTGGCTTGGATGACATCCAAATTGCAAAGAGTGCCAAAGCCTGTCCGCCTACATCCGTAAGCATGTGCGCCGCATCAGAAAGTAAAGCAAGACTGTTGGAAATAAACCCCACCACAACCTCTATTACTAAATATGTGGCCGTGATGGCAAATACTATCTTCAAAGACTTATTGTGCTTTGCCCCGGCTGATGTTGAGTTTAACGATGACATAAGTGTATAGATGTATTTTCTAAAAAATATTAATCAGTGTTGTCTGTTTCGTTGTGTTACTTATCATTTTATTTTTCCACTTTACCTACCATGCCTGGCGATGCAGCGAAAGCAAAAAATACAAGGCAAATGAGCCTTCTGTAGCAATGATGAACATATTTAAACCAATAGTCACACCAACGGCAACAGCACACAAAAAGTAACTACGGTTGCGAAAGAAAAAAACCGTTTGTTTTTTGTGTTATTTTTCATTGCTCTCTTTGGAAAAACAGTTTTTTGTTAAAAATCAAACAGTTTTCCAAGGAAACCCCGCCTGCCATGTTTGTTATAGCCACCGTGCTTACTTCCATGATGACCTCCTCCACTACCATAGCCACCTTCGTTATAAGGCGGATTGTAGTTTGGATTTTGCTGGCTTTGTTCAGGCGCTTGCTGGTCCATTGATTTTTCAATAATCTTATCTAACTCACCTTTGTCGAGCCATACGCCACGGCACTTTGGGCAGTAGTCAATTTCTATGCCTAGCCTTTCGGTCATGGCTAATGTTTCGTTACAGTTTGGACAGTTCATATAGTATAGTTTAAAATGAAAAATATTTTTGTTTACATTATTAAATACTGAAGTAATAAACACTTTATTATTGTTCAATGCAAAAACACAAATCAACATTCGATAACAATGCATCTACAAACTGAAAAACTACAACTTCGTCAAAGTGCAATACAAAACATTTGACTCCCCATTTGATTATTTGCTACTATCCTCATTATTATTAAATTTAGTTATCATTTTTTGTTTCCACCTTACATACCATTTCTTATGATGCAAGGAAAGCAGAAAATACAATGCAATTGCTCCAACTATTGCTATAATAAACATATTGAGGCCTACTGCTACACCAACTGCTGCAGTACACCAAACTGTAGCTGCAGTCGTTAATCCATGTGATGTTCCGGCGCTACTGTTTCGATAGATAATACCAGCCCCAAGAAAGCCCACACCGGTAACAATATTGGCTATTACCCTTGAAGCAGCAGCTACATCGCTTACAAGATGAGCCGCAACAGCAGTAAATAAAGTAGCGCCGATACAAACGGCGGCATAAGTTCTTATGCCGGCATCCTGGCCCTGCTTTTCCCTGTCAAGCCCAATAAAAGCTCCGAGCAGGAATGATGCAATGAGTTTGGCAACAATAATTAATTCAAATTTGAAATCCATTTCTTACAGTATTTACATAACATAATAGGTATTTGGGTTTTCCACAATCGGAAGATTGCTATCACCAATCATCTGTTTTAAATTAATTTCTATGGTATTGGAAAGACTTGTCATTGGCGTATCCATCGGTGTGTTTTCGAAAGGGTCTTGCATTACAATCGCTGTTCTTTCGATGGACATAAATATCAACGGTATTATTGCTGTTAAAAAAATCTCTACCTCAATGTATTTATCATCTAACCCAAAAGGAAGTAATGTGGCAAAAACATAAATCAGCAAATGCACAAGCAGGCTATAAGACCGGGGATACACAGTATTCTTTATCCGTTCACATTTTCCCATAGCATCACAAAGTCTGCTTAAGGTGGTATCAATTTGCACCTGCTTATATTCCTGCAAATTAGAATTTGCAAAATCATCGCTATGCCGGTTTAGTAATGCGTTTGGAATATTTTGGTCGGTGATATTTTCCTGATTTAAATATTGCGTTACTTTCTCAGAATATCCTTTTTTACGCAAAGTTTCGCTTAAGGCATAGCACCAGATAATCTGCATGTTAGTAAATTTTTCAACAATAGATTTCTTGCCTTCAGATTCAGCCAAAAATTGAATAAGTTGTCGGATAAATGTCCTGGAATCGTTTACTATACTGCCCCAGATTATTCTTGCTTCCCACCATCTTTCATAGGATTGTGCCGTGCGAAAAGCAAGCAAAAGCGATACGGCGGTGCCAATAGTAGTTGTTATACCGATTGGTACTGAAATTTTAGACAGAAAAGAATACTGGTATAGTATTCCTACGACAACAGCATAGCTGCAAATCGCTATAATGTCAAATCGAATCAGCTTTATAAAGGCCGTAATTGATATTTTTTTATTCAATAGCATTTAATTGATTTGTATTGTTTGTTTATTTTATCTTCTCTTTTGCTGTAATATACCGCAGCGCTTCTTCCACATCGAGTTCTCTCGTAGTGTTTCCAGCCCGTATGTAAAAGGCAGTAAAATCATCTCTTTTTAAAAATATCGGATTATTTGATTTTGTAACCTTCACAACTGCTACATCATCTTCATTTATTGAGATAAATGAGAGATTAATAAAAGAGCTGGTATCTGCACCAAATGAAACGGATATCATTTGCATAAGAAATTGAGCAAACCCATCACGGTCTTTGCGTTTGAATGTTTTATAGTCATTTACGAGCCCAGAAATACTACCATCATCATTTACTCCAATAAGCAATGTTCCACCCGATGAATTTAAAAAAGCAGCAACTGTCTTTAAAACCGACAACTCAATCTCCTTCGTTATTTTATTCTGTCGTAAGTCCCAGCGAAACGATGCCTTAAATTCAATAAGGTCTGATTCACCTCTTTTTATCATCTCTTCCAAAGACAAAGATGGTTTAAAATTGTCCTCCACCTTTCTAAATCGATATGTGAGATAACCAATGAAGGCACCCATAGCTAAAAAAACTGCCATTGTTAAAAGGCTTTCGAAGTCAAACTCCCAGAAGAATTGCCGGTAAACTGAAAATAGCACACTAATAAATGATTCGTTGTGATTCTGAAAATCATACTTAAGCAAAGCAACGATCACTGGACCGATCAGTAACAAGCTAACAGATGTTGCCAATAACATCCACTTATATTTCATTGAACAAATAACTTTCTTTGACATTGCAATTCTTTCTTTAAACATTACTTTTATCCGTGTCGGTAAAATGCTTGCTATTAGTCATCTCATTAAAAAAAACTTCGCCTGAGGCAGTATCATAGTATGCTGATACAAGACCTATATCTCCCTTACTTTTTTGTTCTCTTATATAATCACTATTGTCAAGAATAGCGGCTATGGAATTCTCTATATTCAAATGCGTTACTTTTTCAGCAAAAGCCTTTCCATTATCCAACGCCTGTTGAACATTAAGTAAACAGGCTTTATCAACAGCGGGTTTTATTTTTTGTGTAATTGAATCTATATTACCGCCAGTTACCGAATGAATGGCTGCTCCCACGGCACCGCAGTTAGAATGCCCCTTCACAACAATCAGTTTTACCCCCATTTTTTTCACCGCCAGTTCGATACTACCGATAATTTCCTTATTAATAATATTGCCCGCAATGCGAATGGAGATTATATCGCCAAGATTGGAATCAAATAAAATTTCGGATGATGTTCTGGAATCTATACAACTTACAATAACAGCCATGGGGAACTGCCCCGATGAAGTAGCATTTACCTGGTGGCGAAAATATTTTTCAGTCCACTTACCTTGTCTGAACCGTTCGTTTCCTTTTTTTAGTAGTTCAACGACCTGCTGTGGTGTCAGCTTTTCCTGGTCCTGCCGGTTAAGTACATTTATAAATTGCACATGGTCTGATAGCTGGTATTTTTCTTTAACGCCTATGATATTAAGTCTGATGTTCTTTTCTGGCGCAATTACATTTTTGAAATCAATAAATATTTCCAGGATATCATTATCAATATAATCGGCATAGCTGGCATCAATAATCACATTTGTATTTTCAGGAACAGCCCAAAGCGTATCTTTTATACTTGCTTTGTTTAAAAAAGATACCTGGTTAGGTAATTCTATCCGGATAGTTTCCCCGGTATGTAACTGTTCCTTTTCAATAGTAAATGGATTTTTATAGTTGCTTTTTAAGAGATAGAATAAGCTGAAGGCTAAACCAATTAATATACCGATAAGCAAGTCAGTAAATATGATGGCTACGATTGTAACCACAAACGGAATCAACTGGTTCAAACCTTTCGCATACATTTCTTTAAAGATGGAAATTTTGGCAAGTTTATACCCTGTAACAATTAAGATAGCAGCCAGCGAACCAAAAGGTATAAGATTAATAAAAGGGCTTAAGAACAAAATTGCCAGCAATAAAAATATACCATGAATAATGGCAGATAATTTCGATTGTGCACCTGCATTGATGTTAACCGAACTGCGAACAATAACAGAAGTTACCGGAATACCGCCAACAACGCCGGCAATCATATTGCCAACACCTTGCGCCACCAGTTCCCGGTTAGGAGATGATTGCCGTTTATGTGGGTCTATATTTTCAACGGCTTCCAGGTTTAACAGTGTTTCCAGCGAGGCTACAATGGCAATAGTAAGTGCTGTTAACCATACATTGAAATTGCCAAATGCACTCATGGAAGGAAATTTTAAAAAAGAGGACAGGCCGGAAAAACTTGTTGCAGGAATATTTACAAGGTGCCCAGGTTGTAAATATAATACCGGAATAAATACACGGAACGCTTCGTTTAAACCAATACCCAGTAACACTACAAAAAGTGAAGCAGGGAAGAATTTAATTTTATGAAGGGGTGTCTTATTCCAAAAAATCAGCACAAGTATGGAAACCAAACTAATGATTACAACGCCGGGTGTAACATGAAAAAAAGTATTGAACAAATGCGAAAAAGTATTTTCTCCATTTGCCTGCACAAAGGCAAAATCATCCTGGTGAGTATTATCATAGCCAAAAGCCTGTGGTATTTGTTTTACAATAAGTAATATTCCAATGGCTGCTAATAACCCTTTTATAACGTTTGAAGGGATATAGTTGGCAATAACTCCGGCTTTTAACAGGCCACTCCCCAATTGTAATAAGCCTGCAATTAATAGCGCAGCAGAAAACAACTCAAAACTACCGAGCTTTGTAATGGAAGCCAGCACTACAGCAGCAAGCCCAGCGGCCGGGCCGCTTACACTGGTATGCGACCCACTTAAAAGACCTACCACTATACCGCCAATGATACCGGAAATAATTCCCGATAGTAAAGGCGCCCCTGAAGCCAATGCTATTCCCAAACATAAAGGGAGTGCCACAAGAAATACTACCAACCCGGCAGGGAAGTCATATTTTAATTTTGAAGTTGAAATGACCATCGTAAAGTGCGTTTAATAATTTTATAATTAACAACCTAATCTGCGTATTTAACAGGTTAAGAGACGCTGCCAGAACCACTGGCAGCGTTAACTTATTCTTCTTTCTTAAAAGCATAAACATCGAAATGCGTATTAATGCAATTAGAATGAGAGAAGAAAAAATTGCGTTCCGATAATTCAGGCTTGCATAACTCTCTCTAAACTCTCTCAATTTATTTGTTGAATAAATCCATTCAACATTTATAAATTCTATTAACGGCATGAGAGTTATCAATCCATTTAATTTCAGACAACCTCTTCCTGATTTATAATCCATTCCATAGCATGTTCTTTTTCGGCCAAACTAAAATACCTGATGGTTGCCTCGCTAAAAGGCTTCATAACTGATTGCATCCAATCTCTCCACTTCATCTCTCCAACTATGGCAATTCTCTCTATATCTTCCGAATGAGTGAATTTCATTTTCCCATAGTTTAATTCTATTATTCCATCTTCCCAAAATCCAACTGAGTTTGAAATCAGGCAGTCATCCATTTCGAAATACCATTTCACTTTTTTGCCTTCTCCAATAATGTTATGAATAAGCGGATGGATTTTTTCGTAATCACTTATTCCCAGGATATCGTTTGCCCTGGTGGCGATGATATTTTTCTGAGTTGTAGCCAATATTTGCAACATAATTTTTTAAGTTTATCTTCAATTCAGTTACTCTTCATTAAGCATCTATTGCAATTCAGGGGAACTAAATGTATCTCCTTGTTTTATATCTCCTGTTTCATATCCTTTCTTAAACCAGTACATCCGCTGTGCTGAAGTACCGTGTGTAAAAGCATCCGGCATTACCTGACCGGTGGCTTGTTTCTGCAACCTGTCATCTCCAATAGCACTGGCTGCATTCAATGCCTCATCAATATCATCTGCATCTAAAATGTTTTTCATCCTCTGTGCATGATGTGCCCAAACACCCGCATAAAAATCTGCCTGTAGTTCCATCATTACTGAATATTTATTGAATTCAGTTTCGCTTAGTTGCTGACGAAGCCGGTTCACTTTATCTGCCGTACCCATCAGGTTCTGTATATGATGGCCTACTTCATGTGCCACCACATAGGCCATCGGAAAATCGCCGGGTGCATTCAATTTATATTGCAGGTCCTGGTAAAAAGAAAGGTCTATATACAATTTATTATCACCGGGACAATAGAACGGCCCTGATGCAGCACTGGCATTACCACAAGCTGATTGAACAACACCACGAAAAAGCACCAATACAGGTTCTGAATACTGTTGCCCTTTTTCGGCAAAAATTTTATTCCATACATCCTCTGTTTCTGCCAGCACCACTTTTACAAAGGCAGCCCTTTCATCATCAGCTTTCTGTTCTTCAGGAGTAAGTTGTGCTGACTGGTTTGTTTGTTCAGAAAGTTGCTGCTGTATCTGGGACGGGTCAACATTATTACCGCTCAGTAAAGTATAAAGCAGGTAAATAATAATACCAACCACACCGCCGCCTGCAGCAATCTTTCCACCGGATAAACCCCTGCGGTCATCTACATTGGAGCTTTCTCTTCTTCCTGTCCATTTCATAATAGTGAGATTTGAATTAACTTTTGTTTTTCTCCTTACTTGCCCAGCTAAAAATGCATTGCATGAATTTTTAATTTGCCGTTCGAATTATACTCAAGAGCAGGAAACGGCACTTTAATGCTATTAAACAAACCCAATACTGTTTTTAGCAAACCGGATTTCGTTTTGATTTCAGTTAGGTCTGCATCGAAAGACAGCAACCAATTTTTAATCCGTTTGATATCTGTCCTGTCGTAATTAATACCATCATTAGTCCATCGGTTGTTAACCGCCCCCAGCATTCCTTTTGCACTATATCCAGTAGCAATATTCAGCCATCCGGGCAGTACGGACCATCCGGTTACCGATTTAAGATTAATACTTAGCCAGTAAGTTTGTGAATTATAATCTTTCAATATTCTTTCTGCAAAAGCTTTCCCGAAAAGCTGGTTTCTTCTTTCTACTAAATCATCAGGGTACTTTAAAGGATAATAGCTAAATTTTATTTGTATATTTTGCTGCTTCCAGGTTAATTCCTGAACGGCAAAAGCTACTGCACCGAGAGTATTGGCTGTCATATCCCCCCAGCTAAAACCCCACTGACTGCTGAAACCATCCTGTATTTCAATGATACTTTGAAAGGCAAGTCCGCTTACACTGCCATAGATTACCGACTTTTTTTTATTCATACCTGCAAAAGCCCAGGATTGTGCTGAAGCTTTACTTAGCTGGTATGCTGCCCAAACATGACCAGCTTTATCCATACCATTCCATTCGTTCATGTCGTTAAAAAAATGAAAGTTCGATTTGGGATAACCTTTATACCATGCTTTGTTTAAAGCGGTGTAAGTTCCTGCCCATAAAACAATATGCGTTCCGGCTACTAACAAAACCCGTTTTTTATCAAAGGATGAAGGTTTATTTATCAGCGAATCCTGAGAAGAATTGCCGGATGGGTATGGATTATATTGCGATTGAACCTTATCCAACAACCGTGTTGTTCTACTTTCAACAGGGGTAATCAAAGTGTCCGATAATCGGAAACTTTCACCTGCAACCTGACTGCTGCATTTTGCTGAGAATGTTATATTTAAAATCACACACATAGATATATTGCTTAATGATGCTGCATCCATGAAAAATCAGTTTAAGGCTTGTTTTTGCTTATACCCCATACATGCTTGCTGTTTTGCAGTAATTGCTCCATATAATCTTCCTTACTTCTGAATTCATTTGGCTTTAATGTGTTCCCAAGCAGGTTGTTCATTATTAGTATAATACTACGCTTAGTGCTGGTTACCCAAAACGTTACTGCAGGTATGTACAAGGTATCTTTCCTGAACAAAAGAGAATTGTAATTTATAGAATGGGCACTACTATTCAAATCAAGGCTTTTGTCATAAATTTCTATTCCCAAAGTATCTTTTACCAATCTCCATAACTGATTATCGTAATACACTAAGCGATTTAAATACAAACTGCTGCTATCACTCTTGATTACAACTTTTCTTACTAATGTATCCACAAAGCCAAATCTTCTTCTGTCATTTTTTTGCTTTAACTGTAACCCGATTTTTGAAAGCAAAAAATCTCCGCTAATAATTGAGTCCCGGTACTGAAGCCATCCGGTCCCGTAAATGGTGTCAACAAACTTATCTCTGTTTTTTTTTCCTGAATTTACAAGTCTGTAAAATGCAGCACTGCTTTTAGATTGAGCATTTACTTCAACTTTATAGCTGACTAAATACATAAGTAATAATATAGTCTTAACCCAATTCATTTATTTAATGATGCCCTCCATGGTGTCCGCCGTAACCGTGATGTCCCAAATCAATGTGGTGCCCTAAATTAATATGCGGTGTGATAATAGGATATAGAAAAGGCCTGTTATATCCCCTGCGATACCGCCTGGAATAATTTTGATTTGCTGCATTTTGATTGGCAGATGCTTGTGTATTAAAAACATCTTTTGAGCCATTAGCGTAAACAATCTGTATCACTTCGGATTTGCTTGCCACATACACAGGCCCGTCTGCATTGTCAGCTTTGTAATAACGGATTTCTGTTGTGCCCACTTCGGCTACTTTTCCATTGATAGTTTCACCGCTGCGCAGTGTGATTACATCCTGAGCAAACAGCATTGATGCTGACAACAGCATCACAAGAACTGCAAATAACTGTTTCATAATTTTAAGTTTTAAATAATGATTTATTTTTTCTTTGAATCCAATTCATTGCCGCCCATTTTCATACCCATTGTATCTGCTTCCTTTTTTTCTTTATGAGTGGAATCGTGTTTTTCTGATTGTATTTCCTGTCTTTTTTCTTCGCCATTATTGGTGCAACTACTACCGATAGTTATAACTATGATAGCGACTAGGAATAATATCTTTTGCATGTTAAAAAGTTTTTTGTTTTATTTGGGTGGGTACGGAAACCCTGCCGCTCAAGGTTTTTCCATTTTAAAACGGGACAAACAAGGCAGGGCTCCGACCCATGTAAAATTTATTCTTCCTCTTCTACATTGTTCATCTTAGATAACAAATCATAAGCCCCATTAATCACCACTTTCATTTTCCTGTCAAAGCCTTCCGGTAATATCACTTCGGTATAACCATTTTCTGAAACGCCTATTGTTACTTCAATTCTCTTAAACGGAATATGCTTTTCAGCAGTTTCATCCTTTTTTGCATCGGCAGGTTTCTTTTCTTCTTTTGTCTCATCTGCTGCAATGAAAATGTAAGATTTACCTGCGGATTGCACAATGGCTTTATCAGGCAGGGCGGTAGTGGTAGCAACACCTGTTTCTACTATTCCTTTCAGGTACATACCCGGTAATAAATTTTTATCCTCCTGCAACAGGTGTCCATGCACCCGAACCGTTCTTTCAGCACTGATTTCACGTCCAATTAAATGCACTTCTGCAAAACGCTCCTTTGTTTCATTATTCAACACAAAACGGATTTTCTGGCCTATTTTCAATTTCGGAACATCTTTTTCAAAAATGGTAAGTTCTGCATGAAGGTGGCGGGTATCTACAATTTCAAATAGCTCCTGGTTAGCGTTTACAAACTTGCCTATGTTCACCAATACCTTAGTAACATAGCCTGATATAGGAGCATAAATATTTGCCCTGCCGGAGATGTTTGCAGGATTGATTTTATCAGGATTAATATTGATGAGTTGCAGCTTTGATTTTAATCCCTGCACCCTTGCCATCATACTATTGTACTCGCTGCTGGCTTTTTGCAATGTTTTTTTTGCATTTACATTTTCTTTTGCAAGTTCCTGTTGTCTTTCTAATTCTTCTTTCAGGTAAACCAACTGGCTCTTATAATCCAGATAATCCTGCTGAAGCTGGATAAATTCAGGGTTCTCGAGTACGGCTATCACTTCGCCTTTTACTACTGGTTTACCTTGGAGCAAATCAGTACTTTTCAGAGTACCTCCATAAGGAGAAGAAACCGTTAATAGCTGTTGGGGAGGAACATCCAGTACTCCCGATGCCCTGATAACACTGCTGAGATTTTTATCTTCTACAGCGCCGTACTGTATGTTTACTGTTTTGAACTGGTCTTCCGACAAGTCCACCATGTCAGCTTCTTCAGTTTTAGTTTCTTCTGCAGGGGCAGCTTCGGCACCTCCTTTGGAAGAGCAGGATGAAAGCCATATAGTGGCCGCAGTGAGTATAACAAGTGAACTTAAAAATTTCTGTTTCATATTTTTTTATTTTAGCCCGTTCTTATTAATTGATGCCGCCGATAAATTCGATAGCAATGACGGTTTGATTGTATTGGTTTAAAAGTTTGGTGTATTCCTGTTTTACAATGACGGCATTATTGAGTGATTGCGTCAACTCATAGTAACCGATTTCACCGGCAGTAAAAGCTTTTTGTGCCTGGGTGATGATAAGATTGGCTTGCGGTAAAGCTGTATTGCGGTAATAGTTTATTTGAACTCTTTGCTTTTGCAATTCGCCAAACAACCTCGCCAGTTCTGCCTGCAGGTTGTATTGATAATTCGTAAGTTCTGCCTCACGGCGCACCCGGTTTACTTCTGCCGCTTTTACTTTTTCTTTTTGTGCCCTGGCAAATATGGGAATGCTGATACCCAAATTAACGCCCTGGAAACGACGGCCAACGCCATAATATTTATCAACTCCATTTACGGTTTGATACCCAACCAGCGACTGGTTGAAATAACCAACTGAGAAATCGGGTTTTAATCTTGACTGCTCAACGGCTTTCTCTCTGTTTGCAATATCAATCTGTTGTTTAATAAAAGCAAGTGTAGGGTTGGCAGTAATGGCAGCGGTATCAAAACTTATCTGTATCTGTTTTTCAACAAGTGAAGTGTCGGCAATGGCCGTAACTGAAGAATCTGCAGTAAAGACTTTCAGACGGTTTAATTCAATACGGTAATCTTCGTCTGCATTTCTTAATTGCGCCTTTATCTCATTCACCTTGCTTTCAGCATTATAATTTTCCAATGCATTTGTTTCACCCGTTTTGTACCGTAATGCCGATGCCCTTAATACATTTTCGTAAATAGCCAGCAGTTCTTTCAGCAACCTTATTTCCTCAATCCAAAAACTTAACTGGTAGTACGATGTTTTTGTATTTGCCGCCAGTTCAGTTTGATAAATTTTCAATTGCAGTTCACTGCTTTTGATATTTGACTCAGATAGCCTTATGAGACTTTTGAAGTAAGCGGGGTTAGGTATGCCCTGATTAATATTGAAATTATTATCGTAAGCAATGCGACTGTTGTACTGACCAAAGGTGAGACCAACATTTGTTTTGCCGTAATCCTTTACCGTTTTTTTCAATTGCTGCTGGTAACTTATATCCAGTGTTCCTACTTTAACCAAAGGGTTATTCTTCATGGCTGATGCAACAGCATCATTCAGATTTATGACAGTCTTTGGTTGTTGTGCGTTTGACACAAACGATGAAGCTAAAAACAGGATAAGTAATAAAGCCAGGCCTTTTGCACCAGCAATTTGTTTCTTTTTTGCCCCAATTTTTTCAAACCAGGTGTATAACACCGGCAAAACTACCAATGTAAGAAAAGTGGCAGTAATCAATCCGCCTATTACAACCGTCGCTAACGGTTTTTGAACTTCTGCCCCGGAACCTGTAGATAATGCCATTGGTAAGAATCCCAAAGATGCAACCATTGCGGTCATTAACACCGGTCGCAACCTTACAGAAGTTCCTTTTAAAATAATTGCATTTATATCTGTCATGCCTTCTTTTTTTAGCCGGTTAAATTCACTGATTAACACAATACCATTTAATACAGCTACACCAAACAAAGCGATAAAACCAACGCCTGCCGAAATGCTGAATGGCATACCCCGGAACCATAAGGCAAATACACCACCAATAGCACTCATGGGGATAGCTGTAAAAATGAGTAGTGAATATTTGATAGAGCCAAACGTAAAGAAAAGAAGCAGCAGGATTAATGCTAATGCAACTGGGACTGCAACAGATAATCTTTTGTTAGCTTCCTCAAGGTTTTTAAATTGCCCGCCATAAGTAATAAAATAACCAGGGGGCATTTTTACCTGCTTCTCAATTTTTTCCTGCATTTCTTTTACAACTGATGAAATATCCCTTCCTCTTGTATTAAAACCTACAATGATTCTGCGTTTTGCATCTTCCCTTTGTATCTGGTTGGGGCCCAACTGCAAATTGACATCAGCTACCTGCTCCAATGGAATCTGGTTACCATCAGGCGCCGCAACAAATAAACCCTTTACATCATCAATACTCTGGCGGCCTGTTTTTTCTAACCGCACCACCATGTCAAACCTTTTTTCACCTTCATAAACAATACCTGCGGCTTCCCCGGCAAAAGCAGCACTGATGGTACGGTTCACATCTTCTACATTTAAACCAAACTGTGCAATCTTATCCCGGTTTAGTTTAACCACAATCTGTGGAAGGCCGGTTACCTGTTCTACATATAAATCTTCTGCTCCTTTTACCGTAGGTACAATAACACCGATTTTTTTTGCCAGGTCTGCCAGTACATCCAGGTCTTCCCCAAATATTTTAATACCAACATCCTGGCGGACACCTGAAATCAATTCATTAAAACGAAGCTGTATTGGCTGCGATAGCCCATAGGAAACACCGGGAATTTTCTCCAGTTCTTTTTGCATCATTTCTGCCAGTTCTTCCCGGTTATGTGCACTGGTCCATTCTTTTTTATCTTTTAAAAGGATAGTGATGTCACATGCTTCTATGGGCATAGGGTCGGTCGGTATCTCAGAGGCACCAATCTTTCCAATTACTTCTTTTACTTCGGGAAATTTTTTCATTAATAAGTCCGAAGCTTGCGTTATTTTATCAATTGTCTGGCTTAATGAACTACCTGTCAATAACCTTGTTTCTACCGCAAAATCGCCTTCTTCCAATGTGGGAATAAATTCACCACCCAAGGTTTTAAAAATAATCAGGCTGATTATAAATACACCAACAGCAATACTTACTACCAGCAATTTCATTTTAAGTGCGCCACGTATTAGTGGTGTATATAGCCGTTGAAAAAACTTCATCATTTTATCAGAAAGGTTTTCCTTGTGGCTTATTTTCTTACTTAGTACAAGGGCACTCATCATGGGCACATAGGTAAGTGAAAGTAGGAATGCACCCAGGATAGCAAATGAAACTGTTTGTGCCATCGGGCCAAACATTTTTCCTTCAATGCCAACCAAGGCAAGGATGGGCAGGTAAACAATTAATATAATGATTTGACCAAAAGCAGCGGAGTTCATCATTTTACCTGCTGATTTATATACTTCGTCATCCAATTGGTCTTGTGTCATTCTTCCGGGCTTTCGATGGCCTAACTGATGCATGGTTGCTTCCACGATAATCACGGCGCCATCCACAATCAAACCAAAGTCAATAGCGCCTAAGCTCATAAGGTTACCAGACACACCAAACATGTTCATCAACGCAATAGCAAAAAGCATGGCAAGCGGAATTACCGAAGCCACTATCAACCCGGAACGAATATTGCCAAGGAAAACAACCAATACAAAAATCACAATCAAGGCCCCTTCAATAAGGTTGGTTTTTACGGTGCCAATCGCCCTGCTAACTAAGGCGCTTCTGTCAAGGAAAGGCTCAATGACCACACCTTCCGGCAAGCTTTTTTGAATTTGTGTTATTTTATCTTTTACACTATTAATTACAATGCTGGAATTTGCTCCTTTGAGCATTAACACAATGCCACCAACTACTTCTCCTTCTGCATTACGGGTTAATGCCCCGTATTGCGTGGCATGGCCCAACTGTACCGTTGAAATATCCCTTACCAGCACGGGTGCGCCACTGGAAGTTCTTGTAACTACAATTTTTTCTATGTCAGAGATTGTTTTAATAAACCCTTCGCTGCGGATAAAATAAGCGTTGGGTTTCTTATCTATATATGCACCACCCGTATTCTGATTATTTTTTTCAAGGGCGTTAAATACATCTGCTATGGATAGATTATAACTGCGAAGCTTATCTGTATTCAATGCAATTTCATATTGCTTTAAAAGACCGCCAAAGCTGCTTACATCAGCAATACCGGGTGTGCCAAGCAACTGACGACGGACTATCCAGTCCTGTATAGTCCGGAGCGACATGGCATCATACTTATCTTCATACCCTTTTTTGGCATGTAAAACATATTGATAAATTTCACCTAATCCTGTTGAGATAGGAGCCATTTCCGGGTTGCCGATATTATTGGGTATCTGGTTACGGGCTTCTATCAACCGTTCACCTACTTGCTGCCTTGCCCAATAGATATTGGCATCATCATGAAATACAACAGTAACTACGGATAATCCAAACCTGGATATGGAACGGATTTCCTGCACTTCCGGAATGGTGGCCATTGTTTGTTCCACCGGAAAGGAAATTAGCTGTTCTACTTCCTGTGCTGCTAATGATGGGCTCAGCGTAATTACCTGTACCTGGTTATTAGTAATATCGGGCACGGCATCAATCGGCAGTTTTTTTGCCGAATAAACACCCCATATTATTAATGCAAGTGTAAAAAGGCCAATGACCAATTTATTTTTTATGGAGAATTGAATGATTTTATTGAGCATGTCTTAATTCTGTTTGGTTATATATGATACCTGAAGAAATGAATTGTTCTTTCCACAATTGCAGCAATAAGTATAGCACAGGCAATTCCAATAAGAATGATTCTGATTATTCTTATCACTAAAGGCTTTTTTCTTTTTTTGCCTTTTGTAATTTTTTTGGCTGTGGCCATTACCAGCAATGGAAAATGAATGATACAATAGCTGAATAAGCCAATAAAGACTTACAGCAAATTCAATAAAGATGTGAGATTAAGACCATTTGGGAGGCTGCCAGATGCTATTGTGAGCTTCTGTACTGAACGCTACATTGTAGAGGGGATAGCTCTCAGATTGAAATTCTATTTTGTTTACCTGTGCCTTAGAGAAGGGAGAGTAAAATGCTGAAGCTGCACAGCAGGAACATGAGCAAAATGGAGAACAGGCTTCTGAATTATGTTTATGCTGCTGGTGGTTGTCATTAACTGCTGAAAATTTTGCTTCTGTTCTGACATTACATTCTACTCTGTCGCCGCAAGGGAGACAGGAAATGTAAAGCATTGCCAGAGATAATATTGAGAACAAAATTTTCATTGGTTGCAAAAATAGGATGTTTTGTTGCAAATTACACACTTGGGCATGTATTATTTAGCAATATTGTTGCAAATCAGTCGGTTAAACTATCCTTAAACACCCAGTTGCCGACTATTTCTCAAAAAACTGAAAATCCCTTCGGTTCGGATAAGGTCAACCTTTATTTTTTTTCAATATGTATATTCTGTAGCAGCATGACAAGAGCAAAGATTGCAAGTATAAGAAGAGCAAGAATAATCCAAAGCACATATTTCAGAACCTTTGGAATTGACCTTTTATTCTTTGCACTTTGTTTCTTAATATCCTTCTTCATTTTTTAAATTGCAATAAAAATTTACAACAAAACCCGGATATTAATACTAATTCAGAGTTGGAAAATGTGTAACTTTTTTCTTCCTGCGTTTGGTGCTAACAAAGAACAATGCAAACCCACTTAATACAGTTACCAATCCAAAAATGGAGAAAGCCCGAAGCCGCCAGTTGCCAATGTGGTCCCTGCTTTCATAATCCATCGTGTGCATCATCCACAGAAAATCAAATATTCTCCATTTGTTATTCCTGAATTTTTGAACGGTTCCCAATTCACTGGCCACATAAACTGTGGTTTTTGACGGATGTTCAAATGTAATGGCATAGGCAGGTAATGGGCTCTCCCGATATTCATGATGACCGTTT
This sequence comes from Lacibacter sp., assembly GCA_050916065.1. Lineage (GTDB taxonomy): Bacteria > Bacteroidota > Bacteroidia > Chitinophagales > Chitinophagaceae > Lacibacter. The sequence goes on from CP051137.1 coordinate 500,605, forward strand.
GTGCCTGTTAAGTATTCAACAGATTTTACTTTTGGCTCACCATTAAATCTCATTTTGGCTACATCAACTGCTTCCTCTTTTGTCAATGGTCCACGAAGCTGACCGGTTTCTGCATTGGCAAGGTGATTCATTGCCTTCATGTCATGTTCATGATTAGTTTCGTTGTGGATAGCACTGATACAACGAACCTGGTAAAAAGGCTTACCCAGAATTTCAATCAATTGAATGGATACAATTGAATCAATACGGTGAGCCTTTTTAATTGAATCCAGTACTATTGTTGGGCTGACTAATGAAATGTCAGATGATAAAAGCGGTGTATTTTTCTTTTGAAAATCTCCATGCACTTCATCCATATTGCTCCAACTGAAGTAAAGGCCACCAATTGTCCATAATAAAAACTGGATGCCTAAAACTACACCGAGCCAGCGGTGTGTTTTGCGAATATAGTAGTGTTTGCCTTTTGCCATAAACAATAATATTAATTACAATTATGAGTAATAAAAATACAATCGATGTAGTCAGTAGCCATGTGCATTAATAATCCGACAGATACAATACGAAATTTCGGAAAAAAAAACAACAAAGCGTATATAACTATTGCGATATAACTGTGCAAGGGATGAAAACCAATACTGCAACGGCAAGGATGAAAAAATGGAGTTGACAAAAGATGGTCAGCATCAACCAGCATAGTCAATAAAAACACCACATATACCCGCTTCCATTTTCCATTTAAAAAAACATAAGCAACAATGCCCGGAAAAATAAAATGCAGAAAATAGTGAATTACCTGTTCAATAATGTGCATCTCTTTGCAATCCGCTTCCCGGATGTTTTGCTTTTTTAAATATTATGGATGATGTAAGTTATGAACATGGTGCAGGGAATCCATTGTATGATGATGACAGATATGATGCCCCGGATGATGTTCACAGTTAACATGGTGATGATTATTAGTTGTAGTAACAAGTGAGTCATTCAGGTGTTCGGGATATTGGGGATGGTGGTGTCCATTATGATTAATCGTTGGGTCATAAGGCACCCAATGGTGGCTGTGGTCATCGTGAGAGTAAGTATTGTGATGATAGATGTTATGGTGATGCCAAAACAAAGAATCATGAAGATGGTATGCACTATCCCAATAAAGCCGCTGCGAAATATTTGGAGCAGCCATAAGGTTACTAACTGACTGTTGCAAAGAAGATAATTCCCCGGTCATTCCAATAGAAGCAGAAAGGTCGTCCGGCTGTATAGTTTCCGTGGATGTATTTTTTTTATCGCAGGATACTATGAATAGCAAGGCTGCAAATACCAAAAAGAAAGTTCTCATGTTTTTGTTTTTACATTACTAATATAGATTCAGAAAAGGCCTTTTATCTGTCTTGTACATCAAAAGATACTTACTGGTTTTCATTCCGCATAGCTTAAAAGTATTTCGTTCGCTTAAGTTTGTTTTGTTTAATTTTTAAGCATTCTTACAGTTCTGTTGGCTAATTTTTACTTCGTACTTTTCCTGCATCAGGGGCATTGTATTATTTAACTTTCAGCAAACTTGCATTAATTGCTACTACAACTGTGCTTACACTCATTAACACCGCACCGGCAGCAGGGCTTAATAGTATTCCCATTTTGTATAACACTCCTGCCGCCAATGGTAAAGCCACCACATTATATCCCGTTGCCCAAATTAAATTCTGAATCATCTTTCTGTAAGTGGCTTTACCAAACTGAATCAATGAAACAACGTCTTTGGGATTGCTGTTAACCAATACAATTCCTGCTGTTTCGGCGGCAATATCAGAACCTGAACCAACTGCTATGCCCACATTGGCTTGCGCCAATGCAGGTGCATCATTTACTCCGTCGCCTGTCATGGCAACATATTCACCTTTATCCTGCAGTTCCTTTATTTTCTCCAATTTTTGATGCGGCAATACTTCGGCAAAAAAACTATCCATTCCTAATTTGTCTGCCACAGTTTTAGCAACCTCTTTATTATCGCCTGTAAGCAAAACAGATTTGATATTATTATTGTTCAGTGTTTTAATGGCTTCTGCTGATTCCGGGCGGATGATGTCTGACAATGAAATATATCCGGCCAGTTTATCATTCACCAATACAAAAACTGTTGTTTCCGTTGCATCTGCATTGTAATTTACCGGGAGTGAAATATTTTTTTCCTTCAAATAACCTGGGCTTACAACCTTAATGTCATTTCCGTCAACAGTCGCTTCAACTCCTTTTCCTGTAATAGCATTAAAATTTCCTGCCGATGGAATTTGAAGGGATAAATCTTTTGCCTTTTGAATAATACCTGTTGCAATAGGATGTTCAGAGTTCTGTTCCAAAGCAACCGCATATTTCAATAATTCATTTTCAGAAAGACCCTCAGTTAATGAAATGATTTTTGATACTTCAAATTTCCCAACTGTCAGCGTTCCTGTCTTGTCAAATACAAGGGTGGTTATCTTTCTTGCATTTTCAAACGCTGTTCTGTTTTTTATCAATAAACCATGTTTTGCTGATAAGGCAGTTGATTTCGCCACTACCAATGGCACAGCCAATCCCAATGCATGAGGGCAGCAAATTACAATGACAGTTACCATTCTCTCAATAGAAAACGCTAAATCTTTTCCTGATAAATACCAAACAAGAAATGTAGTGACGCCAGCTACAATAGCAATCAGCGTAAGCCATTTTGCTGCCCTGTCTGCAATCAATTGTGTTTTCGATTTTGATTTTTGAGCATCCTGTACCAGTTTTATCACCTGTGACAAATAAGAATCCTTTGCTCCATGTGCAACAGTTACTTTAATTGCCCCATTGCCATTGATAGCGCCTGCTATTACTTTATCTCCTTTTCCTTTCTCGACGGGTTTTGATTCGCCGGTAAGCATGGATTCATTCAAATAACTTTCTCCTTCGGTGATTATACCATCGGCTGCAACTTTCTCTCCTGGTTTGATAAGTATAATATTATTTTCTTTCAGAGTTTCTGTCTTTACATCAGTCACTTTTTCGCCATCTACTAAGTGAGCATCATCCGGCATTAACTGAACCAATAATTCCAGTTCCCTGGAAGCTCCGGCAACAGATTTCATTTCAATCCAATGACCTAATAACATTATAAGAATAAGTGTTGCTAACTCCCAAAAGAAATCCATTCCCTGCAATCCAAAAACTGTGGCTACACTATAGATATAAGCAACTGAAATAGCAAAACCAATCAGGGTCATCATGCCGGGGTTCTTCACTCTTATTTCACCCACCAGTCCTTTCAGGAAAGGCCAGCCGCCATAAAAGAAAACAACAGAGGACAAGGCCAGCAATACATATTTTGAACCCGGAAAACTGATATGAATATTTAACCAGTGCTGTATCATTTCTGACAGCAGCATGATGGGAAGGGTTAATATCAAAACCACATAAAACCGTTTTTTGAAATCAGCAATGCCTGATGAATGGGAAGAATGTGCAGCTCCATCTTTTTGTTTGGACAGGGGTATTAAAGTCATACCACACAAAGGGCATTTGCCTGGCGCATCCTGCACTACCTGCGGATGCATGGGGCAGGTATATTTTTGAAAACCCTGGGTAGCTCGCATTTCTACAACAGGCGCAACATGCTCAGTATGCAAGGAATGATTTTCTTTTTTTTGTTCAGAATGCTGATGTTGTGCATGTTCTTCAGCTTTTTCATTTACGGAAACAAGGGTCATTCCACACTTAGGGCAATTACCGGGCTTATCCTGTATTACTTCAGGGTGCATCGGACAGGTGTATTTTTGCTGCTTGTCGGTTTGATGTTCCATAATAAATAGTTTATGCGTTACCCGAATTGTTTAATAGTGCCATGTTAATCCAATGCCCCATTTGTAATCGCTGTCATAATTTGTGCTGATGGAAAATGATTTAGCAATCATATATCTTGCTGCCACATTGTATTCCTTATCGGTATTTACCCTGAAATCAAAAAAGAAATTATTGCTTAATGGCAAATCCCTTCTTTCTAATTGCAACCTTAATCTTCCTGTATGGTCAATACGCCATTCAGAACGGATAAGCATTGGTAATAAATAATAAAAGCCTGCATCAAAAACCCGCCGGTTATCTTTTGAGTTGGGTTTGTTTGCTAATGGAAGCGTTTTGTTTTTCCTGTAATCATAGCCAATATAAAAAGCGAGGTACTGTTTTTTGTCTAAGTAGCGCAGCAAATGTGTTTCTGTTTCGTAATTGCCTTTCCAGTTTACACGGCCTTCAAATTCCAGGGCCATTCTGTTATTTGAAATATTTCCACTGAACCATGCTCCCTGCGAGTGTACAGATAAATCGTACCAGGGGTACAGTATATTATCTTCCTTTTTCAGTGTTTTGTAACCGGTTTTGGCAAATTCATTTTGCTCACTTCCTTCATAGCTTACAATACGGGCCATGCCGGCCATCATGTGATAAAGGATGTGGCAATGAAAAAACCAGTCCTGCTCTTCGTTGGCTTCAAACTCAATGGTAACTGTCTCCATTGGTTTAATATCAAACGTATGTTTCAGGGGCGAATAGTCTCCCTGGCTGTTGATGAAGCGAAAGAAATGGCCGTGCAAATGCAATGGGTGCCGCATCATAGTATTGTTGGTCAACACAAATCTTACCCGTTCACCTTTATGGATAAGGATTTTATCGGCAACAGATAAAGTTTTAAAATCGAACGACCATACATAGCGGAGCATATTCCCAGTAAGAGTTAATTTAATTTCTCTTGGTTTCAAAGTAGAATCCAAAGTGGTGGGGTGCAGTGCCCGCAGCATGTTATAATTAAACTCCCCGGGCATACCCATATCCATTCCCTGCATATTGTTCCCGCCTGACGGACGGGCAGGCATATTCATGCCATCCATGTTCCCCATATCCATATCCTTTTTTGTGGGTATGGTATCCGGTTGCATTTTCATTTCTTTCATATCCATGTTCTTCATGTCCATGCCGTCCATGTCCATCCCTTTCATATTCATGCTGCCCATTTCCTGCATCATTTTAAAATAGTTTAGCCGGGGAATATCGGGTGCATTCATTATAGTGCCGTTTCCAAAATAACCTGATGAAAAACCTACTACATCCCATGAGGTGGCTCTTAATTCGGCAGCGCCGTTTTCGGGTACAGTAATTAAAACATCATAAGTTTCTGCGACAGCAATTTCTAATTTGCTTACAGAAACAGGAGTAACATTTATTCCATCCGCCGCAATCAGCCGCATATAACTCATTCCATATTGCAGTGTAAAATAAGAGGAAGCGGAACCGTTGATGATGCGTAGCCTTATTACTTCGCCGGGCTTTGCATCTTTGTAATAAATTTTTTCCTGCCCGTTCATCAGAAATTTATTGTAATACACATCTGACACATCCATGGCGGGCATACGCTGCCATTCCTGTTTTAATTTGTCTTTAAATGAACCGGCAGCAATGGCTTCGCCATAGCTTTGCAATGCGCCTTTTTTAATGGCATACCATTCGCCGCCACGTTTCAGGTAACGCATTACCTGATGTGGGTTTTCATCTGTCCAGTCGGATAATAATAATACGTACTCTTTCAATTGCGGCTCTGGTTGGGCAGGGTGGATTACGATTGAACCATATAAGCCGCTTTGCTCCTGCAGCATAGTATGAGAGTGGTACCAGTAAGTACCGCTTTGAATAAGCGGAAAAGTGAATGTAAGCGTTTCCTCAGGTTCGATGGGAACAGTCGTTAAATAAGGAACGCCATCCTCTTTGTTGGGCAATAATAGTCCATGCCAGTGGATAGAAGTCTCCATCTTCATCAGGTTGTGTACACGGATGATGGCGGTATCACCTTCAGTAAATTCAAGAATGGGTGCCGGTATCTGTCCATTGATAGCAATGGCATGACGATGCTTACCGGTAAAGTTCACCATCGTATCGGTTACATATAAATCATACTCCACTTTTTTTCCCCGATAACTTTCTCGGGGAGCAAGTTGGGTTGGCTTCAAAGGAAAATTATACGATGTTATTTTTTTTACTCCTGAATCTTTCGCCATTTGCATAGAGTGATTCATCTGAGCCAGGCTGCATACAGGAATCAACAATAAAAAAAAGGATAGCTTTTTCATAGTGAAATGTTTTATTGCTTAACCGGCTTTTTTGATTTTTTCCGGGCAGGATTATTATCGGGGAAGCGGAGGGTGTCCATTGGGGTTTTCACCGGCATATTCATCTTGTCCATGCCAGGCATATTGTTCATGTCTTTCATATTCATGGATGAGTCCATTTTCATTTTATCCATTCCCGGCATGTTGTTCATATCTTTCATATTCATGGAAGAATCCATTTTCATATCCTTCATGTCTTGCATCTTATTCATGCCCTTCATGTCTTTCATGCCCTTCATATTTTTCATGCCGGTTTTTTTATCCATACCGGGCATATCCATATTCTCCATGTTCGTTTTATTTATGGAAGAATCCATTTTCATTTTATCCATTCCCGGCATATTATCCATATTGTTCATCCCGGGCATGGTGTCGGTCGTTTTCATTGAGGTATCATTTTTCATATCCATACCTTTCATGTCTTCCATTTTGCCGCCTTCGCCATGGCCTTTCATTAAATACCTGCCCATTGGGCCTACACCGGCCACATGGGTAAGCCTTGCCCCATGATGCCCGGCAATGGAAAGAAAGACAGCAGCAATGATTGCGGCTATCAGTACAATAACTTCAAATGAACGCCGGTTTATTTTAAAAAACACCCCAATGCTTTTCAGTAAAAAAGTAATGCCACTCATCCAGAGTGTTAGTTGTGCATATTTTTCATGCTCCTCAAATATTTCCAAAGCTGCTTTTGGGGCATCCGCTGACGGCTCTGCATGAAAGATAGTGCTGGCGGCAAGGGATGAAAAAAAGCCCCCGGCGATAATAACAAGAGTAACCCACTTAATCTGTTTCAGGTCTTTCCAGACAAGAACGGCCTGCAAAGCAGCAGCTAATAAAATAAGCACAATGGGAAAATGTACTGCCAGCGGATGTAATGAAGGAAAGTCTTTAAACATAATAAATTGGTTTAGCGCTGATGTTATTTTAAAAATTTGTAATCAAATTCTACTCTTATCTTTTCCCATGCTACAGCAATCTTGCCAGTTTCGCTTTTTCCTGTTTCAATAAAATATTGCAACCGCTCTGTATGATTAACTTTTTTCGGTTTCACCTTAATCCTGACAACATCATCCTTTTCATCATACTCGGTAGCAAGATGCTGTTTCCAGTTTTTATTTATAATCAATACCCATTCCGTTTCGCCGGGGATGGTGAAGAATGCATACTTACCTGCCGGTATTTCTTTACCATTGACTACAAACGCTTTTGGCATTTCCAGCGTGGTGGCATCATGGGCGCCGGTTACCCATACTTCGTCAAAAGGCACCAACCCACCCCAAATAATTCTTTTGCGAACGCCGGGAGAATGATAATTAATCTTTAAGCTATCTCCATTAACGATAGCGAAAGCCATAGACTTAATACTTTTTTTGGCCGTGTCTTTAACAAGGTTGGGATTATAGCAGACCTCTTCTTTCTTTTGTTCCTGTGCTGTTGCGGCAAAAGCTGTCGTTATTAGTAAAAGCAGTAAATAAAATTTCTTTTTCATGAGATTGTTTTTTATTTGTATTTATATTTTTTTTGCACTTATTATTTGAACTTCTCCAAACATGGTTTTAAAACGGGTTTTAATATCTACATTTTCAAACCCGGCATCCGAAATCATTTCAGGTAATAATCCTCTGGCATTTGTATCTGTTGATTTGAATCCATCCAGGCCTCGTATTATATTAAAAAGCGTTCTTTGAACCCATGATTTGGAACGGCCAAAGTCGGCAATTAGCAACTGCCCATCTTTATTTAAAACCCGGAATATTTCTGCCAGCATATTTTGCTTAGTATCTGTATCAAGATGATGAAAAACAAGGCAGGATATTACCCTGTCAAAAGCATTACGCTGAAAAGGCAAATGTTTTCCATCATAGTCAAGCAAAAAAATATCCAGCTTTTCTTCTTTTATCTTTTTTGTTGCTTTGTTCAATATCTCTGTATCAATATCAATACCTGTTACTTTTGCCTCCGGTGATGATTGTTTTACCATGATGGTTAATGTAGCTGTGCCACAACCAAAGTCAAGCAGCTTTGCACCGGTAAAGATATTTGCTTCTGCAATCAGCGCATTTTTAATTTTTTTCTCGGGCATTGTAAGATTTAAAAAGAAATCATACAATGGAGTTAACCATTTGAATCGAAGTGCCGGTATGTATTTTGCTTGCCCCACTACAATGATTTTTTTATAAAATGATAATCAAATCCGGTTTAAAACGGAGTTAGCAGTTGGTGGGTGCGGAAACCCTGCTCCAGAAACTGTTTCATTATAAATAAGGAAACCAAAGCAGGGCTCCGACCCATGTTTTTACAGTTAATGATGACCATGATGGCGTCCGTGATGACCGCCATAATAATATCCTCCATGATGCCCGAAGTCAATATGTGTGCTAACAACAGGATACAACCAGCCATTGTTCCAGAAGCTTCTTCTGCGAACTGGCTGTTCTGCATAAACAGTTTGAGGTTGCTGTACAATTACTGTGGTTGGCTGCTGTGCAGTGGCATTAAATACATCCTTATTTCCATTTTCATACACAATCTGGCTAATGTCGGCTTTGGCAGCAACATAAACCGGCCCATTAATATTAGAGGACTTTAAATATCTTACTTCATTAATACCTACTTCTGATACTTTGGCATTAATAGTTTCTCCGGTACGCAGCGTAATAATATCCTGTGCGTAAAGAAATGATGCAGATAACAGCATCACTATAAATACAAATAACTGTTTCATAATTTTAAGTTTTTAATGATATTTTACTTTTAAAATCAAATTCATTTCATTGGCGTTATTTCTCTGTCAGCAGGTTAACTATATATGTAAAGCCATCATCTTCTGCTTTTTTTTGCTGCCGCAGGGGGCTTCACCGGATAATTGGCCAAAAGTGTATGTACTGCCGGATGTAATTCTCTTTGCATAGTGGAAGGGTCATATAAATCGGCTTCCAAAGTGGCTGTATAAATAAACTTATTTTGCTTCCTGTCAATAACATTTACAGTTATAGCTCCCCGGATATATTCCACAGTTCTGGTAGTATAGCCGTATGTATAACTGTTATAATTGTAATTTAATGGACTGTTATAATAATAAGCTCTTGGGTTAACATTATAATAGGGGTTACGAGGTGAAATGGCCCTGTATTGATAGGCATTATTATAATTATAGGCAGGAACAGTTGTACGGACCTGTTCTGTTCTGTTTTTTTTTACTTTCTGTTACTTTCAGTTCAAACAGCACATCAGGGTTTTCGTTATCCAGTATCATGCCTCGGGCAACCAGTTCATGTGAAAAATAATTGATGCTGTTATTGAAAATAATCTGGTTATGATAGGGAGTATTATCATTATCTATGTGGGGAATCCAGGAAAATGTTTTGTATTTGCTGAAATCCACAGCTTGGTCGTAATCATTATACGACAAAATGTAGGGGGTACTGCATCCTGATACAATAGCTGTGGCAAGAAGCAGAATAAATAATCTGTGTTTCATTGTTTTTAATTTAAATAGTTACCAATATTGCTTACCACCCACACCCTTTAGTAAAGGGGGGTACTTTTATTTCCCCGTTACTCCATATCCTTTTTATTATGTTCAGCTATGTATTTATCCAATGCTTTTTTGCCAAACTGTTTAAATACAACAGGTGTTACAATCATATCTAATAAAGTAGAACTGATTAAGCCACCAAGGATAACAGTAGCAACAGGGTATAATATTTCTTTTCCCGGTGCAGTGGCATCCATCGTTAATGGTATTAAAGCTAATGCCGCAACTAAGGCAGTCATCAGCACCGGCACTAATCTTTCCAGCGAACCACGGATGATCATTCTATCACTGAAAGTTTCACCTTCATGCTGTACCAGGTGTATGTAATGGCTAATCATCATAATACCGTTCCTTGATGCTATACCTGTAAGTGTAATAAAGCCTACCATCGTAGCAATAGAAAACACACCGCCGGTAAGTAATACTGCTATTACACTACCGATCAATGCAAGTGGTACATTGAGCATAATCTGCAGCGTAATGCGGCTTGATTTGAAATGGCTGTATAATACCAAGAAGATGCCGGCAATAGAAAATATGCTGAGAATAGTAATAAGCTTGGAAGCTGATTGCTGGCTTTCAAACTGGCCACCCCACTGGAGAAAATATCCTTGAGGCAATTGAAGTTGTTCATTTACCTTCTGCTGCATTTCTTTTACCGTGCTGCCAAGATCTCTGCCTTGCACATTGGCAGAAACCACAATTCGCCTTAATGTGTTTTCGTGGTACACAGAGTTAACACCGCTTTCCATTTCAATTTGGGCGATTTGCTTTAGCGGAATTAATGAACCATCTGATGTTGCGATTTGTGTATTCCCGATTTCGTCAAGATTATTTCTTACGTTGTCTGAGGTTCTCAAAACAATATCAAAAGTTTTCTGCCCGTCCAATATCTGGGTACTTACTTTACCGTTGTAAAATATTTCAATATCCTCAGCTACTTTACCCACCTGTAATCCGTACCGCTGCACAGCCGCCCGGTCTATTCTTATACTTAACTGGGGCACCAATACCTGCTTTTCTACCTGTACATCTACAGCGCCGGGTACTGTACTAATGATATCTTTTAACTTAGCAGCATTACTGCGTAAATCAGCCAAATCATTTCCAAAGATTTTGATGGCAATCTGTGCCCGCACACCAGAAAGTAAATGGTCAAGCCGGTGAGAAATGGGTTGCCCTATATTTACCGTTACACCTTTTAATACGGACAGTCTTTCTCTTATCTGAGAAAGTATTTTATCCCTGTTACCAATTTTATCCGGGTATAACGCCACTTCAATTTCAGAATTACTTGGCGGTTCCGCATGTTCGTCCAGTTCGGCCCGGCCAGTGCGTCGTGCAGTAAGTTGCACACCATCAACTTTTAAAATTTCTTTTTCAGCAATGCTGCCTGTTTTGTTTGCTTCCTCCAGTGAAGTTCCCGGTGGCAAAGAAAGGTTAATAGTAAAACTTCCTTCATTAAACGGAGGTAAAAACTCTGTTCCCAAAAAAGGGATGATACTCATGGAAGCTACAATCATAGCGATTGCAATTCCAATAACTATTTTCGGACGTTTTAGTCCTATTTTAAGCAATTTAATATCCTGCCGTTTTAAGAACTTCACAAAAGTGCTGTCATCATGAGAAGATGCATACAGAGCTTCTTCTTCAATCGTCCGTCCATGAGGTTTTTCCTGCTCTGCCTCTTCAAATGTATGGGTGTGTTTTTTTCTTCCTTTCCAGAAGGCAAGATTTACATGGTCCAGATTTCTTTTTTTGCCTAACAGGTAGCTGCACAAAGCCGGTGTAACAGTGAGTGATACGGCTAAAGAAGCTATGATTGAAGTGATATACGCTATACCCAATGGTGCAAATATTTTTCCTTCAATCCCCTGCAGGTAAAACAATGGAATAAAGACGAGTACTACGATGATAGTGGCATAAACAATAGAATTTCTTACTTCACTGCTGGCTTCATAAATTACCTTCATTAGCGGTTTTGGATTGGGGCTTGTCCAGTTTTCTTTTAATCGCCGGAATACATTTTCCACATCTACAATAGCATCATCTACCAGCTCTCCAATAGCTATAGCAAGACCGCCAAGTGTAAGGGTATTGATAGATATTCCAAACATTTTAAAAACAATAGCAGTAATAATGAGTGATAAAGGGATAGCGGTAAGTGTGATAATGGTGGTTCTGAAATTAAGCAGGAAGAGAAACAAAATGATAATAACCAGGATAAACCCATCCCTTAATGCATGCTCCACATTGGTAAGAGAGTTTTCAATAAAATGTTTTTGCTGAAATACATCCGTATTAATTTTTACATCAGACGGAACTGATTTTTTTATATCATCAATTGCTTTGATGATTTCTGCTGTTAGAGTAACCGTATTGGCATTCGGCTGTTTTTCTATGCTTAGTATAACCGCAGGTTTGCCATTCAAAGAACCATCACCTCTTTTTATTGGCCCGCCAAATTTTACTTCGGCCAGTTGGTGAAGGAGTACAGGTGCGCCATTTTTATTGGCGACTACTGTATTGGCTAAATCTTCTAATGTATTTGCCCGTGCAAGATTACGAACCAATACCTCAGAGCCTTTATTATCATTTACAAAACCACCAGTTGTATTGATATTGGTAAGTTGCAAAGCATTGTCAACATCACCAACAGATAAATTATACTGCCGTAATTTATCCGGGGAAATCAAAACCTGGTATTGCATCCGGACACCGCCGATGGGAATTACCTGTGCAATACCTTTAACACTCATCAGCCTTCTGCGAATAACAAAATCACTAAGCGTCCTCAAATCTGCAGGAGATGTGGAATCGGATGAAACGGCTATCATCATAAATTGCCCCATCACGGAACTGATTGGCCCCATTACAGGCACAATCTTATTAGGTAATTGAACCGTTTGTATTTTTTCGGCGGTTAACTGCCTTGCACGGTATATATCTGTGTTCCAGTCAAACTCTACAAATACCAAACCCAGTCCGGGAGATGCTACTGACCTTACTACTTCTACTCCGGGTGCGCCATTTAAAGAAGTTTCAACAGGCAGTATAACCTGCGCTTCAATTTCTTCTGGTGACATGCCATTAGATTCGAGGAAAATAGTTACCCTTGGCCGGTTTAAATCTGGCAATACATCTACAGGCAGGTTTACCAATGTAAAAACGCCATACACCATTAACAGGGCAGCCATTGCTATTACCAGCAACCGGTTCTTAAGAGAGAAGTGAATGAGTCTGTTCAGCATTTCAAATAATTTAAAAAGTATATTTTCAGATACACATTATCTGAAGTAGTTCAAATAATTAATTCAATTTTATAAATACAACAAACAGGAGCCTGCTGCCTAAGAAAAATTCTCCATCACTGCTGAATGGAAAGAGAGCAACAGGCCGCCTGTTGTTCACCATCAAACCTTAACCACAGTTTTGTTCATAATAAAAGTATTATTGCTTCAATTTTACAATTAATGCCCCTGGCGTTGTTTCAGAACGCATATACAGGTAAAACCAAAAGGCCGATAACCCAATGAAAATATTCCAAAGACTATGCGGCTGAAAAATGCTTTTAGGGTTACAAACAATTTTATATTTATCAAACTCAAACAAAATAACAGCCGCTATAACTGCAATAATGGTGTAAATAAGATAATTAGTACCGGGCTTATGTTTCTCGATTATAACAGTAATAATAGCTGATGCCAAAAACAACAAAACAAGTAATATGGCTACCATCTGTTCCTTGCCCTTTGGCGTTAGCAAAGTCAGCCCAAGATTAGCACCGGAAAAAAGCAATAAAAACCGGATTTCTGATTTTTGCTTTTCTTTAATTGATAGTGTTTTCTTTTTCAAAAGCCACCATTGATACAGAAAATACATGAAAGGGAAAAGCGAAAAAGAAAATACAGCAGAATAATCAAGTGTATGAGCTATACCTATAAGAGACGCATGATAAAAAGTACTGGCAACAAAAACATACAGCAACACAATTGAAAAGAGAACACAGAAAATATTGCTTTCAGATAAATGTCCTTTGGTATTGGCATGTCTGCTCTTCCATAAGCCACTTAAAATTATGACGGCAGTAAGCAGATAAACAATGTTACTAAACGAGTTTACCGGCTGACGGAATAGGCTGTTTATATGCACCTGTTCACAAAATGATGCAGGTACCCTTTTGTCAATAATGAAGTTATTCCACAAACCCTCCAAAACTGGGTTTTTATTGAGCCACCAAATTAACAACCCAAAAAATACTGTTACAGAAAAAAGCACTGCAATCGTTTTCCAGCCGGAAATAATATCCGGTATCAACCGAAGCTTTCTTTTTGAACCATATTTTTGAGCAGAACTTAACATTTGATATAATAATTAATCTCTGAGACAGACACTCATTAGAGCAATAGAATTAATTATATCATGGCAGGCTCTCCACCTGCCATGATATAACAGGAATTAATGTTGATGATTGTGTCCATCTGCTGCAGGCTTTTCCTTAGCCTTAAGCTCAAACGATGCCGATGCAGTTTTACCGCCGGTTGTAAAAGTTACAATAGCCTTGTTGTACTTTTTAGCCTTGTCAAGTGTGTACATAAAGCCTTCACTACCGTTTGGAATTAAAGTGATAGTTGATGTTTTTCCGTCGGCCATTTGTATAACAGCAGTTCCTGCTACACCCGTATTCTTCATTGCTTTTTCATTAGCGTCCAGCAAATAGGCCATTATCATACCGTCTTTTACACTTATTTCAATATGAAAATCACCGGCAGACTTCACTGTTCCGCCATGTGGCGAACCATGTTTATGGTCGCCGCCGCTATGCTGTGCAAATGTGGTAAAAGTTGCTATCAGCATTACTACCATCAGAATTGTTATTTTTTTCATTGTTTTAAATTTTATTGTTAGAAAATAAATTGAATATTAATGTTTCTCATGTTCGTCCTTCTTCATATCCATACCTTTCATATTGTCGGCATTGCCTTCTGCTACATTCATTACAAAATCGCTGGTGTAAACTTTTCCTTTACTCTGGAACTGTATCCAGCCACGGTACACACCAGGCTTCTCAAAAGTGGTATGTAAATCAAATTTGCCGCCTTCCACACTTGGATGTACATGCAAATATTTTTTATCGGCAAGGCTAACTACTACCATGTGTGCTTTGGCACCGAGGTAATCTTCGAGGGTTGTTACATCCACTTCTTTGCCGTTCAGCATTACTACCCCGTTAATGTGCATGGCCATATTGGTTGAAAATTTACCGCCTTCAGGAGTAAGAGAAACAGTAAAACCATCTCCCGCTGAACCGGTTAATTTATCTGCTCCATAAACTTTTGCTGCTGGCACCGTTCCAGCCACAGTCACATTTAAATAGTCAACCGTATGATTGGCACCGCTTGGCTTATAATCAGCAAACAAGGTGTATTTGCCGGAAGTTGGAAATTTCTCTTTTACTGTATAAGAGCCATCTGCGTTCAGCTCAGGATGTATGTGGTCAAACCAGCTAAGGTCATCATTAACCACAATGAGGTGTATTTTTTTAGTGTGTTCAACATCTAATGGCACCTGCTCAGTAGGTTTATCTTTTATTTTTGGAGTCATGGATAAAGTAACTTCTTCTCCCGGCTTAGGAGATGCCGGGTTATATGTAAACTGCATACTAACATTGCTTGGACCACCAGCATTGTCATTATGCTCCAGTTTCATTCCGCATTTTGGGCAGGTATCGCCTTCTTTACCGGTTACTTCGGGGTGCATGGGGCAGGCAAAAATATGGTCGCCACCCTCATGTGACATTTCTGTTTTTGTTGTGTCTGTTGAAGATGTTTTTATATCACCACTGTTATTACATGCTGCAAAAACTGCAACAAAGCCGACAGCTAAGATTGCCATCGTAATTCTAAATACTTTTTTCATTTTTGTTTTTTTGTTTTTAATATTGATTAATAATTAATTATTTTCTATCTTTTTCTTTCTTTCTTTCATACTGACAACATCCGGGCAATTTTTCATAAGCCTTATCATCACCGGTATATTTTTCGGTATCGTAACCGGCAGCAGCAATAGCCTTTTGTACTTTTTCATTGCTGATTTTAGCAGGATTATAAACTACCGTAAAGACTTTTGTTTCCCTGTTCCATTCGGCTTTTTCAACTCCGTCGGTTTTAGCTGCTTTTTCAATCGTTTTTTTACACATACCGCAATTACCCCACACTTTAAATGTGTCAGTCTTGCTGTCCTGTGCTTTTGTTGCTGTAAAGGCGAGTGATGCAATCAGCAACAGCATCATTGATTTAAGTTGTTTCATTTTTTTTCTTTTTTATAGTTTGAGATTTATTTTGCTTTTCTGAAGGAAGAATGTGTCTGCACAATTTTCCAGCCTTCTTTTGATTTTCTTAATACTGAGGTAGCCACTCCCTGACTTTTTATTTCTTTGCCGTCTTTAGCAAGAATGATGGTATAGATATAAGTCTCTGTTGAGAAGGCGTATTCACCTGTTACAGTCACATCAACTTTATAGTCGCTAAAGGTGAAGGACTTAAAATCTTTTAATTCAGGCCCAAGGTGATGCTCCAGGTAATGACCAATGGTGCCTTCATCTTTTGCCTGCTCAAATACTTTGGAATCTTTTACGAAGAGATTCACTACACCTGTGGTGTCTAATTTTTCAATGGCTTTTTTGTAATTGTTCAATACATTCTTTACCGCTTCTTTGTCGTTTGTTTGTGCAAAGGCTGCTATAGCAGGTGAAAGCAGCAGAAACATCATTATTAATTTTCTCATGTTTGTTTATTTTAATTATTGATTTAAATACATCATTTTCATCTGATACACATTGGCTGTAACAACCCTTTCACCATCTTCAGTCCCCTTTGTAATAACAGTAAACTTGTCATTGCTTTGCCCTTTTACTACGAAGCTGATGCTAAACTGTTCAGCTTTATCTTTTATAAAAATGGCTGGCTTACCGTTCACATCTGTAATTGCTTCATTTGGTATTACAACTTGTCGTATAACATTATTTCCTGTCATCCGCACATTTACATTTTCACCAATTTTAAACTGGCCTTTTGGATTAATGATTTCAAATACTACTTTTTGAGATTGATTGCCGCTGTTAACAGATTGAGCAGTGCTAACCATTTTCAATTTATAAACCAGTGTATCCGTATTTGAAATGGTGGTAAACCCTGTTGCTGATTTCAATTTTTCAGCGTCGGTTGCAAATACCTGGGCTTCTACAAAAACCTGGTCAAGGTTGGTTATTTCAAACAAAGTTTCTCCGCTGTTTACAACAGCACCAATTGCATAGTTAAAAGTGCCCACAACGCCACTAACAGGAGAGGTAAGTGTTATTGCCTTTGTATTGCCTGTATTCCTTCCTGTATTTGCATCAAAGAGTGCTTTATTTTTCTTAGCACTTTCATACCTGGCTTTTGCTTCGGTAATATCTTTTTTAGCTGCAATGTCTGCTATGCCAAGCAACCTTTCATATTGTGCTTTGGCGGCTTCATACTCGGCATTTACACTATTGCTTTGAGAAATGATGCTGATTTGCGTTCCGGCATCTACCTGTTGTTCTATAACAGCTACCACCTGTCCTTTTCCAACCCGTTGACCGGGAGCTACTCTTAATGAAACAATTTTACCTGCCTGTGGCGTTTGAATGACAGCCCGGCCTTGCGGAGCTGCATTTACAGTTCCTAATAAAACAGATGACTCACTAAAATCACCTGTGCCAATTTTCGTTGTTTGAATATTAAAAAGGAACTGTGTTTCTTTTTCAACTATGAATGTTGTGGAAGAGGCTCCGCCACTTTTAGCAGCGCCATTACCATGGTCCTCGCCACCATGTGCGGATGCCGGGTTGTAAGTGGCCGCTGGTAAAAGACAAAATAGAATAATTGCTCCCGCAATCATCTTCCGGCTGTGGCTTTTGTTTACAAAGTACATAACGATCAAACCAAACAACAGGCCTATCAAGCCAAAAAACCAATTGCTGCTGTACCAATGAGCGTGGGGGATGCTTTCTATTGTTGCTGATGTGGTTAGTTCCTTTCCTGCTTCAATATTGTTTAGCTGGATTAAGTCAACACCTGCATAACTATTGATATTGATTACAAGGTTGTAGGCTTTCTTTTCCGGAAAAATGGCTTTCAGTTCAAATACACCTTTGTCAATCCTAACAACAGTAATTTTTATGTTGGGATTATCGGCCACTGTTACTTCCATTTTGGCACTATCAATAGGGGTATTGGTATTGTACTCGCTTAAGTACAGGCGAAGCGATGTTTCCTTGCCCGGTACTATGGGACTGTACTTTAGCAACAGTTCATAGATTTCTGAAGCAGCTTCAGAAGAGAAGTAACTTGCAGGCGATAGAGTTGTTTTTTTAGCATCGCCGTGGTCTTCGCCGCCGTGTGCAAATGCAAGTACCGGCAATAGCCCTAATAAAAATTGGATGATTAATTTTTTCATAACTGACCCATTAAATATTTGTGATTGATAATACTGAGATTATAATTTCTTACTGCTTCCAGGTATCTCTGGTAAACATTGTACGCATCATTACTGTTTCTCAGCAAACTGATATAATCAATTTCGCCACTTGCAAAAAAGCGCTGTGAAGCAGTAATTACTTCCTGTGCTTTTCTTAACCCTGATTGCTGATAATACTGAACAGACTGCCAGTTGGTTTGCATTTCGCTATTGGCGTTTATAACCTGTGCAGATAAGTCTTGCTGCAAGCCCTGCTGTTTGCTTTGAATAACCTGCTGCTCTGTTCTGGCTGCATTGGTTTTACTTTTATACTGCCCGAACCATAACGGAATAGTTACACCAACTCTGAAACGGTTAAACCATTGAGTATTTCTTTCTCCCTGGTTGAAGTAACCAAAAGCCAAACCGGGTAAGGCTTTGCTTTTTTGCAATAAAATATTTTGTTTGGCAACATTCTCCTGCTGCTTCAATAGCTGTATAGCAGGATTAGAAAGTAACGCTGTTGAATCAGGGGCAGATAAAAATTGCGATTGTGATTGTGCAACAATCAACGGCTCTACCGAAATGGAATTCTTAATACCAGTAAACCATTGCAACTGCGACTTTAAAGAAGCGGTTCTTACAAGCGACTGCTGGTATTGATTATGGATTTCACCATACTGTGTTTCAGCAAAAGTTTGTTGCAGGTAATCAATTTGCCCGGCTTTAAACTGGCGGATGGCTGACAACTTTATCTTTTCATACAGTGTATCCTGTATATACAATTGTGAGGCAAGCGAATCGGCGTACTGTATTTCTAGGTATAAAATCTTTACCCGATATTTTAACTCTGCTTCTGTTAACTGCTTTTCTTTTTGTGCCACACCAATTTGCTGCTTTTGCAGCCGGTATTGATTGCTGTACACGGTAGGAAACTCAAATGATTGGGTGATACTTCCAGTATAAAACTTACCTGTCGGGCTTTCAAGGAAAAAATCCGGATTGGGAAGATTGATAGCTGATTTTAGTAACTGCTGCTGTTGCTTTACTTGCAGTGATGCAGCTTGGATATTCTTGTTATTAGCCAATGCCTTGGACACAGCTTCCTCTTCTGTGAGCACCTGCTGTGCCGATGCCGAAAAACTGATGACGCCTGCAAGAAAAACGATGATACTATATCTGAACATAAAAATTGATTACGGTAAAACAAATAGCCTCATATTGCGAAACGCAAATGAAGTTGGATGAAGCAAAAAGCTTCACCTGTTTTACCATAATCAAATCTGGAAACGCTGCATCGCTATGCGTATGTCAGTCGGTGGGGGGTAATAAAAACGAACCTTATAATGGACAGGAAAATCCTTGACAACCGCTGAGAAATCAATATTAAAATAAGTATTAAGAATTGCCACAAATACCGGTATATAGATACCAGTAGTATTTACGGAAACATTTTTATCCAAATCTTGAAACTCCTGCACTTCATTGGTACAACATCCGCCATCTTCTTTTTTAAGTAAGTTATTGCCATCAACGGGAATTAGTGTTGCTGGCTCACTATCGTGTTGGTGATTACTGCCATCAGCATGAACAATTGCAGTTGCTACTGATGTTTCCTTTTCATGAACATGCTTTTTACCATCATCATGCATATGCGCTTCTGCAGGTTCTTCAGTTTCGCTATGATGAGGGGAATTAAAACCCATATCTACACCTACAGCACATGCAAAACCTACAGCAGTATTTGATGCAAATACAACCAGCAGGAACAGTGCTTTTAGCTTTATGGATAAATTCCGGTTCATTTAATAGTTGTAAAGTAAAGCTATTTTATTGAAAAGTAGCACCTTAACGGGGCAAAGATATGGTAGAATGGTTTACTGAATTTGTAAAATTATAGACAATTTTTACAAAATTTTGTGGTCAACCCCCTCTACTTATTCTTTGCTTTTCCGTTGAAAATGTACCATTTGTGTCAGTTAAATGTGTCTTTGCCTCTGCTTTCTAACTTCTTCAAACCACTCAACTGAGTTATTTAATCACAGAATTATTATCGTTTAATAACAGCCACACAATTTTAAGTTACAGGTAAAATAAAAATTAGGTTGCCTGTTGGCAATTTATTTTATCGGAAATCAAACATTTCCGCATTGCATAACTCTATTTCCCTTTTGCATAAGTGGTATTAAACAAGGCATCTGCACTTTTGCATCTTAAAATCACACACAAATTTAATAAATGAAAAAAACATACTTATTTATCTCCATTTTCAGTATCACTGTATTTTCAATAGCACACGCTCAGCAAAATGACACATCACAAGTTACATTCCTCAGAGAGGTTGTAGTAAAAGGACAAAAATCTATAGGCGGAATGGAACGAATGCCTGATATGAAAGAGAATGTAATTTTCGCAGGCAAAAAAACAGAAGTAATACGGTTGGATAAAATAAATGCTGACCTGAGCACCAATAACACCAGGCAGGTTTTTGCAAAAGTTCCCGGAATGAGCATATGGGAAAATGACGGCTCTGGAATACAAGTGGGAGTGGGTGTAAGAGGACTAAGCCCAAACCGTAATTGGGAATTTAACGTAAGGCAAAACGGTTACGATATTACTCCAGATATTTTTGGTTATTCTGAAGCATATTACAATCCGCCTATGGAAGCATTAGAAAAAATTGAAGTGATACGGGGGGCCGCATCCTTGCAATTTGGACCGCAGTTTGGCGGACTGCTCAACTATCAAATTAAAAAAGGAAACCCAAATAAACCTTTTACTTTTGAAACCCAACAAACGGTTGGTTCTTATGGTTTGTTCAACTCGTACAATGCCATTGGCGGAACTCATAAAAAGTTTTCCTACTATGGTTTTTTTCATACACGCTCAGCCGATGGATGGCGAAACAATAGCCGATACAATACTTACACAGGCTATTTTTCGGCAAATTATCAGCTTACTCAAAAAATGAATATTTCATTAGAATATACAAAAATGGATTACAAAAGCCAACAACCGGGTGGGCTTACAGATGCGCAGTATAAGGAGAATAGCCGTCAATCATTTAGAGAAAGAAATTGGTTTGGTGCTCCGTGGAATGTAGCATCGCTCACATTCAAATACGACATTTCTAAATCAGTAAGTTTTAACATTAAATCATTTGGTTCAATTGCAGAGCGTAACAGCGTTGGTTTCACAAGCCCTGTTACAGTAAAAGACACGATTAATTCAGCTACACTTCAATACAATGCAAGGCAAGTGGATAGAGACTATTATAAGAGTTATGGAGCGGAAGCAAGGGTTTCGGTAAAGTATAAACTTTTTAATAATGAAAATGTTTTTGCAGGGGGCATCAGAGCCTACGGATCTACAACTAAAAGAGACCAACTTGGCAGAGGTACAATAGGTAATAACTACGATTTATCAGTTACCAATCCGCAGTTCGGGCGCTCGTTAGACTATGCAACAACTAACTATGCAGTATTTGCAGAAAATATATTTCAAGTTGGAAGGCGGCTAAAAATAGTGCCTGGCATAAGATTAGAATATATTGAAAGTAAAAAAAGTGGATATATTAACACATCACCAACAGGCACACTGAGTCCTGACTCAAGAGTAAGGCAGTTTTTATTGTATGGAATAGGAAGCGAATATAATGTTAGCAAAAATACTAACATTTATGCCAACTACTCACTTGCATACCGTCCTGTTACATTTTCAGAACTTACACCCTCTGCCACCACCGAAGTTATTGACCCTAATTTGAAAGATGCAAGTGGTTTTAATGCAGACCTTGGTTATAGAGGAACCGTAAAAGACTTTTTAAGCTTTGATGTTGGTGTGTTTTATTTGAATTACGATAACCGAATAGGCACGGTTGCTCAAAACGGTGCACCATTCAGAACAAATATTGGCACATCGGTAAGTCAAGGCGTTGAATCGTATATTGAACTAAATGTGGTGAAATTATTTACAAAGAATTCAAAATTTGGTAACATAAATATTTTTGCAACCAATACTTTTATGAATGCAAAGTATGTAAAGTGGGATAATCCAGCCATTGCAGGCGACCCCTCAAGATCAATTAAAAATAAACGAGTAGAAAACGCTCCTCAATTTATTCACCGATTTGGAGCTACATACAGCTTAAAAGGATTTTCGGCAACGTTTCAATTAAATAGTGTTGGAGATGTATTTACCGATGCAGCAAATACCGAAATTTCAAATGCAACAGGAACAATAGGCAAACTTTCCGGCTACCAAGTTATGGACGTCTCACTTTCTTACAAATTTATGGAGCGTTATAACATTAATGCAGGTGTGAATAATATTGCAGATGAAAAATATGCAACCCGCAGAGCAGGTGGCTATCCTGGGCCAGGTATTATGCCAGCCAACGGTAGAACTATTTTTGTGAGTATAGGAGCATCGTTTTAAGGTAAAATAAGAATGTCTTATATAAAAAAGGGAGGCAATCATGATAGATTGACCTCCCTTTAGCAGCACAGGGACAACCTACAAAAACTTAATGAATATTCTGTACTGTAAGCAATGTAATAACCTATGTAGAACTTTACGGTGGACAAGATTATAGCCATCTAAAGCGGTGGACAAAAAAAGGTACTGGGAAAGAAAGTGGAGAATGCACCAACTAATATTTTCCGTGGTGGTATAACCGGCGGCTATAAAGGATTTTTATTAACTGCACAGGTAAGCAATGCTGGAGAAACGTACAGCGATGCCAATAACACAGTTGCACCTTCGGCAAATGGCAATACCGGTTTAATACCATCTTATACCGTAACTGATTTAACTGCAACCTACAAATTTTCCAAAGGCTTAAATCTTAAAGCAGGGGTAAACAATTTGTTTGATGAAAGATACTTCACCCGCCGTGCAGGTGGTTATCCCGGGCCGGGAGTTTTACCGGCTGATGGGAGAACATTTTTTGTATCAGTTGGAGCAAAACTTTAAAAGAAAAGCGGCACAAAAATTAACTGCCGCTTTTTTTATACAGCCTTCGCAATCTTTTCCATAATATGATGGCTCTCTCCAAACTTGCATAGTGCATCGCAATGGCTGCGTAGCTCTGAAAACAGGATGTACTTAATTACTACATTGTTTTGTTTAATTGCTGGACGGGAAAGTTGAAGGCAAACGTCTTTTTCTCTCTTGTCTGGCACAATCAGATAGAACACTTCATCACCATCGGCAATGGTATAACTTAAATCAGCCAACCGCAAAATACCAGAATAGATACTGGTGCTTTTCTCCACTTCAAAGGCAGCAATAACATTATTTGTTCCTTTTTGAAACCACAATACGTCAATCAGCTTTACCGTAGTTAATGTTTCTTTATCTAAATTAATTTCCGGAAACTGCTGCAAACTCATAAACGAAAAACTGTTGCCACAATGCGACCTGGAGCGGTCATTGGATGCGGCAATTACATCATAACCCAAAGCATTTCCAATCTTCAATAAATGATATTGCATTTCTGTATGCAAGTTTTCCTCATCCTTTTCCTGCTGCACACTTTCCTGTCGCTTTTCAATCAATTTCTCTAATTTCTTTCGTTCGGGTTCAGATAAATATACATCTGTTCCCAAAATTAATTTTTGTGTTCCAATTTCAAACAACAAACCAGCAATAGCACCTAAATCAGACGATAGTTCTGAACGCTGCTGACTATTGGTATCAATTATTACTTCCCTGAGCTTAAGATATTCACTCCAGCTACCCAGTTTCTTTTTGTCTTTGTATAAAAAATTAAAGCCGTTAATGATTGCAGTGTTAAATGGGGGAATAATAGTGGGATGCAAAAAATAAAGAATACTTGCTACTGAAGGGCCAAGCCCTTTTATTTTTAAACTGTCAAGCCTGATGATTTCTTTAAGAATTTGTTCTTCAGTCTTTGCATTCAAACAATTTTCTAAGAATTGTCCGAAAGCTTGCTTGTTATTTTCATTCTCATAAATATCCGGTATCCTCAATTTTGGTTTCCAATAAAAAGGATGGGAAGCTCCTTCAAATACTTGCTTTTGCTCTGTGATGCAGGTAAGGACAAACTCCAAAGACGAACCTTTAAAATCGTTGGGGAATTTTTTGTTCTTAATATCATCAATTACCTGCATAACACCCCTGCGGATAGACCGAAATGCCTTTAGCCGTTCTTCATTATTGATGAACCAGGTGTTAAAAACAGATTGCTTATCTTCTTTGTATTGCCTTATAAGCTGGTTTAGGTTGCTGGTCATATATACTGCTTAAAACAGCAAAATACATTATTTGCTCCATTAGTTCACCATGGTAAGGGTTTGGGTTTTTGCAAAACAGCGTTATACTGTGGTAGTTATGAAAAGAAAAGAGGCACCCAATTATGCCTCTTTCTTTTTTTGATACGATACTGCTTTAATCGAAAATCAATTATCGCTTGTTAGCCTTAAGCCAGTTACTTAGTTCAATTATTTCTTTATTCTGAGCTGTAATGATATTGTTTGCAATCGTTTTTAACTGAGCATTATCTCCGTGGTGCAGATAAGCAGAAGCATCCTGCATGGCAGCCTGATGATGAATAATCATTAAGGTGGCATAGTCGTTATCAATATCGCCGGTAATAATTTGCACATCAGATTGCCTGGTTGTTTTTTCCATATTATCCATTTGCTCCTGCATAAAATCCATGTCCATATTATTTACTGTTAAAGACATTCTTATGGATTTAAGCACGGCAATTTCGGCTGTTTGGTCTGCTATTACTTTTTGTGCAAACCTTTTCAGGCTGTCATTTTTTCCTGCAGCTACCATTGCTTTTGACATATTCAGGGCACCTTCATGGTGCATAATCATCATTTCACTAAAATCCACTTCCGGGTCCATTGACATAGTCATTGCTTCCATCCGGTCCATCATAACATGCATACTGTCCATCATCCTGTTATCATCATGGGCTTGAAGGATGATGCCATCAGCATCTTTTTTACATGCTGTAAACCCTAAACTAATTGCAATCATAGCAATACCGAAAACTATTTTTTTCATTCTTTTACTTTTTGTTTTTTAAATGATATTATTTTACGACCTATA
Organism: Lacibacter sp.; assembly: GCA_050916065.1. GTDB lineage: Bacteria > Bacteroidota > Bacteroidia > Chitinophagales > Chitinophagaceae > Lacibacter. The sequence goes on from CP051137.1 coordinate 525,880, forward strand.
ATTTAAATACAATTCCATTTGGCTTTTTTCCAACCGGAATGTCCTTAACTTTTGTATGTGTTGATACATTGATAACTGATACTGTATTGGCACCCTGGTTGGTCACATATCCGTAACTACCATTAAATGCAATAGCATGTGCATCTGCACCTGTTACAAATTCTCCATGTTTCATCCATGTGTTGCCACCCATATCCATGTAATAAGCAACTTTGCCATTGGTGGCATCACTAACCCACAATTCATTTACGGTAGCATTGAATGCAGCATATCCCGGTTTAAAATTTAGTATAATCGTTCCCAGATTTGCATTCGTAGCAACATCAATTACAGAAATGCTTTGAGAATCTTCATTGTCAACAAACATTTTTCCACCTGATGCTGGCCATGCGCCAACCGGATTTGATTCAACGTTTATCGTTGCTATTACAGCTTTGGTTGAAGGGTTAATTACAGATACTGTATTACTCATACCGTTACATACATAAGCTTTCGTTCCATCAGCGCTGAATGTAACTTCAGCAGGTTCATCACCCACAGTAATGGTATTCTTCAACGCATAAGTGGATGCATTATAGACCAGCACTTTTCCTGCCATGTCCATTTGAGATGTCCAAATTTCAGTTCCGTCCGGAGAAAATACTGCATTGTGATTCATTACAGGCACTTCAAAGTTTTTCTTTATTGCACCTGTAACAGCATCCATTACAACCACCATACCTTTCATACCCGGCATACCACCGGTGTGACCTGCACTTAAATCCATACCCGGAACGCCAATTGCCAAATGATGTTCGCCGCCTGACTGATGATGATAAATATGGTGTGGCCACATAATCATACTGCCACCACTGCCCATTAAATTGATACTGTCTGTTACAGTATTCGTACTAAGTTTAATTACTGAAATAGTGCTACTTTCTCCGTTAACTACATAAGCAGCCGGGTAGTCAATATTCTTTTCTTCCATTGACATACCATCGTCTTTTTTGCAGGACGGAATTGCAAAGATTACTGCCATTATCAATAATATGACAGCATTGGATTTTAATTTTTTCATTTTGTTGGGATTTGTTTTGTAAATGTTGATACAATAAATGGCCAAAAATGGTTGCCTGTAACTTATTTTTTCTTTTTACCTGGTAAGGAATAAGTTAGCGACAGCATGGTACCAAAACTGCTAAACCTTAAATTATTATTGTTGAAACGGGTTAATGGCAGTTTAAGATATGGCTCAAAAGAAATGTTCCAGCGGTTATTTAAATGCTGTTTAATGCCAACCGAAAAGTTGGATGTGATTGAAGTAGAAAAATCGTTGCTACTGTGATAGGCACTGCTGTGGCTTCTTTCTATTGTTGTACTGCCATCTGCCACAAATTTGTAATGCACACTTTCCATCCGCATTTCATTAATAGAAAAACCTGCAGAAGTATAGAAACTGGTTTTATTTTTTGATGGAAAATTGTAATAAAGCATAACCGGGATTTCCAAAAAGCGGCAATAGCCGGTCGCATCTTCCAGCCTGATACTCGTATAAGAGGGCAGATTCAGTTTTGCAGAATCGAATGAGATGTCTTTGCCGGAAGCAGTAAAGAATTTTTTAGAAAATAATATCCCTGACCTGATTTCAATTTTTGGAGAGATTCTGTAGCCCACCAAAAAACCATAGTCATACCCTGGCCTTGACGGTTTATTTAACTTGACACTGTTTACGTTAACGCCGCTAACTGCTGTGAATGAAAAACGGGAAGTAGCAGATTTTTTCTGGACAGGCTTTAAGGTGTTTGCGATAATGCCTGCAGTATCTTTTGAAATGTTTGTTACATTGGTCAATTTCAATAAATCAGTGTTTGTTACAGTATCTTTTCCCGGAATACTCGATGTTTCTTTAATGAAATCTGATTTGTTCCCAATAGTAATATCAGACCCGGACAACTTTTCATCACTAATTTCTTTATTGACAGCTTTATTATTCTCGTCAACCACACTTACTTGCGCTTTAAATTGAGTAGTAAGAGATGCCGTATTCTGTGGGTTCTTTTTCTCAGGAGAAGGTTTTGTATAAATTGTCTGCGTTTGTGCCAATGATGATATAATTATTGTTTGGGGTTCTGTATCTTCAAGTACATTACCAGTATTGTCTTTTACAATGTTTTCATCGGGCAATTTAACAGTCTTGTTATTCCTGCTTTCATCAGGTACAACAATATTTTGTTTTGTATCTATTGGAGTCTTATTGGCATAGTTTTCCTTTGAATTAAAATTAACATCAAACTTCCAAAAAGCCGTGCCTGCAAGCAGACCTGCAAAGAGAAACCAGAACACAATAAACCTTCTGCGTTTTTTCTTTACCGGCATCTCAATATCCAATTTTTCTTCCAGTTTATTCCAGTCCGGAATAAGGCTCAGGTCGGTGTGCCTTTCAACAGCAAAACGAACCCTGTTGTCAAAAAATAAATCATTTTGGTTAAACATATCTTTTATGTTTCATTTTTTTTTGTAATGCTTTTTGTAACCAATGCTTGGCTTTAAAAAGGTTTGACTTTGATGTACCCTCAGTTATACCAAGGATACCGGCAACTTCCTCATGTGTGTAGCCATCAATCACAAATAAGTTAAAAACCATCTTATATGCAGGTGGTAACTCCATAACGGTCTCTAATATTTCATTGTAACTCATTGCATCCAATACAGATTCAGAATCGTCGCTTATTTCTGCCATCAGCAACACATTTGCATCACTAAATTCAATTTTAGGATGAAATTTATTTAGATAATTGATGCAATTGTTGATTAGCACTTTTTTAAACCAGCCTTTAAAAGCGGCTTCACTATATCCATAAATATCTTCATTGTACAGGTGAAGATTTTTAAATACTTTTACAAATCCATCGCATACGAGGTCCTGCACCTCAATTTTACTTGAAGCGTACCTGTAGCAAACATTGGCTGCAAACTCTTTTAGCCAGTCAAAGAACAGTCTTTCATGTAAACGACTGTTTTTACGGCATCCGTCGAGCAAATGTTTCAGTTCCTCGTTACAATATGACAACTATTGATATTTTGGTTTTAAAGCGGTTTTATATTGGTACAAATATTTGTAGAAAAGGGTTGCCTCAAACAAAAAATTTCAGCACTTTTATTAAAGCCTGCCTAAAGTCCTTTCATTGAGTTGTTGCCATTTTATAAATTTAATTTTCAAATGGCAGCGTTACTTCAGCCAAACCTAAAAGAGGCAATATGATTTTGCCAACTTATCGTCAATGTCAAGAATTATTTCATCCCCAAATGGACTTATTTTTCTCAGGCAGATTTCGATTCCTGTTCGTCATTACCTCTACTATAACCAGCGCTGCGGAGGATGATAGCAAACATAATAAGTATAGTTGCAACAATCCAATAGGCAAGATGGTCAGACCATATCATAATTATTCCTCCCATTACCACACCTGCAACCTGGCCCAAACTATTAACGGCACTAAAAATGCCCAATGATGTTCCATATTCTTTTCCTGAATCCTTTGTAACAAGTGAGGTCAGGCTCGGTGTGAGGATTGCGATTCCGACTGAGATGAAAGAGACGTAAAACAAAATCCATCCCATTTCCCTTGAAACAGTAAGCATGAACAGACCAATACTCAGGAACAGGCAACCGAAAGGCAATAATGCCTTTTCACCTTTCTTTTCTATCAACCACGCAATGGGGCCTAATTGTAATAAGCCCATCAGCAACCCACAAATAATAAGGACAATGCTCATTTGCTTTGGGCCAAACAAAAAAAATCGTTGTGAATGAATGGCAAATGTGCCTTCAAACATGGAGTGTGCAAGCTGGCCGAAGAAAGATAATGCCAACAATAGGATGAACGCTTTTTTAAGGGATTTAAAGTTTGGGATAAAAGATATTTTTGTTTTTGTTGCACTTTCATCTATTGTTTTACTTGAAAATTGCAGTGATTCCGGCAAAAAAATGAAATATAGAATTAGTACTATTAAGGTAAGCAAAGAAGAAAAAATAAATGGTGAGGAAAAATTGTTGAGTGTGAACTGTGTGAATAGAAATTTAAAGTGAATGCTGATATTTGAAAAAAGATTGCCCAGCAAATGGCCGGTAACAGCCCCTAATCCTGCTACGCCATTCAATATTGAAAAACTTTTCCCTCTTTTTTCTATTGGAGTTCTATCTGCAATGTAAGCACCCGATGCAGTTACGAAAGAGGCTGTAAAAATTCCTGCTATCAAACGGGAGATATAAAGCAGCGCCGGACTTTCACCCAATGAAAAAATAAAAGTTGCGATAGAAAATCCTGCAATGCCTATTAAGATAAGTGGTCTTCTCCCAACCTTATCAGATACTGAACCGATGTAAGATGAGAACAAAAACTGGGTTAGCGGAAAAGCTCCAGTTATTAATCCTATATGAAGGGAAACTGTATTGGATGAAATATCCCTGGACGAGAGAATCTTCTCAATATAAAACGGGAGTACCGGAAGTGTCATTCCAAATCCAGTCATTACCAAAAAAACTCCGCATAGAAGAATTATTTTTCCTTTGTCGTACTTTTTCACCTCAATCATATAAAATATTTTCAGCCATCAGTCCTACATTTTCATTCCCTCCATTGGATTTGCACCTTTCTTAAAAATAAATTCACTGTTTAATAAATAAGCTCCGGTTATCACAACAATATCTCCTGATTGAAGACCTGATTTTATCTCAACCCTTTCTCCATCTTCCATACCTATTTCAACCATCCTGCTTTTGAAAGTATGGTTACCTGTTTGTACCCAAACAGATGCACCAGTGCCGGTGCGGAGTACTGCATCAGATGGCAGGGTTAATGTGTTTACCTGTTTGCCTTTTATAGTTACATAAGCAGGCATGCCGGGCTTTAATAGTTTTCCAGAGTTGGCTACATTTACCCGTAGCAGGGTAATACGGGTTTGGGGATTGATTTCAGGGTTCATGAATTCAATCTTTCCAATGGTTTGTTTGCCCGGCAAATCAGGGAATTGAACAGAGGCAACTGCATTATTATCTATCTGCGATAGTTGAGATGTGTAAACCTGTGCTTCTGCCCAAAGGGTTGATAAATCCGCTATCCGGACAATAGTGCCACCTTCCATAGCATATTCACCTTCCCTTATATCCAAAGTGGTAATATACCCTGCAACAGGGCTATAAAAAGTGGTAAGGGCTGTTGTAGTTTTTCTTACTGCTATTTCCTGTATTTGGTTTTCAGATAAGCCCCACAGCAGCAATTTATTTTTTGCACTTTGTAACAATGCCGTAAAATCAATCAGCGGATTATCAAGTGTTTTCTGTTTTTCCAGTGCCAGTATATATTCCTGCTTGGCATTATTCAACTCCTCACTGTATATATCAAATAATTTATCTCCTTTATTAACATAGTCGCCCAGGTTTTTGAAGTAAAGCCGTTCAATTCTTCCCATCACCCTTGCACTTACCGCATTGATTTTTTGCTGGTCGGCATTTAATGTTGCGGTAAGCACCATCTGGTCGCCAATCATTCCGCTACGGATAGTATCTGTTGAAATATTCCCCAATTGTATTTGCTGGTCACTAAGTTGAACCTCATTAGGGTCTTTTGAAATGCCTTTTTTTGCTTCTATCAGTTTCATGCCACATATAGGGCAATTGCCCGGTTTATCCTGCATTACCTGCGGGTGCATTGAACAGGTATAATATACATCGTTCATTTCCATATTATGTTCTGCCTGTGCTGGAGTTTTTGTATTCTTATTTTTGCAGGCGGCAAATAAAAACACAAACACTGCTGCGATAAATAACTTTTTCATCTTTTAAATATTTTATTGTTACCGGCTATCAATATCATTATTATCTTTTTCTGCTTAGTATTATTTCATCGTCTTTACTTTTCTATTTTGTCAGTCTTTATCCCTGATTTTTATAAAACTTTCGCTATCCATTAAAAACTGTGCATTTGCTGCCACTGAATCTGTAACAGTGATACCTCCTGTAATCTGAATCAAATTTTTGTAGCTTACTCCCGTCTCTATTTTTTGTGCTTTATACCCATTGCCACTTCTTACGAAAACAACTTTCTCAAGGCCAAGTGATAGTATTGCTTCTTTTGGCAACCATTCTGCATTTAGCGGGTTGCTGAATATAGTAGCCTGTACCTGGCTACCGATGGGTAATTGTAAAGCACTGTTATCTACATTTACTCTTGCTGTCAGCGTTTTGCTTCCGGGGCGGAAAAAAGGCTCAATGAAATAAATAGAACTGCGAAAATCATTACCAGGTTTGGCTTCCGGTACAATTCTTACTTTATTGCCAACTTTAATAAATGCCTGGTCTGATGGGTAAATATTCAGTAAAGCCCATACTTTGTTTGGATTATAAACTTTGAAAACCGTTTGCCCTTTTTGTAAATACATACCTTCTTTAAGATTCAGTTCCTGGGTTGTTAAAGAAATGGCCTCATTCATTTCAGGGGCTTCCGTTATTGTGCTGTTCATTCCCATATTAGATGCGTCATGAATATGCCCGCTGTAGCTGCTGTAAACGGAAACAGTAAAAAGTGTTTTTTGAGTATTTATTACCTGCTGCAATTGTTCTGATGGAAAACCAAGTAATAATAATTTTTCTTTAGCAGCATTAATTAATGAATTATTGGATGGGTCATTCTTTATAAGAAATAAAAGATTTTGCTGTGCGGTAAGTAACTCAGGACTGTAGATATCCATAATTTTTTGCCCTTTTTTAACCAACTGATAGCGAAACCGTACATACAGTTTTTCTATCCTACCACTTATACGGGCAGATATGGTTCCAACTGCTGAAGTGTTGTATGCGGTATATCCAAGCGCATTAATTTCTATAGGTTCTTCACTTTTCATTAAGGTAGTGGCAGGTATGGTAGAGATTGCATAACCATTAGTAGGTTTGAGTAAAGTATGCAGGGAAACATCATGTACTTCCTTGCTTTCACTTTCTTTTTTTACCAGTTGCATTCCGCAAATGGGGCAGTTGCCCGGCTTATCACGAATGATTTCAGGGTGCATAGAACAGGTGTATAATACTTGTTCATCCGTAGTGGTCATATCCATATTCTCCTCCTTGCTATCCATCTTCATGTTTTCCATACCCGTCATTCCTTCATGCTGTGTATGGGTATCATTTTTTGGAACCACTACTTTAAAATATACCCATGCGGCCACAGACAGTAAAACCAGCACCGATGTTATAATGATTGCTATTTTCTTTTTTTTCATAACTGATTAATAAAATATTTTAACTCAATTGATATTGTAACATCATGCCGTCATCTTCATGTTCAAGATTGTGGCAATGAAAAACGAATACACCTGTTAATGTTGAAAATGGAATAATGATTTTTACCGTTTCACGGGGCATTACTAAAACAGTATCTTTCCAGCCGCTTTCAGAAGCTGACAACTGTGCCCGGCCACCGCTTCTTTCCAATACCTGAAAATGTACGCCGTGCAGGTGCATAGGATGTGGTTCATCACCCTGTGAATTATCAAATACCCATATCTCTGTTGCATTAGCTGTTACATTTTCATCAATCCTGTTTTTATCATAAATCTTATCATTGATTCTGTGTATGCCTGTCATATTCATGCCACTGCTCATTTGCATGGCATTTATAACAAAGTTTCTTGTCTTTGAAGATGCGGAAGGAGAAATAGCATTAACAGAAGAAAGCGAAGCTGGTAAAGTAAACCCATCACTTATGGTTTGTGTTACTTTAAACTTCATAATCTTAAACCCTTGCTTACCTTGTGCACTGCCAGCATTATCAAACATCTTGCTCTCTAAAAATATATCAGTGCCTATGTTAAGCCCGGCAAAGTTTACCAGCACATCTAATCTTTCGCCTGGTGCCAGTACAATGTTTTTAACTGCTGTGGGATTTTTTAATAACCCACCATCATTTCCAATAATAATTAAATCAGCATTATTACTGAAAGCAAGGTTATAGATACGGGCATTAGAACCATTTAATATCCGCAACCTGTAAAATCTTGTTGCCACCTCTGTGTAAGGAGATGCTTCTCCATTTACAATAATTGTTTCGCCCATATAGCCAGACATTACTTCTCCCATAGAAGGGTTATAAGCGATGCCAGATGCAGTAAGTCGTTTGTCCTGAATTACTAAGGGGATTTCATAAATACCAGAGGGCAGGTTTAAAGCTGCTTCTTCTGCATCGTTAATTATAAACAAACCGGCTAAACCCCGGAATGCCTGTCTTGCTGTTGCCCCATCTGGATGCGGATGATACCAGCATAGTCCTGCACGTTGATTAACTGCGAACTGGTAATTAAACCCACTGCCTGGATTTATAACAGATTCCGGATGCCCATCCATATTGGCAGGAATCTTTAAACCGTGCCAGTGGATATTACTTTTTTCAGAAAGATTATTCTGGAAATTTATGTTGGTATTAATGCCACTATTAACACGGATAGTAGGACCCAGTATTCCATTAGCCTGGTAGCCCAATACAGAAATATTGCTGCCATTAATATTTGCTATAGTTGCCTGGGCCGTTAATACTGCATTACCTGTTACTGTGTTGGGAATGGGCAGTAACCTGCTGAAATTTCCTTCTGTTACGGGAACCGGTTGGCCGCCCATATTCATATCCCCTCCATTCATCATGTTATTCTTATTACATGCTGCTAAAATGGTTGCAATGGAACCTGCTTTTAATATGCTGCCTGCTCCAAGTCCTGTGTTTTTGATAAATTCTCTGCGTTTCATAGTTGAAAAAGTTATGTGAAATAATTATTTTATTTGTAAGATTCTTTCCAGTTCAACCTGCATCGTTAGCAATTCCTGTAATTGCTTTAGATATTCAAGTTGGGTCATGTTTAATGTTTCCCATGCATCGAATAATTCAAACAACTCTTCGGTATTTTGTTCATAGGACAATTGATAAGTTTGATAGTTCCTGCGAAGAGCTGGCAGGATTTTTTCTTCATATAATTTGATTTGTTTGTTTTTATTGAGGATGTCAGTCCGCATGCCATAAGCCATGCCGGTTGATTCATTTAAAATCATTTTCTTTTGCTGTTGCAATGACTCATTTTTCCATTTCAGGCTTTCAATATTGGCTTTATTCATTTTAGCTGACCACCGGGCCATTGGCAAACGCACCATCGCCATTGCTGTAAATTGCATGGGCTGACGTGCCCAGCCATAAGCATTTTCAAACCGGAATCCAAACTCCGGCAACAATCTTGTCCTTTCAGTTTCCTGTTTTAATATATTCACATACATTTCTTTTTCGATAGCTTTGATATCACTCCTGTTGGTTACAAATAGCGCAGTATCAAAAATTATACTTTGATAATCCTTAATGATATAAGAAGTATCAATATCAAATTCAACTGTTTTATCCCGGTACATTAACGTGTTGAGATTATATTTTCTTTGCTTTATTTCATTCTCCAGCATAATCCTCATACTTTGTACATTTGCAAGTGCTGCCTTTGCCTTGTAGTAAGCGTTAATCTTTTCAAGCCCGTTTTTATACCGTATCTCAGCGCTTTGAATCATATAGTTTAAAAGCTTTTCATTATCATCTAAAATCAACAACTGTTTTTTTATTACTATCCATTCATAATAATTTTTCTTTGCATCTGCATATAACTGGTTTAGTGTATAACCTTTCTTTTCCTTTTCTACCGATGACATGGACGACATGTATTTATAATCTGCATTTAACCGTTTGGGGTTAGGTATGATTTGTTGTGCTGCTATAGTATATTGTCCCATGCCGGGTTGCCCGTTCATTGACTTCCAGTAACGGGGAGCATAGGGTGTCATAAAAAATCCAGATGACAGTTCGGGGGCCATCCAGCTTTTAGCGCCTTTGGCAGCTTCATCCAATGAACGAACTTCCGCATCGTACATTTTCAAAGTTGGATTACTTAACTGAATAGAATCCAGAATTGAACCAATGTCTGTTGTTTTTTGAGCATAAGTCGGAAGAACAAATTGGACTGTGAGACCAAAAAATAAATAAAATACTTTTTTCATGAAATAATTTTTATATCGTTTACTTTTTTCATTTCTATAATTCATTTACACAGCTACTACTGTTTTCAAAACAATTCAGATTATAAATAGTAGTTGAAGCAATATTATCTAAGGCTGTATTAGTTAAAAAAGCCTGGTGACTTGTAATAAGCACATTATTAAATGTCAGCAACCTCGAAATAGTATCATCCTGCAGCACATCTTCAGAATGGTCTTCAAAAAATAATCCTGATTCTTCTTCATAAACATCAATGCCCAGGTAACCAATTTGCCTTTTTTTTAAACCTTCAATAACATCCTTTGTATTAATTAAAGCTCCCCGGCTGGTATTAACAAGCATTACACCGGGCTTCATTTTACCAATAGATAAAGCATTAATCATGTAACGGGTAGCAGAAGTAAACGGCACATGCAGCGTTATGATATCCGACTCTTTATATAATCTTTCGTAATCTGTATAAAGAACACCATATTTTTCTTTAAGCATTTCATTCTCCACCTGGTCTGTAGCAAGGATTTTGCAATCGAATCCATAAAGTATCCGGGCAACAACAGCTCCTATTTGCCCTGTACCTATAATGCCCACCGTTTTACCGTGCATATCAAACCCAGTCAAACCATCTAATGAAAAATTTAAATCATGTACCCGGTTATTGGCACGGATAAGTTTACGGTTTAACGCCAGCATCAATGCCACCGCATGTTCTGCCACTGCATAGGGAGAATAAGCAGGCACCCTTGCAATACGGAAGCCCAGTTGTTTTGCCTTTTCAAGGTTAACATGATTGTATCCGGCAGAACGAAGTACAAGAAATCTTATGCCTGCTTCACTTAGCTTTTCTATTACAGGAGCAGACGCATCATCATTTACAAATATGGATACGGCTTTAGCGCCTTTTGCTAAATAAGCTGTTTCACTTGTTAGAGGAACATCCAATAACCTGAGATTGTGTTTACTGTCATTTGCTTTTAGCAGGTAATCCCTTTCAAACTTGTGTGTGCTGTATATTACAGTATCCATTTTATATTTATTTAATGCTATGACTGTCTGTACTGATAATACTATAACATGCCGTTACTAATTTGCTTTTGAACTATGGCTTTGTTTAAAATGTTTGTCGAAATATTCCTTTGCATTTGTTTCTGATTTAAAATACAATACATCTTCCCTAGAGCCTGGCTTACCAATTATAAAAGCTATTGATTTATCAACCTGTTCCCCGGAAAGAGGGTCAGAGGTAAACCGGGAAGTAGAATCTTCATTCAACGTTTTTACACATCCTTCGCAGCAGCCGTAGTATATTTTATTATTTAATGGAACTGCAATCTGAACAGAGTTCATAAATCTGTTGTTAACCATACACACTTCATTGTTTGGAAGTTTTGTGATGCCAGAGTCGGAAAATATTACCGTATTAAAAGTATTTTTTGCTGTGCTCTTACTATCTGAATTGCATGAGATTAAAGCAAACAGAATAAGAGCAAAAATAATCGGGGAATAATATTTCGTTTTCATTTTGAATTGATTTTTTATCTTTTTAATAATTATAAATTATCTGACTGATACATTAGTGAAGTTTTTTTTGGATGAGTGAATGACATAATTCATTACCTTCCCTGATAATCCTATCAGCTCTATCGCCTTTAATACCGATTTGTGATAATAATTGCGGATTGTGACAGAGTTCTTTACACATTACGATATGCCTATTTAATAATTCATTTTTTTCATGTACACTTAATGTGGTAAGACAGGTTAGGGGATACAAACCTGTTTCGTCGATAATATCTTTCAGTCCCTTACCATACGGATAATCCCATGACCATAAATGCAACCCTGCGCAAGAACCATATTGAACAGCATCTGTTGTTAATCTTGTATTTGTAACTACCCAACCCTGGTGGAATTTCATGCTATGCCCTGGTATTTGCTTCCATTGTTCTTCTACATCACGGAAACGGGAATGTATGTAGAGCGGAATTTTTACGTTTGTTACATTCCCTGGCTGATTGTGGTATTTACATTCAATCATAAAATGCTGGTTGTCCTTTTCTGCAATTACATCTACTTCATGCTTTACACATTTACCCTGTACTGTAACACCTATCTGTACGGCATAACCTTGCTCTTTCAACAAAGCGGCAATAAAATTTTCAAAAGGGAATCCGGATGGCCCCAATTCCATTATTGCCTGTTTTAAATGAAATCTTGCTGCCATCGGTTTTGAACGGCTTTTTAATTTACTCATCGCCATTTTGTAATTTTTTTTAGTCGGGATTCCATCATAAAGCCTGCTTTCAACATCGATGAGAATATTGGTAGCCAGATTTTCATTTGCACCTGCTTTACCCAGTGCATGCAGTAATTGTTCTGAATTAAAGGGTTCCTGTTCACCACTGTGTTTTTTTATTAATATTTGCTACTCTTAGCCATTATTTCAGCTTTTAATTTTTTGTTTCACTTCGATGCTTGCGAAATGGTTTTACAGGATATTGTTCCAGCATATCATACACTACCGGGTGAAGGTTCATTTGCAGGTAAGCTGTATCATATAAATCTGCATTAGCCGTTCCAGACCATACTATTTTTTCCTGCACCCTGTCAATAACATTTAGCGTAATTGAATTTTTAATATAGGTTTCCCTGACGGCAGTATTTTCTTTTGGGTAGTTAAAATATTTATAGGTAAATGGTTTATTGTATTTAAGTGGATTATTTAGGGGATGTAAAAATGGATTACCATATTCTGTTATTGTTGTTGTGCTGAGTGGCGTTGTAACAGAAGGATTAGCCTTTTCGAGTGTTTTGCTTTTTACAATTAGCTCCAACAATACATCCGGGTTGTCAGTATTTACTTTGTAACCTCTTTCTCCCATACAATGTGTAAAATAGTTCATGGTATTATTCCGCATCCTTGCAAAAAAATTGTTTGCATCACCGGAATCCTTATCCGGCAGCCAGGCAAAGGTCTTATACTGTTTAAAATCTGCAGACCGGTCATAGTTGGCTTGTATATCTTTGTACATTTTTTGACTGCATCCTGCCAGTACAAATAATGCAATACTAATTATGACGCAGTTTTTTATAAAATATGTTGTACTTATTCTCATGTCTCTTATTTTTAATGATGCGTTTCCATTACTTCGATTTTCCCGTGCTTTCTTAATTCATATTCCTTTTGCATTAAAAATATCAATGGTGTTACCAAGAGAATATGAGTAGATGAAGTCAATACGCCACCAATCATCGGTAGTACTATAGGTATCATTACATCACTGCCTACACCAGTACTCCAAAGAATGGGAACCAAACCAAATAAGGATACACTAACCGTCATCAGCTTTGGCCTTAGCCTTTTGGCAGCACCTGCTATTACATATTCTTTTAAATCGGCTTTGGTAATTGTTTCCCGGGAATTCCCTTTTTTAGCAACTAATTGCTGCATCGCATCGTTGAGGTAAATTACCATTACAATCCCTGTTTCTACCGCTAAACCAAATAATGCAATAAAGCCAACCGATACAGCTACCGAAAGATTTACTCCCCAGAAATAGACAAAATAGGCTCCGCCAATCAGGGCAAAAGGAATAGAGATAAGGCTAAAGAAGGCCTCTCTTGCAGAATGAAAGGCAAAATACATGCACATAAAAATGATTACCAATACAATTGGCAAAATTATTTTTAGTGTTTTCTCACTACGTATCAGGTTTTCATAATTACCACTCCAGTTGAGATAATAACCTTTTGGCATCTTAGTAACCATGGCGTTCAGTTTTTTTTGTGCTTCTTCAACAGTACTGGCCAGGTCTCTTTCTCTTACATTAAAAAGCACCGTTCCTCTAAGCATCGCATTTTCCGAGTTAATCATCGGGGGGCCTTCTGTTATTTTTACATCTGCCACTGTTTCCAGGGGTATGGGCCCAAAACTCATCGTTTGCACCTGCAATCTTTTCAATGACTGGATGTTATTACGGAAATCCTGAGCAAAACGTGCATTCACAGAAAAACGCTGGCGGCCTTCAATGGTAGTACTAAGCCGCATACCACCCAATGCACTTTCCACAACTGCATTTACATCGTCAATGCTTAATCCGTATCTTCCAATTTCTTCCCGCTTTATTGCTATATCAATATATTTCCCTCCACTTATGGGTTCTACATACAAATCTTTAACGCCCGGAGTGCCTCTTAGTGCTTTCTCTACCTGTTGTGCAAAGGCATAAATAGTATCTAAATTTTGGCCAAACACTTTGATTCCAACATCAGTACGGATACCTGTTGAAAGCATGTTGATGCGATTAATAATAGGCTGAGTCCAGCCATTTACAACGCCCGGTATTTGAAGCTTTCCGTTCAATTCGTTAATGATACTATCTTTGGTAAATCCTTTCCTCCATTCCTTTCTTGGCTTCAGCATAATAATTGTTTCTACCATACTGATGGGGGAATTATCGGTTGCAGAGTACGCCCTGCCTGCTTTACCCATTACATGGGCTACCTCCGGTACGGTGGTAATAATTTTATCCTGAACCTGTAATAAACGCTTAGCTTCTGAATTGGAAACATCTGGCATCATTACCGGCATAAATAACAATGACCCTTCGTCCAGCGGTGGCATAAACTCACGGCCTAGCCCCATAACCAACGGGATGCTAATTACCAATGCTATTAAATTAACCCCAATAGTTGCCCACCTTCTTTTTATACAGGCCCTGATAACAGGTTCATAAATTCGTTCAAGTACCCGGTTTACCGGGTTAGCATTGTCTGGTAAAAACTTACCTTTCATAAAAAAAGAAATAAGCACCGGGGCCAGCGTTAGTACCAATATTGCATCTACCGCAAGGATAAATGTTTTGGTATAAGCCAGGGGATGAAACAATTTTCCCTCCTGCCCCGTCAAAAGAAATACAGGCAGAAAAGAAGCAATAATAATAATGGTAGAAAAAAATACTCCCCTGGAAACCTGTTGGCATGCACGCTCTATTATTGACATTCTAACATCTTCAGGAATTTTCCGGTAGGCAGGTTTACCTTTTTTGCTGAAACGCTCTTTTAATTTTTTAAAGAAATTCATACTATTAATTTTTTTCAGGATGATCACTGTTTTGCCATTCAGAAAGCTGGCGATAACTGTTTTCGGACATGATAATTCCATTGTCAACTATAACGCCAATAGCTAAGGCAATACCAGTTAAGGACATTAAATTTGATGACAGACCAAATGCATTTAACAGAATAAAACTGACGGCAATGGTTAGGGGAATTTGAATAATAATGCTCAAAGCACTGCGCCAGTGAAAGAGAAATATTATTACAACCAGGCATACTACAATTATTTCTTCTATTAGCTTACCTTTTACTGTTTCAATAGCAGCTTCTATCAATCCGCTTCTGTCGTAGGATGTTTTAAATGATACCCCGGGAGGCAAGCCCTTTTCTACTTCTTTCATTTTTTCTTTCGTGGCATTTATTACTTTGTCTGCATTTTGCCCATACCTCATTACTACTATTCCTCCCACAACCTCACCATTTCCATTCTGATCGAATATTCCAAGACGCAGGTCTCCGCCCATTTGCACATTGCCCAGGTCTTTTACCCTTACCGGAATTCCATTGTATTGTCCCAGTGATATGTTTTCTACATCCTCTTTACTTTTAATATACCCTAATCCACGAATTACATACGCCATATCACTCATTTCAAATTTGCGTCCCCCTACATCATTATTGTTGGCTTTTACTTTATTCATTACATCCATTAAGGAGATATTATAAAACTGCAGTTTCACTGGGTCTAATACAATCTGGTATTGCTTTTCAAAACCTCCAAATGATGCTACTTCCGCAACTCCGGGTATTGTTTGCAATGCAAACTTTATGTACCAATCCTGTAATGCCCGTTGTTCTCCCAAATCCATTTTGGGTGCGTCAAGATGGTACCAAAAAATATGTCCCACCCCTGTGCCATCTGGGCCTAAGGCAGGAGTAATTCCCGGCGGTAATAACCTTTGTGCATAGTTTAACCGTTCCAGTACACGGGTTCGGGCCCAATATATATCCACGTCATCTTCAAAAATCACATACACAAAGCTCATCCCGAACATAGAAGTGCCCCTGATAGTTTTGATACGGGGAATACCCTGCAGATTGGATACCAGCGGATAAGTAATCTGATCCTCCATTAACTGCGGACTGCGTCCCATCCACTCCGTAAAAACGATAACCTGGTTTTCTGATAAGTCTGGTATGGCATCAATGGGATTTTGTTTAACTGAATAATATCCCCATGCAAAAAGTACTGCCGCCAAAAGAAGAATCAAAAACCGGTTTCGTAATGAAAATTTTATTAGCCCTTGTACCATAAATTTGATTGAGTTTTAATGTTATTTAAATACACTTGATTTGACATAAAGAATTGTTTGTTATAATTTATTACTAATAAGAAACACCGCAGTAAATGTAAGCATATAATACAATTAACTTTTCAATCACTGTGTTTTGCTGATGATGGCTGATTAATATATGCATTGGTAATACTCTGTTTGTTTTTCATTCAGCTATTTAATTTCGTTCTTCAAATTTATCTCCTTTATTAATTCACGTATATGTTCTTCCTGCGTGGCTTCTGCTGACAACTCTTTCCGAAGTATTTGCGTTGCAAGTTCGATAACTATTTTACCGGTTTTACTTTTTAATTCATTGATTGCATCCTTCTTTGCTTTTTCAACGTATAAAAATGCTTCATCAATAATGATTTTATAAGCAACCTTTGCTTTCATTTCCGCTTCTGCAAGTATTTTTACTGCATACTCTTTTGCATCGCTTTGTATATCCGAAATTTCTTTGTGAATCTTAGCCCTTATCAAATCACTCTCTTTCTTTACCTGTTCAATTTCTGCTTTTAAATTTTCCACGGCAGACAGCGAGTCTGAGATGGATTTTTGCCGTTCCTTTAAATATTCCTGCAAAGGCTTTCTTGCCTTTTTTACAAGTATGCCCATGAAGAAAAGAAAGATAATTACTTCCCATATAAAAAAACCTTCATCATGATTCAGGAGATTCATTGTATTACTTTTAAGTATTCACATTTTATAGCTGCATATCTTTTTGTTTGCATTTATTCTTTCAAATCACGTCAGCAAAAACATTTTAGCAACGATTCTATATTTTTCTTATCTGTACATAAACAATAATTTGTTTTTTGCCCTTCCTGCAGACGACGCACAACACCTGCGCTTTTCAAAATATTCAGATGACGGGATACAACCGGCTGCTCAAGCTGCAACTTTTCATAAATTGTTTTTACCGTCAGCCCTTCAACCTGGTTTTTACACAATAATTTTAATATAGCCAGTCGATCTGAGTGTGCCATCGCTTTCAATATTTCAGCCATATTCTGCATTTCATTTTTTTCCTGTTCCCTGTTTGTATTCTTTGCCATAGCAGTTCTCTTTTGGCCACAAAAATCTTTTTTACACTAAAGAAAAACTATGATACACATTCTGTTCAAAAAATGACTTTTGTCATACAATTATCCGGCTATATAGATAGCTGAATATACATGCAGCGGATTGATCATTGTTACAGTGCTGCACTTCCCATTTATTAACAAAACATTTGTTAATATAATCTTCATCATTTATTTCAATTTAATATAGTTTATGGTTTCTTTGACCGTAAGCATAGTAGTTGCATTTCCTGTTCGCAAATAAAATGATGAATCCTTTTCTGAGTTCACATAAACAGGCACAGGAGCTTTTACAATTTCAACAGCACAAAAGTCTTTTTCAAACTTCCTGTAAAAATAAATGTGAACAAATGAACAGAACTCTACTCCTAAGTATTGGTTTACTATTTCATATACTCTGCGTTCAAACCCATCACGATTTTTATGTTTGAGCGTAAAGTAATCGTTCTCCAGGCCCAATATTTCTCCTTTATCAGAAATTCCGATTATCAATTTCCCCCCATTAGCATTCATAAATCCAGCTATGGTTTTTGCTATTACTATTTCCAGTTCTTTATTAGTATTCTTTTTGGCATAATCGTACCGGAGTGATGATTTGAACTCTGTGTATTCATTTTCGCCTATCTGAATTGTTTGTTCAATATTTAGATTGAGAAAATGTTCCTGCTTCCGTACCAAGCTGTTTTTTTTCTGCATATTCCTGTAATAAAACCCGAAGCCTAATCCGGTAGCTACTCCCATTAAAAGAAAAACGGCTGACATACCTGTCATGTGAAATGAAAAAGCATGAAGCCATCTTTCGGTGATAATATCGGCAATACTCTGATTGACCTGGTGATTTTCATGGAACTCAAACCAGTACATCGCCATGGTAAGAGGATGAATAATAAAATAAAATACAGCAGCACTAATCAATGTATGCAAGATCACCGCCTTGTTGACTTTATAATAACTGTAATATTTACTACTGATATGTGTCATTTCCTTTTTTGTCTGTGTTGCATCTGTCGTGAATTCTTTAATTTGAATAATGGCACAGGCGTTGCCTTTTTAACAACTTTATATTCATTATAAATCTCATAGTTCAGTAAAAAAAATACCAATCGCAGCGGCTTTTAGCTCACCGTTTATATTTTATGTATGCGGTTTATCTCATGTGCTGATCGAGCTTTTATCATTGCAATCAGCTTTTCAGCTTCATTGCAGTTCAGCAGACTGCCGCTTTGCCTATAATAATTTGCTGCGCTTCTTCTTTTGCTTTTACCAATAAATATTTTATATTGGTATTAAGACAATCACTCATCTTAATAATGGATATTGCATCAGTTATTTGCCTGTTATTTGCCTCTTTTTCACTTACTCATACAAATCCTTTTTACTGTTTACTACTGTACAGTTATTAAATATTCTCACCTATTTTTATTTTTTCATCGAGGAATCCATCACCTGGTGCTGGTTATGGCTTGCACTATCCATCTTCATGTCATCCATCTTCATGCTATCCATCTTCATATCTTTCATTTCATCCATTTTCATTTCTTTTGATTTATTACTATCTGCTGACTGGTTGTTACAGGAAGCCATAATTACCATTGCAGCTACTCCTAATAGAATACTAATCTTTTTCATTTTTATAAATTTTAATTGTTTACTAATTTTTAAAATCACTCTATTTTATTTTATATTTCGTTCATTGAACATTTTTTTCAGTATGGCAGTGGTATTGCCGTTTCTGTTTTATTTAAAAACCGGGCACAAACTTTGTCTTTTATCGCCTTTATACTCATTATAAAGCCCGTAATTAATCAATGAAAATTCCCAGGCCCCACGGCTTTGATTGTATTTGTTTAATGATGATATTGTTACATCATACGAAAAAAGCAGGCGGATATTATTCCAGGTAAGCCCTACCATAGGAATTATGGCGTCATTCATCCTGTAATACAGCCCTGCCAACAATTGTATTTCTCCTGCTTCTTTCAGGTTGTATTGAGCATAGATGCCGGCAGTTAGTTCGGAAGCTTTTGCCTGTATTGTATAATATGCCATGGGATTTATTATTACTTCTTCATTTATCTTAAAACTGCCATTTAAAAAGCCACTAAAGCGGGGAGATAAGCGGCTATCAAACCCACTTTGCTCAGTTGAAAAAAAAGATTCCCTTGGGCGGTTGATATGCCATATCGCTATACCCCCATTCAAATAGGTTTTATCGGTGGGGAAATAAGCATAATTAATTCCGGCTTGTAAATCAAAATAACTAACTGAACTTACATCCAGTAAAACACTGGTGGGTACCTGGTTGCTGAAAAATTTTCCGTCAAACTGGTCGGGGAATGTTAAATCCGATGTATTGATACGTTTGTTTACCCAGCCAGCATTAAACCCCGCTGTCAGTAAACTGGAAATGCCAATCATCTGATGATAAGCTAATGAACCATATACTTTGTTGGTTGTTAATTTACCGGCACCGGCAACATCGCTTAATATAACACCTCCCAAACCAATCCAGCCATTCTCAATTCTGTTGCGTAATACCTGCGCATCACCAAAAATGCTCATTGTTTTATATGGCACAGACATAACAGTTGACCATTGCGTACGGTAGTTAGCCCCAATTCGGTAATCTGCATCGGGAATAAACCCTGTATTTGCAGGATTGGTCGTTAAGGGAGAATTAAACCACTGTGAAAAATGCAGGCTTTGTGCCTGAGTAACAGGAAACTGAAGAACTGCAAAATAAAAAGACAATACAAATATTTTTGTATACACGGCAAGGTATTGCCTGATACATTTTTTTTGTTGTTCCAAATTTGTCGTTATATGGTTTGCCTCATTCATTGTTAATGGCTCTCATTATCTTATCAGTGTAATGTCTCCCTGTTTTTCTATTTTTTTTCCGTCGATAAAATCAACACTTAATGTGTACACATATACATCCATTGGCTGCGGCACTCCATTAAATGTTCCATCCCAGCCTTCAGTGCTGTTATGCGTTTCAAAAACTTTTTGTCCCCAGCGGTTGTAAATACGGAATGTCATTGTTTTAATACCAAAACCCTCTACTTTCAGTAAGCTGTTTTTTCCAAAACGGCCCGGCGTAAAGGCTTTGGGTACATCCAGCAAAGGGCTGATTAATACATTTACTGCATGATAGGCAGTATCTGTGCAGCCTGCAGCATTAAAAGCAATCAGGCGGGCAGTATAAGTACCGGTTTCATTGTATTGATGAGCTATCGTATCAACAGAAAATCTAAAAGCCGAGTCCCCATCCCCAAATTCCCATTTAAACTTATTTGCCCCGGTTGAATAATTAGAAAAAATTACCGGCTTGTTTGCCTCTGGAATAAGTGGGCTGTGGCTCATGACGGCAACAGGTTTGGGGCTAACGGTTATAGTTATTATTGCACTGGTATCTGTAATGTTGCATGTAGAAGAATCAATAGCAATTAACCTTACCTGGTAAGTTCCTGTGAGATAATCATGCACCGGATTTATTTCTGAGGAACTCAAGCCATCACCAAAATCCCAGATGAAACGTTGCCCTCCAATCGAAGTATTTTTAAACAAGGCTTTATACGGAGTACAGCCCGCCAAAGGCGTTTCAAATTGCGCCTTTACAAGCGGAGATATGCTCAGTTGCTGTTCCACTGAATCAGGCGTATTGCAATAAGAAGTATCCATTAAAATCAATCTTACCCTGTAAGTGTCTGCAGAAGGAAATGAATGTGTAACGCTTGTCAGTCCTGTAGCGTTTGTTCTTAAGCCATCCCCAAAATCCCAGATAAACAATTTATTTGTTAATGGTAGGGAGGATGGAGCGGTGGATGTATTATCAAACCGGTATGTTAAGGACTTACAAGGGGGTAATTTTACAGAAGTAAAAGCAAGATTTGCCTGATTGTTTCCCGCCCGGATTGTTACATAGGAGGTATCCCGGATATTACAGCTTGCAGAATCAATGGCTATTAGCCGGACCCGGTAATTACCCGGTTGGTTATATGTGTATGAAACTTCGTAACTGGCAGATTGCAAACCTGGAGATCCATCGCCAAGATCCCATTCATAGCTTTGTGCATTGCGAACCGTATCACGCAATACAACAGCAAGAGGAACGCATCCTGCGCTATCATACTTTGTATTGATAAAAGAGCGAACACCAGATGCTACACCGGCAAAATTGAAAGCGATTTTTACGACAGCTAAATTGCATGCCTGCCCTCCCGTGCCATTACCCGGGCTCCATGCACCTGCTGTTGTCGGAAACACCGCCCCTCCGCCACAGTTTGCACAAATAGCCTGATAAATAACCCCGTTCGCATCATAACGGCTGGTGCCACCATCAACATGGTCATTCACATTTCCCCCGTTCTGTCCGAAAAAAGTTCCATATAACAATTGGGAAGCATTTTTTTTAATGACGATGAAATAAAAATCATAGCCATCCGTAGAACGTTTGATGGCATCAGGCGTTACCGGCATACCTATTGTTCCTGCTTGTCCGTATGGATCGGAGCCAGTAAACAAGTAGCCACCCCATCCTGAGACATACACATTTTCGCAGCGGTCAACTAAAAAAGCTACAGGGGAAATATTGGGCAATGAACTATTAGTGCCAAATGTTGTGGAATAAACATAGCGTGACAAATCGGGAAATAATTTTGAAATGAATTGTTTAGCACCGGCATTTACAAAAGCAGCATTCACTACCGGCCAATTGCCACGGGTAGTACCCATGATGTAGGGGAAGCCATTTTTATCAAACTGAATACCATAAATGTTATCTACCTCACCAGTACCCTGGTAGGTTGTTTTAATTAGAGATGTACCATCATTGGACGCTATAGAAATAAAACCATCCGAAATTCCACCCTGGTACACCGGTTGCTGGGCAGTAGTTTTATCACCAGGAAAATCATTACTGGCTGTAGCACCGGCAACATATATGTTGTTGTTTAAAGGATTTAATGCAAGCACAAACGCAGCATCTTCTTTTGTACCGCCCAGGAATGAAGAGAATAAAATTGCATTACAAGCCGGATTGATTTTTAATAATACTCCATCCTGTATGCCGCCACCATAGTTAGATTGAAACACACCTGGTGATGCAGGAAAATTAGCTGACTGTGTGGAAGAAGCCAGGTAAATATTGTTAGCAGCATCAAGTATTACTTCGCTTCTTGACTCATCGCCATAAAAACGGATAAGAGAAACAGATCGGTGGCTTCCTGTTTGATGTTGCGTTTCGATATTTACTCCATCATTACCAGTTCCTCCAATGCGCATTGAACCAATTATAGCGTTGCCTGCGTCATTTAGTTTGGTCACTATTATATCCGCTCCTCCGCCAGTTCCCACTACTCCTCCTGAGGAAACAGGATAGTTACTTGAATAAGTTTTACCTGCTAGTATCAGGTTTCCCTTCGCATCACTAATTAAGCTATGGGGATATTCGTCAGAGCTGCCGCCAAGATAAGTTGCATAAACCCGATTTCTACCATTTGCATTTAATTTCATAATACCGATATCAATTTTCTGGATATTGCCACCCTGAAAATTGGTTTGAAATGCTCCCGGGGAAACAGGAAACCCGTTTCCAAATACAATACCGGTAAAAAAAGTACTTCCATCGGGACCCGGCGTAGCACTGAATCCCCAATTATCCGCAGTGCTGCCGGTAAACGTTGAGAATATTAGAGAGGGATCAATAACCAGCGTAACCTTAGTTGAATAGTCTTTCATTTTAAATCTTACCACATTATCTGCCGACACTTCATACCTGCAGTCAATTTCTTCTTTTGTATTTGTATACCCGTTCACCTGATAAGAGTAGGGGTACAATTCTTTTACTTCACCCACCGACGTTTTAATAAGAAGCTCCCTGTTTTTAACAGTCAGTTTTTCTACGCCTTCATATTTCAGAATAATATTATTCACATCGCCGCCCGGATGGACTACCATCTCATATTTTAACTGGCCCTGATCGGAATAATAACGCACATCAATATTTGGGTAAACATTTTTATAAGTGAGCGCCTGATAAATTTTGCAGTTTGCAGCCCATTTGGATGGATCATTGCCGATGAAATAATTATTGTATGAGCTTAGAACCTTTTCGGGGATAATTTGAATGTTATCATTAGCCCCGGCAAAATGTACGGCATAGGCATGGGAGTGAAGCATCCTATTGTTATTTCCGGTGCTGGTGGAGCTGTCAGAATGCCCATGCATCACTTCCTGTAATTCTTGTGGGTTGTGCAATAAAACGGTAAAACCATTCTCTTGTAAAAAGAAAGCCCCTGAATTTATTTGCCCGCAGAATTTTACTTTACTGTCCCATTGTCCTTTATTCTCCACAAACTCAAAATTGGCAGCTCCCGATTGTGCTGAAGCATGATTTCCCTTCAGTGCAAAAAATAATAACAGTATGAAAAGTTTTCTATACATTTTGTTTGTCTGCCTATTACTGCCTTTAATAATTTTTCAAAATCACTAATTGCATAGGTTTTAAATATAGTTTTATATAGCTTACCGGATTGGCGGGGTCTTTAGAATGCATGATTTCAACACTTTGTTTTTTACCATATACTGCTGTCATCATCTTTTTATCACGATTCAATTGACAATCCACCAATATATTTTCTTCCTTTACATCACTTGTAGATGAATTATATACAAAAACTATTTCCTGGTCGTATAAGATTCTTGAAAAAGCCAGGACACATTTATGGCATTCAGGCAAATGAAAATGAATGCCATCTTTTGAAGATTCCCGCATAAACATCCTGCCAAACTTCAACACGTTGCTTTCATTCCTGAATTTTGCAATTGAAGCGATGGCTTTATATATCTCTGATTGCTGATTCAATAAATTTGTGGTCTTATCGTTCGGATTAAACATACATTCTCTGATATAGCGATCGCCCCTGCCACAACCGTCCAGCCCCTGTTCTGTTCCGTAATAAATGCAGGGAGTGCCTAAAGCGCAGAGTAGAAATGCAGCACCGGCAATAATCTGAGCCGGTTCGGCATTATATCCAAAGCGATGTTTAAATTCATCTCCAATTTGGTCATGATTGTCAAGAAATGTAACCAGGAATTCTCCATATTCGCCCCGATCCAGCGCATTTTTTTGAAGCTCTTCGTAACGCTCTATTAATTTATGCGGTGAATCTTTCCCTTTTATAACTCCTTCCAATGCGAAATACAATTGAAAATCGAGTGCTGAGTTCAACCCAAAGTAGATATTTTGGTCATTATAAGTAGTCAATGTTTTTGGCCCTAAATAGTTACTTGCCATTGCATCAGCTGCAACTATTTCGCCAAATAAGAAGAAGTTTTTCTTGCCAAGAGAATAAGCATATTCTCTTACATAAGAACAAAAGCGGCTTATTGACAAAGCCCCCATGTGTTTTACAGCATCCAGCCGAAAACCATCAACATCCAATTCCTTAATCCAGTAACAGTGTATGGCCGTTAATATTTTCTGAACATGAATAGCCTCCCTTGACTCGTCATTTTTAAATGCCTTTAAACTAAAAAAATCTCCGTCCCTTGTTTCGGGGTAGTCATCAAAATTTCTTATCTGCCCTTTGCGACCGTACAAAGCAGGGTTTCTTAATTCAACAGGAACGGGCCTGTCCGGGTATCGCCATTCACCAAAATCAAATTCAGTGCCTTCATGATAATAATAAGGTTTACCTCCAGGATAGTTCCAGTTATCACCGGCATGATGCAAAACAATATCAAGGAACACCCTCATATCATGTTGATGGGCCTGGACTACCAGCTCCTCAAGTTCATCTTTTGTTCCAAATCGTTCATCTATCTCCAGGTAATTTTCAATGGCATAGCCATGATAAGACTCGGGGTTGTTTTTAAATACAGGGCTTAACCAAATAGCCGTACAGCCCAGGTTTTTTATGTATGTGAGATGACTAATAATGCCCCTCAAAGTGCCACCGCATTGCTTGCCTAATTGTGCATCATCACCATAGCCCGAATGTCTCACATCAAAATCTGCATTATGTCTTTTATTGCTGTCGTGAAAACGGTCAACTAATAAAAAGTAAATAAATTCCTCACGCCATTCCCGGTGGCAGTTTTTCCAGTATTCTTTGCCGGGTTTGGGAGATAGGTCTATATCTTTAATTGATTTCATTTTCATCTGATTTAAGTAATTGAGAATTTGATTTCATGGAATTAAGGGTCTTCTTTGCATCACCCAGCATTTGTTTTAAACACCAGTTGCAATACCAGTCCGCTAAAAGAAAACATAGAATATTATTAACTAATCCTTTTGGTTTTTTATAGGTAATAGAAAGCTCGGCCTTTGTGCCTTTGTTAAATATGGGAGTAGTGGTTAAATGCATCTGGTACCAGGAATAGATAATCATTCTTGTTTCACCAACTGTTTCCCAGGTTTTCTCCTTGCCGTCTACCCATTTTGTTACTTCAACTGTAAAGTCCATAGCCATGCCCATCATTTTTCCGGTCCATCTGTATTTTGTACCCAAACCGTTATGCAGTTCAGTTAAATAGTCCAATTTCAGTTTACTACCCATCATCATCCATGAGGATTGAGTCATGTGCATACCAGTTACACCAAGATTATCAATGCGCTTAAATACATCTTCGGATGATGCATCATATATTTCCATTCTTTCAATAGATTTCATAACACTTTAATTTAATCTATCACAAAACTGTTTTTGCAAATTTCCTGTGCCAGCAACTCATCCATATAAATTGCATTGGAAGGATGAGCAATTGTATTACAGGTAACTACTTTTTCCGCACCGGCCTTAATTAATTTATCATAAGCCCTTGCAGCAAATACTGCATGAATCCCTATGCAAACAGGGGGCTTCATTCCTGCTTTTTTTAAATGACCAATGGTTTCTATCATGGTATTTCCGGTAGAAATAATATCATCAACAAGAACTGGTGTACTCTCTTTATATTTTTCAACCTGCGGCACAGATACTTTTACATTTCTGTCACCTTT
This sequence comes from Lacibacter sp., assembly GCA_050916065.1. Taxonomy (GTDB): domain Bacteria; phylum Bacteroidota; class Bacteroidia; order Chitinophagales; family Chitinophagaceae; genus Lacibacter. Next base: position 552,416 of record CP051137.1, read on the forward strand.
GCGAAGTTTTTCAAGTATGATATAAGGGGCATTGGCATCAGCCGCCACTTTGCATACCCATTGCTCACTTTCACTATCGGGACCTATCAATACCGGCTGCTGAATATTTTCATTAATCCATTTTGAAACAAGATGAGATACATGCAATACGGAAGTATGAATAGAATATATTTCATCCAGTGATATGCGTCGATGCAAATGGGGGTCAATGGTAATAAGCTTGTCAATAAATGAAGAAAGCAGCTTAGCAAACAATTCGGAACTGATGCATTCACCATCTGTAAATCTTTTATCCTGCCGCATGTAAGCTAAGTAGGGTGATACCAGGGTAACGGGAGAGGCCCTGAACTCTTTTAAGGTTTTTGCCAAAAAATAAAGCGGTAGTATTTTATCATCAGGCTGATGAAGTGAACAAACTATGATAGCTTCTTTCTCATGCACATTCGAATTTACTTTTACATAGGTTTCTCCATCAGGAAAATGGCGGATGATTGCTTCCCCTGGTTCTGTATGCAACAGTTTTATTAAAGAGTTAGCCAACACTTCATTACCAGGTATCGTAAACAGCACACAGTTATTCATAACTAAGTTTTATTATTTGCTTTTCATATTGTTTGTAATATTCATAAGCATATTCCAGTTCACCGGGTGAATTAGCATAAATAGTAAACAGCGGTTGACCAATTAGTATATTTTGATTGAGCAGAACTTTAAAGTCAATACCAGCCTCTGCAGCATCCGGAGCCCCGGCCAACTTAGCTACCCTTGCAATTTTCCGGTTATCAAATTCGCTGATGATTCCTGCGGTGGCTGATTCAACTGTTTTAGAATATTTAGCATGCATCGGTTCATAAAAGCCGCCTTGTGCTTCACAAATACTAATAAGTTTTTTGAATGCTTCTCCGTTGTCAATTTTCTTTATCACTAAGTCTTCTGCAACTTGTTCTTCCATGTCCCAGACTAATTTTACAATTTCTGTAGCAATGGTAACAGCTCGTTGCCGTAAATCTTTTGGGGCATCGGCAATATTCTGTAACACGGCTAACACATCTCTTGCTTCTAATGACGGGCCAATGCCATAACCTACCGGCTGCTCTCCATTAGAACAAACTGTTTGTATATTTAATCCTATATATTTTGCCACTTCTTTTAAACGAAGCGATAAGGAAACAGCATTTTCAACTGTTCTTACTTTTGCTGTAGTGCCGACAGGTATGTCAATTACACAATCAGTAGCTCCTGCTGCTGCTTTTTTGGATAATATAGATGCAATCATCTGGCCTTCACTGTCGATATCCAATGCCCTTTCCACCTTAATGATAATGTCATCAGCAGGACTAAGTTTCATGGCTCCTCCCCATACAATACAACCGCTTTCTTTTTCTACAACTTTACGCATTTGAGAAAGGGTGAGGTTTACATTAGTAAGTACTTCCATTGCATCGGCTGTACCTGCGGGAGATGTGATGGCTCTTGATGATGTTTTAGGAATCATTATGCCAAGAGATGCAATAATGGGTACAACAATCATAGTAGTGCGGTTGCCCGGCAAACCACCCACACAATGTTTATCTGCAATGATTTCGTTTCCCCACTCTAATTTATTCCCCGCTTTTATCATTGCCGTTGTGAGATAACAGATTTCTTCAAGCTTCATATTGGAGCCTGAGCAAGCAGCTACAAACGATGAAAGGAAAATGTTAGAATACTTTTCATCTGCTATGTCCTGTATAATAGCATCATATTCCTGCTGGTGTAATGTATTGCCGTATAGCTTAGACCTTACACTTGTCATTGACTGTAATGGTTCTATGTGAGCCACTTCCAGTAAATCATAATCCTGTACATTCAGTTTTTCAATGGCACTTTTTGATAAACTTATTTCACCTTCTTTTAGTAAGCCATCACTGGTTATATTTAATGCAGCAATTATAGAATAATCATTAAATGAAATAGAAAGTCTTGTCAGCGCCTGGAAACCCTCTGACTTGCAAACATGACAACTGGCTGGCATAAACACAACCAGTTCCTGGTTGGTGTCAATACCCAGGTTCCTGAAACGCAGTGAATGTTTTGTATGTTGATTAATAACTTTCATTTTTAAAATAATTCATGCTCATAAAAGAGAAAGGCCTGTACAATTTTATCATCTATACTCTATTTACACACCTGCTTTTATACAGGCTCTTTCTCCGGTTTTTCATTTAATATTTTTATAGTTACATAATTTCTTTTTCTGATTACATCTATCTCACCTGATTTTATGACTTCGTTTTAATAAAGGTTTCACAGGGTATTCGTCTAATATGCTGTGTACTGCGGGATGCAAGTCGCTGCTTATATGCGAAGGGTCATAAATATCGCCTTCGGCTGTGCCACTCTAAACCAACTTGTTTTCTTTACGGTCAATGAGATTCAGCGTAATAGCGCCATTTACATATTCCTGTTTTTGAGTAGTTGAGTTGCCGGAAAAACGGGAATATCCATACCCATACGAAGGATAATAATTATAATAATAGCCGAAACGATAGGGTGAATAGTAATGGCTACCGTAATAATAAGGGCTATAATAGTAAGAGGATGGATAAGAAGTTACCACCCTTTCTTTTTTTGCATTGGTTATTACCAACTGCAATAAGAGGTCGGGGCTTTCGGCATCAAATGTGTACCCTCTGTCACTTATGCACTGCCCAAAGTAATTACGGATATTATTGCGGATAATCTCATTATTATACCGTGTATAGTTTGTATCTGACTTATCCGGCAACCATGCAAATGTTTTGTATTTGGTAAAATCAACAGACCTGTCGTAATCTGATGATACAGCATTATAGGTGGTACTGCAACCAACCAGCATCACAATTAAAATGAGAATGCTTGCTGTTATCCATTTATTCTTTTTCATAAATTATATATTTTGAGTGTTATTAATCATTATTATTCGCCGGGTTTCTTTAAAACAAGCTGGTTAAACTTTACAGCAACCTTTTCTTCTCCCGGAAGAAGATTTTCGATGTTGAATTGTTTCAGGTCAATAATAAATTCACCTGATAAAATGCAGCTTGCATTCCCTCTTGGAAAATGTTCTAATACAGAGTTGAAGCTAAATGCTCCGCTAATACCGTTTAAAAACAACATACCCTGTGTTGCAAACTTTTGCCTGGGATGGCTTTTGGTTTGAACAAAAGCAATATTCATTTTGCCGGTAAAAACTAATTCCCATCCCGCAAGCTTATATAGCAGTTCATTCAAAGAATCATTCTTTGTAGTGAGGGTAGGAACAATCAGCCGCAGGTGCATTTCTGCCTTATCATAATTCAAATGCATGAATAAATGATTACTCACCGCTGTTACACCTGCACCCTTGTACTTTCCACTTGCCAGTATGGTACCGGCTTGTGTTTGGTACACTTGTGCGGCTGATGTTGTTCCCATAACCAGGAACCATGTAACCGATATTGCCATTAAACCTAAGCGCATCGAAAATGTTTTTTTATTTGTTAACAGGTTCATTTCAGATAACTTCTTTAATACATAAAAAATACCGGCTTAAAATCATTAATGATGCCCGTTCATATTCATGCCCTGATGACCTCCTGAATGCATTTTCGGAGTTTTATTTTTTTTCATGTGGTTTTTTTTACGAAACTGCCGCTCAGACTTATATTTTACTCCATTTACATCCATAATTTGACCATTTCGCAATCGTAACTGTGTGCCATCTTGCAATTGGTATACGCCATCTGATTTAATAACCGTTCCATTTTTCAAAACCATATCATTTTGAATCTTACTCCCCATCCCCATTGCACCCGCTATATATAGAACCTTGCCATTTTCCATAAAGAAATACCCGGTTTCCACAGTTGCATTCCCCTGTAATTTCTGCTCAATGTGCTGGTGTGGCGCTTGCGCAACAACTATATTCGTTAGTGTTGCCAGTATAAATGATACTAAAAGTATTTTTTTCATAATTTTCGTTTTACAGTTACATTCTTTCTTATTTTATTCATCAATTCCTCTTTTATTCTTTTTTCCTTACTACTTTATTCACCTGCCTGCATGAATTCTGTTATTTTTTTAATTTCATCTTCAGTAAGCATGGCCCGTTGCCGCATGTGGGTATTAATTACTTCCCATTGGGTATTGGTAAATGCAGAACTGGGAGGTGTATTATGGCAACGCTGGCAGTTTTCGCTCCACAACTGGCTACCGCTTTTATCGGTTACTTTAGTTGATACACAACTGGTAATTATTAATGTTGTAGTAAGTATCATGGCAACTGTTATGATTATTGTATTACGTTTCATAAAAAATAATTTTAGAGTTATTAAAAACCAACTGCAACCTGCAGGAAAAATGCGTTACTATCTTTTTGTGATTGGTATGCTGCTTTGAATGCAGTTCGCCAGGTAAACCAATAATTGATACCGTAGGTGTACTGTTTTATCTCTTCAAGACCTTTGGCACCAGTGGGAGGATTAAAGCCGGCATACCGGAAGACTAATTCTGTTTTTTTCAGGAATTTGCTTTGCGACATACTCGGTCTGTAGGCCGCCTGTGTAAAGAATGAACTTCTTTTATTTTCGAATGTATAAAGCGTATTGCCTGTTGGGTCACCGGGGTCAATGTATTCAGCCTTATCTACATTTACTTTATTCCATTGAGCTTTTACATCAAACATTCCTTTGATAAAGTCAAGTTGCTTTACATAAGTAAGGTCCAGTGCATACATTTGAGACCCTATGAATTTATACGCCGAATTCTTGTCGCCGACATTTCCATTTCTATACGAAAAGCCAACTTCCAGTGATGAATTGGATAGCGGTAAAAAACCAACCCTGCCGCCGCCAGTGAGTTTTTTATTGATAGTTTCTGCATTGCCATAAGTAAGCGTTCCCTGTTTTCCAGGGTCTGTCGGGTCTGTAATCAATTGGGCCCCGTTTGCAAAAAATATACTATAGTTCATTTTTGCAGAGCCAAGAGGTATCCCACCCCGAAAATCAATACCTATTTCAGAAGTTGGGCCCACGCCCAGTGCATCCTCACCAGTACCCACTGGCACAGTTGGTAGTTTATTTATCCATGATGGGTGAAGCCTGTCCTGGAAAATACCAAATGGTGAAATGAACTTACCGGTGCGTACAGTAAGATATTTATTCAAAAAAAACGATGCATTGGCATAGCCCATATCAATTTTAGTTTCTGAACCTTCTATTTCCGTCTCCATTTCAGCCTCAATCACAATATTTTTATGAGGCTGCCAAAGAAGAATGGGATTAAAAACAAGATTGTTAAAAGCGGCGCCGTCTTCCTTATTGAATTTAGCAGAGACTGATGTGTAACCTACTATTGCAAACTTGCTTGTACGTGCCACCTGTGACTGTGCTGATGATTTGATAAGACTGTCAATGTACTCCTGGTTGAACTGCTGGCTAAATGCTGTTGCTGAAAGTAACAGCAGGCCGGCAAACTGAATTAAAATTTTCTTTTTCATATAATTATTGTTTTAATGTTCTCATATAAACTATGGTCTGCCATATTTGAGTTTCATTTAATTTCTTTTTAAAAGAAGGCATTGGCTTCCTTCCTTCTGATGTTTTCCAGAAAAGGGCTCCATCACTTTGGCTTTGCATGGTTGCTTTAGAGAAATCTCCCGCAGGTATATCTAAATCCTTCGCTGAAGGGCCATCACCTTTACCTTTTTTACCATGGCAGGACTGGCATTCTTTTACATACACTGTTTTGCCGGCTGCAATTGTGGCGGCATCAGCGGTTAAAGGGTTTTTCTTAGCATCAGCAGAGGCAGGGGCCTTCCATTCTTTTTGCTGATAAAGAAATGCACTTCCCATTATTGCTGTCAGCAGCAGTAACGAAACTGTCAAGAGTTTTTTTCTGAAAATGGTTTTAATTACTGTTTCCATGTTTTTTAATTTTTATTGTTTAGAAATGACTTTCATTGTTGAAGCTTTCCTGATTCTATAAATCAAATACAATACATATACAAAGAGTATCCATACCGCTCCAACTGCAACTGTAAATGTGATTACAAGCCACCAGGGTGCATTGGCTCCGGCAATGGAACGTGGTACAGGTTTATTAGCCGGGAAAACAAGTGTAGAATTAATGGCAACCTGAAAGGCAGTGTCATTCATCACATCATTATCTTCCACTTTTGCAATGAATGTTATTTTCCTTGTTGAATCACTACCCTGAATATCCAGCGGAAACTCGGCAGAAATAATACCGGTAGTATCAGTAGTTCCTTCTGCCACCTTCATCAATCCAAAAGTTCGCTGAACATAAAAAGTCAGTTCGACATTTTTCACCGGTTGCTGTGTAGCAATATTGGTAACCGTAGCCGTTACAACATGCATGCTGTCGTTGGAGCTCATCTGCAGCGCTATGTTTCCATTTATTTTTTCATCCTGCGCAGCTACGGTCATTGTCAGCAGGAATGACAATAAGGTGATGATATATTGTTTATTAACTTGCATGGCCGGGAATGTTTTGAAAGTTTACAATATTTTCCACCCCAATTTCTTTTTCGCCACGTTTCTCCACTTCTTCAATTACTTCCCACATGGTAATTACAGGAAAGGGTTTGAAAAGAAGAATAATCAACAATACGAATCCAGCTAAAGAAGAAGCAGTAATTGTCCATTCAATTAGAGTGGGGTAATATGTGGCATATCCAGGTTGAGCATGCTGAATTGGGACAAAAGGATGCAGCATATTGGGAACAACTATGAGATAACGGTTGATTAGAGCACCTAGTAAAACCATTACGGATGCTGCCACAACCCATTTGATAGATTGCCTGATTTTTTTGAATGAGAGAATGATAATCGGAATTATAAGACCAACAATTTGTGTAAACCAGAATAGAAAGGCATTCTTACCATAAAACAAATCTTCCAATACTGCTTTTTCTTCCTTTGCCATTTTAAAAGCAGGCACGCCATATTTATTGATATTGAGATACAGATAAAATGCTGTTAAGGCCAATAGTATTTTTGCGAGGTTGTTGAAATGTTTTGGCGTGAGGTAATGTTCCAGCCTGTATCCATGACGGAGCTTGGCAATAATAAGAATCATAATAGCGGTACCAGCCATCAAAGCTCCAAATACGAAATATGGTCCCATGATGGTAGAGTTCCAGCCGGGCCGTAACGTAAATGCTATCAGCCATGCACTTATGGTATGTACAGATATTGCTACTGGCAAAATAACAATACATAAAATAAGCATTGATTTTTTTAGCAGGCGCCGTTGCAGTAAATTATCTTCCCAACCCATTGCCAGCCACCGCCACAATTTTTTTCTCCATTTGGGTGCATCTGTTAGTTTGTCCCGCATGATCGCTAAATCAGGTATTAGTGGCAGGTAGAAATAAATTACACTTCCAATAAAGTAAGTTGCAATTGCTACAACGTCCCATAGAATTGGTGATTGAATTCGGCCATGTGTAATAAGAAAATATAAACGTTCAGGGCGGCCCATGTCCAATACGGGCATAAAGCCCGCAAAAAAGATGGCAGATAGTGTAACAGCTTCTGCAATGCGGATAAGCGGATAACGCCATTTAGCACCTGACATACGCAACACACAGGATACTAATGCGCCAATCAAACTTACCCCTACAAAAAAGAATAGTAATGAAATATACAAACCCCAGGAAACATAATCTCTCATAGCAGTAACACCCAATCCCTTCCGGAGTTGTATAATCCAGGCTACAGTTCCCCCAATACAAATCACTCCAAGAAAAATTACCCAAAATGTTTCCTGCCGGTAACGCCTGCCTACAGTACCCAGCAACTCATTTTCGATTTGATTTTTTATTTCTGGATTTAGCTTTTCCATAATGAGTAGTTTTTAGTTTTCTGAACCTTCTTTTTCTATTTTAATTTCTTTAGCATCATAGATTCGGTTAGTTGGTGGCAGATAATAAACCCTTGGCTCAGTACCTAATTCTTCCATGAAGCGATAAGCTCCTCCATCTTCCAGTAACTGAGATAGTTTTGTTGTAGTGCCATCATAACAGGTTACTGCATCTTCATTTGCATCGCCAAACCAAATGGCATTCATGGGGCAGCCGGTAACACAAGCAGGCAGTTTTCCCTCTCTTGCCATGTGAGGGCAGAAATCACATTTTTCTACACAACCTTTTTTACTTTGAAAAACATTTTCTGCGGCAGGTGTTGTTTCAATGATGTTTGGCTTTATAGGTTCTGTCCAGTTAAAAAGCCTTACCGAGTACGGACAGGCAGCCATACAAAAGCGGCAACCAATACACCGGTCAGTATCTATCGCTACAATACCATCTTCTCTTTTAAACGTAGCATCTACAGGGCAAACTTTTGTACAAGGAGGATTATCGCAATGATAACAGGGTTTTGGAAAATAGTAAGGTGCCACTTCAGGAGAATCCTGCATTTCAATCACCTCAATCCATTCTTTATTTTTGGGCAGGTAATGCATTTTATTGCAAGCCTTGGTGCACTTACCACAGCCATCACATTTAGCCAGGTCAATAACCATCACAAATTTTTTGCCCGGTATTCCTTTACGAACATCCTCTTCAGAAATGTGTGGTTTAAAGTTTGCCACTTGTGACTTATCTACTGTTACCAGCTTTCCGTCATGAGTTAACACATTTATTTTTTCACCGCTTTCCGGCTTGGTTTTATCATTTGTAGAACATCCGGAAAGGAAGGCAGCGCCAATGCCACCTATCAAGCCTTTTACAAGAAAATCTCTCCGGGAATTATCCTGGTTTCCGGCGTTGTTGTTATTACATGAACAGTTGTTACCGCATGCCATAGTAGTTGTTTTTTATTTTGAAAAATGATTGTTCAAAAAAAACAATGAAGGGGCATTTTCAATTGTTGTAAGCAGTATGCAGTGGAGAGTGCTATATAATAAGATTGCAATTTGCCGGTACACAATTCACTTAACTGGTTTGGTAAACCATATTACATGAATATTATCAGTACCAATCTGTTTAAATGCAACCTATCAGGTAATAGCCATTACCCTAACCAGGCTTACACAATTAAAGCGGTATCAAATAAGGAAAGACTGTATGAATACCCGTATATCGGGCGGGGAGTAATCAATTTCCCGTGGAGGGATACGAAGATGATTTGCAAAATCCTTTGCGTTGAGTAACTCTGCAGAAGGCGGTGCAAAAACGAGATATAATAAAGTGTTTGTACTTTTTTGTGGAATACTACTTTTTTCTGCAATCTGTTTATCAGTATTCTGAAACCCTACAACAAAATCAGAGCAACAATTCTCTTCGTTTGGAGATGAGAATGAGGCAGTAGTATTGTCAGTATTATCGGAATGATGGTGAGAGCCTGGGCTATTCTGGTGGCTATGACCCTTATGCCCATCATGTTGATGTCCGTTGCCATGTTCGTGCTTCTCTTCCTCATCATGAGAGTGATGACTGGTGTTGAAACCCATATCCAGACCTAATGAGCATGCAAAGCCAACCACCGTATTCAGCGAAAAAGTGGCCAGCAGAAACAATGCCTTGTATTGTATGGCCCTTGGGGGTTTCATTGTTAGTTATAAATTATTTTTGACATTATTTTGAATTTGTAAGTTCATGTAAAGCTACTGCTGCAATTTGTACATTAAAATGATTTTTCTTTCATCAAAAACTGATATTTATCATCTTTTCAATCAACCAATTATCTAAATATACAGATAATACGATGTCTATTGCAAACGTAAACAACATTTATTTTTGAAATTGTTTGTCAACACGTCTTTTTTGTTTGATATCTTGATATACCAACTTATCCAAATGTATCCTGGCCGGTGCAGGGTCTAGCCTGTATTCACCCGGTGTTTTTCCTGTTTCTTTCCCAAACTGAGTTGTGAATGATTGCGGGCTGCTGTATCCTAATCTATCACCAATTTCGGAAGCTGATAACTCCGTTTGAATAAGTAATTCTTTTGCCCTTTCCATACGAAGCAATAGCAAATACTTTTCAATTGTAACTCCCTCCAACTGCGAAAAAATTCGGCTAATGTGTGAAAAACTCATTTGCATACCACCAGATATAAATGCTGATAACTTGCCGGGCTCATCGTTAACACAAAGTTTGTCCCTATATTGAAGCAGGAGTGCTTTTACCTGCGAAACCATTTTTTCATTATAGGTTTCTGTAAATGAAAAGCCTTTGTCTTTCAGTCGTTGCTCAATGTTATACCTGTCTTGGTTGCTGATTTTACCCTTTAATACCAACTCCCCAAGTGTTAGTGAAATAACTTTATATTTTGTAGCTTTCAAAAGCTTCATAATTACTTCAACACACCTGTCGCAGCACATATTTTTGATATGCAAATGAGTTGTGTCCATGCTCTTAGTTTTTATTGTTTTTAAATATCCAGTTTAGTTTATACATTTTATGAAAACGGTCATAGGCATATAGCTGATTATCCCGTTTAAAATTTGCATCCAGTGCATCATGAAACTTATGATTGTCAGGAAAAGCAGCCTTTAGATTTTCCCTGGTTAATGCCTGCAATGAAGAAGTTGCATCTTTACTGAAGAAATACATTGGGGGATATTGGTCAACATTCTTCGCAGAATGTGCCGGATGCTGATAAAAATAGAGAAGTAATGGTTCTGTGGGATTCAAAATACTATATTCAACATTATCTACAAATTTGTATTCTTTGCCTTTACAATCCCTGTATCCAAAAACCTCGTTCTTTTTCAACATATAAGTCTCTCCCCGGTGTTTAACTTTTACTTCATCATTGTTAAAAATCAGGTTGGGGTTAATCTTATGCTTTTCTGTTTTGCAGTTAATAGCATAGGATAATTTTCTTTGCTGAAAATCTTCGGCTGTTTTATAAATACCGCTGCTGTCTTTTTGTGCTGATGAATGATGCGTTGCCAAAAGCATCAAAGTAGCCAGTAGCGGTATTGAATATTTCAGTTTCATTTTCTGTTTGATTGTGGTGGTACGACTGTTACTTGTTTTTTGCTTTTAAGTCCATCCCGCATGTTGGGCATTTCCCTGGCTTGTCGCTCTTTACATCTGAATGCATGGGACAGGTATATATTTTCATTACTTCCATTTTCATTTTCTCTTTGGGAGATAGTGTTAATGAAGTTCCGCATTTTGAACACTTACCTGGTTTATCGCTTGTCAACTCCGGGTGATTAGGACATGAATATGTTTGAACAGATTTCTCTTCTTCTTTCAAATCCATGCCGCATTTTGGGCATTTACCAGATTTATCACTTGCTACATCAGGGTGCATAGGACAGGTATAGGTTTTCATTACCCCCATTTTCATTTTTTCCTTTGGAGAAAGATTCATTTTCTCTCCGCATTTTGGGCAGGTGCCGGGTTTATCGCTTGTTTCGCCGGGATGTGCTGGACATTCGTACAGACCCACCACTTCTCGTTTCATCTTTTCTTTTGGCGATAATGTTGTGCCGCATTTGGGGCATTTTCCTGATTTGTCCATAATCACATCCGGGTGCATCGGGCACACATAAGTTGTTTTTTCAGTTTCCTGTTTTGTTACATTTTGCTTGGTAGTGTCTTGAGCATAAACAGAAACAGACAAGATGGTAAAAGCTGCCATCATCAGCGTTGCTACAGATTTCATTTTTAATTGATTTTAAGTGTGAAATAATGATTACTGAGTTTTTACATTCCTTTGTATGCTGAGTTGAAACAGCTACACATAGAATGCTGGCAAGCAATCATCTTGTCCTGGATAGCTACTTGTACAAAAAGAATTCAAATCCTTTTGGCGTAGCTCTATATGGCATTATATTCTGATGACCCTGTTAAGCAGATAAATAGGGTCGGGACAACTTCGTCTGACATAATTTTGGGAATTGTCAGTGTTTAACGTTGTACTAAATAAAATTAAATCAGGAAGATTATTAACCGGAGGTAATTCAGGTATAAATGAACCTTTATTAATAGTATAAACCGCCTGAATAGAATTGTGATTGTCGGCTTTACTGGAAATCCGTTTATCCTCACAGCAGCCTTTTGGCATAGCATCCGGATTACAGGTACAACCTGCTTTTCCCCCAATGTTTAAAACCGAAATATGTGAAAGGTGACCTTTGCAAAAATGAAAATTAATGGTAGCCCCCAGTGCAGTACTGCTATAAATAAGCAGAAGTAATATAGCTCCAAATTTTTTCACTAATAGAAAGTTGTAATGTAAAATTATTAGTAACCGAACCAACTAAAAAAGAGCCTCATCATTTAAACCTATGACTTTCGTCATAAAGTTAAGGATTAACCCAAGAAGATTACACCGTCTTAGCAATTTTCTCCATAATATGGTGACTATCACCAAATTTGCATAATGCATCACAGTGGCTTCGGAGTTCAGAAAATAAAATGTACTTGATTAGAACCCGGTTTTGCCGTATTGCAGGGCGGGATAACTGAAGGCAAACATCCTTTTCCCTTTTATCAGGCACTATCAGGTAAAGCACTTCATCGCCATCGGCTATGGTATAACTAAGGTCGGTTAATCTTAAAATACCAGAATAGATACTGGTGCTTTTTTCAACTTCAAATGCTGCAATTACGTTGTTGGATGCTTTCTGAAACCATAATACATCAATCAACTTCACAGTATTCAACGTTTCCTTTTCAAGATTGATTTCCGGAAATTGCTGCAGGCTTAAAAAGGAAAAACTATTACCGCAATGCGATTTTGAACGGTCATTGGAAGCGGCGATAACATCGTAACCCAGAGCGTTACCGATTTTCAATAAGTGGTACTGCATTTCGGTGTGCAAATCTTCTTCTTCTTTTTCCTGCTGCACATCCTCCTGTCGTTTTTCAATAAGCTTTTCCAGCTTCTTTCTTTCCTGTTCCGATAAATATTCATCGGTACCCAGTATCAATTTTTGAGTGCCGATTTCAAACAGCAGCCCGGCAATAGCTCCAAGGTCTGATGATAAATCTGTCCGGTGCTGGTTGTTGCTATCAATCATTACCTCCCGCAGTTTCAGGTATTCTGACCAGCTGCCTAATTTCTTTTTGTCTTTGAACAATGAATTAAACCCGTTAATTATTGCTGTATTAAACGGAGGAATAATAGTGGGATGTAAAAAGTAAAGGATACTGGCTACTGCCGGGCCAAGTCCCTTAATTTTTAAACTGTCCAGCCTGATAATTTCTTTAATAATTTGTTCATCTGACTTTGCATTCAGGCAATTTTCAAGAAACTGACCAAATGCCTGCTTGTTGTTTTCGTTTTCATATATATCAGGTATGCGGAGTTTGGGTTTCCAGTAAAAGGGATGAGATGCTCCTTCAAAAACCTGTTTCTGCTCTGTAATGCAGGTAAGCACAAACTCAAGGGAAGACCCTTTAAAATCGTTGGGAAATCTTTTGTTTTTAATGTCATCAACCACCTGCATCACACCACGGCGGATGGAACGAAATGCCTTTAACCTCTCCTCGTTATTTATAAACCAGGTGTTGTAAACTGACTGCTTATCTTCCTTGTATTGCCGGATGATATGGGTAAAGCTGTTGTTCATACTTAAAATATTACAGCAAAATACGCTAATGTATGAAAAGAGCATAAAATGAAAGAGACTGAGTAAACTCAATCTCTTTACATTAAGCCCTATGGGAATTTAGAAACTCCTTATTTTAAAACAGGTTTTGAAAAGTAAATACTACAACTTGAATACAATTCCGTTTGGTTTTTTTCCAACTGGGATATCTTTTACTTTTGTATGCGTAGAAACATTTATGACAGATACAGTATTTGCCCCCTGGTTAGTGACGTAAGCATAGTTGCCATTGAAGGCTATTGCATGCGCATCAGCCCCGGTTGCAAATTCACCATGTTTCATCCAAGTGTTACCACCCATGTCAATATAATAAGCAACCTTTCCGTTGGTAGCATCACTTACCCATAATTCATTGGCTGTGGAATTATAAGCCGCATAACCCGGTTTGAAATTTAAGATAATGTCAGTGAGCTTCGTGTTGGTTGCTACATCAATTACTGCAATGCTTTGCCCATCTTCACAATCAACAAACATTTTACCAATTGATGAAGGCCATGCACCTACAGGGTTCATATCTACACTCACAGAAGCAAGAACAGCTTTTGTAGAAGGATTAATTACGGTTACTGAATTACTCATACCGTTACATACATAAGCCTTCGTTCCATCTGCACTAAAAGTAACTTCTGCGGGTTCATCTCCCACATTAATTGTGTTTTTTAATGTGTAAGTGGTAGCATCATAAACCAATACTTTCCCTGACATATCCATCTGTGAAGTCCATATCTCAGACCCATCTGGTGAAAAAACTGCGTTGTGATTCATCACCGGCACTTCTAAGTTCTTTTTTAATACTCCTGTTACAGCATCCATGACAACAACCATCCCTTTCATGCCGGGCATTCCCCCGGTATGGCCTGCACTTAAGTCCATTCCTGGTACTCCAATTGCCAAGTGGTGGTTTTGGCCTGACTGATGATGGTAGATGTGATGGGGCCACATAATCATGCTACTGGCACTGTTCATTAAATCAATACTGTCGGTAACTGTGTTACTGCTTAACTTGATAACTGAAATGGTACTGCTTTCGCCGTTTATTACATAAGCGGCGGGATAGTCAATATTTTTTTCATTCATCGGCATGTCATTCTTTTTCTTACAGGCAGATACATAAACAGCCATAGAAATAACAGCCAGTAAAAACACATTGGATTTTAAATTTTTCATTTTTATTTGGTTTAGATTATTGATTGTTAAAGTATGATACAGTGACAACAGGCGAAGGGTTGCCCAGATTTTAAATTAATTTTTTCCGGGGAAATGAAGTGGATGGCTTTTATAATTAACCCTTTACGGTAGGTATTTATGCAGTATGGGCATTCCGTGTTACGTCAGCTTGGAACGTCAGCCGAACAAAGATATGAAGATGAGAATATGCACATAAGCTGATAGATATTCTGTCGCTGGAACAAAAGATGATTGAAAATATGATTGAATATATGGGCTGATATTTTATTAGTCAGCCCATATTGCATAAATACTTTTGTTGGTGGCATGTGCCTCGTCTTTAGTTTACTCTAAAAACATAAATTCCGAACTCTCTTGTCATTGCTTCGTTTGTCCATTCAGTCCCTAAGTACGGAGATGCTAAATTGATGTGTTTGTCGGGTACATTAAAGTTGACAATAAGCCTTGCCTCATAAGAGTTGTTTGTTTTTAGTTGTCCAGCCTGTGAAACAACTTCTAAATAATAAATTCCCTTTTCAGCAGGTTTAAAATTGATAATTACGCCATAAGGTTTGAGGTTATTACTAAACTCAAAATCAAAAGAATTTGTAGGGCTAATGCTACCCTTGGTAACCCAGTAGGCAGGTTGGTTAATTAAAGTGGCTCGTCCAATTGTTACTGTGTCAATTTTATTGATGCGCATATAAAACTGTGCTTTTTGCAACGTTTGCACATATATCCTACCTGTATTGCTTACTACGGTGTCAGGTAGTGATAGATTTATTTTCATTGTGTCCCCTAAAGAAATTGCTGTATTTGAACTGCTAAGTGTTGCATAAAGCTTCACATTTTCTAAATTAAAAATGTCTTTATTGTCCGGGTCGCATGAAGATGATGATAGGATAGTTATCAATGCTACAAAAACAAATATTTGTTTCATTTTACAGAAATTTAAAGCAGCCTTTTTAGGGCTGCTTTGTTAAAAATTATAGACATCCTACACCATGTCCTACTACGAAGATGTCATCCACCTCGTTACCGTTGAGAAAAGGGTATAGCCTCAATATTTCAAAATGATAATCACATGGGAAATCTATGTTAGGGCCTAATGCCTGATATAATTGTTGTATTGTTAAGCCACCAGTCCTATCCCAAGTATTTTCAAAAGGGTCAGTATTATTTACATCCATTAAGTCATTGTATATACCAGTAGGAATCCAGTTGTTGAAAAACCATGTTTCCCTTTCCAATGCATCATCAAATCTTATAAATCCTCCTGCCCAAACACTTTCCTTTTGTCCGTTGAGATGATTTCTTAAAGCATGATTTGTTCCTATAAACTCTGCCCAACTTTCACCCACTGCTACATTGCCATCGTCAGTTCCAGTTCCGCATCCATAACCGCCACAATTACCTGTTGGGAAAAGTGTCGCTGCAATAAAATCTATCCAATACCCTTGTCCTGCTCTTCTAAAATGGCTTCCATGTCCTAATTCATGAAAAGCCGTTTGCATAAGCCTTGCAGAATAGGATTGACGTTCAAAATCACCTGTTTTAATCGTTATGTCTGGCATTAAGCCAGTTAATAAATTGAAAAGATTTGGATAATTATTGGGGTTTGTACCGTTTAGTAATCCAGTAAAAAATTGAAGAATTAATGACGCCGGTGTTGTAGATATATGGCCAAGCATCGGTGCTGATGCATTGCCATAGTTATCGTCCCAATGAGCATACATTACTAAACTTTGAGGAGCACTATTAATGCCGTCATTAGCAGAATAGTTATCATGCAATCCAACTGAATGCATTAATTGGGCCCAATACCTATTTTGTCGATGAGTTCTGAATTCAATATTCACATCATTCCGCATTTGGCAGGCGCCAACCCATCCATGTACATGCAGCGAGCCAACAATAAATTGAATTGGAATAGTGAGCCACCAAGCTCCTTGAGTATTGATAGGTTTAATGTTAACTCGTGGATTTTTGGCATGCGTTCCCATAATGGTGCCTGCAACAAAACGCCATGGTAAACGATAATATCCATTACCGTCCGTATAGGTGTGAATTGGTATTCCAAAAACAAGTCCCCAAACTTGCATCCCGGGTACATTAACCAATCTGTTTGTTTCCTGGTCTAAATAACGTACAAAGCCAGATGGTCTTTTAAATAAACAAATTCGGAGCTGTTCAATTTGCCCTTCGCTGTACCCTGCTTCACGAAATGCTTGGAATTGCAATGTTGTATCCTCTTCATCGGGTAAATAAAGTTCGTCTTTTACTACGGGGTTTAATGATGTTGAAGTTTTAAGTGTTATTTCAGTTGGTGTATTTTTCTTTACAACTACATATAGATTGCCATCAGCAAGCTGATTAGCCTTCTCTTCATCTAATGCAAACTCGTCATCGTAAAGCTCTCCATCTGCAAATGGAAAATTAAGTATACGAATAGTTGTGTCAGCCTCTAATTGCTGCAGTAGTTCGCCAGTAACTGCATTAGGATTAAACTGAAGATAAGTGTATAGCCTATCTTCTTCACTTTTGCTGTTCGCATTGTTAGCCGTGTTTTGTCCAGCGAGTTTCTTCTTGGCTTTCTTAATGTTTTCATAAGAGAACGGGTTCACCTTTTTAACAGGCTTTCCCACTCTTTGGCTTTGGAGTTGCGTTTCGTTCTCTTTTGTTTGTTCAGCTTCCTGACCTAAATCTTTCTTACATGCTGAGAACAAAATTGTTGCTGCCAAGGCAGCAAGTGTCCACTGTTTGATAAATAGTGATGTGTGTTTGAATTTCATAGTGACGTTGTTTAAAGTTAAGAAATAAAAATGTCTTGTCAAATTTTAGAGCTCTGCCCAATGGCATTGCAGCCAAAATATACTTATTTCGCCTCTGCATTATTAATTGGAACACGGTCTATATACTGCGTTACCCTGTCAATTTTGTCATTATCGTTAAAATGAAATACCATGTGCATACGCTGATTCATTTCTTTACCTGATTTATACCGTGCATGTACCAAACTCCAGTAAAGTGCATAGTTGCCTGGTAGTTGTGCTGGTATAGATGGCTTGGTTACATGAATTGGCAACCACACTTCATTTGAATAGGAAAGTGACTCTATCACTTCAGTTCTTCTTTTTTTCCAGTAATCAGCAATCGCAGGTTTACCAGCGAGGCTATCCCCGTCATTCCAGCGGAACAGTGCATCATCTGAAAAGCCGGCAAGCCATGCCTCAACGTTTCCGCTGGCAAGTTCGTTCATGCCATTTTTTGCAATATCAATGTATTTATCATCGCCAAAGCCATATCCCTTGTCAGTCATTGGCATGTTGTGTCCGCCGCTGTGTTCTGTTTTTTCATCATGGGTATGATTTGCATTTTCATTGCTGTTGCAGGCAAAAAGAAATGCAGTAATAAGGAGGAGAATCAATTTTGTTTGCATAATTGTTGGTTTTGATGGTGGAGTTTATTTGTTTCTGTTTCTCAATGCAGGATGAAACGTAAATATCAATGTTGCGCCGAAAGTGGTAAGCTTTAAGTTGCTGTCATTTATTTTTGTAAGAGGTAGTTTGATGTATGGTTCTGCAGCAATACTCCAGTTTTGAGAGAGTTTTCTTTTTACACCAATAGAGAAATTGGATGTGAGGGAGGTAAAAGAACTGTTCATATTGTGGTATATGCCTGCATGAGTCCGTTCGACAACAGTACTGGCATCTATCAGGAAGGTATAATCAATGTTTTCCATTCTCATTTTGCTGATGGATAAACCGGCTCCGGCATAAAAACCTGTTTTCTTTTGTGGTGAGAAATGATAAAGGAACATAACAGGTATTTCAATAAAACGACAATAGCCATTTGCATGCTGAAGGTTGATGCTGCTGTATGAAGGTAAATTGAGTTTTGCTGAGTCAAAAGAAATTACCTTACCATCTGCATTGAAATATTTCTTAGATATTAACAACCCGGTTCGGAGTTCTATGTTTGGCGTTATCCTGTAACCCATCAGCAATCCATAATCTAATCCTTGCTTTGATATGTGGTTGAATTTTACGTCGTTAAAATTCGTGCCGACGATGGCCGCAATTGAAAATCTACTATTACGTTTAATTTGTTTTTGGGGCCTTGAAGTTGAAATGTGAAGATTATTTGAAGTTGAATCATCTACAGTTGGAATGGTTATTAAAGAATTATTTACCCCGGTATTTTGATTTGCCGTTATTTCTTCAGGGTTAAAATCAATTGCTTTATGAGCTACGGCGTTTTGCTGAAGTGTATCGCTAGTAGAACTCATCAAAAGACTGTTGGCTTCTGTAGGAATATCTGATTTGTTGTTGGTAAATAATTGTAAAGTTGAAGAAGTTCGAGAGGGTCGTGATTCTTTTTTAATTATGCTGGTTTTTCTTTTACCAATTTCATCAGAATGTTTTGAAAGCAATATATTATCACTTCCATTTTCATAGACTAAAGTATTTTCCTTAGAATCATTCACCTGTTGTAACTGTGGGGCCTTATTAAGGGTGTTTTGAATATTTTCGGTCGCTCTTGTTTTCTGAGTATTACTTTGGTTAGCCTCATCTGTTTTTTTGATTGGAGAAGAAAGTTGCGTTTCTTTAAGATTTGTGTGTTTTACATTGTACCAATCATTAGCAGACAGATAAACAATTCCCCCAATGAAAACAGACAATAGCATCCAGAAGAAGACAACCCTTCTCCGTTTCTTTTTTACCGGCAATTCCCTGTCTAATTGTTGTTCCATCTTATCCCAGGTAGGAATAAGAGAGGAATCATGAAAGCCCTCTGCTGCTTTCTTGCTAAGCTCAAAAAGTTTATGGTCGTTAAATTCAGACATATTTTTTAACCGTCATTTTTTTTTGAAGTTCATTCCTAAGCCAGTTTTTTGCCTTAAACAGGTTGGACTTAGATGTCCCCGTTGTAATACCCAGCATATCTGCGATTTCCACATGAGTGTAACCATCTATCACATAAAGGTTAAATATCATACGGTAAGCTGGGGGAAGCAGCGTAACGCTGGTTAGAATTTCCCGGTAACTCATGGTATCCAGCACTGATTCTGCATCGTCTTCCAGTTCGGCAAGCATAAGTACTGCGTCTTCGGTATACATTATTTTGGGATGAAACTTCTTGCGGTAGTTGATGCAGTTGTTAATGAGAACCTTTTTAAACCAACCTTTAAAGGCAGCTTCATTACAGCCATAAAGTTCTTCGTTGTATAAATGAAGGTTCTTAAACACTTTTATAAAACCATCGCATACCAAATCCTGAACTTCTATTGTGTGCGAAGCGTAACGAAAACAAATATTTGCAGCAAATTCTTTCAGCCATTCAAATAACATCCTTTCACAGCGCCGGTCATTGGCTCTGCAACCATTCAGGATTTCCCTTAGCTCAGAATTGGTATAAGGCAAAAATAAATTTTTTCTGTAAAGATATTTAGTCAATGGTACAAGTAGATTAAGAAAAGGGTTGCCTGAAGGATTGTTTATTTTAAAAACCTGTATTAATTGATACGGCTGAGGGTCTTGCTTTTACCAAATAACCGCAGCCCGTGATATCCGGTTACTATGGCAGTATTTTTATCTTTTAGTCTGATATAGCAATTGGCTGAATGGTTCATATCCGGAAGTTGTATTTCACCACTATTCCACTCTTTATCACCTGCATCATAAGTCAAGTCCCACAATACCTTTTTACCAATTTCTGCCTGTTTTGCCGGTTCTTTTACCCAATATATTTTGCCATAGTATTTCCCGTTTTCATTATAAACATTAATTCGTTTACTGCCATCCTGCAATAGCCAATTGCCCAGTATATCATCTGCCGCTGTTTGTGAAAAAGAACTCAGGCTCAGGGTTGTAAAGACAGCCAGCAGCAAGGTTGTTTTAGATTTCTTTTGTATTTTTTTGCTAAAAGGATATAAAAACTGCTTCCAGTAATTTTTAGGAAAATTTCTTTCTTCAGCAATACCTATTGCGCCTAACTCAGTTTGCATTTTTGGACTGTCGTATGCCGTTCTGAAAATATGGTCCCAAACGGTAAGCCATGCTCCATAATTCACCTGTGCATCTTTATAATCGGCACGATGATGCCACCTGTGCAATTCTGCCACACAAAAGATTTTTTTGAGAATGCCCGCTTTGTAATCCAGGTTGGTATGCTGCATAAACATATTAACTGCCAGCAATGCAAGGGCTGTAATTATAACAACCGGTGGCGTTCCTATAACCATGCAAACAATAATACCGGGGCCTCCTTCAATTAATTGATGCAGCGCATGGCGTTTATCACCATTGAGGAAATATAACCGCTCAGAACTATGATGGATGGCATGAAGGTTCCATAAAAACTTATATTTATGGCTTTGCCAGTGTACAAAGAACAAGAAAAAGTCAATGATAGTTAAAGCTAAAATTACCTGAAGCCAAAATGGTTGTTCTGTTGGAAACCAGTTAAAAAAACTAATACTTTGCGCCAGCAAGATTAACAAATATTGGGCAGCCAGTTTAATACAATAATTAATGATATAATAAGTAAGGTCTAAATTCCAGTCACCTTTTCCTTTTAACCAATCCTTTTCATAGGGCATCCATCTTTCAAACAGCAATATGAGCAATCCAAAAAGAGATATTACGGGGATAGTAACCATGTATTGGTTATAACCTGATCGGATTCCAAATATTAAGATAGCGGATGCTGCTACCATTATCACGGGATAGATACTGAATTGAAAAAGTCGCTTCATTTATTGAATATTTTAATTCAGTAAATATGTTAAACAATGCGCTAAACAGCTTGAATAAACCTGCTATTGTTTAAGAACTTCCGAAGGCGAAACGCCAAACATTTCTGTAAATGTGCGGCTCAGATGGGCCACATCAGCAAAGCCGCTTTCATAAGCAGCCTGTGTAAATGATTGTCCCTGCATTACGGCTTTTAAGGCTGCCTGCATCCGGCACCAAAGCACATATCTGCGAAAAGGAATGCCTGTCTGTTCTTTGAACAAATGGGCAAAGCGGCTTTCAGATAGATAGACTTTTGAAGCAATAGCTTCTAAATTAATTTCTTTATGTAAAGATGACTGAATGCAAGTTAGAGCATCCATAATTCTGGGTTCAATGCCTGTTTTATTAGCATCAGAAGCGGTGATTGCTTCAACAAGGGAATGAATAATTTCTACAAAATCTTTATCGTCTGTTGAATCAGATTTAAACCAATCAATAAATCTTCCTCTGGTTTCAGCAATCTCTTTATCCAAATAATGAATGACCCCATGTTTTTTAAGCTGAAGTTTTTTTTCAAGTTGTAAAGCAAGTGATAATTCTGCATCAAGGTAGATAAAAATATAAAAGTCGTCCTCCCCGCAGAATTGATGGGGTAAATCGGCTGCGATGATGCTACACTCACTCTTTTCAAATTCTACGCCATTTGTAGAAAGCAAAAAAGGCTTATCAAAAGCTATTACTATCTCCAAAGCATGATGTAAATGTAATTTAGTGATAACTTGCCTGCCTATGTACACAGCCAGGCCATCATGAATTTGGAGTTTAAATGTTTGGTTCATCTTTTATTTGCAGCAACTTTTACCTTGCTGCATGGGAGGGCAAGAAATACTACCATAACTACAAAAAATGCAACAATCCCCCTGCTTCGGCTTAAGCCTTGTTTTACAATTTCTGCAGGTATAAAAAAATTGGCAAGCATCAATAGGCATTTTTTCTTGTTCTTTTTGTCCGCAAACAGGGCAGGTAATAATTGATAATATTTGGATATTCACTTGCAACAGTCCTTTTTTCGTACAAAGATAGCTTTGAAGATTTTCCAGAAAAATTGCCCTATTAATTTTATTACAGTCATTATAACATAGTTAATAACATAACACCACTCATGCCAATCATTAATAAATCTTCAATAATGGTGATGGTACTCATGGGTAAATTAAATACATCACCGAGGCAGGCACATTTTATTTTACGTTTATTTAAAACACTTTGCAAAACCCCAATGATGCTTACCGTCATCACTACAAAGGTAACAATATTGGTAAGGATGGGATTAAACCCAGTTAAGAAGGCTAAGCCTAAAGCAAGTTCAGTAAATGCATAAACATAGCCCCACCCGTTCCATTTTTTTGCCACAACATCATACATAGCGTAGCTTTCGGCAAAACCTTTCAGGTTAAGCAATTTGAAAAAAGAGAAAATCAAAAAGAACCCTGCCATAAAATGATTCATCCAGCGCATCCAAATAAAATCTCCCTGCACCCATTCTGCCAGTAATGTAATGGCAGTGATATATCCAAAAATCAGCAGTATGGGTTTATAGATTTGCAACCAGGATTTTGTTTTTTCATCCTGCACGGTCGATACAGCCGCATGAAGTTGATGGTTAGTTTCGGAAAGTTGGTATTTGGGATAATCCTTTAATGCTTCTTTTAGCCGATTAGTTGAGATATGTTTGTCCATGTCAATAGTGGCTTCTCCTTTGGGCAAATCAATGGTTACATTTTTTACTCCTGGTACTTTTGATAAAAGGCTTTGTACTTTAGCCTGGCAACCGGTACAGGTCATGCCAGTTACGGAATATGTATGTGTCATAGTATAATAATTAACGACACAAAGTTCTATTCAATATGACACTAAATGTTATAGAATTATAGAAAAGAGTTATACCTATTTGATTTTAACCTTATCTAAGGGCTTACGATAAGAAGAACCTAATTTTTTGAAATGACTCGGTGTAAGCCCGGTAACTTTTTTGAATTGAGAGGATAAGTGTCCTACGCTGCTATACCCCAACTTGTATGAAATTTCACTCAAACTAATTTCACCATAAACAATCCATTCTTTGACCTTTTCAATTTTTTGAAGAATAAAATATTGTTCAATGGTGATTCCCTCCACTTGTGAAAAAAGACGTGACAGGTAACTGTAATCTTTATGTAATGCTTTTGTTAAGTATTCTCTGATACTGAAATGTTCTTCCACATCTCCTGATTGTATTTTTTTAATGAACAGATTTTTTATTTTTTCAATCTGTTTTTGTTTCTGGTCATCAAGTATTTCAAATCCCAATAAATTCAATCTTACTGCCAATTGTTGTAATTGTTTTGCTGTTGGCTCTTTTTGTAATTCAACTTCTCCCAGGTTTATCCGGATTGTTTTCAGGTTCAGTTTTTCAAGCTCCTGACTAACGGCCATTACACAACGGTTGCAAACCATGTTCTTTATAAATAATACCATAAGTGTTTATACGTATAAAATGAGTTTAATTATTGGTATTGTACCGGTTGCAATATCGCTATTTTAAGCTAAGCTACGGCCCTATTTTGCAAGGTTGTTGAATTTTAGGCCCTGATTTCCACCAGTATTACGTAACAAAAGCCAGGCTTAGCCATAATCGGTATAAAAATTGAGAGTCAATAATTTATATACACATCCAATTGCGCCATGATAAGAGCAACATCAAATGACAAAGAGTTGGTAGCTGAAATTTTAATCCGCTCTTTTGTTGACAACAATAGCGTCAATTATATAATTAAACAAGATGAAAAAAGAGAACAACGTTTGAAACACCTGATGGAATATTCATTTGATATCTGTAATTTATTTGGTGATGTTTTTGTTTCAGATGATAGAAAAGGATGTGCTTTGGTTGTTGTGTATTTCTGTCACACAAAAACTTATTGAAATATTTTTCTGTTTACTCTGAAAAGGTGTTTAAGCTAATTGTATAAAATAATATATGGCCCTAATTGTTGCCATTATGTATGCAGATGAAAGAATTGTGACACAACGATGATGCCATAAAAATTATCTGTTGGTATCCAAAATTGATAATTCAAACAGCTATTTAGTATGATGTTTGCTTGTTTCAAATGTAGCTGACATCCGGTAGTTTTTTTTAGGTTTACTTTTTCTAAATATAATAACCTCTACTAATTTTTTTTATTCGGCAAAAGAAACATAAAGCCAATATTCCAGTTTAGCTCACTGGTTTTTGGATTAGATGTTGATGTGCTACTGTATTGCTGCCCATTAACAGGTGTTGTTGTAAATTTAGCCGAAGACTTGTTGTTATAGAAACTATAGCCAAGGTTTAAATGTAAAGCTGTATGAGGGGAAAAAAAACAATTCCATCCAAGTGATGGAGTTACACCAGTACGATTACTTTTAAAATTGTCAGTTTTTGTAGTAGAAACCAGTGCCCCGGTGGTACTGTTATATGCATTAGCAGTAAAGTTGTAAAAGGGTGTAGTAGAAAAATAGCCAGCCAACTGACCATAAAACCTTGACTTTGCATTTTGCTTAAAATAATACCGTATAAAAGGAGCCAGTAAGATACCCATTTGACCAGACTTAGTATCGTTGACTTTTACACCATTACTATTTTTACTGGTTATATTATCTAAAGCCAAGAAAGTATTAAGCCTTGTGCCTACTGCAACATCAGGGTGTAAAAAATAGCCACTTGCAAATTCTATAGATAACTTAAAGGATTTAGCTTTCCCGTCGCCGCCACCGGTATTGTCCTTGGTACTGCCAATATTGATATTTCCGAAGCTGGTTTCAATTATTTTATCGCCTTTTTTAAATTGAGCAAAAGACGCAGATATTGTGAAAGCAGATAAAAGGAGTAAAATATTTTTTTTCATGGTTCTCGTTTTATTTTATTGATTTGGGTTTAAAATATCTTAAAACTACTAAATTAAACCCGTTGGCGGAATTAAATTTAGATAAGAAGCGTTAAAAGATGTCATGCAGTGCGATAATGTGAAAGGTTCTGATTATTTGGAAAATTACAAATAAAGCCTTGTATGGCATGAGGGCTGAGACTGAATAATTTAGATAAACGATTTTTTATAACCATGAAGGTGCATGCATTGGGCATACAAGCCCTGCCAATTATATCATTCATGCCGGTGGCATCTCTATGACAAGGGATGCACTTGGCGGCGGCTATAATAAAATTGCCAATAGTATGGCTGATGCTGGAGCATCACAAGGATATTTTAAAGAAGGTAATGGCGGCGGTGGAAGTAATTATATGAAAGATAAGCTGAGCGGAAAAACATAACTACAACTTGCCAATATTGGTTTGGATGATACTCATTACTTCATCAAAAGGTATCTGCCCTTTGTAGTAAAGCTTGTTTGTTTTTTCATATCGCTTCTTAAATGCATCCCGTAGTGCAGCGTCTGATAAAAGAAATGCCTGGTTTTCTGCAACCGGTATAACAAAATCTTTTGCAGGAAACCTTTTCTTTTTATGGACTTTGTATTCATCAGTGTCTATAAATTGCTGCACCAGTTCATTCTTTAACAGGCAGGCTACATCATAGTACTGCCGCATATAGTTAGGCCGTTCCTTTTCGTCGTCCTGCTCCTGCCGGAATTTGGTAGCAATAGTTTGCAACTTCTCTACAAAAGTATAACCGGGGTGGTAGCAGGTAATGTTCTCCGCCCGGTTATCAGTGATTTTAGTGCTGCCATTACCGACAGCTTCGTCATAAGCCCAGGAACTTATTGTAAGGTTGCTATTCGGAGTTACGGTATCAAAACCTGCTTCAAGCAATATTCCTTCTTTCACACCCTCTATGCTTTCTGTTTTGCTTTCATACAAAAGCCGGATACCACCACTACGATAGTATGCTTCATCATCAAATGCTGTATCTCTTTTTACAGAAACAATGCCATCAATCTTTATATTTTCTGCAAGCCAGTCATAGTATTTCTTTCTCGATTCAATATGGCTGGGCTTTGTCTTGGCGGGATTTTCTTCCACCCCTAACTCTGCAGGTGGTTTTATATGAATATCAATGTCTTCGGAAAACCGGTCTATAATTTTATAGCCTTTTGATAAAGATGTTCCGCCTTTCAGTTCAAAATCCAATCCTTGTTTCTTTAGTCCATACAGTACATGCATAATCCAGTAATCCTTTTCAATAAGCCCTGGCAGGATGTTATTTTTATCAGCCAATATATTCAGCAGGTCTGAAAAGTCTTTATGATTATGCAGGTAGCCGTCAGCCATATTAAAGCGTATGAGGTTGTAATAAGGGAGCAAATAATTTCTTTGCCTTTACACTGCCATATTCCACTACTGAATGTTTCAGCTTTTTCTTATCCATCACTTCAACTTTGCCTGCCACTTTCTTCAATACTTCGCTGCTATCTTCCGCTAAGGATTCAAGATTATTTACTAAATCAACCAATAAAAATTCGGGTGTTAGTTTTTTAGGAAAGTGAGGTTTTATTTTAAACTGAAATGTTTTATTACCCAGCTTAAACTCGCCATGGCGTTTATGATTATACACCGTTCTTACATTATACAATTGGGTGGTGCCCACACCCAGGCTGTTATATACATTTGGTGTGGTAAGCAAAAAGCGATGGTCTTTTAAAAAACTTTCAACCAGCATATTTTCATCAGGCGGTGTTTTACCAAAAGCACTTTCTTTTGGATAATAATACAGCCCTTGAGACAATTTTTGCAAAGTCCCTTCCTGCACCAATTCATCCAGGTGCCGGTCAACCGACTTAGTCCAATTGGCCAGTTCATTACGGCGATAAACCTCACCTGGTGTTAGTTGCCTTTTTAATTGTTGTAACCTGCTCATATACTTTTTATTTACTGAACAAAAGTACAATAATTTTTGACAAATACCTGTTTTTTCATTTAAAATTCATGCAAAAAAATAATTTACATGTTGATAATCAGTTCGATATAATGGAAAATGAAATCACTTAACTGTAATGGCTACATTTACATTGCAAAAAGTGATAGACGTGAGGGTATCGGTCCTAACTGATTTTTATTGGTTTTTTATCATCACCAATGGCAACAAATGTAAACTCTCCGCTTACCGCTTTTTGCCTGTCGTTAGAATACATCTGCTCAACAAAAATGTCAACCCTTACTTTTAAACTTGTATTGCCAGTATAAGATATTTTACCTACCAACTCAATTATAGTTCCTGCTGGTATGGGCATTTTAAAATCTATTCTGTCGCTGCTAACAGTTACCATTTTTTGTCTGCTGTAACGGGTTGCAGTTATAAAAGCCACTTCGTCCATCAAGTGCATTGCTGTACCGCCAAATAAAGTGTCATAATGATTTGTGCTGTCAGGGAATACTGCTTTAAATATTCTTGTGATTGATTTTTCTATTTTTTCTTCGTTCATCATTTATGCTGCATTTTCAATTGCAATGAAGTTTACTAAATTCCCTTTTTTGTTGAAGACAGGATGACCTTCAATATGGCATTTGTAAATACTCCCGTCTTTTTTATAATTGGTAATGATACTTTCAAATGAGTTTTGTTTATCAACTGCTATTTTAATTTTTTGCCTTTCTATAATTTCAGTTTTAGCACCTTGAAACATACTTGGGCTTTTGCCAATTACATCTTTCTGTTTGTAACCATTCATCGCAAACATATTTTCAGTGGCATGAATGATTTTGAGTGTGGGGTCTGTGATAATGATTACTTTGTTTTCCCAAACCAATGTATTGTCAAGTGAAACGAGGGTGTTATGCCAATTACCTGCTTTCATTATGTTTTGCATGATTTTTAAATCATCTGCTAACTGCATTCTTCTGTGCAAACCTTCCAAACATATATCCCAACATAAAAGAGGATGTGCCATAGTTATTAATTTTAATCAGTTCGTTTCATTCTTGAAAATGGGTAACCATTGCATCCTTTACGAGGGTTGGCCTTATCTGCTGATGCAGTATTTATTGCTTCTTGCGTAGTACTTGCTTTGTATGTGGTAAGGCAGTACCCCCAATGCCAAGGCTCCATATTTTCAAAATACATGATGTCTATCCGTGTGTACAGCCCAACATCAGATGGATTGGCTTCATCATTCTTTGCTATAATAAAATTTTCCGTTTTGTTGTACTGCAACAGATGATACTTTATTCTTTTATCCTGTATCCAATCTTTGCCACTAATTGTATAGCTGCTTCCATAATCATCTTTAAAACTTCCAAGCAAAGTAGCTGGTATCTGCTTTAATGTTTGCTGGTTAATTTTGGTAGTTGTATGACAAGCCGATGCCAATAACCAAAATGCTACTATGAGTGTTCTTATTTTCAATTATTTTTTGTTTTAAGAACCACAACTAATACAACCATCTTCCATACTGCAACTTGGTGCATCGGTTTGTGTTGGTTCTATATCATAATTAATTTGTGATTGTGAATTTATTGTTTCTGTTGATGGAATCACAGGAGTTACTTCAATAGTCCCTTGCTTTTCTACTGTAAACTGAACTGCCTGTGTAGCAGCCTGTGTACGCAAATAGTACATACCTGTTTTTAAACCCTTCTTCCATGCGTAAAAGTGCATAGATGTTAGTTTAGATGTATTTGGGTTATCAACAAATAAATTAAGAGATTGAGATTGACAAATAAATGCCCCTCTATCGGCAGCCATATCAATAATATTGCGTTGTTTTATTTCCCAAACTGTTTTGTACAACTCTTTTATATCGGCTGGTATTTCTTCAATATTTTGAATAGAACCATTGGCAGCAATAATTTTATTTTTCGTGCCGTTATTCCATAAACCCAAATTCACCAAGTCTTTTAAAAGATGTTTGTTAACAATAATAAACTCTCCGCTTAAAACCCGTCTTGTATAAATATTACTGGTGTAAGGTTCAAAACATTCGTTGTTGCCAAATATTTGAGAGGTAGAAGCAGTGGGCATTGGTGCAAGTAATAAAGAGTTTCTTACGCCAAATTGTTTTACATCTTCTTTTAGTGTTGCCCAATCCCATCGGTCAGTTGGTGTTACTCCCCACATATCAAATTGAAAAATACCTTTAGAAACAGGTGAGCCTGCAAAAGATTCATAAGCACCTTGTTCCTTCGCCAAATCTTTACTGGCAGTCATAGCAGCAAAGTAGATAGTTTCAAAAATATTTTTGTTCAGCATTTTTGCCAGTTCACTTTCAAATGGTAAACGCAATAAAATAAACACATCTGCCAAACCTTGCACACCTAATCCAATAGGACGGTGCTTCATGTTAGAAGTTCTTGCTTCTTCAATAGGGTAATAATTGTTGTCAATTATTTTGTTTAGATTTTTTGTTACTTGATATGTTACTTCATATAATTTTTGCTGGTCAAATTTTCCATCAACAACAAATCTTGGTAAAGCAATAGATGCAAGGTTGCAAACAGCTACTTCATCTTTGCTTGTATATTCCATTATTTCAGTACAAAGATTACTACTCTTTATTGTTCCTAAATTCTGCTGATTGCTTTTACTATTTGCTGCATCTTTATAAAGCATGTAGGGAGTGCCTGTTTCAATTTGCGATTGCAAAATGGCAAACCATAAATCCTGTGCTTTCACCGTCTTTCTTGCTCTGCCTTCGGCTTCGTATTTTGTATAAAGGGTTTCAAATTTTTCACCCCAACATTCACTTAATCCCGGTGCTTCATTTGGGCAGAACAAACTCCATTCTCCGTTTGCCTCTACTCTTTTCATAAACAAATCGCAAATCCATAAAGCAAAAAACAAATCTCTTGCCCTCATTTCTTCTTTGCCATGATTTTTTCTTAAATCCAAAAATTCAAATACATCAGCATGCCACGGCTCTAAGTAAATTGCAAAAGCACCTTTGCGTTTTCCGCCACCTTGGTCAACGTATCTGGCAGTATCATTAAACACACGGAGCATTGGAATAATGCCGTTGCTTGTTCCGTTTGTTCCTCCAATGTAACTTCCTGTAGCCCTTATGTTGTGAATGGCTAAACCAATACCGCCTGCACTTTGAGAGATTTTTGCCGTTTGTTTTAATGTGTCATAAATACCGTCAATGCTATCTTCTTTCATGGTCAAAAGAAAACAAGAACTCATTTGCGGTTTGGGACTACCTGCATTAAATAAAGTTGGTGTGGCATGTGTCATCCAGCGTTCACTCATTAAGTGATATGTTTTGATGACACTTCCAATGTCTTCTTTATGTATGCCTACTGCCACCCTCATGTACATATGTTGTGGACGTTCTGCAATTTTTCCATCAACTTTTAGCAAATATGATTTTTCCAATGTTTTAAAACCAAAATAATCAAACCCAAAATCCCTATCGTAAATAATGGTGCTGTCCAACAGCTCCGCATTTTCTTCAATTATCTGCATTACATCATCAGCAATAAGGGGTAATTTTTTTTGTGTTGCTGCATCTACATAATTATAAAGCCTCCGCATAGTTGCTGAAAAACTTTTAATCGTATTCTTATGCAAATTGCTTACAGCAATTCTTGATGCTAATATTGCATAGTCAGGATGAGTTATTGTAAGCGATGCTGCTGTTTCAGCAGCAAGATTGTCTAATTCAGTTGTTGGCACACCTGCATAAATACCCTCAATGGTTTTTTTTGCAACATCTATTACGTTTACCATTGGGCTTAAACTGTAACTTAATTTTTCAATTCTTGCAGTTACTTTATCAAATTTTACGGATTCTTGTTTACCGTTTCTTTTTATTACAAACATGGGTGTAGTATATTTTAATGGGTTTAAAAATCTTCGTCAGTTGAAAATACTTGGGTTTCTTTAGTCCCCATAACTCCAGCTTTTTGATAATCACCAACTCTTTTTTCAAAGAAATTAGTTTTTCCTTGCAGCGAAATCATTTCCATAAAGTCAAAAGGATTGGTAGCGTTGTAAACTTTGCTACAACCTAATTCACTTAACCAGCGGTCGGCTACAAACTCAATGTATTGCTGCATCAGTTTGGCATTCATGCCAATTAAATCTACAGGCAGTGCTTCAGTAATAAATTCTTTTTCTATAGTTACAGCGTCGGTAATAATATCCTGCACTTGCTTTTCTGTTAATTTATTTTGCAGCATACTGTACAGCAGGCAGGCAAATTCACAATGCAGACCTTCGTCACGGCTTATTAATTCGTTGCTGAATGTTAACCCCGGCATCAATCCTCTTTTTTTCATCCAAAAAATAGAGCAGAAACTGCCACTAAAAAATATTCCCTCAACTGCTGCAAATGCTACAAGGCGTTCTGCAAAATTTCCGTTATCTATCCATCGTAATGCCCACTCCGCTTTTTTCTTTACAGCAGGTACCGTGTCAATGGCATGAAACAGTTTATGTTTTTCTTGAGGGTCTTTAATGTAAGTATCAATAAGTAAGGCATAAGTTTCGCTGTGAATGTTTTCCATCATAATTTGAAAACCATAAAAGCATCTTGCTTCGGGTAGTTGCACTTCACTCATAAAGTTTACCGCAAGATTTTCATTAACAATACCATCGCTTGCTGCAAAAAATGCAAGTACATGAGAAATGAAATGCCTTTCACCATCATTCAGTGCTGCCCAATCTTTCAGGTCGCCGCTTAAATCAATTTCTTCGGCAGTCCAAAAACTGGCTTCGTGCCGTTTGTAATGTTCCCAAATCTTTGGGTAATTGATTGGAAGGATAACAAATCGGTCTTTGTTTTCTTTTAAAAGTATTTCTTCTGTATGCTCCATAGTAAGTAATTGTTTCAAAATTTTTACTTGCAGAAGAAAAGTATAGTGCTGAAAGAATGAGCCACATGAAGCAGCGAAGACTTGCAGTACCATTGCCTTTCACCCGAAAGCGTTGTTACTAAATGTTTGATTTTGGCAGGTCTTCTGACTTGCTCCATTGTTTAAAGCCTTCCCGTCCATTACGACAGTGGCATGAGGATTAAACAACTTTGTAGGAGCTTACAGCTACGGGGATAGTTCAAGATTTAAACTTGATTCCCTTTTAATGAAATCCGTTTGTTGCGGATTGTCAACCAAAATGTGGTGTAAAATAATAACCTAAATTTAAACTTGGAGCAAGTTGTTATACACTTTATGTTGAAAACTACTGTAAGTAGCAACGGTAGGCCGTTACATAATATGGCGGCCTCAGTTGGTAGTTTATAGTCCCTTGTGCAGTTAGCTTTTGTGTATAGCCTTTCTACGTCATACAATGCGGTAAAAAGGGCAGAAGGCTGGTTGTTCTATTTCAAATAAGTACATAAATAAGTTCTTTGTCTAAGTAGTAGTACAAAATCCCTTTCTAAAAACAAGCTGGCATTTTCTTTCTATTCAACAGTTAGCCCTACCTCACTTACCTAACAATTCTCCTTCTTGGTAAAGTAATTGCAGAATATACAATTGTGAGTTTGAAAAAATGTGAGTGATGTTTCAAAAAACAAAAAATATAGATACCGCTTTTAGGTACATCCGGTTATTCAGCCTGGCGTTCTTAGCTGCCTGTGTTATCATATCCATTTTTATCGCTTACAAAAGCTATCAGTTATCGTCTCAATCTCAGAACAAGGTTTTTATACTGGCAAATGGAAAGGCATTAGAAGCCTATGCAGCCGACAGGAAGGATAATATTCCAGTGGAAGCAAAAGACCATGTAAAAATGTTTCATCATTTCTTCTTTTCTCTTGACCCTGATGATAAAGTTATTCAGGCCAACATTACAAAAGCATTATACCTGGCAGACAATTCAGCAAAACAACAATACGATAACCTGAAAGAGAATGGCTATTATTCAAACCTCATATCGGGCAACATCAGTCAGGAAATCACAATGGATAGCATCATTATTAATACAGATGTGTATCCATTTTATTTCAGGTATAAAGGGGAACAGAAAATTATTCGCCCCACCACCATTGTAACCAGGAATCTGATTACCGAAGGATACCTGAGAAATGTTTCCCGTAGTGATAATAATTCACATGGTTTTTTAATTGAAAAATGGCGGACGTTGGAGAATACTGACATCAACATTCAAAACAGGTAGCATGTGGTTGTTCAAAAAGAAAAAGAAAGAGGTTCAGTCAGATGATAAAACTACCGTATCTGATAAAGTGGCTGGCAAAATTGCCGGTGTCGGCATTAAAGCACAACAGCTATTTGCAGAAAAAATGAACAGGATATTTATGAAAACAGATTTTAAACGATTAAAACTACTACTGATATTTTTCTGCGTTTCTGCAGGTGGCTACAGTATTTATCTTATTGTAAACAGTGTTTTCAGTCCTGAAAGAAAGCAGAAAGTTTTAGAGATACAGCAAATGGATATTCCAAAGCACTTTAATAAATCGGGAGATGAA
This sequence comes from Lacibacter sp., assembly GCA_050916065.1. Taxonomy (GTDB): domain Bacteria; phylum Bacteroidota; class Bacteroidia; order Chitinophagales; family Chitinophagaceae; genus Lacibacter. The sequence goes on from CP051137.1 coordinate 586,319, forward strand.
ACCATAATTCCGGAGGCAACTATAGATGAACAAACTTATTTACAAATACAGGATTTTAGAAAATACATGGATAGTTTAAAATTGAACAGTACGAATGAATACGACAGCATTCTGCAAGCCCGGCCGGGTTTGATGGATAGTGTGCAGGTGCTGGAACAAATTTATTTATCACAAAAACAAAAATGAAGTGTATGAGCAGTGTGCAAAGGTCGCAGGCCTTCCTGCGGAAAAGAAAAATGATGCTGGTGTTACCGCTGCTGGTAATACCATTTCTCACAATGGCCTTTTGGGCATTAGGGGGAGGAAAAGGTAATGAACCTGTTATTGCAAACGAGCAAAAAGGCTTGAACCTAAACCTTCCTGATGCTAAAATGAAAGAGGATAACCTTACCGATAAACTTAGTTTTTATGATAAGGCTGATAAAGATTCGGCAAAGATGGAAGAATGGATGCGGACAGACCCGTATTATCAACAGAAAGAAGATACCGGCTATAGTCCTGCAAACGAATTAGAACTGCTTACACAGAACTCAGCTTCCAAATACAACCAGCGGCTCAATTCATCTCCGTATGAAACATCGTCAAATAATCCTGAGCAAAAACTGCTGCAAAAATTAGCATTGCTGCAAAAAGAAATCAATAAACAACCTGAAACTGAAACCGTAGCCAACAATGAAGTTTTATTGCCCAATCAGGGTGATGAATTTTCAAATGAAGTGGACAGGCTTGAAAACATGATGTTGACCATGGATAAAACCAATACCGGCGACCCTGAAATGCAGCAGCTCAACGGAACTTTAGAGAGAATATTAGACATACAACATCCACAACGGGTTAAGGATAAACTTAAAGAAAAATCTTTGCAACATAAGCAGGTGGTATTTTCTGTAACCACTTCACCCAAGCTGGCGAATGTAACGCTGATTGATACGATGAAGAAAAAACAAAACATAAGCAATCAATTCTACGGAGTAACAAAAGAGAGTGAAGAAACTATTGAGGGATTTGCAATTGAAGCGGTGGTACACAGTAATCAGTCATTAGTAAACGGTGCTGTTATTCAGTTACGGCTTTCTACAGATGTTTTTATAAATGGTGTACTCATCCCAAAAGGAACTGCTGTTAACGGAATTGCATCATTAAACAATGAGCGGCTGGAAGCAGAAATAAACTCCATCCGTTATAAAAATCAACTATTCCCTGTAAAAATGGAACTCTACGATTTGGATGGTTTACCTGGGATTTACATTCCTGGTTCTATCAGCCGGGATGTAGCGAAAAATTCCGCAGATAACAGTTTACAGTTGATGGAGCTTACCACACTTGACCCATCATTAAAAGCACAAGCCGCCGCCGCAGGCATTAATACAGCAAAGCAATTACTAACCCGTAAAGTGAAACAAGTTAAAGTGATGATTAAAGAAGGATATAAAGTTCTGCTGAAAGATAAAAATACTGAAACCGATTAATGAACATAAAATAGTAAAGCAATGAAAAAAATAGTGAGTATGATTTGTGGGTGCCTTATAGTAATGTTTAGTCTTGCACAAACAAAGTTGAATATTACAACTGACAAAACAACAAGCCTTGTATTTCCTTTCGCCATTAAGCATGTTGACAGGGGCACAAGCTCTGTACTGGCGCAGCAAGTAAAAGAAGCACCTGAAATATTATTAGTGAAAGCAGCCGCAAAAGATTTTACAGAAACAAATCTTAGTGTGGTAACGGATGATGGCAGCGTATATGCTTTTACAGTTAATTATGATAGTAAACCTGCCGTATGGGTACTTTATCTGCCGGTAAACAGGACAGCTACTATCAGTTCTTATGCCAATATGATATTGGACAATGAAAGGACTATAAAAAAAATAAAAGATAAGAAATACAACATGCAGGCAGGCATTAAGGGAATTTACATTAAAGATAATATCATTTACTATCATCTATACATCAATAATGATGGCACAGTTGATTACGATGTGGACCTGCTTCGATTTTTTATTAAAGACAAAAAAAGAAGTAAAAGAACGGCAGTGCAGGAAGTGGAACAAAAGCCTGTTTACATCACGGGTAATCACAGTAAGATTAAAGGGAACAACTATTCAGTTTTTATTGTGGCGCTGGAAAAATTCACCATACCTGACAAAAAGTATTTGGTCGTTCAAATAACCGAGAAGAACGGAGGCAGGCATTTTCTGTTAAGAGTAAATAATAAGGCTATAATGAAGTCAAAGGTATTGCCCGATTTGAAATGATAACAGAACATCCCATAGCAGATGAAGTACTCGACCTGGTAACTATTGCATTATCAAAAGGCGAAAAGTACATGGCCTATAACAACAGCCTTTATTTTATAGATGAGAAAGATGTACATTTTTTCAAAACAAGGGATGAAGCTGTTGAATTTGCAGAAAACAATATAAGTGACCGTGACAGGTTCGCTGTACTTCATTTCAATTCAGTAAAAGATATTTTGAATCAAATTCCATACGGGGAACAACTTCATCGCCAGCTAAATCTTGACCCTGATACAAATGGATTATATAATAAAGATGGCAATGATTTTACAGACGCATTAATAGACCATTTTGAATCACAGCAATTATCATTATTTAATAAACAATTAAAAACAGATGTTATGAACAACGAAAATCTTCAGTATTTGAAAGACAATATCAAATACATGGGCTTTGGTGAAAACATGTACCGGGAACTGGAAAGAAATCTCGGTGAAGGGAAAGCAGAGTTTCAACTGCATTTCGCTGCAGAAATTAACAAGAAACCATTTGAGGCTACCCTTAATTTCCGCAAGTCTGATTCTACAGACATGTATTTCTTCAACAATTACAATGCTTCATTGGAAAAAAGCAATGGCGAAAAGAATGAGCAAACCTTTTATCTGAACAAAGGAAAAGGTGTGACCGCCAAAGAAGCCTATAACCTGCTGGATGGCCGGGCAGTTCACAAAGACCTTACCACTAAAGAAGGCCAGCCATACAAGGCATGGATTCAGCTTGACTTTGAAAACAAAGACAAGAACAACAATTTTGAAGTAAAGCAGTTCCATGAAAATTATGGTTATGATTTGAAGGCCGCAGTAGAAAAATTTGCAGTTGCAGAATTGAACGACCCTGAAAAAGCAAAGGCATTAATGCAATCATTGGAAAAAGGAAATGTACAATCGGTAACCATTGAAAAAGATGGCAGCAGCCACAAGATGTTTATGGAAGCTGACCCTCAGTACAAAAAAGTTACGGTATATGATTCAAACATGAAGATGGTAGCCAAAGAATCATTGGAGCAATTCAAATCCGGCGTAGATAAAGGTAGTAAAGAAGTAAAGGAAGGCCAGGAAAATGATAAAAAAAAAGAGTTGAAACAGGAGCCTAAAGCAGAAAAGGAAAAGTTGGAGAAAAAGAATGGGCAAAGCCTGCTTCCAAAAAAAAGGGAAAGTAAAGGCAAAGGTTTAGGGGTGTGATAGTACATCCCTAAACCATTTTTGTAATTATCAAATGTTTAACCATGAATATTGAGAATATAGTGGCTCTGGTTAACCAGTTGCAATCACTCGGTTTTCAAGATACAGGTAGTTTGCTATTAAAGCGTATCTGTTTTAAACCCGATAATTTTTATTTGCTGCAAAGAGTCAATAGGGATAAAGAAGTAATGCTTTTCAGTTTGTATTTTGAACTGTTACAAAAAACTAATAACTATCGGCTGCAATATTATGATGTAACGCTGCAAAAAGAAAATGGCGGTTTAGCCTTGCCTGTTGATGGAGTAAACCCTGGAGAATTAGAAAAACAGATGGCGGCTATTGACTGGAAAAAGGCATTCAGCCTTGATGATAAAAAGTCATGGAACGCTGAAGACAAATCAACATGGGAAACAGAATCGAGAATTTCAGGTATAATTGAAAGCCTTTCCATACTTGAAAAATCAGAACCGGGAAAAGTTATTGCATCTACATTGAAACAAAAGTTTTGGGCGGGTACGTTGCATCAGGAAATAGTTGGCTCAATCCCACTTGTTAAGAATAAAGAAGATGTTAACCAGCGGTTTTATATTTCTGAAGATGGCGGTGGTATAACAACAGATGAGGCTTACCGCTTTCTGCAAAACAAATACATGGAAAAACAGTTGCAGCTTAAAAAAAAGCAATCTGATAGTGGTGATGAATCAATTCCAGAAGAATCTAATGGTACCTCAAGTAGCGGACTACTGAAGAAAAAGCGAATTGCCGGCAAAGGAAAACGAAACAGAGTTAACCAGGATTAAACAGTATGGACATCTTTCCACCACTAACAGGCTTTTATTCTGCTATAGCTGCCGATACCCGTATCGGCGCTTCGCATATCAGCATTTACATGGCGCTACTGCAGCAATGGAATGTTACTGGTGGAAATAATCCAGTGAAAATCGAGAGAGCTTTAATTATGAAGGCCGCCAAAATAAATGCCCGGCAGACCTACAACAAATGTATAAATCAGCTACAGGAATATGGTTATATAATTTATGAACCTTGTTCCAATCAGTTTGAGGCAAGTGTAATTCACTTGAAAAATATAGAAATGAAAACATAATAATAAACCAAATTTCAATAAGAGGAGGTGTGATATGGCAAGTGTGAAACCGGAACAGGTAATTGAAATTTTAAAGAGGCATAATGTGCATATCTCATTGGAGCAGGCTGTCCTGATACTCGACTTTATGTTTAAATTTGCTAAGTTATCATTAACGCAAAACAGAGGCACATGACAGCAGATTTATACATCCGGGTGAGTACAGATGAGCAGGCCGATAAAGGTTACTCACAACGGGACCAGGAGGAACGTTTAAGGAAGTATTGCGAAAACAACCAGATAAAAGTTAGGCAGGTAATTTTTGAAGACCATTCTGCAAAGACGTTTAACCGTCCTAAGTGGAATGGTTTGTTGTTTGACTTAAAGAAGAAGAAAAATGTTGTTGATTTTGTTTTATTTTCTAAATGGGACAGGTTTAGTCGTAATGCAGGTGATGCGTACCAGATGATAAATATTCTTCGCAAGCTGGGTGTAGAACCCCAGGCAATTGAACAGCCATTGGATTTAGCAGTACCCGAAAATAAATTGATGCTGGCATTTTATTTAGCAGCCCCGGAAGTTGAGAATGACCGCAGGGCGTTGAATGTTTTACTTGGAATGAGAAAGGCAAAGAAAGAAGGCAGATGGATGGGAGTTGCACCAGTTGGCTATGCAAATAAAATAACAGAGGACGGTAAAAAATACATTGCTCCAGTAGAACCAGAAGCAAGTATTATGAAATGGGTTTTTGAAACATTGGCACAAGGTCAGTTGAATGTTGAACAAATAATGAAACAGGCCTTTGCAAAAGGAGTAAAATGTTGTAAGGCTAATTTCTGGAATCTGTTGCGAAATCCTGTTTATTGTGGCCGCATTTATTTATCTGGCTACAAAGAAGAAGAATCACGGCATGTACAAGGTTTGCATCAGCCCATAATTTCAGAAGCACTTTTTTATGATGTGCAGGATTATTTAAATGGCAAGAAAAGGACATACCGTGCAAAAGTAGGCAGCATGGAGGAACTGCAACTAAGAGGCTATCTTATCTGTCCTAAATGCGGCAAGTTACTTACTGGCAGCGCATCAAAAGGAAGGAATGGGCGGTACTATTATTATCATTGTATATCATCCTGTGGAGCAAGATTCAAAGCAGAAAATGCAAACCAGTTATTTTCAAGTGAGCTTAAAAAATTAGTCCCTAAACCGGGTATGACTGAAGTTTATAAAGTTGTTTTGCAGGAAGAATTTAAAGCCCAAACAAAATCACAACGGGAAGACCTAAAGCAAGTAAAAGATGCTTTGGAAAAAGCCAATACGGAGCTTACAAATGCCCGTAAATTACTTTTGGCAAACGAGATTGAGCCGTCAGAATACAGGTCAATAAAATCCGATTATGAAAAGAAAATTACCGGGCTTGAATCAAAACTGATAGAATTATCGCAGGAAGGCAAAAGCATAGAACCCTTACTCAATAAGGCTTTAGCAACATTAACATCCTTAGATAAATTATACGAAAAGGCTAATAATAAAGCCAAAAGAGAGATTATCGGTTCGATATTCCCCGAAAAACTCGTTTTTGACGGATTTCAATATCGAACCGCCAGATTAAATGAAGCCGTTCGGCTAATATACAGTATGGGCAAGGGTTTCAGTCAAAATGAAAATGGACAAACCGAATCAATTTTCGATTTGTCCACTTTGGTGCCCGGGACTGGATTCGAACCAGCACGCCCTTTCGGGCACCACCACCTCAAAGTGGCTTGTCTACCAATTTCAACACCCGGGCTTGCGGGGCAGCAAATGTAAATGAAAATTCAAAAGCAGAAAAACTATAAATTACTTTTTCAATTCAATCCTAAACGTAGTGCCTTTCCCCACTTCAGAATGTTTTACAAACAGTTTGCCCTTGTGATATTGTTCAATAATACGTTTGCTCAAACTCAGCCCTAATCCCCATCCACGTTTTTTGGTGGTAAAGCCCGGCTTAAATACACGGTTGATATTTTGCGATGCAATTCCTTTACCCGTATCGGCCACATCAATCAACACTTTGCCCGCTTCTTCTTTTAAAGTAACAGAAATGCTGCCATTGCCATCCATGGCATCCAGTGCGTTCTTCAATAAATTTTCTATTACCCAGTCAAACAGGGGAGGAGAGAGCGGTGCTACCATGGCATCATGTTCATGTATAAAATGAAACTGCACTTTCCCGGCGGCTCTTTTCTTTACATAATCCACCATACGCTGCACCTGTTCTACGGTGTTATGCGGCTCCAGTTGTGGTACAGAACCGATCTTTCCAAAACGGTCACTCACCAGTTTCAAACGCTCCACATCTTTTTCCATTTCGGCAGCAATTTGTCCTGCACCTTCTTGTTCTTTCAGCATTTCCACCCAGCCCTGCATACTGCTCACGGGTGTGCCGAGTTGGTGAGCGGTTTCCTTAGCCATACCTGTCCACAGCATGTTCTGTACAGAACGGTTGCGGCTTTGCAAGGCCAGCAATGTAATAATAATAAAAAGCGCCACAATTAAAAGCTGAACCAGGGGGTAATAACGCACTTCATTAAGCAAACGGGTATGACCGAAATAGTAGAGATTAAAACGGGTGGAATCGTAAGGGTCTGTCCATTTAATGGGATCGTTGATGGCCCGGAACTCATTCAGTTTTTTACGAACATAAGCTGTGTCAATGGCAATTTTTTGAGAGTCCAGGTTGATGTATTGCACAATACTGTCCTGCTCATTGATCCAGATTACAGGAACATCATCATTATCCTGGATGATTTTAAATGGCAGCCTTGTATCGCCGGCCGTTACACTCAGTAAGGCATTGCTGGCCTCCACCCATTCTTCCACTTTCTGCCTTTCTTCACGGGCTATTTTCCGGCCGAGGTAATTGGAATAAAAAACAGTGCCGCTAACAATAGCTATTGCAATCACTGCCAGTAAGCTGCGCCAGTTAAAAAATTCACCAAGCATATTTAAAAATAGGAAGGATTAGCAGCCAACGACTATTTTTGAGCAAATTTTTAAAAACCTTGCGTCAACCTTCTGTTGCAATTGTGATTTTAAACTGGAACGGCGAAACTTATTTAAAACAGTTTCTGCCATCTGTTTTGGCTTCCACTTATGCCAACAAACGGATTATTGTAGCTGATAATGCTTCCACCGATGGTTCTTTAGAACTGTTACGGAAGGAATTTCCAACAGTTGAGATTCTTACATCAACCATGAATTATGGCTTTGCCAAAGGCTATAATTTTTTTCTGCAGCAGATAAAAGCTGATTATTACATCTTGCTTAACTCTGATGTGGAAGTAACACCGGGGTGGATTGAACCGGTAATTGCATTAATGGAGCAAGATAACCGTATTGCAGCCTGTCAACCCAAACTCCTTTCCTGGCACGACAAAACAAAGTTTGAATATGCAGGTGCTTCCGGTGGTTGGCTGGATGCATTAGGTTATCCTTTTTCAAGGGGACGTTTATTTGATGTGCTGGAAACCGATGAGGGCCAGTTTAATGATGCGGCCCCGGTATTCTGGGCAAGTGGTGCTGCTTTTTTTGTAAGGGCTCACTGCTACCATGAGGCAAAGGGATTTGATGAATACTTCTTTGCGCACATGGAAGAAATTGATCTGTGCTGGCGTTTGCAGCGTTTGGGTTATGACATCTATGTATGTCCGCAAAGTACCGTGTACCATGTAGGCGGTGGCACTTTGCCCAAGGGCAGCGAACGGAAAGTGTATTTCAACTTCCGCAATAATCTTATCATGCTTACCAAAAACCTGCCGCTTATACAGTTGGTGTGGAAGATACCGGTTCGGCTGGGGCTCGATGCTATTTCTGCCTGGAAAGAATTACTGCTGGGCTATCCACTTTATTTCCGTGGTGTGGCAAGGGCCCATCTTTCATATGTAGCCTGGTTGTTTCAGAAAGGGCATCGCTACAAGGCAGGTCAGCCTGTTTTAAAAGGTTGGTATGGCGGCAGTATTATCTGGCATCATTTCGTACGGGGAAGAAAAACTTTTTTGGAAATTGTGAAAACAAAATAAATCAATAAAAGCCCGCAACCCTTACATTTGCAAAGTAAAAAATCGATCACATGTCACAGGAAGTAATGGACAACAAGAAAAATGATTTCACCCGCAACTGGGTAGTATCTTCCCGTTTTTTATTTTATGTGCAGCTCTTTTGTATTGTAGCTTTTGTAATGGGCGGCTGTTATAAACTGTACAGCTATCGCTACAAAGGAAAGCCGAAGGTAGAAGTGCCTTCCAGCACCGAGTACAATCCTAAGTATAAATAAAAAAATTGATTGCTATATAGTAAGAACCGCCGTGAGGCGGTTTTTTTTATGCTAAAGTTGCCGATAAATCTGATCGGTAAGATCAGGGTCTTTTTGATAGGCTTTTAAAAAGGGGTTATATGACTTTGATTAAAAAAAGAAATAAAAAAAGTTGTACTTCATTTTTTGTCAATTAGCTACGCTTCTTTACATTTGCACCCCACAAGTTCTTATAAAAGCGGAAGTAGCTCATTTGGTAGAGCACGACCTTGCCAAGGTCGGGGTGGCCGGTTCGAGCCCGGTCTTCCGCTCAAATCCCGCTCTATAGCGGGATTTTTTTTCACTACTCTTGCCCCGGTGGTGGAATTGGTAGACACGCAGGACTTAAAATCCTGTGGCCAGCAATGGCCGTAACGGTTCAACTCCGTTCCGGGGCACAGAAAGCTTTGCAAGGAATTGCGAAGCTTTTTTGTCTTAATAAAAGTTTCTTTAAATGGAATTGGTAGAAACGTCATGCCTTAAAGCGTGATGGCCAGCAATGGCCGTAACGGTTCAACTCCGTTCCGGGGCACAAAAAAATCCCCCGCATTTATGCGGGGGATTTTTATTGATACCGGTAAGTAACATAACCCAGCAGTCTTTTTTGTTTGTCATAACAGGTTTCTTTTTCCTTTAATCCCTGCTGGTTATAGCTGTATCTCCACACCAGGTAATTACTGCTGCCGGGTTGTACCGTAAGCATCTGCTGTAATTGCCCGGATGGGTTGTATTCAAAAACAGATTCGGGTAATAATTTTTTAGCCCGGTCATTAAACTTTACAATATCTGTTAAGCGTTTGTTGTCGTAATAATAGTAGTACAAGGCAGTGCTTACACCGCTACGGTTAAACCACTCTTCTTCTATAGGCTGGTTGTTTTCATCACACTTAAATTGTACTCTCAGGGTGTCATTATTTCGGATGCGGAACATTTGCTGTATTCTACCTTCAACATCATACATCCAGTTGTGTTTTTCTGTTTCGCTTTGTTTATAAGCATAGCTCTGTGTGGTTACTGTTAACTCTGTGAGTTGTCCTTTTTCGTTATAGGTATAAGTTGTAACAGAAAGCGAACTGTTACTGCTGTCGCTGCTTCTGATGAGTTGCATCTTTGGATTAAACTGGCTCACCAGCACACTCTGCATAGAGGCAGCTGATTGTGTATAGGTTTTGATGATATTGAAAGTGGGTGAAACTTCCTGGAAACAAACAAAATCAGGGGTAGGTTCTCCTTGCGGACTGAAGGAATTGAGTATCACCTTACGTATTTTCTGTGCTTTATATTGCTGCTGCAGTTCAGTTGTTTGCTGCAGGCTCACCAGGTCTTTATAATAAAACTGGCTGTGGGCGGCAATTGGGAATAAAAAAAGCAGATAAAGGATTTTTTGTAACATATGTGCTGAATTAGTTCAAAGATATTCCTGCTAAATGAAACGTATGAAGCTTTCTTTATATTTTTAGCAAAACTTAAAAAAGAAATGTCGCACGGAAAAGAACGGAAAGAAAAACTGTGCTTAAACTGTAATGCAAGGGTTTTTGGCCCTTACTGTCATGTATGTGGCCAGCATAATATTGAGCCCAAGGAAACAGTATGGGAGCTCATCATTCATTTTTTCAATGATATCACACATTTTGAAGGCAAATTTATTTCTTCGCTCCGCTATCTTTTATTCAAACCGGGATTGTTAACGCTGGAGTATGAACGGGGCCGCCGTGCTTCTTATATGAACCCGGTGCGTATGTATGTGTTTGCATCTGCATTTTTCTTTATCCTGTTTTTCAGCTTCTTTTCAGAAAAAACAGAAAGCCCTATACGCATAAAAGAAGATGCGGACAGCAGCAGTACAAAAATTCCTGCCGTCAACTTCAGTAATAAAAGATTGCTGGAAGAAGGTTTGAAGGATGCCAATACAGCAGAAGACTCTGCCGCAGTTTACAAAGTGTTCGGAACAAAAAAAGAAAAAGCTTCCGGCAAAGAGGATTCAGCAACTACCGGTATGCTGGGCATCACTGATAAGGCTTACGCAACAATTGCTGCATACGATTCTGCTCAACAGGCCTTGCCTAAAGAAAAGAGAGATAACTGGTTTGAACGGCTCATGAACAAACGCATTATTGTTGTAAATGAAAAATACAAGGGCGACTTAAAAGCTTTTAATAAAGATGTAAAAGATAAAACACTTCACTCTATACCCAAAGTGTTATTTATTTCATTGCCGGTGTTTGCTTTCTTTCTGTTCCTGCTCTACATACGGCACAAACGCTTTTTTTATGTAACACATATTATTTTCACCATTCATCTGTATGTGTTTTATTTTATCATGCTGTTGTTCTTATTCACCAGTAATAAAATAGAAGCAGCTGCTGCATGGTGGCCGGGAAATCTTATCAGTTTGGTCATCGGGCTCTATATGTACATCTATCTGTACAAGGCTATGCGTCGTTTGTATGCACAAGGCAGGGCTAAAACAATACTCAAGTATTTTATCCTGCTGTTTTTTACTGTTATACTCTTTGCTATTTTAAGCGTAGGCTTATTTTCTTACACTATTTTCAATGTTTAATCAATGAATTTACAAAATATCAGTACTGCTTTCTTACGTCTTGTTCAGATCATGGAGGAGTTAAGGGAGCAATGCCCCTGGGATAAAAAGCAAACCATTCAAACGCTCCGGCCACTTACCATTGAAGAAACCTATGAACTGGCTGATGCTATTGACAATAACAACTGGCAGCAGATCAAAGAGGAGCTGGGCGATTTACTTCTGCATATTGTTTTTTACTCCCGCATTGGTGCCGAACAACAACAGTTCAGCATTGATGAAATGATCCATGGCATTTGTGATAAACTGGTGGCCCGTCATCCGCATATCTATGGCGAAGTGAAAGTGCAGGATGAAGAAGAGGTAAAACGTAACTGGGAGAAACTGAAGATGAAAGAAGGAAAAACTTCAGTGCTGCAGGGTGTACCTGTTTCACTTCCCTCGATGGTAAAAGCCATCCGCATCCAGGAAAAAGCAAAGCAGGTGGGCTTTGAATGGGATCAGAAAGAACAGGTATTTGAGAAAATAACGGAAGAGCTTGAGGAATTAAAAGAAGTGGTAGCCGCCGGTGATGCTGATAAAATGGAAGATGAAATGGGCGATGTATTTTTCTCACTCATCAATTATGCACGGTTTTTGCAAGTGGATGCAGACCTGGCGCTGGAACGGACTAATAAAAAATTCATCACCCGTTTTCAACGAATGGAGCAGGTAGCATTGAGCGAAGGAAAACAACTGCATCAAATGACACTTGAAGAAATGGATGCTATCTGGAATCGCATTAAACATTTAAACAAAGAAGAATCGGCCTCCTGATTTTGACCCAACCATCCACCATACGGACATTCCTGTATAAAAACGCCTATCTCCTTATCCTGGGTGCATGGTTGCTTACTTTTTCTTTTTTGTTTCAATACTATTGGTCCTACACTTCATCGCCGGGGCAGGTACGTAAGGCGCTGGAAAATACCATTCAGTCCAGGGAAACAGATTTTGAACGTTTGCTCACAGATAAAGTTTTTGTAGAGCGGCTTTATAACCTCAAAGTTTCCAAACAGGAATTTCAAGCCGTAGCTGAGAAAGATTATTTTATTTTCCTGGCACAGATTACACCTGATGGTCCGGAGTTGAAAGTTTGGAATACACAAATCATTCAACCCACTTTATCACTTTGGCTGCATGAAGACGGGCAGTGGTTTCAGAAACTCATCAATGGTTATTATGTTATCAGCCGCCGCACTGTTACCACTTCCACCAATCAAAATATAGCAGTACTGGCATTAATACCCGTAAAGTGGGAATACTTTGTAACTACCAACGATCTTAATAACAGCTTTACTTATCTGCCATCCATTGAAGCATATTACAATGTAAGTGATACCGCAGTTTCCAAACTGGCCATTACAAATAAAAAAAGTGAGACCTTATTCTGGCTTACAGAAAAACAGAATGTACCGCAACCTTTAAGCACCCTTACGATTGTGCTGCGACTGCTTGCCATGCTTTGCCTGCTCTTACTCATTCATAAAGTAGCGGTACAGCTAGCATTAAAAAAATCATTTACAGCAGGTTTTCTTTTCCTTGTGTTTATCATCGGCGGCTTGCGACTGCTCAGTTACTGGTTGCCCATACCCGTGGAGTGGCGGCAGTTTGAATTATTTGATCCTTCCATCTATGGTTCCAATGCGGTACTTCGTTCATTGGGTGATTACCTGGTGAATATAATTTTGTTGCTTTGGTTACTGGCATTTGCATGGCGTTATTCACCCGGGAAGGGACTGTTTAAAATACATTCCAATGTGTACCTCGCAGGATTATTGCCGGCAGCGGCGCTTTACCTTGTTACGGTTTTGTTTGGAACTTTGATACGCAGTCTCGTTGCAGATTCGCAGATATCATTTGATGTAACCAACTTTTTCAGTCTCACGGGTTATAGTTTTATTGGTTTCTTTATTCTCGGATGTTTATCGCTTTGTTACTACCTGGTAGCACAATGGCTCACAGCACTACTGCAATTGCAAACAACCCGTCAATGGATTACACAGGTATTATTGCTCATAATCACCGCCTTTATTTATTTAACACTTACCATTGATACCGGTAATGTGCTGTTCAATTTTGTATTACTGGTATGGTTGCTGGCAGTAAGTACATTAATGTCGTTTAAACACATCATCTTTCAGAAAGTACCTGCCAGCGGTATTTCTTTGTTCTGGCTGTTGTTATTTTCTGTATCACTTACCGTATTGTTATTGGCTGAAAACCGTGAAAAAGAATGGGCGGACCGGAAACGTATGGCCGAAAAACTCAGCCTGCAAACAGATCCTTCTGCGGATAACCTGTTGAGTATAGCTCTGAATAATTTCCGTCCTGATTTTTTACAAACCAATTTTCAGCGTTTCAGGGTGCAGGGTACCAATCAATACCTCAAAGACAGTTTGATCGGGGAGCATTTCTCCGGTTATCTCAACAAGTTTGATACACGCATTTTTACATTTGATGAAAACGAGCAGCCGCTCTTTAATGATGATTCTGCTTCTTTCAACGCACTCAATACTATTTACAACCTGCAAAGTCAGCCCCTTGGCAATAGTGATTGGCGTTACTATGAAGAATCCTTTGATAAGTTTTATTACCTGGCACGCCGTGAAGTAAGAGATACGGCAACATTCGAGGTAAAGGGATCCGTGTTTATCCTTTCAAGACCACGCCGTTACACTGGTGATAAATTTTACCCGGAGCTGTTTTCTAAAACCTTTAATCTGCAGAGGGAGTATTCACCGGCTTATGCCTATGCCATTTACAAAAATGAAGAACTCATCAGCAGTTTTAATGATTATCCGTTTCCCATTCATTTACCCAAAGATCATACATCACCTTCGGGTTTTCATGATCATGAATTAAACGGACATTCAGAACTCTGGTACATTGCTTCGCCTGACCGTGCAGTGGTAGTTGTAAAAAAAGAACAGGAAACCTTACAGGCCATTACACTCTTTGCGTATCTGTTTCTTGTATTCCTGCTTATGTGGGGTGCCTATCGGTTTGCTCAATATGTATGGCGCATGCGTTCGGAAAAAAGAAAACCGGCACAATGGCTGCAGCTTAATTTCCGCTCACAGGTACATACTACTATTTCAGCCATCAGTATTATATCTTTCTTTGTAATTGGTGTATCTACCATTTTCTTTTTTATTAACCGGCACAATCGTACCAACAGGGAGCGTCTGAGCCGCACCATTGAAATCATGCGGAGTGAGGTAGAAGAAGCACTCAATGCCCATGCGGTGTTTGATGATGTGCTGAAAGTATATGATGAAGTGGCAGCGGGAGAGTTGCAGGCCAAAGTAAACCGTATTTCAGAAATACATGGTGTGGATGTAAATGTGTATGATCCCACGGGGTTGCTGCGTATTTCATCACAGCCTTATTATTACAACAAAGGATTACTCAGCCGGCGTATGGATCCTTTAGCCTATTATCAACTCGCAAAAGAAATGCTGGTGCAGAGTATTCAAACAGAAAAAGTAGGCAGCCGCAGTTACATGAGTATCTATGTGCCGGTGCGGGATGATGAAGGACGTTCCTATGCGTATGTAAACATTCCTTACTTTACTTCACAGAACGAACTGCGGCAGGAAATCTCCAGTTTTCTCGTAACACTCATCAACCTCAATGCATTTATATTTTTAATTGCCGGGTTGGTAGCGTTTTTTGTAACCAACCGCATTACCGCTTCTTTCAGTTTCATCAGCGATAAGATGAAAGAAATCAAACTCGGTAAAACCAATGAAGCTATTGTATGGAAACGGAATGATGAAATTGGTGAACTGGTTACTGAATACAACCGCATGGTACAGCAGCTGGAAGCGAGTGCGGCCCTTCTGGCGAAAAGTGAACGGGAAGGTGCCTGGCGGGAAATGGCCAGACAGGTAGCGCATGAAATTAAAAACCCGCTCACGCCCATGAAGCTGAGCATTCAATACCTGCAGAAAGCTATTGATAATAATGCAGCAGATACCAAAGCGATTTCACAAAACGTGGCGCAAACATTGGTAGAGCAAATTGATTATCTCAGCAATATTGCATCAGAGTTTTCCAATTTTGCCAATATCGGTAATGCCCGGCTGGAAAGCATGAACCTGCAGCAATCACTGCAGGCAGTGATTGATTTATTTGCCATGAACAATGAAACAAGTATTGTATTTCATCCCGTTGCTCAACCGGTTTGGGTGCTGGGTGATAAAACACAGATGAACCGGCTCTTCACCAATCTCATCCGCAATGCTATTGAATCTGTACCTGCCGGTAACACACCCGCTATTGAAGTGCGTTTACATACAGATGCACAAAATGTAACGGTATCTGTAAAAGATAACGGCAGCGGTATTGAACCCGATCTTCGTGATAAAATTTTTGAGCCCAACTTCACTACTAAAACCAGCGGTACAGGTCTGGGCCTGGCTATGTGCAAAGGAATTGTAGAACAGATGAAGGGCAGCATTTGGTTTGAAACGGCCACCGGCAAGGGAACTGTTTTTTATGTGCAGTTGAAGATGATTGGGTGATGGGGGCGTGCTATTATTTTAATGAGTTGATTTTTGTTTTATCTCTTCGTAGCAACGTCTCCCAATAGATATAGTTGAGTAACAGTACAAAGGTTGTTGGGGACGTTGCGTTATTACTGATCATTACGCAACGCCCCCATTTTGCAATTTACAGGTTTTGAGTAATTGGGTATGGGAGACGTTGCTGGGAAGGAAACTTTCCGCCTTGCAACAGGCAAATAATTTTTTTACCCTTTCATTATTAGTTCTATAGAACAAAAGCGAAAGTTGAAAACTTTCGCTTTTGGATTCTATCCATGTTTGAAAAGTCAAGAATTACTTCACCCTATACACAGGGTATCTTAAAAAGCCCGGCTCTGCATAAGGCGATTGCTGGTACACAAACTGCAACTGGGCCCTTCCGTTTTTGGCAAAAGCGGTATCACTGTTACGGCGTTGTTCCAACTGCTCTTTCACCTTCGGGTTTTGCTGTAAAAACAGTTCGGCTTTTTCTTCAAAGGCATAAGCACTGTATCCTTCTTTCTGCCCGAGGATTGGATCAAAAAAGTTCCAGGCAAAATAACTGTCTTCACCGGTAGGCTCAAGCACCTGCATCAAAAAATGATTGGCAGCCTGGTTCATGGGTATATACCAATCACCTTTCCTGAATTGGATCGTTTGTACTTTTTTAGTGGTCTTTACATCTGTATTCAAATGATGTCCTTCATAGGGGCGGGCATTGCTTTTGTAATCATCAATCATATACACTTCCACCGTAATAGCAGTATCTTTTTGTAAAGGCTGCAGCTGCACTTTGTTCAGCTTCAGCAGTTCAATCACCTTCCACCAGCCCTGCGGAATGATATAGGCAGTTGGTTTTTCAATCATGGTTTTTGGTGTAAAGAAGTTGTAGAACTTCATGGGTACCACAAATGGTTTTTCATGATTGTAAAACAGGCGGGGCTGTCCGCTGATGTTGCTGGTTTTTTGTTCAGCCGTATAACCCTTATACGTAAGCTCCGTAAACTTTGAACGGTCGGCAGTAAAACCAAACGGAAACTCTTGTTGTGTAATAAAATTTTGCACCTGTTGATTGCGTAATTGTTTAATGGTAGTGGCATTGCTTGTGGCAAACTCAATAAAACTTTTCATGAGTTGGTAAGTGGCTTCCACCCGTTGCGGATACGGTTTGAGCATATGTGTTTCCGGTACAAAAGAAAACGTACCGAACAAGGCTGTATAGCCGCTGCTGTAACGGGGGCCATCCCAGTAAGCACCCCAGCCATTCTCCGGCTTATCACCAAAATTGTTTACATAGGGGATGAGGTCATAGCCTTTTTCCTTCATGCTTTTGTAGATGGCCGGTTCAAATATTTTGTTGAGATAGTCACCCATTACACCACCCAGTTTGTTGTGTTGCGTGGTGAGTAAGGTCATTACATGCTGGTAATCGGCACCATTGCTCACATGGTTGTCAAGAAAAATATCCGGTTGTGTAAAATGAAAGATCTCCGCAAAGCTCCTGGCTTCACGGCTGTCACATTTAATAAAATCACGGTTGAGGTCCAGGTTTTGAGAGTTACCACGGGAGCCTTTCTCCACAGGGCCGTTCTGATCAATACGGTAATAAGTCGTTCTGTTCAAACTGCCACCTATGTTGTACACGGGAATAATGGCCAGCACCACATTCGCAGGAAGTTTCATTTTGTTACTCACAATGTCTTTTACCATCAGCAGGCTGGCATCAATACCATCGGGCTCACCGGGATGGATACCGTTGTTGATGAGCAGTACTACTTTATTTTTTTGTTTCCATTGTTGCGGTGTAAAACTTCCATCACTGCTTACCAAAACAAGATGTAAAGGTTCGCCGGCATCCGTACTGCCCATCGTGAGCATTTGTACTTGTGGGGATGCTTTATCAATCTGCTTCCAGGCTGCAATAGCTTCGTAATAGGTAACGGTTTCGTTTCCTTTGGAAGTTTCGTAACGGGTAACAGGTAATTGTGCATGGGCCATCACACACAGTAAAAGACAAAAGGGAAGAATGATTTTTCTCATACCCGCAAAATAATTAGAAAACAAAAAGAGTTCCGGTAAGGGAACTCTTTTTATATAAGCGGAACAGTATCTTACTGCACTACAATGCTCCGGGTACTGATGCCTTCTCTGGTATTAATCTTGAGAATGTACATTCCTTTATGAAGGTTGCGTGTTTGAATCTGTACCACCGTTTGACCTGCGGGTATCAGCTGCTGCTGCAGCATTCTTCCCGTAAGATCCATGATCTGTAAAGTAGTGGTATGTGCAAATGCTTTTTCAAAACGAACGGTGGCATTGCTGTTTACTACCGGGTTGGGGTAGATGCGGATGGCATTGGCCGGGAGATTCAAAATATCATTTACATTGGTGGTTGTTAACAAACCGGTACAGTTCCATACATCAAATACCCACTGCGGGTTATCAATATACGGGTTACGGTTACCCTGCACTACGTAGATGGAATCGTTGCGGTCAATTTCTTTTTGACTAACGGGGTCCTGCAGGTGCCATTTGTACAGCAGTTTTAAATGCCAGTCGTCAAAGGCCTGGTAAGCCGTGCCATTGAGTACGGCATCGGCGCTTCCGTTAGACTGCCATCCAGCAACCAGGCTTTCATAGCGGGTAACCATGTAAAACTGGGCTCTTGCAAAATCACCTTTGTACTCGTTGATAGGCTCAAACACAGTTCCTGTATAACCGAAGTTATTACCGGTGCCACGTTTGCTGCCGTTCTGGGTAGGGTTGCCGGGTGTGTTTTCAATATTGGTTACTTCTCCAAAAGGAAAACTGCTGCGTAAGTTGTTCACCCATCCATCGGTTGGGTACAGATGATTAATATCTGTATACATGGGTGCTATAGTACTGTTAAACCAGCTTTGCGGAAATGAGTGTTCACGGTTGTAACAATCGCCTTCTCCGTTATAGCCACTTGAACCACATTGATTTACCTGGTAGACATATTCATACGGTTCATTCTGTCCCGGCCCACGATCGCTGTACATATCCCAGATGATATCACGGGTATTTTCAAAATTCCGTTTGATATCTGTTTTGGCATAAGCCGTCCAAACTCCCGGAGTATAAGTAAGCTGGATAGCGCCTGTTGAAATAATCGTTGATAAAGCCGTTTTTAAAGGAGCGCAACTTAAACCGGTTGCCGCATTGTAATAGTTAGGCGGTAAGTTACTGTTCGTATTGGTGGTGCTGATATTACCATTCAGCGAAGTTGTAAAATACACAGGCTCACCGCTGCACTCACCATTGGCAGCAAATACAAAAAAGTAATAAAGCGTATTTTTTGTTAATCCCGTAGCGTTAAAAGAAGTGGTGCTGCCGAACGCTACCACCGTGCCGCCTCCCAATGATTGTCCATTGGTATAGGTTGTACCGTTTACGGGATTGGAACTTAATGACGTTGCTGTGCTGCGTACCACTAAGTAACGGTTAGCAGAAGCCGAAGCAGTGAAACTGCCGGTAATACTGGTATTGGTGGCGTTGAGATTGAGTGCTGTTGGTGCAGCAGCAGGAGCTGCACAGGCCGGCAATGCAGGTGTATTGGTGCTGCCCGTAAGCGGATTGGTGAGCAGGTAGTTTGGTCCGCCGGAACAGGCGCTGTTATTAAGGGCATACACAAAAATGGTGTAGGCTGTAGCAGGCGTTAAACCGCTGATGAAAAAAGAAGTGGAGCTGCTTACCTGCACTACGGTTCCGCCTCCCAGCGATTGACCTGCGGTATAGTTAGTTCCATCCACCGGCTGGGCCGATAAGGTGGGGCTGGTACTTCTGATGACCAGGTATTGATCCGCTGCAGGAACTGCTGCCGAATATAATCCTGAAATGCTGGTGGGTGATGGGGTCAGGTTCAAGGCAGTAGCTTGTGCAGTAGGTTCTGCACAGGGACTGAGATTGCCGGCTGTAATTATAATATTATCAATACCGATACCCGGCATAGAACCTGAGCCTGTAGTTGGGCGCCAGGTAATCCAGCGGAGCTGTACTTCGGGTTCATCGGCAGCATCATTGGGTAACAGAAAAGTATAAGTATCAAAATCTGTTGGGCCATCGGGGTCGCCACCATTGGTTGAGCTGCTGTTGTACACCGCTGAGGACCCTGCAATAGTGGTGAAATTACCGGTAGAACCAACACGGTATTGAAGAGCAATTCCAAAATCCCGGCTGTTTACCACGGTTTCAACGAGGTCGTAGGATACACTCACAGAACTGATGCCAACAGTATTAATGGCCATCACAACCTGTGTAGTCCCGGTAGTAGCATTTGAAGATCCCAAAATGGTAAGGCGTCCGTTACCGGAAGGGGCGTGACCATATTGCCCGCCGGAGTTGCCGCTCACAGGATCGCTTCCGGAAATGGAGGCTAAATTGGCACCGCCATCACTCAACTCAGCGAGTGATAAAGAAGTATAAGGTCGGGTGCCGCCGCCCGTCCAGGAAGCCATACCGGGTTTGGGTGTTGTAAAACTGGTAGTACCAAAGTTTTCATTCACCGGTAAGGAAAGCGGGGTGGGGTTGGTTTGAGCAGTGATGCCCGTAACGTAAAACAGTAAAAGTAAGAGTAAAGAAATTCTCATGCAGTAAAAGGGTTTAAAGTGCTAAAATTAAAAAACCCATCCTTTGAAAGATGGGTTTTAAATATGTTTTCAGCAAATGTTGATAAATTACTTTGCTAACTTATTGATGTTCTTAGTGAGCTTGCTCTTTAAATTGGCTGCTTTGTTTTTGTGGATTACGCCACGCTTTGCCAACTTATCAATCATAGATGCCACAGATTTCAACTTATCGCCTGCCTGCGCTGCATCATTCAATTCTTTCAGATCACGGATGGCATTACGGGTTGTTTTACCGTAATAGCGGTTACGGTCACGGCGGGTTGTACTCTGACGAACATCTTTTTTGGTAGCCTTATGATTTGCCATATTCTAATTTTTCGGACGGCAAAGGTAGGGGAAAACATCTTTCCGTCCAGATGATTTTTCAGTTTTTTTTAGCCATCCTTTTTAAGCCTTGCAATGGACTTTTACAGGATTCACAAAATTGCAACGGGTTTATCTGCTGCTGCCTGTTTTTTCTGAGCTGAAACAACCGATATTTGTAGCCCTTTAAAAAAGCGTAATCACCCAAATTTTATGAAGGATTTCCAGTATATCACCGGTTCCCATCCGCAATACATCGAAAGTTTATACCAGGATTTTGTAAAAGACCCCTCTGCCGTTGACCCCGAAATGAAAAAATTCTTCGAAGGGTTTGATTTTGCGGTGAACAGTGGGGCTGCTAATGGAACATCGACTACGCTCAGTTCCGCTAACGGTGCTTCGGCTCCGCTCGGCACTTCTTTAGGTATCGACTGGATGCGTGAAATACAGGCCTACCGAATGATACTGGGCTATCGCAACAAAGGGCACCTGATTGCTAAAACCAACCCTATCCGCAAACGGAAAGACCGTGGTGCCAATATTGAGTTAGGCTTTTATGGTTTTTCAGAGGCTGATCTGGATAAAGAATTTCATGCCGGTCAGTTAATTGGCTTGGGCACCACCACATTACGCAACATTTACAATCACCTGGAGAAATGTTATGCCGGTCATGTGGGGGCAGAGTTCAAATACATCAGCGATCAGAAGCGTGTTGATTTTTTAACCAGGGCTATTGAAAACGATTTTCATCAGCAGCTTGCTTTACAAAAGCGTCGCCGCATTCTGGAAAAACTCAACCAGGGTGTGATGTTTGAAAAATTCCTGCACACCAAGTACATCGGCCAGAAACGTTTTTCACTGGAAGGTGGTGAAACAACCATTGCCGCACTGGACGAAATCATTAATACCGCCGCCAAGCATGATGTGCATGAAGTAGTGATTGGTATGGCTCACCGTGGCCGTTTGAATGTACTGGCCAATATCATGGGTAAAACCTATGAGCAGATCTTCAGTGAATTTGAAGGAACTGCTACCATGGATCAAACCATGGGCAGTGGTGATGTAAAATATCATATGGGTTATGGGAGTGAAGTGCAGACCGATGACGGAAGAACCATGCACCTGAAACTCATGCCCAATCCTTCGCACCTGGAAGCAGTAGACCCTGTAGTGGTGGGTTTCAGTCGTGCAAAAGCTGATATTATGTACGAAAGTGACTTTGATAAAATACTGCCCATTCTCATCCATGGTGATGCATCTGTGGCAGGGCAGGGGATTGTGTATGAAGTATTGCAGATGAGTGAGCTGGATGGGTATTACACCGGCGGAACCATTCACTTTGTAATTAATAATCAGATTGGTTTTACTACTGATTTTGATGATGCAAGAAGTTCCGATTATTGTACTTCACTGGCATCGATGGTACAGGCGCCTGTATTTCATGTAAATGGTGATGATGCGGAAGCGGTGGTGAAATGTGTGGAACTGGCTGTTCGTTTCCGTCAGGAGTTTCATTGCGATGTGTTTATTGATATGGTTTGTTACCGTAAGCATGGTCATAACGAAGGAGATGATCCCAAGTTTACACAGCCGCAGTTGTATGCTATGATTGATAAGCATCCCAATCCACGGGAAGTATATACTGAGTATTTGCTGAAGAATGGTGAGGAAGAAGCCAAAGCACTGGCTAAAGAAATGGAGCAGAAATTCTGGAGTGATTTGCAGGAACGTTTGGATGAAGTAAAACAGAATCCGCTTCCTTATCATTATCAGGCACCGGAACTTGCATGGAAAAGTTTAAGAAGAGCAACTGCTGATGATTTTGTGCAATCACCAATAACTGCCGTTACTGAAGCTGCTTTTACGAATATCTTCAACAGCATTATGAAATGGCCGGATGATTTTAAACCGCTGAAGAAAGTGGAAAAAATCATCCAGGAAAAAATAAAACTCTTTAACGAAGAAGGTAAGATTGATTGGGCTACAGGTGAACTGATGGCCTATGGCAGTTTGCTGCTGGAAGGGAATGATGTGCGTATGAGCGGACAGGATGTACAGCGTGGCACCTTCTCTCACCGTCATGCAGTGCTGCGGGATGAAGTTACCAACAGACCTTATAACCGCTTAACAGGAATTGATGGTGCTAATGGCAAATTCAGAATTTATAATTCTTTGCTGAGTGAATATGGAGTGCTGGGTTTTGAATATGGTTATGCCATGGCTAATCCCAATGCATTGGTATTATGGGAAGCACAGTTTGGTGATTTCTGCAATGGTGCACAAACCATGATTGATCAGTTTATTGCTGCCGGCGAACAAAAGTGGAACCGTATGAATGGTGTGGTGATGTTGTTACCGCATGGATATGAAGGGCAGGGTCCGGAGCACAGCAGTGCCCGTATGGAGCGCTTTTTACAAATGTGTGCAGAGTTGAATATGGTGATCACCAACATCACTACCTCTGCTAATTTCTTCCATGCTTTACGCAGGCAGATTGCCTGGCCGTTCCGTAAGCCGATGATTAATTTCTCACCCAAGGCCAATCTGCGGAATGCAGGTACTTATTCCTTGAAAGAAGAATTTATTAATGGTGGATTTAAAGAAGTGATTGATGATCCTGCACAGCCAGATGCATCGCAGGTGAAGAATGTGTTCTTCTGCACCGGTAAAATGTATTTTGACCTGGCGGAGCGTAAAGCAAAAGACAACCGCAATGATGTAGCGATTGTTCGTGTAGAGCAATTGTATCCGTTGCCGGTACAACAACTGGAAGCGCTGTACCAGAAGTATAATAAAGCAACCTGGTTCTGGGTTCAGGAAGAGCCGATGAATATGGGTGCAGCCTGGTTTATGCAAATGAATTTAAAGAGCATCAACTTCGGCGTCATAAGCCGACAGGCTTCTGCATCTACTGCCACAGGTTATAATAAAGTACACCAGCAGGAGCAGAAAGAGATTGTGGATACAGTATTTTCAATTTAAACAGTAAAAAGAAATCATTTTTCCCCCGAAATTTGCAACACTTCAAAAAGATATTATGATTGATATAAAAGTTCCGGTTGTTGGCGAGTCTATCAGCGAAGTAACCTTACTCAAATGGACGAAAGCTGATGGTGCATGGGTTGAGCGTGATGAAGTAATTGCCGAACTAGAAAGTGAAAAAGCCACCTTTGAAATTAATGCAGAAAAAGCAGGCATTTTAAAACATGGTGCCGCTGAAGGAGATACTGTAAAAATCGGCGATGTGGTATGCCGGATTGATGAAACGGCAGCTAAGCCTGAGGGTGCTGCACCAGCTGCTGCTCCGAAGGAAGAAAAGAAAGAAGCAGTACCTGCTCCAAAGACTGAAACAACTGCTCCTGTAGCTGCTGTAAGTAATGACATCAAAGCAACTCCTGTTGCGGCAGCAATCATTGCCGATAAAAAAGTTGATGTAGGTTCCATTAAACCCAGCGGTACCGGTGGTAAAATTCTAAAAGATGATGTATTGCAGGCATTGAGCAATCCCGGTAAAGTTTCCTTTAACGGAGGTGGTTTGGGCAGCCGTAATGTGCGGAAAGAAAAAATGAGTAACCTGCGCAAAACCATCAGTCGACGTTTGGTGGAGAGCAAGAATACAACCGCCATGTTAACTACGTTCAACGAAGTGGACATGGGTCGTATTATGGAAGTGCGTTCCAAGTATAAAGACAAGTTTAAAGAAATACACGGTGTGAATCTTGGCTTTATGAGCTTTTTTGCAAAGGCATGTGCTATTGCTTTAAGCGAATGGCCTGCGGTGAACGCTTATATTGATAGTGATGAAATTGTGTATCACGATTATGCTGATATTTCCATTGCCGTATCTACACCACGTGGTCTCACAGTTCCTGTGATGCGTAATGTGGAAAGCATGAGTATGGCTGATGTGGAGAAGAAAGTGGTAGAACTTGCCGGTAAAGCAAGAGATAATAAATTAACGATGGAAGAACTCACGGGCGGAACCTTTACCATTACCAATGGTGGTGTGTTCGGAAGTTTGATGAGTACACCCATTATTAATTTGCCGCAAAGTGCTATTTTAGGGATGCATAAAATACAGGAGCGGCCGATGGCGGTAAACGGACAAGTGGTAATAAGGCCCATGATGTATGTAGCATTAAGTTATGATCATCGTATTATAGATGGAAGGGAAAGTGTGAGCTTCTTGGTAAGAGTAAAAGAATTGCTGGAGAATCCGGAACTGCTGTTGTTTGGGAAAGATCCGGTAAAGACTCTGTTAGAAGTATAAAACACCTCGTAACTTCTAACGGTTACTTGCTAAAAAGCGTCCCGAACATAAAGGGACGCTTTTCTTTTTAATCGGAAACCCGTCTTCCAAACACAATGGGTTTTATTGCTGCTGATTTGCTTTTCTTTGCAACTGTGAGCCGTTATTATTCTTATTTCAATACTGCTGTAAATTTTGTTCGGTCATATACACATGATGAACCATTTGCTTCTTTTTTAAAAAAGCAGTTTGCAGCTGATAAAAAATTTGGAAGCCGGGATCGTAAAACGATTGCTCATTTATGTTATTGTTATTTCAGAATGGGTCATTTGATGGAGCGTGAATCAGTACAGGAGAGAATGATCGCCGGGTTGTTTTTATGTTCGGGTTCTGAAAGTGAATTGCTCTTACTGGCAAACCCCGATTGGAATGAAAAAGCAGTACTGCCCATTAATGAAAAACTGCAACTGCTGCGTCTTAATGCAACTGATTTGTTTCCATTTGTTGATGAATTGAGTGAAGGAATTGATACGGATGCTTTTTGTAAAAGTCATTTTACTCAACCTGATTTGTTTTTAAGAATAAGACCGGGTTATAAAGAAACTGTTCTTCAAAAACTTACTGATGCAGGAATTGGTTTTGAGTTAAAGAGTGCAGCATGTATAGCTGTGCCAACAACTACAAAAGTTGCTGAGATACTTTTGTTGAACAAAGAAGCAGTGGTACAGGATTACAATTCGCAAATGGTGGGCGATTTGCTGTTTCCTTTAAATTCTCAAGGGCGAAATTACCCATGGAGCGTTTGGGATTGCTGTGCAGCCAGCGGTGGCAAATCAATTATGGCGAAAGACATACTGGATCAGGTTGAGTTAACGGTAAGCGATCTTCGTGAAACGATTCTTTTCAATTTAAAAAAACGTTTTGCAGAAGCAGGCGTCACTAAGTACAAAAGTTTTGTAGCTGATTTGTCTGCAGAAAATCTGAAGCTTCCATCAACTGCATACGATCTCATTATTGCAGATGTGCCGTGTTCAGGTTCCGGTACCTGGGGCCGTACGCCGGAACAGATGCGTTCTTTTGAATCAGCCTCTATTGATTCCTACAGTCAGCTTCAACAAAAAATTGCTGCCGCCGTTGTGCCGCAGTTGAAACAGCAGGGTTATCTGTTGTACATCACCTGCTCTGTGTACAAAAAGGAAAATGAAGAAGTGGTACAAATGCTACAGAAGCAATGCTCCTTACAACTGTTAGAACAAAGATTATTGAAAGGGTATCATGAAAAAGCAGATACCATGTTTGCCGCACTATTGCAGAAACCTTGATTACTGTTTAGTGAATTCTTTTGTGGCAACCGGTTTCCCCTCTTTAGATACAGAAAGAATATAATTTCCTTTAGGCAAAAGGGTAACAGGAATGTTTTGTGTGATTGTTCCGGATGGTTTGTTGAAAGATTGCGTGATGAGCAGTTGTCCCTGCTGGTTATAAACCTGGAACAGGTAATTACCTGCTCCCTGTTCATTCAGTTTTATTGAAAGCGAGGAAGTAACAGGATTGGGATAAAGTTGAATTGTTTTGTCAGTTGTATTTCTGTCATTGATAGAAGTGGCAACGGATAAGATTACTGTGGCAGAATCAATCAGGTAAGCATCATAACCTGCAGTGGAGGTATCAATCACCTGGCGTATGCGATAGCTAACTGTTCCGGCAGGACTGTTGCTAATTATATCATTCACTGAATAATTTCTGAGTGCTACAACATTACCTGTTGCCGCCACCGTTTGCATTACCGTATAATTGGATTCATTGGGCAACTTTCGTTCTACCTGGTAACGCATGGTGCTGATGTCTTTACTGCTCCAGTTAACGGTTGTTGTAAAGTTGTTGATGGTGGCCGTCATGCTTGAAACATCTGCAACTAAAATGCCGAATGCTTTTTTCATATTCGGTAGTCCGTAACCATATTGTTCATGAGGAGTATTGAAACGGTCTGCACTCTGGCGGAGCGTCGTAATGATTTTCCAGTTATTGAATTCAGGAAATAATTGCCATAAACAAGCTGCCAATCCCGCCATATTAGGACAGGAAAAAGACGTGCCGCTTCCCGTAGTTGTATTGCCGGATGTATTCGATAAAACGGTGCCGGAGCCAACAGAAACTACATCAGGTTTTATCTGTCCGTCGCTTGTGGGTCCATAACTGGAGAAAGAAGCAATAATGCCGCTGTTGTTTACAGCGCCTACTGATAACACACTGTCACCATCTGCCGGGGCGCCTATGTAACGCCAACTGCCGGAACCATCGTTACCTGCACTGTTCACCACCAGGATTCCTTTTTTAGCGGCGAGGTCTGCCATGCGGCTGATGACAGTGGTATTGCCATTCATATCTGCATAGCTATGATCATAAACAGGATTGTCAAAAGTAGTATAGCCGAGTGAAGAGGAGATAAGATCAGCACCGGCGCTATCAGCATATTCTGCTCCCAATACCCAATTGTATTCTTCAATAATCTGTTCCGTTGGTGCGTCTTCAGTTCGTAGTAAATAATAAGATGCTTCAGGACAAGAGCCGACGAAGGTTCCGGGTATATAAGCAGCTACAATTGAAAAACAATTTAACCCATGCGGATGATCTTCATTTACATTGCTGTTGCCCGATACAAAATCCCAGGTGCCGAGTATTTGATTACGGTTACGGGCACTGTCAAAAAAACGATTGGTTTGAAAACCGGTGAAGCCCGCATCCAGAAACGCAATGCTCATGGTTTGTCCACGTGCCCCGATGTTATGCAGGAATTCACCTTTGTGGATTTTTATTTGATTGGAGGAAGCGCCGTAGTTAAATGTATCAGCTGTTGTTTGTGAAGTTCTTGCGTAATTAAGCGGACCTAAAGGATTTATCGTTGGCAATTTTGCAGGCTGCTGTAGAATAGTACTTCCTGATTTCAGCGCCACACTATCCCTTTTTTTTACAAAGGGAAAAGAATTGATTTTTTGTAAAGCCGCTGCATCTGTTGTTTGAATGATCACTGCATTCAACCACCTGCTTCGCCCAAAAATAGTAACGACACCTGCAAGACGAACACTGTCAACATACCGTTGTACCACCGGCAGGTCATTACTGTCAATGGGAACCTGGTATCTTGTTTTCCTGGCGATTGATTTGGCTGATAAAAAAGCCGATGGATTGTTGAGGCTGAAGCTTGTTTCATTCTTATCCGTAAAAAAGATAACATGCTTGCTGTACTGTGCACATACATCATCTGCAAACCGCAACAGTAACAGTATAAGCAGCCATTTCTTCATAAAGTTTTTGCTAAAGATGCAATTAATTTCTGGCAACCATCCACATTTTGATGCCAAAGCCTACAAGGCGTGGATCAAAGGTTGTTACCGGCGGTGTGCCGCTGGTGCGTTCATTGGGTTGGTTTTCCCAAACATAATGTTCACGGTAGACCATGCCAATGTTTTTGGCATATTTTTCCAATGAGCGTTCCTGCGAAGCATACTTGGTATTATCAACCAGTGGCACTCCTCTTGATTCATTAATGTGTAAAACTGTAGTTACATCGTTGATGGTTTGATTGCCGATGCGTTCTGTTTGATTGATGGCATCGTAAGAAAAATTCCAGAGGCTGATGTTGAGATTGGTGCCGTAAGAAGCATAAGGTTTATCAGGTAGGTATGAATTGCCCAGCCAGGTAAAAGATTCCTTAACGGGTAAATAAAGTTTAATCACCCGGAGATTGTTTTCATTTACTTCAGCCCGTTTATTATCAACAAACGTAACAGTGTATTGTCCGTTAGGTGTCCAGGAGCCGCTGGCAGAACTATCGTTGATGTAGGTATTTACAATCCACATGGGGCGGTTGAGATTGTCAACACCCAGGCTGTCAAACTGGTGACGCACCTGGTAGCTGTTGATTTTTTCTGCTTTGCCACCGTTAAAGAAGATGAGTGAATCCACACGGTAAGTAATGAATTTGCCCTTTTTCACGGGCATCAACTCCTCAAGGGTGAGGGTGTCCAGGGTTTCTGTTTTTTTAGTACAGGAAGCAACTAGTAAAAGGAGGGCAAAGGCCGGAATCCATTTTTCAAAAAGGGACGAAATAGTGGAAAAGGTTTTCATTAAAGCTAAGTTAGTTAATGATTGTCAGTTTCTTATTGTTTTATAGATGCCTCAATGGTTTACAGCGCTGCATAAAAAAAGGCACGCCGTGCATGCCTTTTAACGTAAAATATTCAGAATCATTGCATCAAAGCAATGGTTTTCTCATGATAATTCCGCCGCCAATCACATCATCCCCTTCATAAAAAACAGCACTTTGTCCGGGAGCAATTCCTTTCGCCTGCTCGTAAAACTGAACTCTCACCGTTCCGTTATCCTGGGGATATAAATTGCTCAATGTACCTTTGTCTTTATACCGGATTTTGGTAACTGCTTCCATGCCGGAGCTGATAGCATCGTACTTAATGAGGTTGATTTTCCCAACTTCCATTTCTGTCTTGTCAAGGTCTTCCTCATCGCCCAAAACAACGGTATTGGTTTCCGGAATGATTTCAGTAACAAAAACGGGTTTCCCAAACGTAACACCCAGCCCTTTACGCTGACCAATGGTGTAGAACGGATATCCATTGTGTTTGCCCAGAATGTTTCCGGCTTTGTCTACAAAGTTTCCGCCATCAACACGCTCTTCCAGTCCTTCCACTTTACGTTTTAAAAAGCCACGGTAATCATTATCCGGCACAAAACAGATTTCATAGCTCTCTGCTTTTTTAGCCAGTTCCGGATAGCCGTAGTCATGCGCCATCTGCCGGATCTCGGTTTTGCGGTAGCCGCCCAGCGGCAGTAAAGTACGGCTCAGCAAATCCTGCTGCAAGCCCCAAAGTACATAGCTCTGATCTTTGGTTTCATCCACACCCTTAGAAATAAAGTAACGCCCGTTGCTGTACTGCTGAATTTTAGCATAATGCCCGGTTGCAATAAAATCACAGTTCATCATATCTGCCCGCTTGAGCAGTGCCCGCCATTTAATGTGCGTATTGCATAAAACGCAGGGATTGGGTGTGCGGCCGTTTAGGTATTCATCTACAAAATTCTCAATCACGAAGTCGCCAAACTCTTCACGGATGTCTAAAATATAATGTGGAAAGCCGTGTTGTACAGCTGCCGCACGGGCATCATTAAAACTATCAAGATTGCAACAGCCCGTTTCTTTTTTGCCTTTGGCACCGGAGCCGCTGCTGGCATAATCCCAGGTTTTCATAGTGATACCAACTACTTCATAACCTTCATGATGGAGCATAAGGGCTGTAACCGTACTGTCAATACCGCCGCTCATGGCCACCAATACTTTTCCTTTTGCACTCATAATTGAAATCGTTTCTTTGAAAGAAAACATGCAAAGTTAGGTGAAAGAAGCGGATGGTAAGTAGTTTGTAAATGTTGAAGGCAGGAGAGGTGTCAGCAAGTTTAAAATCCTTTGGCCACTAATGAAAAAGCGTTTTTAACACCGTCGTATTTGAATTCGCAGAACTGCAGTACATCTCTGCCTATAACTCCATCGTAAGCACTGCCATTAAAATGACCTCCAAGTACATCAAAGGTAAGTGCTTTCTTTTTGAAGATCGGGAGATAAAGTACACAACTGTACCGTAACACCTGCCAGCTGCCGCCCTGGCCCTGTACCCATTCCTCAGATTCGTTGTAGGAAAACAGGTTGAGTATTTTTATAATGGAATGATCCAGCCCGGAAATATTGGAGCCTGTATCCACCAGCAATTTCACCCTGGCAAATGATTCAGGTGTTCCGTAGTTTTTGAATTTCAGAAAAGCTTCTTCAGAAGAAAAAATTTCTGCTTCCACTACGGGACCTGTTTCCAGAAGATTCCATTTCACAACTGTTTCCTGCATTATTTGAAGTTCGTATGCTTTTTTCAGGGAGCAATATCTTGTGGATAGAGTGATGAAACATATTTCAACATTCCGCTTAAAAATTTCGAAAATACCTGTACATTCATCGTTCATATTATTATTCAGCTAAATTTTTAAGTTATGATCAAACTACAAGTAATCGGCAATTTGGGAAAGGATTGTGTGGTGAACACGGTAAACGGAAAAAACGTTATGAACTTTACCGTAGCTCACACGGAAAAATTTAAAGACAGCACCGGTGCCCAGCGTGAAAAAACAACCTGGGTGGATTGCGCCTACTGGAGCGACCGTACCGGTATTGCACCTTATCTGAAAAAAGGAACACAGGTATATGCTGAAGGCACTCCCGAGGTAAGAACGTACCAGACACAGGATGGTAAAAGCGGCGCTTCACTTTCCATGCGTGTATTAAGTATTCAGTTGCTGGGCAGCCGAAATACAGAAGGTGGTGGCAGCAATGGTGGTGGCTACAGTGCCCCCGCAGCAGCTCCGCAAATGAGCAATGAACCCGGCATCGGTAATGATGTAGCGGATGATTTGCCGTTTTAAAAATGACTTCAATAAATAAAAAATCCCCTTGCTTAGCAAGGGGATTTTTTATTTACAACTTATTTGAGTTTGTTTTTTATTTCCTGCAATTTCAATAAGGCCTCCACAGGCGTTAAACGGTTAATATCCATTCCTTCCAGCATGGTTCTTATTTCATCAAAGGTCTGGCTGTGTACATCAAAAATGCTGAGCTGCATTTTTTCAACCGGTAATTGTTTCAGTTGTTGTTTTACATCCGCCTGTGAACGGAGCTCTTCTAATTGTTTCAATATTTCATTGGCACGGTTGATTAATGCCGGAGGCATACCAGCCATACGGGCTACATGAATACCAAAACTGTGTACGCTGCCGCCCGGTGCCAGTTTGCGGAGGAATACAACTTTGTTGCCAACTTCTTTATTGGTAATATGATAGTTTTTAATACGGCTGAATTTTTCTTCAAGCTCATTCAGTTCATGATAGTGTGTGGCAAATAATGTTTTGGGTTGATGGGGGCTCTGGTGCAGAAATTCAGCAATGCTCCAGGCAATGGAAATACCATCATAAGTTGAAGTTCCCCGACCAATCTCATCTAACAAAATCAAACTCTTATCGCTGAGGTTATTGATGATGCTGGCTGTTTCATTCATCTCCACCATAAAAGTACTTTCGCCGCCGCTCAGGTTATCGCTGGCACCTACACGGGTAAAAATTTTATCAGTGATGGGAATTTGTGCTTCACTTGCAGGAACAAAACTACCCATGTGCGCCATCAGTACAATTAATCCTGTTTGACGAAGTAAAGCACTCTTACCACTCATGTTAGGTCCGGTGAGAATGATGACTTGCTGTGTTTCTTTATCCAGTAAAATATCATTGGCTATATAAGGTTCACCCGCCGGTAGTTGCCGTTCAATAACAGGATGACGTACATCTTTGGCTGTTAATGCATCACCCTCATGCAGCGTAGGTTTCACATACTTGTACTGCAGTGCGTTTTCAGCAAAACTGCAAAGGCAATCCACAATGGCCATTACCTGTGCATTGGTTTGTACCGGGCTCACATATTCCTGCATTTCGGTTAAGAGCTGTTCAAAAAGTGCGGCTTCAATCACCAGGATTTTTTCTTCAGCACCGGTAATTTTTTCTTCGTACTCTTTCAGTTCAGGAGTAATATATCGTTCAGCATTTGCCAGTGTTTGTTTTCTTGTCCACTCCGCCGGTACTTTGTTTTTATGTGCATTGGTTACTTCGAGGTAATAACCGAAAACATTGTTGAAGGAGATTTTAAGTGAAGGAATACCTGTTGCTTCACTTTCCCGCTGCTGAATCTCCAGTAAATATTCTTTGCCATGATGTGCAATGCGTCGCAGTTCATCCAGTTCTTTATCAATTCCATCTTTGATCACCATTCCTTTGGATACGGCAACCGGTGGCTGATCTGTTAAGGAGCTGATGATTTTATCTGCAATGAATGTACATGGGTTTATGGTATCACTCAACCGTTTGAAGTAATTACTGTTGCTGCCGGCACAAAGCTTTTTCAATTCCGCAGCATGTTGCAGACTTTTTGCTAAATGCAGTACTTCCCGTGGATTGATTTTTTTGAGTGGCAGTTTCGCCACTAATCGTTCAAGGTCGCCGCACTGTTTTATGAGGTGTTGAAATTGCTTACGCAGGTACGCATCAAGCAGTAAAGTTTCAACGGTATCTAACCGTTCTTCAATCCGTTGTTTATTTTTTAACGGCAGTACCATCCAGCGACGCATGAGTCTGGCGCCCATGGCCGAAACAGTGCTATCCATTACTTTAATAAGTGAGTGGCCGCCATCGCTCTGAGTGCCCAGTAATTCCAGGTTGCGGATGGTAAAACGATCCATCCATAAATAATCAGTTTCTGTCAAGCGGTGAATACCGGTAATATGCCCGAGGTTAGGATGTTCCGTATCTTTTAAATAGTGAAGAATGGCACCTGCGGCAATGATGCCAGCTTGTAAATTTTCAACGCCAAACCCTTTGAGGGAATGTGTTTGAAACTGTTTGAGCAATAGCTCCTGTGCATACGTATCAGCAAAAATCCATTCTTCCAGGTGATAGGTGTAGAACCGATGCCCGAACCATTCTTTGAATAGCTTTTGTTTGTGCCGCTCAAAAATGACTTCAGCCGGGCGAAGGCTTTGCAGGAGTTTATCAGCGTAGTCTTTATTTCCTTCGGTAATAAAAAACTCACCTGTACTCACATCTAAAAAAGCAAGCCCCAGGTTATTATCCTGGAAATGCACGGATGCGAGGAAATTGTTATTCTCATTATCCAGCAATTTGTCGTTGGTGGTAGTACCCGGAGTAAGCAGCTCTGTTACACCCCGTTTTACAATGCCCTTTGCCTGCTTGGGGTCTTCCAGTTGATCGCAAATCGCTACCCGATAGCCCGCTTTTACCAGTTTGTGGAGATAGGTATCCAGGGCGTGGTGGGGAAAGCCGGCCAGTTCACTGCTGCTGGCGGCGCCGTTATTCCGTTTGGTGAGAGTGATGCCCAATACCTGGCTGGCAATAATGGCGTCTTCGCCAAAGGTTTCGTAAAAATCACCCACCCTGAACAGAAGCACCGCATCAGGGTACTTCGCCTTGATAGCCTTGTGTTGTTGCATGAGGGGAGTTTCCGAAGCCGATTTTGCCATAGGGCGCAAAAATAAGGAAGCAGTGGTGGTTAATGTGGAGAAACTCATGGGAAGCAGTTCAAAAAGGGACTTTGTGGAGATATTTGTGAATAAAAGAAAAACCAAATTTCTTTCTTCATTTAAGCTGTTTTCCCCTACCTTTGCCGTCCAAAATTTTAGTATCATGGCAAGAGTATGTCAGCTTACAGGAAAGGTGCCGGTGGGTGGTCACAAGGTATCGCACTCAAATATCAAGACCAAGCGTTGTTTTTTACCCAACCTGCAAACCAAGCGTTTTTTCCTGGCTGAAGAAGACAAATGGGTTACCCTGAAGCTTTCTACTGAAGCAATCCGCACCATCAACAAGCGTGGATTGTACAACGTGGTAAAAGAGCTGAGAGCAAGAGGCGAAAAAATCTAATTTCATTTAAACAGCGAATACAATGGCAAAGAAAGGTAATCGTGTTCAGGTAATTTTGGAATGTACAGAGCATAAGACTTCAGGTCAGCCCGGTACAAGCCGCTACATTACCACCAAAAATAAAAAGAACACACCGGAGCGTCTGGAGTTGAAAAAATTCAACCCTATACTTAAAAAAGTAACGACTCACAAAGAGATTAAGTAATGTGTGCAAACACGTTATGATTTGAAAACGAACAAACTGAAAAGTCATGGCTAAAGCAGCTTCAAAGAACGCAAAGATTAAGGACGCCAAAGCAGCGGCTGAATCAAAGAACTGGACCAAAGTGATCCGTGCAGTACGCAGCCCCAAAACAGGCGCTTATACTTTTAAAGAGGCAATCGTTCACAAAGACAAAGTGAAGGATTACCTGGCTCAAAAATAATTATATCAACCTTGATTGATCGTGAAGCTGTTTCGTTACTTGTACCGAAACAGCTTTTGTTTTTTGCAGGGTGTGCCCCCTGCCGTGAATGGATGAGTTACCTTTCACGATCGTTAACATAAACAATTAACAACGGGTGATTCACCCGCAACAATAATCATGGGATTTTTTGGAAAACTCTTCGGTAAAAAAGAAAAGGAAAGCCTTGACCAGGGTTTGGAAAAAACCAAGGAAGGCTTTCTCGGAAAAATAACCCGGGCCATTGCCGGAAAAAGCACAGTAGATGCTGATGTATTAGACAACCTGGAAGAAGCACTGGTAGGTGCTGATGTGGGCATTGAAACTACAGTTGCCCTGATTGAGCGGATAGAAGAAAGAGTAGCAAAAGATAAATACATCAACACTTCTGAACTGAATAGTATACTCCAAAGTGAACTTCAGAATATTCTTGTAGATGCACCTGAAGACACGAACTATTCCGGTTTTGATTTGCCGGAAGGGAAGAAGCCTTTTGTGATTATGGTAGTAGGAGTGAATGGTGTAGGTAAAACAACCACCATCGGCAAACTGGCGCATCATTTTAAAGCAGCCGGAAAATCGGTGATGCTGGGTGCTGCCGATACCTTTCGTGCAGCAGCAGTTGATCAACTAACGATCTGGAGTGAACGTACCGGCGTGCCCATTGTAAAAAAAGAAATGGGAAGTGATCCTGCCTCCGTTGCATTTGATGCTGTGAACAGTGCATTGGCAAAAAATGTGGATGTACTCATCATTGATACTGCAGGCCGTTTGCACACCAAAACACATTTGATGGAAGAGCTGAGCAAGATTAAAAGGGTGGTTCAAAAAGTAATTCCGGACGCACCGCATGATGTATTGCTGGTGCTGGATGGCAGTACCGGTCAGAATGCACTGGAACAGGCAAAACATTTTACGGCAGCAACCGATGTAAGTGGCCTGGTGATTACTAAACTGGATGGAACGGCAAAAGGCGGTGTGGTGCTGGCCATCGCCCACCAATTCAAGATACCGGTAAAGTTTATTGGTGTGGGTGAGAAGGTAGAAGATTTGTTAGTATTTAATAAGAAAGAATTTGTAGATAGTTTGTTCAGTCTCTCAAAATAATAATAGCATTTCTCCAAATGAAAAAGCCCCGCATTACTGTGGGGCTTTTTTCTTTCAGATTCTTACGAACCTTATTTTTTCTTAGCGGCTTTCTTTTTAGGAGCAGCTTTCTTTTTAGGAGCAGCTTTTTTAGCAGCTTTCTTTTTAGGAGCAGCTTTTTTAGCAGCTTTCTTTTTTGTTGCCATTTTTGTAGAATTTAGAGTTAGTAAAAAAACTTATCTGGGTAAAAATAAATATTTTTTTTAACCAAACAAATTTTTTATGCACCAACTTCAACAGGGGCAACAGAAACAGTAGTCTTGTTGTTCTTTCCTTTTTTGAATTCTACAACACCATCAGCTAATGCAAACAGTGTATAATCTTTACCTACACCCACATTTTTGCCGGGATGATAAACAGTACCACGCTGACGGATGATGATGCTTCCTGCACTGGCAGGTTGACCACCATAGATCTTTACACCTAAGCGTTTGCTTTGTGAATCACGACCGTTCTTTACACTACCTTCACCTTTTTTATGTGCCATTGTTTAAGAATTTGAAGTTTTAAAATTTGTTGATCTGAAGAATTGATTACTCAATCTTTATCAATCATTAAGCAATTGCAGTTACTTTAATTTGTGTGTACAAAGTGCGGTGACCTCTTTTCTTACGGAAACCTTTACGGCGTTTCATTTTAAACGCAATAACTGTTTTACCTTTTTTCTCACCAAGGATTTCGGCTTTCACTTTTGCTTTCACTGCACTGCCTGTAGTAATGCTGCCATCAGCATCTACCATCAATACATCTGAAAACTCAACGTTATCACCTGCGTTACCTTCAATGTGAGGAACATAAAGGCTTTGACCTTCTGTAACTTTAAACTGCTGACCAGCGATTTTTACTACTGCGAACATAACTTTCCAATATTAGGGCTGCAAAGGTAGGGGGTTTTAGCTATGGAGACAAGGAAACCTTGAAAAAATTTGCCCTCATTTTAACGCTACCGTTTGGGGGCGTACTGCTAATTTTGTTGGCCACAAGGGCCAAACGTAATGAAAATTAAATCTTTCCTGGCAAAGCCATTTGCCGGGTATATCTATAAAGAAATCAAAAAGGGGATGTCTTCAGCCGTAGCTGACCAGGAATCCCTGCTTAAAAATCTGCTGAAAATAGTGGCAGGTACCCAGTTTGGTAAGGACCACAGCTTAAAAGAGGTGAGAACCCATGCTGAGTTTAGCCAGGCAGTACCCATCAGGGATTATGAAGCTTTTAAACCTTATATCCAGGCCATTAAAGAAGGAAAGCACAATGTACTCTGGAAAGGTCGCCCTATTTATTTTGCCAAAACGAGCGGCACCACCAGTGGAGTGAAATACATCCCCATCACCAAAGATTCTATTCCTAACCATATTAATACAGCAAGGAATGCCCTGCTTTGCTACATCGCAGAAAGCGGCAATAATAAATTTCCCGATGGTAAACTCATCTTTTTATCAGGTTCGCCCGAACTGGAACGGATTGGCGACATACCAACCGGCCGGTTAAGCGGTATTGTGAACCATCATGTACCCGGCTACCTGCGCAAAAACCAATTACCCAGCTTTGAAACCAATTGTATTGAGGATTGGGAAACCAAACTGGATAAAATTGTAGAGGAAACCATTCAAAAAGATATGACCCTCATCAGCGGAATACCACCATGGATGCAGATGTATTTTGACCGGCTGGTTGAAAAAAGCGGTAAGAAGGTGGGGGAATTGTTTCCTAATTTCAGCGTTATGGTGCAGGGTGGTGTGAACTTTCAACCCTATAAGGCCAAACTTTATGAAAGCATTGGCCGGCATGTGGATTGTATCGAACTCTTTCCCGCCAGTGAGGGATTCTTTGCCTTTCAGGACAGTCAGAAAGCAGAAGGGTTGTTGTTGAATACCAACAGCGGTATTTATTTTGAATTTGTTCCTGCTAATGAAATTTTTAATGAAAATCCCACCCGTTTGAGCTTGAAGGATGTAAAAGTGGGTGAAAACTATGCACTCATCGTAAATAGCAACGCAGGGTTATGGGGTTATAATATTGGAGACACTGTAAAGTTTGTGTCCACGAACCCATATCGGTTGATTGTTACCGGACGTATTAAGCATTTTATTTCTGCATTTGGGGAACATGTGATTGGCGAAGAAGTAGAGCAGAGTATGTTGCGGGCGGTAGAGGAAGAAAATGTAAAAGTGGTGGAGTTTACAGTGGCACCGCATATTGCACAGGATAACGGAAAAAGCTACCATGAATGGTTTGTGGAGTTTGAACACGGCCCTGCCAATATCCAGGCATTTGCAGAGAAGATTGATAATAACCTTCGACTGAAGAATATCTATTATGATGATTTGATTACCGGAAATATTCTGGATCGCTTAAAAATCACCCCGGTTCGTAAAAACGGGTTTATTGATTATATGAAAAGTATCGGTAAACTGGGTGGTCAAAACAAAGTGCCGAGGTTGAGTAACGACAGAAAGTTGGCCGATGAACTGCAGCCCTATACAATAAATAATTAGCTTTAGCCCCTCACGAGATGTAATTTAATCATGAAACGTATTGCCATATTCGGTTCAACGGGCTCCATTGGAACACAAGCGCTGGACGTAATCCGTGCCAATCCACATTTGTTTGATGTAGAAATTTTAACGGCTCATACCAACGAGGAGTTATTGATTCAGCAGGCAAAGGAATTCAAGCCTAATGCCGTGGTGATAGTGGATGAAAAAAAATACTCCAAAGTAAAAGAGGCACTTGCCGCAACAGATGTAAAAGTATTTACAGGCGAACAATCATTGGAGGAAGTAGCAGCATTTGATACCTATGATATGATGCTGGCTGCAATTGTAGGCTTTGCCGGACTGAAACCAACACTCAAAGCCATTGATAATAAAAAAGCAATTGCACTGGCCAATAAAGAAACACTGGTAGTGGCCGGTGATATTGTGATGCAAAGGGCGGTCGATAACCGGGTGCCCATCATTCCGGTTGATAGTGAGCATTCTGCAATTTTTCAATGCCTTGTGGGTGAATCCAGAAATAAGATTGAGAAGATTATTCTCACTGCAAGCGGGGGACCATTCCGTGGGAAGAAGCCCAACTTTTTATTGAACGTAAAACGGGATCATGCTTTGCAGCATCCCAACTGGAGTATGGGTGCTAAAATCACCATTGATTCAGCTACGCTTATGAACAAAGGTTTGGAGATGATTGAAGCCAAATGGTTGTTTAACTTGGCACCTGAGCAAATACAGGTGGTGGTGCATCCGCAAAGTATCATTCACAGCATGGTGCAGTTTGAAGATGGAAGTATTAAAGCGCAAATGGGTTTGCCGGATATGAAGTTGCCTATCCAATATGCTATGGCATTTCCGCAACGGATACCCAACGATTTTCCAAGGTATGATTTCAAAAAAATCAACACGCTTACGTTTGAAGAACCTGATCTCAAAACCTTCCGTAACCTGGCATTGAGTATGGATGCGTTAGCAAAAGGAGGCAACCTGCCCTGCATTATGAATGCAGCGAATGAAATTGCCGTGTGGGCATTTTTGAGAAACCGTGTCGGCTTCCTGGATATGACGGATGTAATTGAAAAAACAATGAACTATGTACCCTTTATTGAAAAGCCAACCATTGAAGAGTACCTGGAAAGTGATGGTGAGGCAAGAAGCTATGCGGCATCGCTGATACAATTATAAAATACATTGTGGACACCGATCTTTCCAGGAACGGAAACAATTGCTGACATCTGCACATGCGATGAAAGGATTGCGACGCAAGGGACGATGCTTGTTGTACAAAAAGCCGGTATCACCCATTTACAAAAAATTGGCAATCCACTTGTTCAATTTCACTGATATTTGCAAACATTAAAACAAAACAATATCCATTATGCTTTTAGCGATTAATTGGGGTAACGTGGGAATACAGGCTGCACAGTTGTTGTTGAGTTTATCTATTCTTGTAATACTTCATGAGTTTGGTCATTATATTACTGCCCGTTGGTTTAAATGTAGGGTAGAAAAATTCTATTTGTTTTTTGATCCATGGTTTTCATTGTTTAAAAAGAAAGTAGGCGAAACCGAATATGGTATCGGCTGGTTGCCTTTGGGCGGCTATGTAAAAATTGCCGGAATGATTGATGAGAGTATGGATAAAGATCAACTCAAACTACCGGCCCAGCCTTATGAATTTCGCAGTAAGCCGGCCTGGCAACGTTTGATTATCATGATTGGCGGTGTAACGGTGAATGTGATCCTTGCTTTTATTATTTACGCAATGATTTTATTTGTGTGGGGTGAAGATCGTACTCCCATGAGCAGTGTAAAGAACGGTATCTGGATTACTGACAGTTTGATGTATGATGCAGGTTTGCGTAACGGTGATAAAATTGTGAGTATTGAAGATAAACCTGTAACCTATTTTGAAGACGTTAATAAAAATATTCTTACCGCTAAAAAGATGGTGGTGGATCGCAATGGTGAACAAAAGACCATCATGTTTCCTACGGATCTTGTAGGTAAGCTGGTTGAAAGTAAACGCAGAAGAAGATTGGTGGAGCTGCGTGTGCCGGTGATTATTCCAAAGTTTGAAAAAGCAGATACTACGTTTGCAGCACGCAGCGGTTTGAAAGAAGGCGACCGTGTTGTGGCAGTTGATTCTGTAACGGTTAACTTTTTTGATGAAATGGTGCCTTTGGTTGAGAAAAAGAAAAGCGGCACTGTACAACTTACTGTAAACCGTAATGGCGAAATGGTGAATGTTACTTCAAAAGTAGGAGCGAACGGAAGAATTGGTCTTGGTATGACAGACCAGGAAGTGTATGTGAAGGAAGGTCTTTTCCAGGTAGAACATTTGTCTTATGGTTTCTTTGAAGCCATTCCTGCCGGTATAAAGAAAACATTTGCCAAGCTGGGTGATTATATTGAACAGTTCAAATTGATTCTTCGTCCTGAAACCGGTGCTTATAAGGGAGTGGGTGGTTTTAAATCCATGGGTTCCATCTTTCCACCTGTTTGGGACTGGCAGAATTTCTGGAGCATTACTGCTTTCTTCAGCATTGTGCTTGCGTTTATGAATCTGTTGCCTATTCCTGCCTTGGATGGGGGACATGTAGTATTTACCTTGATTGAAATGATTACAGGCCGCAAACCCAATGAGAAATTTTTAGAGTATGCACAGATTGTGGGAATGGTGTTGTTGCTGGGGTTAATGATTTATGCGAATGGCAATGATTGGTTTGGGTGGAATAAGTAAAAATCGAAAGTGGAAAGTCAAAAATATAAAATGGGGGAGCGCAGAGCTCTCCCTTTTTATTGCTGTTGAAATAGAAAATGTAAAAATATATTTTCTTCTTGCTCTTTGTGTCCCTGTCTGCCGACAGGCAGGTTTGTGGGATTTTCTTCAACAACATTCATCCAGCAAATAAAATATAGATTGATAGTTTTTACCGGTAGCTTCCTGTAAACTCATTTCACAGGTTTTGCCGGATGAGTAATAGCCATCATATTCTTTTTGCAATACTTCTGTTGCTTCTGGTTTGGTAGCGGCTTGCGTAAGTGATGGGTAATAAAAACCCCTGTCGCCAGCCATGCCGCAACAACCGCTGTTAAATGGAACTACAGCTTCTTCAGAACAATGCTGCCCGATTTTTTTGAGTTTGTGAAGATTATTCATTTTATGTGTAGTGCACACAGGATGAAATACAATTTTTGATTTTTGATTTTTCACTTTCAGCTTTGGCAAGAGATGATCGGCTGCAAAATCAATACTGTCAATAATCTGCAGTTGTTTAAAGCGCTGCTTGTTTTCTTCTGTTAAATATGACTCTGAATGCTGCAAAGAATACGTGCAGGAAGTTACATCCATGAGCACAGGTAATTTACCCTGCTTTGTTCGTTGCCAGAGTAATTCAATTGTTTTGTTGACTGTGTGCTGATAAGCAGGCATAAATCCTTTAGAAGAAAATAATTGTCCGCAACAAACACCAGTGTTATTATTAGCTATATACAACCTGATGCCGGCTTTGTTGCAAACGCTTTGAATCACTTCACTGATGGGTTTGCTGTTTTCTTTATCAGCGCCCATCATACGTGTGATGCAGGTGGGGAAGTACACCACATCAGCATCATCCGCTTCATTGGCTTTAATGGAAACGGGTTTGCTCAACGATTTTGTCCATAATGGAAATGCAGGGATGAGTTTTTTTACAGAGGCAGTGATGAAATGCATTCCCTTACCACCTGTAATAAAGTTGAAGGCATTACCACTGTATAATGCCAATTTCACCATTCGCTCAACGGCTCCAAACTTTTTGGCAATCCGTAAAGCCGTTTTATTGTCAGATGCAGAATGATTTTCTCTTCGTAAACGTTTAATAAGTTCACCCGTATTGATGTTCACCGGGCAATCTGTAGCACACATGCCATCTACTGCACAGGTGTCCATTCCGTTGAATTGATATTCATTGATGAGTTGGTTGTAGTCATTCGTATTGCCTTCCGCTTTTAATCGTTGCAACGAACGGCGCACCTGGATGCGTTGTCTCGGCGTCATGGTAAAATCCCTGCTGGGACAACGATTCTCACAATAGCCGCATTCTACGCATTTATCCACTTCCTCTTCCACCACAGGCATGCTCTTTAAATTTTTGAGATGACATTTATCATCACCATTAATGATCACACCCGGGTTTAAAATATTTTTAGGGTCAATTAATTGTTTGAGTGATTGCATGATGCGGTAGGCATCATCTCCCCATTCATCTTTTACATAGGGTGCAATTTGCCGGCCTGTACCATGCTCCGCTTTCAATGAGCCGTTGTATTTCTGAATGATCAGCTCCGCTAATTCATCATTGAACTGTTCAAACACTTTTGTTTCTTCTGTTGTGTTTACCGGTTGTGTAACCAGGAAATGAAGATTGCCTTCCTTGGCATGACCAAAGATGATCGCATTGTGATAATTGTATTTTTGAAACAGTGTTTGTAAATCTGTAACGGCCCGGCCCAAATTCTCCAATGGTACAGCTACATCTTCCAGCATAGCTGTTGTTCCTTTGGCACGAACCGCTGCAACTGAAGGATACAAGCCTTTACGCAGCTTCCAGAATTTTTGTTGCTGATATTCATCTGTTGTAAAATCAACTTTGGCGAGTAAAGGTAATTTATTGATGATGGTTTGTGCAGATAAAAATAGTTGTTCCAGTTCTTCTTCAGTCGTTCCCTGGTATTCACAAAGAATGGCTGTAGCGCCTTCCTGTAATGATCTGATCACATCAGGACAATAATCCAGATGTTCAATGGAACGCAAGGCTGGACGGTCCATTAACTCCAATGCTTCTGCATTGGTGGATTTGAGTAACGGAATATTTTCCGCTGCAACAGAAGGCGATTCAAAAAATAAAAGCCCGGTAGTTTTAAAACGTTTATCAGGAATCGTATTCAAAACAGCTTCCGCAATAAATGCCAGCGTTCCTTCACCGCCAATGAGTAAATGTGCAAGAATATCCAATGGATGTTCGTAGTCCAGAAATGCATTGATGCTGTAACCAACGGTATTTTTAATTTTATACTTGGTGCGGATTTTTTGAACCAATAATTCATTGTTCAATACTTCATTTCTAAGTTGCAGTATTCCATCGGCAATTTGTTTGTCATCCGTTTCAAACCGTTGATAATCTTTTTTTGTTGCAGTGTTGTATTCATTTCCATTGGGTAAAACAAAGTGAATAGAGGCAACAGTGTGATAGGAATTAAATGTTACACCACAACACATACCGCTGCTGTTGTTGGAAAGAATACCACCCATCATCGCTGCAGTAATCGAAGCAGGGTCGGGTCCCATCTTCTTTTGAAATTGTTTGAGCGAATGATTTACATGTGCGCCAATT
This sequence comes from Lacibacter sp., assembly GCA_050916065.1. GTDB lineage: Bacteria > Bacteroidota > Bacteroidia > Chitinophagales > Chitinophagaceae > Lacibacter. The sequence goes on from CP051137.1 coordinate 630,521, forward strand.
GCCGCAGGTTGTGCTTTGATCTGTTGGCCGTTGTTCAGCGGTTCAATTTTTTTCCAGTTGCGGCTGAGATCTACCAGGATGCCATCGGTAATGGATTGACCGCTCAAACTGGTGCCACCTGTACGAAAGGTGAGAGGAATATTGTGTTGATGAGCAAATGCAAAAAGTTGTTTTACTTCTTCAATAGAGTCCGGTTGTACAACTGCCTTCGGGAGTAAATAATAAAAACCTGCATCAGCAGCAAATGCATGACGGTCTATTAGTTTGGTTTTGATCTTATGCGCAGGTAAAATTTGTTCTAATTGCTTACTGATGGAAGTCATACGCCTTAAAAATACAAACATCTGTAACAGCACAGAAAATAAAAAAGGGAAACAAAATGTTTCCCTTTTTGTGGAGCTGAGCGGATTCGAACCGCTGTCCAAACATATTCTCCAAAAGCTTTCTACATGCTTATTTCATGATTATTTGTCGGCACTGTACAGGACCTGAACCTACCAATACAATGCGTAGCTGAATAAGTCTTAAGTTGTTGTCACAGCCTTCAACAACAGCAACCTGTTTTCTTTTTGAGTCGGCGGCGGAGCGGCGGTAACAAGTCAACCTGCTCGGCGGCCCGAATGACTAACTAATCACTGATTAGGCAGCCATGGCATACTGTGTATTGCCATTTGAGTTTTGAGTATTCAGATTTACGTGCTAATTACACAACGCACGGCATGCTTACACTTTCAAAGATCTATGCTGTCAAAACCAGGCAGCCCCAAAATGAGTTTGTAAAAATACTGATTATTCCTCACTCTCTACGATCGTACCATAATCAATTAACAATTCTTCTCCGGATTCTATGTCACGCAGGGTTTCAAAATATTCTCCATCGTTGATGGAAATGATATTGGGTGAATCAGAATGATTTAAGTATAACGATACATCCATTACCTTAAAACCATATTCCGGAATCCAGTAATAGTCATCATCAAACAAACAATAGGTTTCAACCAAATATTTGCTGTGAGCAGGAAGTGCATCTACTTCGCTACGTTCAACTTTAATAAACTCTCCACTACCTGTTGAAAACATATTTCTGCAGCCTTTCGGAATAGGGCGAATAGCAAATACGCCGTTTCCATGCAGGGGAGATGGTTTGATGGTAACATATGTTTCGTGACGGAGTTCGTACAGCAGTTGTTCTTTGGTCATGAAAGCAAATTATATTTTCCAATCCACAATTTCATTCACCCATTCTTCTTTGTATGGAGTGGTAATTTTGATATAGTTATCCGTATAACCTTCCATCATACTATTTTTTGAATGCCCTTCAAACAATACAGGTCTTGTTTCGCCTGCATGTTGCTGGGTAAAGTATTGCATCTTCATGTAAGAAAGATTGCGGAGGGTTTTATTGCGTTCATGTCGAACTGTGTGAGGTACTACCGGCTTCAGCGTCAATGCATGGGTATTGTCACGTTCTGAATAAGTGAATACATGCAGGTAGGAAATATCCAGCGAATGCAAAAAGTCAAACGTTTCTTTAAAAAGTGAATCTGTTTCACCTGGAAAGCCAACAATCACATCTACACCGATACAACAATGAGGCATCAGTTCCTTAATGAACGCCACACGATCTGCATACAACTCTCTTTTATATCTTCTGCGCATGGCACCCAATACGGTGTTGCTTCCGCTTTGTAACGGAATATGAAAATGCGGCATGAACTTTTTGCTCTTGCTTACAAACTCAATGATCTCATTGGTAAGCAGGTTGGGTTCAATGGAAGAGATGCGGTAACGTTCAATGCCATCTACTTCATCTAACTGCCGGATTAAGTCATAAAAGTTTTCTTCCCTGTTGAAGATGGAAAGAGAACCATTGCCATCAGCACCTTTGCCAAAATCGCCAAGGTTTACACCGGTCAATACAATTTCTTTACTGCCGCCTCTTGCAATTTCTTCAGCATTTTTTACCACATTGGCAATACTGTCGCTTCTGCTTTTTCCTCTTGCCTGTGGAATGGTGCAGAAAGAACAGGTATAATCACATCCATCCTGCACTTTCAAAAAGGTCCTTGTACGGTCGTTGATAGAGTAGGAGGCATTAAAACCTGTTACATCTTCAATCTCGCAACTGCTGATCTTGGTACTGTCGCCTTTGCTTAATTCTTTGATATGGGCAGCAATGTTGAATTTTTCTGCTGCGCCTAATACCAGGTCCACACCGGGGATTTCAGCGATCTCTTTGGGTTTGAGTTGCGCATAACAACCTGTAATCACTACCAGGCTTTCAGGCGCTTTGCGTTGAATGCGGCGTACTAATTGACGACATTCTTTATCAGCGTTATCAGTAACGGAGCAGGTGTTGATGACATACACATCCGCCATGTCATCAAACTCTTTTTTCTCAAAACCTTCATTCTCCATCAGTCGGCTGATGGTAGAGGTTTCGGAGTAATTGAGCTTACATCCGAGAGTGTGAAATGCTACTGATTTGGTTTTTGTCATCGGGGCGCAAAGATAAGTTTTTACATCCAAAGAGGAGTTTGCTAAGCCTACCTTACCACATCATCCACTACCTGTTTTAACTCTTTATACTTTTCATTCCGGCCTTTATGCTGGAGATTGTAAACAAACAAAAATGCACAATATTTTTTTTCAGTATCTACCCAGGGGAAGCTTCCAAACAAACCCGGACTTGTAACGGCGGCACTTCGTTTGCTTTCAGGCATGGCGCCTTTTTTATCAGCAATAGCCAGCGGACTGTCCATGACCCATTCACCAAAACCATAACCCCAGTTACCTGCTTCAGCCGGAGAAGAAGTTACCAGCACATCCCGGCCAACCCGATTTTTCTGCATTTCTACAATCAACGCTTTGCTGATGATACGTTTGCCGTTAAACTCACCTTCATTGACTATCATCGTCAAAAAATTCATATAATCCTCTGGTGTACTGTAAGCACCGCCTGCTGCAAGCGGTACCCCTTTTTTACCGAAATCAGTATTCTTCATATTTAAAGGCTCGGCAATACGTTCTTTAAACGCAGTTTCAAAATCTTTTTCACCTGTTTTTTCAATGATAGCTGCTATGATCTGCAACCCTGTATTTCCATAACGGAATGTTTTGCCGGGTTCTCCTTCCATAGGCGACATGGCAATCTGTTCCATCGCTTCGTTCATGCTCTTGATGTTTTTCATTCCCTGCAACCACTCTCTCAAATCACCACCTTTAATGCCGGTGGTATGGCTCAGGCATTGCCAGATGCGGATATGACCTTTGCCATACTTGGTCATGATGGGAAGAAATTTTCCAACAGTATCGTTCAGGCGAAATTTTCCTTCATCAATATACGTCATGGCTAAAGCCGCCGTTAACCATTTACTGCAACTGGCAATACGTTCACGTGTGGTCAATGTATAATCCTGTAACAGTTGTTCTTCATCAGCACCTGTAAGCTTTGCTTTTATCTTTTGCCTGTTCTCCTGTTTTTTGCTGAGATTATTGAAAGCCTGTGCATACACCATTTTCCCGTCTTTATAAACCATCATCACGGCTCTTCCGCCCAAATCAGGCAAATTATCATTTACCCATTTGGTGATTTTGGAAGTATCCTGGGCCTGTGAAAACTGAAATAATAACAGGAAAGCGGCAATGGCACTGACTTTGGTGCGGATTCTGTTGTATACAGGTGACATTCTTGCTGAGTTTTTGTGTTGGATAATATTTTGAGGATATGGTTTAGGTCTAAAACAAATTAGAATATGAATTTAGGAAACTTCACTATAAAAGCTGCTGAGGCGGTACAACAGGCCCAGCAATTGGCATTTAATTCACAAAATCCGAATATTGAGATGGAGCATATACTGCTGGCGTTGCTTGAGCAGGAGGACAGTCCCGTTGAGTATTTGTTGAAAAAAAATAATGTCACCATCAACCTGGTGGAGACAAAGCTTACGGATGCCATCAGTAAACTTCCCAAAACAAGTGGCGAAGCAGCACAATCCATCAGCCGTGATGCCAACCAGGTGGTGTTGCGTGCAGGAGCGTCCCTCAAATCTTTTGGTGATGAGTTTGTAACACCTGAACATTTATTGTTAGCTATTGTACAAGGCAATGATGCAACAGCCAAGTTGTTGAAGGATGCAGGCTTAACGGAGAAAGGATTGATAGCAGCAATTAAAGAACTACGCAAAGGTGATACGGTAAAAAGTCAAACACAGGAAACACAGTTCAATGCTTTGAATAAGTACGCCAAGAACTTGAATGAAATGGCAAGACAAGGCAAATTGGATCCTGTGATTGGTCGTGATGAAGAGATCAGAAGAACCTTGCACATACTTTCACGCCGCAGTAAAAACAATCCCATTTTGGTGGGTGAACCGGGTGTTGGTAAAACCGCCATTGCAGAAGGATTAGCCATGCGTATTGTAAATGGAGATGTGCCTGAAAACTTAAAATCAAAAATCATTTATGCATTGGATATGGGGCAACTCATTGCCGGTGCCAAATACAAAGGCGAGTTTGAAGAACGATTGAAGGGTGTGGTGAAAGAAGTGAGTACCAGCGAAGGAGAGATCATTTTGTTCATTGATGAAATTCACACTCTGGTGGGTGCCGGTGGTGGTGAAGGTGCCATGGATGCAGCGAATATTTTAAAACCTGCATTGGCAAGAGGTGAACTTCGTGCTATTGGTGCAACTACGTTGAATGAATATCAAAAGTTTTTTGAAAAAGATAAAGCACTGGAACGTCGTTTTCAGAAAGTAATTATCGATGAGCCAAGTGTGGAAGATGCGATTTCTATTTTACGTGGTTTAAAAGACCGTTATGAAACACACCATCATGTACGTATTAAAGACGAAGCGATCATTGCTGCCGTTGAATTAAGTACACGTTATATCACAGACAGATTTCTCCCCGATAAAGCCATTGACCTGATTGATGAAAGTGCCGCCAAACTTCGTTTGGAAATGAACAGTATGCCGGAAGAGTTGGATAAACTGGAACGGCAAATTCGTCAATTGGAAATTGAACGGGAAGCGATCAAACGGGAAAACGATGAATTCAAATTAAAAGAGCTTAATACGGAAATCGCCAATCTTTCAGTAGAACGTGATACGTTAAAAGCAAAGTGGAAAGATGAAAAAGAAGTGGTTGAGAAAGTACAGAATGCAAAAGCCGAAATTGAAAATTTAAAATTGCAGGCAGAGCGTGCTGAGCGTGAAGGCAACTATGGATTGGTAGCTGAGATCCGTTATGGTAAAATACAGGAGCAGGAAAAATTAATTGAGCAATACAGTAAGCAGTTAGAAAGCATCAGTGAAAAACGTCTGCTCAAAGAAGAAGTGGATGCAGAAGATATTGCTGAGAATATTGCAAAGATGACGGGCATACCCGTGGCCAAAATGATGCAGGGTGAACGGGAAAAATTATTGCACCTTGAAGAAGAATTGCACAACCGTGTCGTGGGTCAGGATGAAGCGATTATTGCTGTTGCCGATGCCATCCGCAGAAGCCGTGCCGGTCTGAGCGACCCTAAAAAGCCCATCGGCTCCTTTATCTTCCTCGGTACCACAGGTGTAGGTAAAACGGAACTGGCAAAAGCCCTGGCTGAATACCTCTTTGATGATGAAAGCATGATGACGAGAATCGATATGAGTGAGTACCAGGAAAAGCATACGGTTTCCCGTTTGGTAGGAGCGCCTCCGGGCTATGTGGGGTATGATGAAGGTGGTCAATTAACAGAGGCGGTACGTCGCAAACCCTACAGCGTGGTATTGCTGGATGAAATTGAAAAAGCACACCCTGATGTATGGAATGTGTTGTTACAGGTACTGGACGATGGCCGCCTTACAGACAACAAAGGCCGTGTGGTGAACTTTAAGAACACGATTATCATCATGACCAGTAATATTGGTAGTCATTTAATTTCAGAGGCGTTTGAAGGCGTAACTACTGAGAATCAGGCAATTGAAGCTGCAGAAAAAGCCAAGTCGGAAGTTCTGACGCTTTTAAGACAAACCATTCGGCCAGAATTTTTGAATCGTGTGGATGAAATCATTATGTTTGCCCCGCTTCTGAGGAAAGAAATCAAGTCCATCATCCGCATTCAGTTGGCCAATCTGCAAAAGCTAGTAGCGGAAAGCGGCATCGACCTCCGGTTCAGTGATTACGCTTTAGATTATTTGGCAGAACATGGTTTTGACCCGCAGTTTGGGGCCCGTCCCTTAAAGCGTTTGATTCAAAAGGAAATCGTAAACGCACTGAGTAAAAAGATTTTGGCAGGAAACATTGACAAAACCCAGCCCGTTCTGGTAGATGTGTTCGACAATACGGTTGTATTCAGAAATGAACTTCCGGAAAAGGTAAAGTTATAGTCAATATTCCCGGCAACGCAACATTCAGGAACCTTGCGTTGTTATATAAAAAGAAACTAAAAAGCCCGAAAGGCAACAGGAGATATAAAGAAATGGCACAACATTCAAAAGCAGCAGAAATTGAAATTATCCCTCCAAAAGATATTTGGGTGGGTAATACAAACGCACCGGTAAAACTGGTGATGTATGGGGATTATGAAAGTGAGGCTTGCGCAAAAGCAAATGAAGTGGTGAATGAAATACTGGAAAAATATGAAGATAAGGTGCAGTTTAATTTCCGTCATTTTCCGTTAACACGTATTCACCAGCGTGCACAAAAAGCAGCGGAAGCATCCGTAGCAGCGGCACAGGAAGGAAAATTCTGGCCCATGCATAATATGTTGTTTGCAAACCGCCGCAACCTGGGCACCATCAGTTTAAAAGGTTATGCCAAGGAAATTGGTGTAACGGATAAAAACTTTTTGCCAAAACTGGTTGATTCCGTTTTTGGCTGGAGCGTACGTGCCGATTTACTGGAAGGTGCTGATAAAGGTATCAGGGATGTACCTTTCTTTTACATTAATGGTGAAGCATACAAAGGTCCTGTTAATGTGAACGCTTTCAGCAAAGTGATTGACCCGCTTACAAAGACGATGAAAAAAGTGGGTACTAAAACTCCGGTAAAAGCAGCTAAAAAAAGAGCTTAATTTTTTTACTGATTAAGAAATAAAACAGTGAGCCCCGCAATCGGCGGGGCTTTTTTGTTTTTTTGTTACCAACTGTTGTGCAAACGAGGGGTCTCTTTTGTGTCACTCACTTCATCGTTCATATCATTACGGAGCAGGGCTTTTGTACAATGCTCAACTTTCATTTATCCATTCACCATATTATGTGTTTGCATAATTGCTTACAATCATCATCTTTGCACCATAACCAACCTTTATGGCAACCAATCGTAACGCAGCAATCGGCTTTATCTTTATTACACTCTTAATTGATGTCATCGGTTTTGGTATTATTATTCCCGTAATGCCCCAGCTCATTGAAGAGTTGGGACATGTAAATGTGAGTGGTGCTTCAAAAATCGGCGGATGGCTGCTGGCGGCTTTTGCCATTACCCAATTTTGTTTTGCTCCATTAGTTGGTAATCTCAGTGATCGCTTTGGCAGGAGACCGGTGTTGCTGGCGGCGCTTTTTGGTTTTGCCATTGATTATTTATTTCTCGCCTTTGCACCTTCCATCAGTTGGTTGTTTATCGGAAGAATAGCGGCAGGAATTACAGGCGCCAGTTTTACAACCGCATCCGCCTATATTGCTGACATCAGCACACCTGAAACAAGAGCCAAGAATTTTGGAATGATCGGTGCTGCATTTGGGTTAGGTTTTGTGATTGGTCCTTCATTAGGCGGGTTGTTAGGAACATTTGGCGCACGTGTTCCGTTTATGGTAGCAGCGGGTTTGTGCATGCTCAACTTTTTATATGGATTGTTCATACTTCCGGAATCGTTACCTGCTGATAAACGTCGAGCGTTTGAATGGAAACGTTGTATTCCCGGTGTGAGTTTGTACAACCTGAAACGTTATCCTGCATTAACCGGATTGGTATTCGCTTTATTCCTCGTCTATCTCGGTTCACATGCCGTACAAAGCAACTGGAGTTTCTTTACCATTGAACGTTTTAAATGGGATAGCTGGATGATTGGTATTTCATTAACCGTAGTGGGTGTATTGGTAGGCGGTGTACAGGCAGGTTTAACACGTGTAGTAAACCCCAGGCTGGGTAATGAAAAAAGTATTTACATCGGGTTGGCTTTGTATGCTGTGGGGATGTTATTGTTTTCATTTGCTACTCAAAGCTGGATGATGTTTGCATTTTTAGTGCCTTATTGTTTGGGTGGTATTTGTGGCCCGGCATTACAGGCGGTGATGGCAGGATATGTTCCATCCAATGAGCAAGGCGAGTTGCAGGGATCATTAACCGGAATGATGAGTGTTACTACCATCTTTGGTCCTCTTTTAATGACCAATGTATTTTCTTATTTCACTTCTAAAAATGCACCTTTCTATTATCCCGGCTCTGCCTTTTTAGTGGGCAGTGTATTTATGATTGCCAGTGCTGTGATTGCTTATAATGCTTTGCATGGGAAATTGAAGATGGTAAAGGGGTAGCTTCAATCAGTATGTAACGGTGTCAGGACATTGTAAATATCCGACACCATGTAAAGAGGTTCTTATAATGATGAACATAGAACAGAACGATGAAGTGAGTGACACAACACCGACCCCTCGTTAGTACCACAGCCCGTCCTCAAACAATTATTTCTCCGTCATCAGCAAACGGTAAAAGAAAATCATATCCTTTAAATCGTTTACGGCGATGCGTTCATCAATGCCGTGAAAACCTTTGGCATCACGCATGGGTGCAAAGTTGAGCACCGCATCACTGAACGGACGGAAGTAACGGCTATCCGTAGCGCCGATCAGTAAATAGGGTGTAACGTAAACATTTGGTACAGTTTTATACACCGCTTCTTCCACTTTTACAAACATCGGGTGGCTGGTAGCCGTAGTAGCAGAAGGTTCAAAGAGCGAAATGGTTTGCTTCTTTACCTGTACCCGATCATCATTCACTACTTTCTTAACAAAAGCCACCACATCATCACTGGTTTCGCCGGGTAGAATACGGCTGTTGAATGTGGCTTTGGCTACAGTAGGAATCACATTGTCTTTAATGCCTGCTTTTACAATGGTAGGCACCAGTGTGGTATGCACCATAGCATTGGTTTGTTTGTCTTTCTCCATCATGCTGATGATAGAACCGCTGAGCAACCATTGATTGCTTACGCCCAGCTTCGTGGTAAAATCATCAATTGCTGCAATGCGACCCAGCATTTCCTGCACCGGCGGGGTTATGCGGCCGGGCATTTGCTGTGCACGGATTTTTGCTATGGCTTTGTTTAATACATCAATCGCTGTTTCCTGAACCGGCATAGAGGAATGACCTCCCGGAATTTCAACGGTTAAATCAATATTGCAATAGCCTTTTTCACCAACGCCGATTACAGCAACCGGTCGTCCGCTCTTTTTGAATTTTTCGGTATCAACCATACCACCTTCATCTAACACCAACTGTGGTTTGATGTTGTTTTCTTTAAACCATTGTGCAATTTTTGCAGCGCCACGTCTGCCTGTAATTTCTTCATCATGGCCAAAGCATAAGTAGATGGTTCGTTGCGGTTGAAAATTTTCTTTGAGCAATTGCTCCACTGCTTCAAAGATGCCGATCACACTTGCTTTGTCGTCTACAGCGCCACGTCCCCAAATGGTATCCTTAATAATTTTCCCGCTGAAGGAAGGTACACTCCATTTACTTTCTGCCACTGGTTCCACGGGCACCACATCCATATGCGCCATTAATACATAAGGCGCCAGCGTTGTATCTTTTCCCTTCCAGGTAAACACATAGCTGAATTCGCTGAAGATCATTCTAGGTAATTGTGTATGCACTGCAGGATAAGTATTTTCTAAAAACGCACGGAATTTTACAAACTCTGCCGTGTCAATTGCCAATGTATCACCAAAGGAAACGGTTTTGATTTGCAATGCTTCACTCAGGTGTAATGCAGCTGAATCACTAATGCCGCTAATTTGCAGCGCCTGTCTTGGGGCAGATGCTGAAGGAAAACGAAAAGTGTTGTACAGCAGAACGGCCGATAAGCCAAGTACAGCAATGAAGAGTACGAGCAGCAGTTTTTTAAACATGTGGTTGGTTTTGGTGAGGGGAAGATAAATGATATTTCAGTTATGTTTATAAAAATGGATGGAAACGGTATTGGAAAGTTGTACCTTTTAGGTCCTTGATTTTTCACACCTAAAACTTACAATGATGGATGCAAACAAAAAAGCCGAAAGCTGGCAAGACAAAGCTGAAGACAAACTCCAGGATTTAAAAGCAACCGCTACAGAATGGGCGGATAAAGCCGAAGACAAACTGGAAGAACTCAAAGACAAAGCAGAAGATAAATTTGAAGAACTTCGGGATAAGGCAGAAGAACTGGGTGCCGACCTCAAAGAAAAAGCTTCTGATCTCTGGAACAAAGTGGTGGACAAATTTGATGGTGATGATGCACCGAAGAAAGAAGAAGCCAAGTAGGAAGTACGAGGTACGAAGTAAGAAGTACCAATAAAGGTGAAGTGGTTTGCTTCACCTTTATTCTTTTCAATAGATTTGTAGTATGGTGAGTCCGCAGCAATTGATTGAAACCTACAACCTGCAACCGCATCCTGAGGGCGGTTATTATACCAGGACTTATTGCAGTGATGAACAGATTGCTGCAACATATCTACCTGATCGTTTTACCGGTGATCGGTTTATTTCCACTGCTATTTATTTTTTATTGGAAGGAAAACAGTTCTCCGCTTTTCACCGGATTAAAAGTGATGAGCTCTGGCATTTTTATGCAGGTACAGGATTGCACATTTATGTAATTCATCCCAACGGTGCAGGAGAAGTGCTGAAACTGGGCAGTGATTTAGAAAATGGTTTTTTATTTCAGCGGATGGTGAAAGCAGGCTGCTGGTTTGCTTCCAAGCCGGTTGATGAGAACGGATATGCTTTCGTAGGGTGCACGGTAGCTCCGGGTTTTGATTTTGAAGATTTTGAAATGGGGGAGAAGGAAGCGTTGTTAAAGGAATATCCGCAACATGCACCGTGGATCAAACAACTGTGCAGGTGATAATTACGGATTCCTCATCTTATAAATCACCATAAACGCAATCACAATCAAAACAAGGATAATAAATGTAGTGGCAATCAATAAACTCTGATTGGGCAGTTCCCTGCGTTTACGTTTTCTGCGTTTTTTTAATTGCTCGGTAAGAGCAGTATTCAGTTGAGCAGTGATAGCATCTATCTGCTCTTTATCTTTTATCATGGCCAAACCTTCTTCTGCATCGCTCAGCAGTTCATGTTCAGCCAAACGCAGTTCTATTTCATGCCGTTCTTCGGCTGAAAGTTTTCCGCTTAAGTAATCCAGCAATTGCTGCTCACTCACTTCGCCCTGCTCTTTTAATATGTTCAGCAATTGTTCGTTCATTGTTGCATGCGTTTGAGTAAAATCAGTTTCAAGTTACGCTTTCCGTTCTGAATATGGCTTTTTACCTGCATCAAGGAGTAGCCTGTGAGTTCTGTTATTTCCAGGTAGCTTTTCTTTTGAATGTAAAACAGTTCAATACATTGTTTCTGCTCTTCATTCAGTTGCGGAATGGCCTGTGTTAATTCATTCAGCAGGTTTTCTTTCTGCAGCAATTCTTCTTTATTGGCTTCTTCGGCAGGTGTGTAGGAATGCCGTTCGTTGAGCTCTGCCGGCAGTTTACCCTTGTCCCGCAATTTCATTAAGCAATGATTCTTTGCCACCATGTAAATCCAGCTCTTGAAGTAATCCACTTTATATTTTCCCAGTTCGTTAATAGCTTTTTCAAACACCTGCTGCACCGCATCTTTGGCTTCTTCTTCATTCTTGAGATATTTCATACACACACCATAGAGCAGTAAAGTATAACGTTGGAGTAAGATGCCCAGCCAGCGATTGTTGCCATCGTTCTGATAGTAAGCAAGCAGTTCGTTGTCTGTAATATGACTGTGTTGATCAGGCAATTTCGGGTATGGTTTCTGTACTGATGAGCAATATAGCCAATTTAAACATCAGATGCAGTTGCAGCCGAAATTCCATATATTCACAGAAACGAATTTTGAATGAATAATACCGCCTTGTGTATTGTACCTGTAGCACCCATCCGCAGAGAGCCACGTCACGAAGCTGAAATTACTTCTCAATTATTGTTTGGTGAAGCAGTAGAGCTCATTTCCAATCATGGTGATTGGGTGGAAGTGATCTGCACCTATGATGGTTATGCGGGTTTTTGCATGCGCAATCAGTTAACAGAAGTAGATTCCGTTATTGCCATGCAGGACCAGGTGCCGCTGGTAAATACATGGAGCGGTATTATGATGGTGAATGAAGCGCCCATGCATGTGCCCTTTGGCAGTGCGGTGCCGGCACTCATCAGCAGCGAAACCACCTGGGGCAGTTATCGTATCAAGAGCAGCAGCAAACTGGTGATGGAAGGTGCTTATGTATTTGATGAAGAGAGTATTCGTTTTGTAGCGTTTCAATATTTAAACACACCTTATCTCTGGGGCGGACGTTCCGTGTTTGGTGTGGACTGCAGCGGTTTTGTACAGGTGGTGATGCGGTTCTTTGGCAAGCATCTGCCAAGGGATGCAGCGCATCAAAGTCTGCTGGGCGAAGATGTAGGTTTTTTACAGGAAGCCCGTTGTGGTGATTTGGCGTTCTTTGATGATGAAGAAGGAAAAATCATTCATGTAGGTCTTTTACTCAACGACCGGGAAATTCTCCACGCTGCCGGACGTGTACGTATTGATACCATTGACAATGCCGGCATTATTAACCGGGATAATTTTCAACGCACCCATAAGTTAAGGTTTGTGAAGAGGGTGTGAGAAAGTAGGAAGTGAAAAATGGCAAGTAAAAAGTAGGATTATGTTGCGGGCACATGTGCAAATGGCATCGTTCCTTGCCACGCTCGTTTCATGGTTCAGTATTTCATAGCAGCAACGAAAAGCGTGGTCCCGCTCTTGCGGGATACTGAGCGGAGTCGAAGTGTCGCACACATCGTAGCATGTGCATAGATGAGCGATGGGTTGATAATTTAAGCAGCTTTAATGGTAGTGAAAAAAGCACGCCTCGGTTTGTGTCTTCACGAATTGAAATAATATTGTAATTAATATGGTTCGTGAAGACACGAACCATGGCGTAAGCAGCTTTATTTGTAAAAGAGGTTTGTGAAGACGCCAGCCGATGAACTGATCATTTCTTGAGGGATCAGTAAAACAGAAATGCTCAGATAGTATTTCTGTGGTTTGTTTTTTAAAAAACCTTCAGCAACACTTACATCTCCGGTACTATATTGTTGATTTCTTACAACCAATATTTTAGATTTTGGTTTCCCTTGTTTGGTCCAGATTTCGATACAATGATGATATTTTTTTCTGAAATCTGATTTAATAATGTTGATATGTTTTTTGATTTCATCCAACTGCATTGAATCGGGAAAGAAATATAGTACTTCATAGGACAACATCGGAAAGGTATCTTTATTTCGAATCAATTTCGTTTTACTTAAAAAAACCGATAAGCTATCTGCACCGGATACTGTTGTCGGAACTTTAGTAGAAGAAAACCTGAAGAGAATATGTTTTGGCTGTTGTGTGGTGTCGATAACAAAATCAGGATCGGTTTTTAGATAGTTCTCCAGTTGTTTGGTTGTTATTCCATAGGGTGAATATGGAAAATATTTCATGGCGTAATATTCTGCGGGTTGTTGCTGCGCAAAACAATTTAAAAAGAAACCTGTAAGTATAGATATGAATAAGATGTTTTTCTTCATTTTGATTTTATCTGAACAACGACATAAGTGACTTATCCCACCCCATCATCTTAAAAGCAACATAAAACAAAACAATCGCAAACACTTTTTTCAACACCTGCTGGTTTACATTCACGGCCAGCTTACCGCCAATCAATCCGCCAATGATAAAGGCAGCAGCAATAGTGAGTATCGCCTGCCATTGTATGGTATTACCCGTTTGCTGCCCCATTTTGTAATACTGTAAAAAAGCAAGCAGTACCACGGGCATCATGATCACTCCTAAAGAAGTTCCCTGTGCCTGGTGCTGTGTATAATGCAGAAAGAATACCAATGCCGGCACCATTACAATACCACCACCCACGCCCACCAGTCCGCTAAGGATGCCTGCCGCCAGCCCGATGAGTAGCAGCGTAATGATTGTTTGTGTATCCATTTGTTTGGTCATTGTTGTAGTGAATAGTGAATGGTCAATAGTGAATGTGTAATTATAGGTTTTCCGTCGACTGTCGTCTGTGGACCATGGACTTTACTTGTTAAATTTCTCTTTATAAAATTTAATCGCCTCCTTAATAATCAAATATGCTTCTTCCTTGCTTTGAAACTTATCAATCTCCACCACTTTATTCTCCAGCACTTTGTACTGTTCAAAGTATTGTTTGAGTTCATTAAAAAAATGTTCGGGCATTTCACTCACATCGCTGATGTGTTTCACCATGGGGTCATTGCTGGCCACGGCGATGATTTTGTCATCATGTTCGCCCTGGTCAATCATTTGCATATTACCGATGACGGTTGCTTCAACTAAACAAAGAGGTTGAATGGCTTGTGAGCATAAAACAAGAATATCTAATGGATCGCCATCCTGTCCTAATGTTTGCGGAATGAACCCATAGTTTACCGGATACATAAAGGATGAATAGATCACACGGTCCAGTCGTAACAAACCGGTGTCTTTATCAATTTCATATTTACTACGGCTGCCTTGTGAAATTTCAATTAATCCATTAACACGTTCTGGCGCTTTACTGCCATAATGTGCGCCATGCCAGGGGTGAAGAACTGTGATCATGTGAAACAGTTATTAGATTATAAAGTTATTCTGTTATTGATAGCCGAAGTTAATAAGTTTTGGGTGAGCACATAAAAGAAAACAGCGGTGATGTAGGTCACCGCTGCTGCTAATTCATTTTTTTCTCTTTTATTTAGCCAATAGTGCGACCACAGATGTGATGAATGATGCAGTATTTTTTTTGTCATAAAAATGCACATAGAGCTGGTAGGTTTCACCTGCCTGCATGGGATCGCCTGTGGTAAGTGTGGCTTTTAATTCCGTTGCCTGATCGGGTGCCAGGCCGTCTTTAATATCAGCAAACGCATCCGGTAAATTCAATATTTCTTTTTTGTTCTTATCTGTGAGGATGATGGTGCATCCGGGATAAGCTTTGCCGCTTTCAAGCGTATAGTTTTCTACACCGCTGGCAACAACTATTAACTCACTGCCCAATGTAACAGCGTTGCTGCTTAACTTGTTCCCTTTATCGTCTGTTAAATAAATATCATCAACAGCAAAGCCGTTATAAGTACTGGTAAGCCCTGTGTTCAAATCTTTTTTTACGCCTTTGCTGAAACTTCCGCCACTGCATGCTGCGAAGAACAGTATTGTGATCAGATAAAATAGTTGTTTCATGTTCGATGGTTTTTTATTTACGAATTCATTTTTATTGAATACCCTTCAACAGTTCCTGTGCTTTTTTTCCAAGAAAGGGTACTTCTTTTTCTTCTCCGTTAATGGCTGCTATTAAGCCAATGATCCAGAGCACAAACAAACCCAGCAAAACAAAGTAGAGCAGTATGGAAATGATCCAGCCAAGAATGGGAATAAAAATAAGTATCCATTGTAAAATACTCACTCCAAAACCTGTTAGCATTAAAAATAATGACTGTCTTAAATGAAAAGCACCCAGCTGTGTTTTGTTATTGCCGTGCATTACATAAGCAATGATCCAGCCAAAAATGGTAAGGTAACTGATGATGGCAATTGATTTTCCGTCAAGTGTTGTGTTCGTTACGTTTTCGTGTTGCATGATTTGAGTCTTTGGTTTATGATTATTAATAACGGGTGTAAATGTTATTTTTTTCTGGATAACCCCGTAAAAATTCCACTGCCCGGATAGTTGGCATCATTCATCCACAACACTCTTCCAGCTCTCACTGCTGAGAAATAAACATCAAATGTTTTTTCCTTTCCACCAATGTTTGAAAAAATCATTTGCCAATTATTGAGCGATTTAATGTGCCGTCGCTTTTTGTTTGAGCTGCATTCATTACACCTCCACCTGTATTGGTCATCACGGCTTCCCAGTGATAGTTGTTACCACTGCTGAAGTCAAACCATTCTGATGCAGAAAATGTACTCATACCGGCTGCATTGCCTGTGTAGTAGTTGTAATAAAAGGTATTGCTGGCATAGTTGGCATTCCATCTGCCGGTATTATCCAAATCAGAAGCTGCAACTGCAAACTTGTTTCTTCCAAACATGTTGTCAAGTTTATTATAAATATCCGCTTCATCTGCCTTTATGACTACTCCCTGACTGTTATCAACTACATAGCCTCCTGAGTATTCAGTTACTTTAGCCCAACGTATCGTTTCAGGGTTAAAGCCAAATTCCTGTGTAAAGGTTTGAACATCCGGAGTAATCACTTCCATCCATCCGGCACCTCTGCGAAAAAGTACAACAAAAACGGAGTTGCCTGAATTTGCTTCTGTTACTGTTCCCATTCCAAAATAAGGACGGTTGTTTATTTCAACATAAGCTGTTTTAAAATTTATTAATTGTGAGTAGCGGGGTGCAACCAATATATTCCATGCTGCAGTTGTTAGTTGATCAGGTGCTGCCGGGAAAATGGTTCCTTCTTTTGGAAAATGTAATAGCACTTTAATGTTTGCTTTTGTTACCTCTACCCAGTCTTCCTGGATGGTACTTGTCCAGCCGTCATCAAAGTTGGTAGTATTAAAAGCGTAACTGGTATTTGTAAAACTTGTTTGTTGCTGAGGTATTGTTTGCTGCATGTTTGTTTGCTGCTCTGTAGTTGTTTGTTGTTGTGTGCCGGGTTGCTCCTGCACAGTTGTTGTTTGTTGCTGCAGATTTGATGTATTGAATGCAGCAGGTGCAGCGCCTAATTCTCCAAAATAAAGCTGTGTATCGCTTTTCTTCGTTTCAAAATACAGAATTAAATAGCGGTTGTCTTTTTGTAGCCATGCAAATTTATTATCTGTTTCAAGAGGCACAATGCTATAGCCAAGGTTGATAAGATGTGATACTAATGAGTCTGCAGTAAAATTAGCCACAGCAGGAATCGTAAATACTTCTACTTTAGAAACAGATGAACCTGCTTTTTTGGTTTCCATTTCAAACAAATTCTTTGCAGTGAGTTCAATAAGAAAGCGGCTGTCCTGTTTACTGCCCACGGGTAAACTGATTCCTGTAAAAGAAGATTGATTGACTGGGGTTACTTTTTTTTGAGCATTTGTAATGACACTTATGAAAAGGGTCATTAAAATAAAGATTTGTTTCATTTTATTGTTTTGCTTTTACAAGAGTGAGAGTTGTGCCGAGTCTGTCAGTTATTATCAATAAACGACCGCCTTTTACAGCTTCAAAATGACTATTGTATATTTCTGTTTGGTTTTGAAAACGGTTCGTGAGAGTAATCGTCCAGTCAGTAACTGTAACATTTCCCTTATACTGTTGTCTTGAAAAATTTTGATTACCCACCACACCAGATGCTCCTGCATGATCACTTTGATACGTGCCATTACCTGTAAACATAAATTCATCTGCAATTGATGAGGCAGTAGCACCTGCAAAACCACCTCCATTTACATAGTAGTAACTAAGTGAAGCATAAGAACTGCTGCTCCATTTTCCGTTAAGATCACTGGCGCCAATTGCAAATTTGTTGCGCCATTGCATGTTGGCTAATCTGTCCCATGATTTGATTTGATCCATATAACTCCAATCTGAACGGTTGATGTAGCTATTTCCAAACTCCCGTTCAAATGTTTGTTTATCATCAGCCACAATTTCCATATAACGCCCAACACCTGTGTCATACTTCTTTTTAAATAATACAATATGCACTTGTTTGCCGGTGGCATCCGTGGCATCTGCAGTAAGGAATGTGATGGATTGATAATCCTGTATTCCTCTTTCAAGAAAATTATTGATATTATGATACCTGGGTGCAACTAATGTATTCCATGCCTTATAATCGCCCTCTAATTTTACGGATGTATATTCATCTACAATTTTATTGGGATAGTGTATTAATATTTTAATTCCCGGTTTACTCACTTCCACCCAATCAGTTGCTTCAACGCTTACCCAGCCATCATCAAAATTGGTAGACATATATTGGTATCCGTTTTGTGCAAGCTGAGCCGGAGCATGTATAGGCTGCTGTATAATCTGATCTTGTTGTGTTGGCTGCTCTTGTGGGGATGTAATTTTTGGCGGGGTATTGTTGTTAGGTGAGCCGGATGAAATTGAGGGTGAAGAGGTTTCGCCAAAATATAAATTGGTTGCTTTCTTTTCATTGGCAATATAAGCTAAGACCGTTTTGCCATTTTGCCCCAGCCATAAGTATTGAGGTTCTCCTTCAACGGCTGTAATCGTCCATCCGTTTTGCTTCAAATTTGTTTTAAGTGATTCAATGGTGAAATTGTTAACATCGGCTGGCGCAAGCGAAAGGACTTCCGTGTTTTTGATAGTAGCCCCCTTTTTTTTACTTACCAATTCCAGTACCATTTTAGCCGCACTTACATTAAGCCCTCTTTTATCCTGTTTACTTCCATTAGGTAACCTTAATCCTGTTACAGCCGATTGTTTTGTTTCAGTAACTTTAGATTGAGCAGTAACTAACTTGCCAACAAGAAGTAACAAAGACGAACAGAACAATATGAATGTAAAGCGGGGCATAAAATTATTTATCAAATGTAATTCCGTCAATCAGCAATTTTTATCCCTTAAAAAAGGGAATTTGGAACTAATGGTTATTCCTTGACGATTTTAATATTACTGATGTAAAATTCCTCCACATCCCAACCCGCCCGGCTGTTATAAAAATAGAAGTGATTGAAAATGGTGTTGGCAGGTAAGGCGCTTTCCATATCAAATACTTTTGTGTTACCCACCCACACAGTAAGGGTTGATTCTTTTTTACGAATCTGCACTTTTACTTTATTGATGAGTTTGTCGTTGGAAAAACCGGGTATGGCCACCTCTTTTGGAAATTCTTTTTTTGTTGGCGTCTCAATATTAGTAATAGCCCATCCTTCTCTGCTGCTGAAACCGGGACGTATTTTGAGCATGATTTGATTTTCATAAACCGTTCTCGACTTTTTATTACCGACAAGGTACAACTGCAAGCCAGGCACACCCCAATGAAAATCTTTTCGCACACAAGCGTCAAAACTAAGTGTGAAATTGGCAGGAAGATTTTTGCCAAGTTCGTTTACATGCAGGTATTGTCCGTTGATCTCTGCCCAGTTTCCTGATTCCCCGGCGGGTGTTTTCACAACTGCTTTTTTAGAAAGTTGGTTTAATGTAGAGTTCCAGGCAACCGGCGATTGATCTTGTGGTGTAGTCGAAAAGTCTTCAAAATAAAACACGGAGGGATCGCCTTCATTTCTTTTAGCGGTTTCTGATTTTTCCTTTGTTACAACTGCTGCTTCATATACAGGTGAGCGTAATGGCTTATAGTTTTTATTCTTTAATTTTTCAGGCTCAAAGAAGAATTGATAGACGTAATCAAAATCAAAATTATTAACAATGGATTCATGCATGTGCTTATACACTTCATTATCCATTTCGCCACCCCACCATTTGATCGTGATCCACTGTGGTTTGTCAGTACTGCATAATTTTTCAAACTCCGGTTTTAATTTCAGGATCGGGTCCAGTTGACCAATATAATTACCATTCTCATTTAATTTTACCCTTGTGAAAATATCATAACCATTTTCAAGTTCACTCAAAATGCCTCCGTAAGTGTAGGCCGGTTCATTTCTTCTGTTTTTATACTTTTCTTTAACCAGTTGAAATGTCGCTTTTCGTTTTTCAAATCTCTTTTTTGCATTTTCAGACTGCACGGCTATTTCCTGCGCTCTGCCTATATTATTATTACGAATGTCTTCAAGTTCTTCTTCCAGTTTAAACGGTAACACATTTTCAATATGGTTCAATACTTCTCCAATCGTAACATGCACAAACGGTGAGATATTGTTTTTACTGAGTATCACCTGGTTCATTCGCAATATGGATCCGTAACGGGGGATAACAGTATGAATGTATTTTGAGGCTGATGAGTTTTGGGGAAGGCTGTACAGTTCAAAATCCTGTTTCTCATTGGCATGTTTTAACTCATAGGAAGGTAATGTGAAGTAGGTAACTTTATCAGTACAGTATTCTGTTAGCCGATAATTTAATGGTATTTCATTGGCGCTGATGCACCAATGATTACCCAGGTTATTAACAGGAGTATATTTTCCGTTTACTTTTTTCAGATAGTTATAGCTTGGCGCCCTTACTCCATAACTGTGCGGTAAGGCCAAATTGTATTTGTTATCATTGTAAACCCCTTTCTTAGGGCTTAGGTATTTAATGATATCCCCCAGTGAACCTTTTGGTGTATAGCTTGCCTGCATCCAGTTGGCAAATGAATCAATAATGGATAGCTGTGCAATGGAGTATTTTTTGTTTTCAATGGTTACAGGCTTGGAAGCTCCTTTGTAATTATAAATTTTTATCCAGCCCAGGTACATATTCCTGTATTCTTCATAGTTGTATTGTGCTTTTAAGCAAGCAGGCAGTGCAATAAAAAGAATGCAGCTCCAAAGGAATTTATTAATACGAATATTCATCTTATTGTTTTTGATCAACTGAAAGGTGTTTTATTCTTTAGTAATCTTTACATTGCTGATGTAAACACCTGTTTCATTTGCATTAGTTGTAATGTTATTAAAAAATAAAGAACCAAAACTTCTGCCTGCCGGAATTCCGCATACTATACAATTACCACCATACTTCATTTTAAAATCTTCCGGTTTAATGATAATTTTTTCATAAGCAAGAACGGTTAGCATTCCATCGGTCACCAGAATAGTGATATGTACTTTAATCTTTTTATTGGTAAAATCCCTTAATGGACTTTCTGCATAAATACCTTCTTCAAATCTTTCCCTGTTTACAACCGGTTTTGAATTAATACTGACCTTAATTAATCCACGATAATTGTTATTGTTATAATCCGCTTCGTTTCCAGAAATAAATTCAAATTTTACAACAGTTCCGTTTTCTAATAAACGACCCTCCTGATTTTGATTGGTTTGATTTATTTTTTCTGTGTTTAGGATTAACTCAACGCTCCCGCCGGTTCTACCTCCAAAATCTTTATCAGTAACTATATCAAACTCCATCCTGAAATTTTGTGGCAGCGATGATTTTATAAAGCTTGGAGTAATTCTTCTGCCATAGCTTAATTTCAGCCAGTTGCCTTCCATGCCATCAAGTTTGGTTAGAGTAAAAGGCTGTACGCCACCTTTGTGATAAAACCAGTTGCGTGGTTCTGCGCCAATGCTGCCGGTGCTAAAATCGTCAAAGAAAAAAGCATTTGAAGCAGCAGGTTTCTTATTCGCAACTTCAATAATTCCATTTCTGTATTTAGTTCTGTAAGCAGCAAGTCTTGCATTTAATTGTTGTTCATTGGCCGGTTTGTAAGCCGCACTTTTAATTTTTTCCGGAGCAAAAAAATAGTTATAGATATATTCATAATTAATATTCTCTGTCATTGCCGTGCTCAATTCATAATCTTTAACACCATCTGCAATTCCTGCAAATGGCCACCACGCAGTTATCCATTGTGGTTTATCCGTTTTACATTTTTCAACAATTTCTTTTGGTATTTTATAAACCAATTTATATTGCTTACGTTCCTTTTCAATTTCTCTTACACTAAACGGATCTATGTTTTCATCATTAAAGGCAAGTAAGAGGGTTTGATGACTGGCACGAAAGGCTGCGGGTTCATTAAGATTATTTTTATGAGCCTCTCTCCATTTGTTTATTCTCTTTATAACTACTTCAAAATCTTTTTCTTTTTTTGCCCATACGTCAGCACGGAATTTAACATCTGCGGGTTCTTTCCCGGGAAGTGTATTATTGATATTTTCTTTTTCCCAGATTTTTTCTTTTTGAACAGATGCTTCCGCTTCATTCAAAAACTCCCCAATAGTTACAGGTATAAAAGGCGATTTATTGCCCGGTGAAAGAATCACACAGTTTCCATTATTTGTAATACGGGTGATAAACTTATTTACATTCGGATTTTTTTTAAAGTCATAACCTTTTCTTCTTTGGGCAGTTTGTTGTGTCATGTATTCATCCGGCTCCAGTGTAAAATAGAATTCATTATAATGGTTTAAAAAATCAACCGTTGTTACATCCGGAAGTACATTTGCGAGCAAACCAAACTCCGTGTTTTCTTCGGGAATAGGTTTAAAGCGTCCTTTTTCATCTGTCCACATTTTGTCATGACTTACATTCCATGTATCAAAACTCACACCATACCAGTTTGTATTATTCACCCTGGTGAAAGTACCCAGCCCTGCAACAGGAGTATAACTTTTTTTAACCCAGCTTACAAAACTGTCGCAAATTTGAATTCGTCGTTTTTGAACGGGGTCTGTGGTTGGTTTTAATTTATTGTCATATTTATTATTGTTCCACCATCCAATCACACTATCCTGTATGCGTTGTTCAGGTGTAAGTTGTGCATACAAAGAACGAATGCCAATGAAGAATAGTAAAGTAAAAGCAAGTTGTTTCATGACTATATAATGAATGATTATTTATTGTTCCGTTTTCCAAAGCACAGTTTTATCTCCTGCTATTTCTGCTTCTAATTTTCCTCCAGACTCCATACCAAGTACGCCTGTCATTTTCGCTTCTGTCATAATAGGGCCGATGCCGATTGAACCACCTACTTCAACTTTATCACCGCAATCAATCACACTTAAATCTTTTCCAAGTTTCAGGAAGATGCCACCTTTTGCTTCAAATTCAACACCACCGCCTATGCCTTTAATGATTCCTCCTTTTGAGTAGAGGTCAACACCCACGCCAACGAATATTGTTATTTCGCCGGTTTTATAATTTCTTTCAAAGCTCCCAACAAGTCCTTCACCTCCTTCAATTTCCCATGATTCACAATCCATTTTAAATTTTGCGGCACCCACGGGAACTTCAAGTTTTAAAGGACAGTCTGCTTCAGGTATTGCAATGCTGTCTTTCTTCTCTTTCTTTTTTTGTTCTGTCAAAATATTCTTGCATTGAATATCAATATTTTCAGGCGTGGGATATAGTTGCTGATATTGGTCATAGCTACGGATGTGTTTCAAAAAATCGCTGGTAAAGCTCAGATAGAATTGCTTGTATTCTTCAGGCTTCATCAAAAAAGCTGACCAGTAAACAACTTCATTGGTAAACTCATATAGTTTGTAAACAGTGTTACTGATCTGCCGGTCTCTCTCCCCGGCAGTGAGGGTAAGGTATTCATTGAGGTATATAATTTTTTGTTTGCACTCTGCCTCTGCTGATTCGAATCTTTGTGTTTTGTACATGTTCTCAATCTTTCTGGTAAGTGCATCATGCGCCTGTTTTGCATTGGCAAATCTTTCTGAATGTTCTCTGGATGTTTGCTGAAGAAAACTTTGATATTCACTTAATGCTGCATTAAATCTCATTCTTGCTTTTACTGCCATTACACCACCGGTACCTGCATATCCGTGGTACCATCCGGCATATCTTGTTACCAGCTGATCCATGGTTTCAACAGATTTTTTGTTTTCATTCTGATTGCGATAGGTATCATATTTTTTTGACCAGTTGCGTACAACCTCATCAAAAGCCGTTCTTTCAGCCGATACCAATGCCACTTCTTTAAACTCTCTCGCAGAACGGGTGGGTTTGTATTTTTGCGCATTAAAGTACTCTGGTAGCTTCCTGTTATAATCAGAATAGTTAAGTTTTGTTTTATTTTTCTCTGCTAAGTGATAAGCCTGTTCAGAGAAGCCATATTTCAATGCCTCTTTAATATGAATTGCAGCTTCATTTTTTTTACCACCGGCATCAAGAATAGTGGCAGTACCTGTATGTGCACTTACATGTTGAGGATTTAAACGTAAACACGCAGCAAAAAACTGACGGGCTTGTGCAGTATCTCCCAATGAAAGATAGCATTGGCCGAGATTGTTTAATAGGGAAGGGTCTGTTTGTTGCCTATTTATAAATTGCAAGATGGGAATTGCCTTGTGGGCGTATCCTCCATAGTGTAAAATAACGGCCAGGTTATTTTGCAACAATACACTTTTTGGATAAAGTATGGAAACTTTAACAGCGGCATAGATGGATCCGTTTAATTCTTTTTTTAAGAACAGTGTTGGTGCCACATTACCCAGTTCAGATTGCTTTCCCTGGCTTTTTGCAAACAGCGCATCAACATTTACCTGTGTTTTTTTATCAATCATCAATTTGCAATCGTTCAGCATCGCCAGTAGATACGTGTTCAATTCTCCGGCGGTTTGGAGTTTTGGGATTTTACCTAGTGTAACAGACTTTTTCTTGGGAATAGTAAATTCATTTTCTGCCGGGCCCGCAGGAATTAAACCTTGCTGCTGCATTGTTTTCATCATTTTTTGTCCTTCAGCATATTGCTTTCGCATTTCTGCTTTTTCAGCAGGGCTCATTCCTTTCATTGCTTCTTCCAGCATCTTATCCATTTCACTTTGCGTGGGAGGTTTCTCCAGTGGTTTTGCAGGCTTGGGTTTATTTTGTGCCCATAAACTAGTGCACGTAAACAACAGGGTTACAATAAAGAGAGAAAAATAAAATTTCACAATTGCTGATTTAAAAGTTATGTGCTCTGATTATTTTTAATATTCCGACATTTGTGCAGACAAAGGATTAAGATATCCGTCTGTAGTACAAGTCATTCTTCGTTCATAAAATGCATTTAAAAATCCAGTTGCATTATTAAAAGTGATTGTTTTTTGCCCAAGGGTGGGATGTAACTGACCTAGTTGATCCCTAAATTCTAGAGTAATGCTTACACCTTCAATTCTCCATGCATCAAAGTGTATATTTGCTTCATACCAAATTGTAAATTCAAGACCGTCTTTTTGTATCTCTGTTAAAGTTATGCTGCCAATGCCTGTTTTTTCCAGCCCAAATTCTGTATTGGAATTGCTTTTCATTTCATTCCTTAATTTTTCCTGAAGAAATACAGCTGTAGTTGTTGTGTTCCGCACCTTTAAATATGTCCGTACAAAGGAGGGATATTCTTTATTATCGTTCCCGGTACGGATGTTTGCTTTTACAGCTGTTAAGGTATAAACAAGAGGAGGAGGTGGCGTAACTGTTTTAGTAGGAGTTGGTGTTATGTTTCTTTGTACTGTATCTTTTTTCAGTGAAGCCCTATGTGACACTTTTATTTGAGCTTGCACAATATAAAATTGAATGACTGATAGCAAAAAAATAATAGATAGTCTTTTCATGACAAAAAATTTAAATACAAATCAGATTATTTGTTAATTCCAATCAGTTGTTTGCTGAACGATTAATGAAATAACAGGGTTAAAACTTCCATCTGCTGTACATTCAAAATAGCGTTCCCATTTGTTAAGGAAACCATTGGCATTGTTGAATACAATTGTTTTATTCCCTAATGTTGGATGCAGATTGCCATTCTGGTCTTTAAATTCAAGGGTTACGCTTATACCTTCAATCCGCCAGGCATCTGTAAATAAATTGGGCCAATAGCCAATACACAATTTGATCCCCGTTTGTTGAATATCTGATAATAGAAAACTGCCTATGTTTACTGTATTGGTCCACTTGGTTAAGCCAAATTCAAAAGTTGAATTCACCTGCATTTCATTTCTGATATCAGGCGATCCAAAAAGAACGCCCTTTCCTTTGTGATATAGATGAACTTTTACAAACGATGGAAATTCCTTATTGTCTCTTCCGGTGATAATGCTAACACGGGCATTGGTCAAGATGTATACAGGTACCTGAGTAGTATTAATTGGTTTAAACTTGGTTATTCTTGATGGGCTTAATATTTGAGCATTGGCTATTACTGTACTCAACAGACAAAGAACTAAAATTGTAAGAAGCTTGTTCATTTTAACTTGAGTTAAATAGTTAGAAAATAGATTAGTTGAAGCTTTTACTACCTGATATTAGTAGTTGCTGACACCGCCGCTTTATTCATCACCCAGCCACCTCCACCACTCACATTGCTGCCAGAGCCCCAGGTGCCGTTTAACTGTGTGCCGTTAAGTGTTGCGGCAAATGAAAAACCGTTGACATTGCCGGTGTATTTGTAAGAACCTCTCAATTGGTTGTTGCTAAAACTGTAAGTACCTGATGCAATGCTTCTGCCGGAAGCATCGAGTACCTGCATCGTACCATCATTATTTAACTGAAAAGAATAAAAATTGGTGTTGTTGCTTGTGCCCATGCCATAGGTACCTTTCCAAACACCTGCAATGACAGTTGAGGTTGTGGTTGTACCCATGTTAATTGTTTTGTTCGTTAAAGGTGTTGTTGTTTTGTAGGTTGTATTATTAGTTGTACCTGATGATGAAGTTGTATTTGTCGTATTTTGGGTAGGAAAGAATTCAATTTTTATTAAAATATTATAGTTGCCATGATCACGCACATTACCTAGAGCCACTTCATCATAATTCACAGCAATTACTCCTTTGCCATAACCCATATCACTATTACTGAGACGGGTTAGGTAATTTGTACCTAACAAAACCAGCTTAGGTGAGAAGTCGCCATTCTTTTCCATGCCAAGCGGCCTTGTTCCTGCTCTTCCCAATTCGCCCTGATCACCAGCGGGTTTTGTTTTTGATATGTCAAAATTCACAGCATTAATAATTAGCCAAACCCAGTTGGCAGTAATAGCATGATAGGTATTGATATAGGGGGCTGATTTTTGGGTAATAGTTGCATAAGTATTTCGCAGCGTTGAAAAGAAGGAAGCAGAATTATCTGCAATGGGATCATGCTCCCACATAGTAGGGATCACTGTAAGATTATCACCATCGGCCATATCATATTCACCAATCACATCGTTACAACGGTAAGTGTCGCCCTGTTTAATACCACCGGTATGTCCAAAGCCAGTCCATGAACCTACATTGATACGATTTGAAAATTGGCCAGATGCATCACCATATACAGGTGTGCGTTTGTCGTATGATAGTAAGGTTTTACCATACCTGTCGCCAAGAACACAGTTGAAATTCAAAAATACTTCATCACCCTTCCCATCAGTATGAAGAATATCATCCCAGGTTTCACGGTAGCAATCAAATCCCACAAATGAAATGCGGATGCGGCCTGCCTGCGCCAGCACTGTATTGGCAGTAACAATAAATACGATCAGGTAAAATAACTTTTTCATGTGAATGTTTTTTTGATGCTGTAAAAGTGATGCTTGGCCAAAAAGAAAACCATCCCTTAAAAAATGGATATTTCATGAGGTGTAAAAAATCACTTGAAAAAGGGAGGCATAACCATTAAATGCATGATTTTATTTGCAGTGTGGTAAATTGATTTTATATTAAATGATGAAACAACTGCTATTTTATACCGCTCTCTTCCTGTGCATCCATTCAGATGCTCAAACATTAATGAACAGGGACAGTCTTTTAAAATTATTGCCAATTGTCAAAGAAGATTCAGCAGGTGTGGAGTTCTACATCAATCTTGGGCAACAATATGAAAGCAATGCACCTGAACTTGCCAAATATTATTACAAAAAGGCGGGGACCATCAGTGAAAAGATCAGTTACAAAGCTGGCATGGTTCGTTATATTTTTAACTATACGTTTGTGCTCAACTTACAGGCCAGGTATGATTCAGGTCTTATATTGAATCAACAATCTGTTGCCATAGCCCGTTCACTGAATGACCCTTTATTACTTGGAAAAGCACTTTTTAACACGGGTACTTCGTACAGGCAACTGGCACGTTATGAAGAAGCAGCCAAATTTTATGAAGAAGGAAGAAAATTATTTGCTGAAAATGGTGATCGCTTTCTTTCTGCACAGGGAGATGATATTTTGCAGTTAATGTATTTTAATATTGAGGATTACGATAAGGCTATTGAGTATGGGGAAGCTGCTGTAAAATTCCTTCGAACAGTAGATGAGCCGGCATGGTTAGGTACAGCTTTAAATAATCTTGGATTGAGTTATATCAAAAAAAGAAAATTTGCTGAAGCAGAAAAGGTATATACTGAAACACTAAAAATTGGAGAACGTATTGGCCATATTGAAATGCAGTCATCCGCCTTACTTAATCGTGCAGATGTGCATTTGCAAAAAGGTGAGTATGAGAAATTAAAACCTTTTTATGAAAAAGCAATCACACTGAATAAACAATTGCAGTCGGATGATGGATTGGTGATCTCTTATCGTGGTATGGCTGCTTATCATTTCTTCCGTAAGGAATTTGAAACAGCTAAAAATTTTGCATTACAATCTTATACTATTGCTGATACGAACCACCTTGTGACAGAAAAACAGCAGACCATGCAAACGCTTTCCCGTATCTATTTTGCATTACATGATATGGAAACAGGTTATAAATACCTTAGAGCAGCTGATGCATTAGCCGATAGTATTTTGAGTGATAAAGTACGGAAAAACGCACTGGACCTGGAAGCCAAATACCAATCCGAACAAAAAGAGCTGCGTATTGAGAAATTGGAAAGTGATAAAAAAATAAATGAGCTCACGATCACTCGCAAAAATACACTCAACTATATTTTAATTGGCAGTGCTGCAGCTTTACTCATCATTTCATTGCTTAGCTATCGTAACTACAGGCACAAGCAAAATCTGCAACTGCAACGCATCAACGAACTGGAAACAGAAAAAAAACTCGCCGCAACAGAAGCAGTACTTAAAGGAGAGGAGCAGGAACGAACCCGTCTTGCGAAAGATTTGCATGATGGATTGGGTGGAATGCTCAGCGGCATCAAATATTCAATGAATACTATGAAAGGAAATTTAATCATGACGCCTGACAATGCACAGGCTTTTGAACGCAGCATGGATATGCTGGACAGTTCCATTAAAGAAATGCGGCGTGTGGCACATAACCTTATGCCGGAAGCACTGGTGAAATTTGGATTAGATACTGCATTGAAAGATTTTTGTAATGATATTCATCAATCCGGTGCGTTGAACGTAACGTATCAATCCGTTGGGTTACAGGGTAAAGAGCCGGATCAAACTACAGCCATCACTATCTTCCGCATTGTGCAGGAACTGTTGAATAATACTTTAAAACATGCGGCTGCTAAAAATGCTGTTGTGCAGATAAACAGAACGGATGAACAACTTTCAATTACCGTGGAAGACGATGGTAAGGGATTTAATACGGCTGTACTGCAGCACAGCGGCGGTATTGGCTGGAGTAATATTCAAAACCGTGTGGAATTTATGAAAGGAACATTGGATGTTCAATCAGCAGAAGGCAAAGGAACATCGGTGCATATTGAAATCAACCTGTAGATGAAGATCAAAGTTTTTATAGTAGATGATCATTACATGGTAGTGGAAGGTATCCGCTCCATGCTGCAAACAGAAATTACGGTTGACTGGCTGGGCCATGCTTCCAATGCCGATTCCTGCCTTGCTTTTTTAAAACAACAGCAGCCCGATGTATTGCTGATGGATATTAATATGCCCGGTAAAAGTGGTATTGAGTTGTGCAGTGAAGTAAAACAGAAATACCCCGGTGTATTTGTTTTGGCTTTGAGTACGTTCAATCAACAAAGTTTTATTGAAAAGATGATGCAGAATGGTGCATCAGGTTATGTATTAAAAAATGCATCACAACATGAATTGATGGAAGCGATTGAAACAGTCGCTAAAGGGAAAACATTTTTAAGCGATGAAGCTGCTGCAGCTTTGCGTAAAGATGATCTTGCTGCACCTGTAATTACAAGAAGAGAAAAAGAAGTGTTGGAATTGCTGGCAGATGGGTTAACTAATAATGAAATCGCTGAAAAATTATTTGTAAGTGCTACTACTGTTGACAGTCACCGTAAAAGTTTAATCGCCAAATTAAAGGCCAGAAACACACCTGAGTTAATTAAGTTGGCATTTGTACATAAACTTATTGGATCATAAATTATGAAATGGTTATTTATAATACTGTTGATCAATGCTTGTACTGAGCTTACAGCACAAGATACCCTTCAGCGGTTAAAGCTTCCGGAGTTGCACTCAAACAGGATCCTTTCATCAAACCGGCCGGTTAAGACACCGCTAACAACTTCTCAAAAAATAGAGGCAAGGATCAATTCCTTTCTCGATTCAATGGTTCGTACGGCAGATGCAAGTCCTTTCCTTATCCAAAAGGTAAAAGCGGGTGTAAATAATATATTGATTGGTTTTTGGAGATCAGGTTTGTTAACAGGTGCCAACCAGCAAGAGCAGGCATATTTTGTACAATGCAATGCTCAAACAATGACTCAAAAAGATATTGCAGATGGACGACTCGTAGTAATAGTGAGTTATGCTTTGCTCAAGCCTGCTGAGTTTGAGATTCGGCGTTTTGAACGGATACTCATCAATAAAACCCCACTTCAATACGCTTCTCAATTCTGAACTTTACTCAAAATCCTCATACAGCAAATATTTCTTCCTTATCGTTTTGAATTTGTTCAATGCAGGTTCCCAGCTTTTTCTGATTTCTGTTTCACTCTTTCCTGCAATAATCTGTTGACGAAGGGTGCTGTTACCCGCCAGCTTATTAAAGAAATAATCTTCTTCCTTGCCACTCTTCGGCTTCAACCAGAATGAATCTTTAGCGGGAAATAACTTGTATGCCTCCATCAGCCACTTCAACTGCACTTTGTTATTTACCTTTTTATACACTTCTTCTTTGCTGCCGCTCAAATCCCACCCGTAGCAAAGCTTATCCTGCAGCTTGGGTGTTTTTGCACCTTCCATACTTTTCGGAGTAAACTTCACCAATGTTTTTGGTAAGGAAGGATGACCAAAAATCTGAAACTGTTTATTCGTTCCTCTTCCTTCGCTCAATACCGTTCCTTCAAAAAAACAAGTAGAAGGGTAAAGGTATATGCTTTGAATGTTCGGAATATTGGGTGATGGTTTTACCGGAAGTTCATACAAAGTTTTATGTGAGTAATTGGCATTCTTGATGATCTGGAAATGAAACGGTGTGTCTTTAGAGTTCTCTGCATTTTTATAGTAGGCAAATCTTTCGTTAGCTTTTTTACTCAGCCATCCTTCACCGGCAAGCATCATTCCGTATTCAGCAATCGTCATTCCATAAACAATTGGAACAGGCTGCATGCCCACAAAAGATTTAAAAGGGGCTTCCAGTACAGGGCCATCAACATAATGACCATTTGGATTGGGTCGGTCAAGTATCATTAATGGTTTACTGTTTTCAAAAGCAGCTTCCATAAATTCCTGCAAGGAAGAGATGTAAGTATAAAAACGAACACCTACATCCTGCACATCAAACACCAGTAAATCAATGTTCTTAAAATCATCAGGAGTTGGTTTGCGGTGAGAACCATATAATGAAATAACTGTAATGCCTGTTTTAGGATCCACCATGTTTCCTACTTTTTCACCCGCATCAGCCGTTCCTCTGAAACCATGCTCCGGGCTGAAGATGACAGTGATGTTAACACCCAGACTCTTCAAGGTATCAATCAAATGAACCTTGCCCACCATGGAAGTTTGATTAGAAAACACGCCTACCTTTTTCCCTTTCAACAGCGGAACATAAACGTCAATACGTTCAGCAGCGGGTGTAATACGTTGGGCCTCAGTGGTACCGGCAAGGGTCAAAACCAGGAGGATTGTGATGATGCGGGATAATTTCATTTAGTTCATTTATGCCTTCAAAATTGCATAAATAAGATGGTAAAAAAAAGTCAATCTCCTACAGGGGCATCCTCCTACCTTTGCAGAAACATTACAAATATGCAAGCAAAAAAAGGAGATACCGTACGTGTGCATTACACCGGTAAATTAACAAGTGGTGAGCAGTTTGACAGCAGTGCGGGTCGTGCTCCATTGGAGTTTGAAGTGGGTGCCGGTATGATGATTAAAGGTTTTGACGATGCAGTAGTAGGTATGGCCATTGGTGATAAAAAAACAATCAATATTCCTGCACATGAAGGATATGGTGAGCGCAGTGAAGAAATGGTGATTGATTTTCCACGTTCAAATTTCCCGGATGATATGGCTCCTGAAGTGGGCATGCAACTCGTGATGAACAACAGTGCCGGTCAGCAGTTCCCTGTAACGATTGTGGAAGTGGGAGAGGAACTTGTAAAATTAGATGCCAATCATTTCCTTGCCGGTAAAGAACTGGTATTTGATATTGAAATGGTGGAGATTGATGCAAAGGGATTGATTATTGTTCCATAAATATTTCTTGGTCGAGTTTTGTTGTTTTTGGTTGTGGGCAATGGTTCCTTGCTTGAGCTTAAGTTGCGTCGTATTGCAAATCCCGTCTTTAGCGGGACTTTTGTACAGCCTTACTACTATTCATCAAAATAAAAACGGTTCGCAAAGCGAACCGTTTTTTGTTGCATAGAATTCAAACGTACAAGTGTGCGACGCCAATGCAGGCGATAGCAGCAAACAGCTTGTAACCAAAAACCAAAAATCACAAACTATTTCCTTCCCATCCACCAACCTAACCAAACACCTACTAATCCCCAACTCGCCAGGGCATCTATAAAATACGCTCTTATGTCAAACAAAGGATACCAGATATGACCGGTATACGCACCGTTAGTAAAGCAGATTATGCCAACGATTAAACTTGCTGTTAAATACGTACTGAAACCTTCGGGGGCCATTTTAGAAAAAATCCAGCATAGCAGCGATACAATAATGATATTGGCAATTAAGCCACGTGCCATGTTCATGCCCATGTTTATGTTCATGGCTTTGTAATAACTGATGCGTGCCCATGGTTTACCTTCCATTTCTTTCATTACTTTTTCCATTTCATCCATAGAAGCACCGGGTTTTTCACGGGGTACCATGTATGCACCTTCTTCCAATCCGATGGAACTGAGCGCATTTAAAATACTGTCTTGCTTTGGTGTGTATTGCTGGCCTTTGTCGTGAAGGCTTGCAACCGTCCAGGAAATGGTTTGCCAGGCAAACAACAGCAGGCCACCTACAAGGCCGCCGATAATGATTTTTTTCATGTTTGTTGGTTTTATTGAACAGTAAAGTAGAAAACCACTTTGGTAAATGCAAGTAAAAAGGCCTTGTTTTATGCAGGCGGTGTGCCGTACTTTTTCTGGAACAGGAGGTAAAAAACAGGAATAGCAATCCCAAATACAATGGCAGTAAGCCAGGATGCTTCCAATCCAAATTCGTCACCGGTTAACAAGATGGAACCACGGAGGTTTTGTTCCAGCAGTGATGGAAGTTCCAACCCGCTTACTTTAAAGCCAAGCACCGGACCTTGTACAAAATTCCAACTGAGGTGCAGCAAAATGCCAAACCATAAATTGCGGGTAAAAATATAGTTGATGCCCAGTAATAAACCCGCCAGCAGAATGTTGAAGAAAGCGGTGAGATTAAATTCAGGATTGAATGAATGTGCCGCTGCAAAAATGAAAGCACTTGTAAAAAGGGCAGTTTTCTCATTCATGCTTTGCATAAGATTGTTGAGCAGATAACCTCTGAATACCAGTTCTTCAGTAAAAGCTACCAATACCATAAGTAAAAAGGAGAGCAGTAAAGAAAGAAAGGAAATATCGCCAGGCATCCATTCCAGCAACTGCATAAGCCATAGTGCAACAGCAATGAAGTGACAAAGAAAAATACCCGTAATAAAACCGATCACTGCTTCCTTTGCGTATTGCTTAAGCGGTAGTCCGAGAGTGCTTACAGCTGACCGGTCCATCCATTTTCTGAATGCCACTACCAATATTAATCCAACGATCAATTGCACCAGAATGTTTCCCCAAAAGGCCGGTACATCAGGAAGGGAAAAGGATGCAGATAGCTTGCTCAGTGCAGTTGTTGTAAACAGCATCAGCAGCAGGTAAGTTATCAAAAACAATACTGCCCGTAGCCATCCCTGTTTAATAAGTGGTTGTTGCATATGCAGATTTTGGCCGAATGCTGAAAACAATTTTCTTTACAATTCAAAAATAGGCGGAATGAGTGCAAACTACAAATACGGTACGGCAGAGCGGTTGATGCGTTATGTACAGATTGATACACAAAGTAATCCTGACAGCAGTACATTTCCTTCTACAGAAAAGCAGAAAGATTTATCACAATTGCTCGTAACTGAATTGCAGTCCATGGGCATCAGCGATGCTCATATGGATGAGTTTGGATATGTATATGCTATGATTCCGTCTAACTCTGAGAAATCTGTTCCGGTTGTTTGTTTCTGCAGCCATGTAGATACAGCGCCGGATTGCAGCGGCACCTGTGTTAAACCCATTCTTCATCAAAACTACAACGGGCAGGATATTGTGTTGCCGGATGATCCTTCGCAAATCATTTCAACCAAACAATACCCCTATCTCAATAAACATATTGGTAAAGACATTATTACGGCCGGTGGAAAAACCTTACTTGGTGCTGATGATAAAGCAGGTGTATCCATTATTATGAGTACGGCCGCTTACCTTACGCAGCATCCTGAAATCAAGCATGGGCCAATCCGTATTTTGTTTACTCCCGATGAAGAAGTGGGAAGAGGTACCGAAAAAGTAGATATGCAAAAATTGGGAGCAGCTGTTGGCTATACGCTTGATGGTGGAGAGTTGGGTACCCTGGAGGATGAAACTTTCAGTGCGGATGGGGTAGAAATTGTTATTCATGGTGTTATTGCTCACCCGGGATATGCAAAAGGAATACTGGTAAATGCAATAAAGATCGCTTCTGAAATCATAGATGCATTACCCATGGATGAATGGAGCCCTGAAACAACAGAAAAGCGCCTTGGGTTTGTTCATCCAACCGATATCAATGGACTGGCAGAAAAAGCAACCATCCGATTCATTGTTCGTGATTTTACAGAAGAGGGGTTGTTACAGCATGAAGCCAGATTAAAATCGATAGCAGAGAATGTGCTTCAAAAATATCCCAACTGCCGCATGGAATTTCATGTAAAAGAACAATACCGCAATATGAAACAGGTACTGGAACAACATCCTCAAATCGTTGCTTTTGCGGAGGAAGCCTACAAACAATGCGGTTTAACGGTAGTGAAAGAGCCCATACGTGGAGGTACTGATGGGAGCCGTTTCAGTTTTATGGGTATACCTTGTGCCAACCTGTTTACCGGTATGCAGGCCATACACAGTAAGCATGAGTGGATAGGTGTCGATGATATGGAAACTGCTGCACGCATGCTGGTGGAGCTGGTGCAGGTGTGGGTGCAAAAATCAGGGATTACATCTTAACAAAATTTGTTTCGGGTTTTGGTTCGGGCCAGATGCGGAGGATCCAGTACACCGGCATCGCAATACTGCCGGCAAGAATAAAAACTACCAGCCAGATAATTTTTTCTTCCTGCTTTAAAGCTTTATTGTTAAAGGCATGAATACAGAAATAAATGATCAGCGATACCTGGAGCACAATTGACAACAGTGCGATGATAATGAATGGAGCCATTCTTGAAAAAAAATGAAATGGGAATTCATCTCCATCCGAAAATTGCTGGTGAAGGGGCAGCGAAGGCATAAATATGGTGAACATGTAAACGGCACTTGCTAATCCAACAATGATGGGCAAAAAGGCGAGAATGCCCAGCCAGATTTTTTTATTTCTGTTCATGGTTGTAAGGTTTGTTTAAAGTTACAGTAAGTTGTTGAGACTAGCTGTTGATTATCGGTCGCTTTGCAGTACATTTATAAAAAAAAACAACTATGCCGGAATTAATTCTTTCTAATTGGTGGGTATTGGTACTGCTCTTTATTGTTTTCAGCGGTTTGGTAACGGTGAACCAGGGTACCATTGCTGTAGTAACCATGTTTGGTAAATATCAACGGGTGCTAAGAGCAGGGTTAAATTTTAAAATACCGGTGCTGGAGCAGATCTACAAACGCATCAGCGTACAAAACAGATCCGTAGAACTGGAGTTTCAGGCAGTAACTATTGATCAGGCGAATGTTTATTTTAAAAGCATGTTATTGTATTCTGTACAAAATGAAACAGAAGACACTATCAAAAAAGTTGCTTTTAAGTTTTTTAGTGATAAGGATCTGATGCAGGCATTGGTACGCACTATTGAAGGTAATATACGCAGTTATGTAGCTACCAAACGGCAGGCTGAAATTCTGGGGCAGCGTAAGGAAATTGTAGACTATGTAAAATCAGAAATAGATCATACACTGGAAGAGTGGGGTTATCACCTTCAGGATTTGCAGATCAATGACATTACTTTTGACCAGGTAATTATGGAAAGTATGAGTAAAGTCGTGGCCAGTAACAACTTAAAAGCTGCTGCTGAAAATGAAGGCCAGGCTTTGCTGATTACGAAAACAAAAGGTGCTGAAGCAGAGGGTAATGCCATTAAGATTTCGGCTGAAGCAGAGCGTGAAGCTGCCCGTTTGCGTGGACAAGGTGTGGCCCTCTTCCGCCAGGAAGTGGCAAAAGGTATGACCGAAGCAGCGGAACAAATGAAACAGGCTAACCTGGATACCAATGTAATCCTTTTCAGTATGTGGACAGAAGCTGTGAAGAATTTTGCTGAATATGGTAAAGGCAACATCATATTCTTAGATGGCAGTGCTGATGGTATGGAAAAAACCATGAAGCAGATCCAGGCCTTAATGGTGAAACAGGCAGGTCAATAAACAGACATAAACGTAAAAAAAAAGGAGCTTCTACCGGAGGCTCCTTTTTTTTTTAAACCAGTTCTAACTGCAGTTTAATAATGCGGCACAATTCTTTTTTAGCGGCCGTTATTTCTTTGGCTGATTTGAAGATAATAATTCTTCTGTCTTTGTAATTACCTTCCAGCAGTGGTGAGTTTATTTTTACAATTGTCGGGTGATGAAAAATTAACCGGATTAAAGAAGGATTTGACAGGTTGAATGTAAAGATATCTGCTGTTGTGTAATAACTGGGCGCATTCCATTTAATACGTTCGTGGAGCGTTGTACTTGTTTTACGGATGAGTTGACGCAGTACTTCCACTTCATCTTTTAACTCATGTTTCAACTGCTTCATATAACTCGTTACAGCTTCTTCATCAGTACCGGCTTTCTTTACTTTTTGTTTTTTTGCTGAGGTCGTTTTTTTAGTGTCTGTTTCCTCAAGTCTGAATTTTACCATCCGCTCAATCAGTTCAACAGGCAGTTTTTCTTCTAACGGAAACTGTACAGAACCTTTTCCCTGTTTGTATCTGCTCAAATCTTTTTTAAAAGCTGCATGCCCTGTGGGAGTAGCATAGAACCCGATATGTTGTTCGTAGCCTGCATAATAAACAAGAGGCTTCCCGTTGTTTTTGTAAGCAGGCATACCATAGCTGATGCTTTCAACCGCATCAGGAGCCGTTTTGCGGATGATGCTACGCATACGTTTGAGTAATTGTTGTGTGGCCGCTGGAAATGCAGCAATGTAATCATCAACCGATGTGCTGTTTGTTTTTTTCATCAGGCTCTGTTTCTTTTGGTCCAGTAATAATAAGAGAGTATACCGGTGGCAAACCAAATGATCATACCCAGCATTCCGGCGTTAAAGCCAAAGGCAGCTATAATTGAAAAGGTAGCTCCTGCCAAATCAAAAAACAAACCGGCATAAGCCCATTCTTTTATTCTTGATAAACCGGGAATGAGCAGCACAATAGCTCCTGCAATTTTTGCATAGCTGATAAACTGAATAAAATAAACAGGATAGCCCATTCCTTTGTGGATCATTTCAATGGTCTGCTCATTAGGCTGCAATCCACCTATTGAAGAGAAGATCATAAGCCCGGCAAACAGAACGGTGAATACCCAATAAAGAATGTTGGTTGTTTTGGTAGTCATATTATTATTTGATTTGGTTAAAAAATCAGGCCGCTTCTAAAGTGGCAATATCAAGTTTTTTCATTTTTAAAAGTGCCTGCATCACCCGGCTACTTTTTTCAGTATCTGTCATGAGTTGTGAAAGTTTTTTGGGAATAATCTGCCAACTCACTCCGAATCTATCTTTGAGCCAGCCGCACATGCTTTCTTCGCCACCATCAGCAGTTAGTTGATTCCAGTAATGATCAATTTCATCCTGTGTATCGCATTCCACTACAAAGGAAAGGGCTTCGTTAAATGCAAATGCATGATTGCCGGCACCATCCATTATCATAAATACTTTATCGTCCAATTTAAATTGTGCATGTTGTACAGCACCTGCCGCTTCGCCGCTTTCAGGCGGGTACAGCAAAATACCTTCCACAACTGAGTGCGGAAATACCTGAGTATAAAACTTCATCGCAGCTTCTGCTTTTTTAAAACTGTTTCCTACAAATAAAAGACAGGGTGTTATTTTTTGATTCACATCACTGTACTTTCCTTTTATAAGTTGCCAGGCCATGCCATATTTGTCCTGCAGAAAAGCATAACGTTCACTCCACGGGTATTTATCCAGTGGCATTAATATCTTACCATTATCGGAAAGCTTTGCAAACAGTGTGTTTATTTCTTCATCTGTTTCGCATATTACAGAAAATGAAATAGAAGGATTGAGTTGAAACTGTGGCCCTCCGTTGAGCAACATAAACGATTGGTCGTTTACACGGAATTTTACCACCATCGGGGTATCTGTTGTAATCAATGAATTGGCAAATAATGAACTGTAAAAGCTTGCTGCTTCTTTGGCATTGCCATTCATCCACATACAGGGATGTAGATTGTGTTGCATGAGGAGTGATTGTAAGGGTTAAAAAAATGAATGATTGACTAAAGTTGATGTTTACTGCTGCAGACAGTTAAACATCCATTTTACTCCGAATTTATCAGTACAACTGCCGAAGTAAGCACCCCAGAACATATCCTGTAATTCCATTTCTACCACACCATCTTTACTCAAGGCATCAAACAACTGCTTTGTTTCTTCCCTGCTATCCGGCATTAATTGAATATGAATGTTATTCCCGAATGTTACTTTAAAACCCATTTGTTCAGGTGCATCTGTTCCCATCAATAAATGCCCACCGGTAATGGGCAGTTCTACATGCATCACTAAGTTTTTCAATTCTTCAGGCGTGGCCGGCATACCTTCCATTGGCGGCATTTCACCATAGCGACGGATGCCCGGTGCGGTAAACTCTGTACCAAAAACTTTTTTGTAAAACAGAAAGGCTTCTTCTGTTTGATTGGAAAAATTAAGATAGGTGCTAACGCTTGCCATGATGAATTGATTGAAGGGTTAAATATTATTGTTCGCAAAGAGCTTTGAGCTTATTCAATGCCCGGGGCCATGCTTCTTCAAAATAGGATTTGTAATCAGGGTTTGTATCCATATCTATTTCAAGAAGCGTATTATTATTTTTGTCGTGGAAGGTGTAGTTTTCCAACATGCCTGCCCATCCTTCCACTTCAGGGCCTGCTTTAATTTGTTCATCTGCTCTTACAAGTCCGATATGTTCAATGCTCACATAATTATTGGGTACATACTCCCGTATGCGGCTCACTATTCCTTCTTTTTCTCCTTTATCATTGGTGCCTACAAATAATATGGAAGCTCCTTTTTGCCAACTGCCTTCATAGCGGGAGGTGGGATTAAACTCTGCCGCCCACTGTTGGTAGGTTTCTTCCTGAAGCATGGTAGCAAAAACTTTTTGAACAGGAGTCATAATAGAAACGGCGAAATGAATCACTTCAAATTTGCCTTTACCTTCCGCATGTTTTTTAAAATTGTTGAGGATGGCCTGCCAGCCCTGTTGCTGTATTTCAACGGGGTTTTCGTTTTCTGCATCAAAAGTGACTTCAACATAGGTTTCATTTTCTTTTGCAGTAAAGTGAACAGCGGCTTTTCTTACATCACTCATGGTGTATTGAATGAGCTCGTTATGCTTTACTGCATCATAAATGCCTTCAAAGTCAAAACTGAAACTGCCGTCTTTTGCTGCCATGGTACTGCTGAACTTTCCACCGGGTCTGAGATCATTGCTTGCTTTAAGAGTGCACCAGTCATCACTGGCATTGTTCCAGCGGATGATATGGCGTGGTTGGGTCCAGTATTCCCAAACTTTATCAATGGGTGCCTGAATCTGTGCTGCTACAGTAATAGATGTTGACATGATAGTAGTTTAAGGGTTTAAGAATCTGAAAGATAAACTCTTTGTAAAAAATATCCATCTTAAACCTATAAAAAAAGCGGTTTTCAAAAAACCGCTTTTCTTCATTGCAAATACAACTTTCTTATTCTTGAATTTTAGAATTATTCAGTTCTACATTTTCTTTATTCCGCCGCATACGGATATTGATCATTTCTACAAACAGTGAGAAAGCCAGTGCTGTGTAGATGTATCCTTTGTTAAACTCCTGGTGGAAGCCATTGGCAATTAAAATAATTCCGATGGCAATTAAGAAGGCAAGTGCTAATACCTGCAGTGATGGATGTTTGTTGATGAAGCGGCTGATGGGGCCAGCAAAAATCAACATCACAACCATACTCACAATTACAGCAATAATCATGATTACAATGTTGTCTACCAGCCCAACTGCAGTTAAAATACTATCAACACTGAACACCGCATCAATTAATAAAATCTGTACAATCACAGCGGTGAACGAAGAAGTGCCGGAAACTGCTGCCGGTTTTTCTGAACGTTCCAGTTTGTTATGAATTTCGGTGGTGCTTTTGATGAGCAGGAAAATACCACCCACAATCAGGATTACATCTTTCCAGCTGATGGCAAGATTAGTGCCCGGGTTAGTGGGATCGTCCAAAAACGGAACAGTTACAACCGGATCTTTCAGTTTCATCATCCAGGTTATGGTGAAGAGCAGACATATACGCATAATAAGCGCCAGTGTTAAACCGAGGTTGCGGGTCTTCGCCTGTTGTTCTTTGGGTAGTTTATTGGCTAAAATGGAAATGAAGATGATATTGTCAATACCCAGTACAATTTCAAGAAAGGTAAGTGTAATAAGACTGACGAGAATCGCCGGGTTTGAAAAATCAGGCATGGTGAACAGCAGCATAAAGAGAGTTTTTGCAAACCTATAACAAAAGAACTTCCAAATGATTAAAAGATGGTACGATATTGCTACTGTGGAAAATAATTAACAGCCATCGCCGTTAA
The DNA here is from genome assembly GCA_050916065.1 of Lacibacter sp. Classification (GTDB taxonomy): domain Bacteria; phylum Bacteroidota; class Bacteroidia; order Chitinophagales; family Chitinophagaceae; genus Lacibacter. The sequence goes on from CP051137.1 coordinate 671,732, forward strand.
TTCACCCACAGGATTTACATTTGTTTGCTGCCCGGCGGCAAATTCATTAAAACCAGTTAAACCACATGAACTTCTTTTTTTTGCAGGTACAAAACGTAGCCGATTCTCTTTCTAAAACAGTTGCGGCTCCTGTTGCTCCCAAACAAATGCATTTAATTGACCTCATCATCAGCGCCGGATGGATCATGATTCCGCTGTTGCTGCTGAGTGCATTTACCGTTTATGTGTTTACAGAGCGCTGGATGGCTATTAAAAAAGCTGGGCAGGTAGATGATAATTTCATGAATATCATCCGTGATAATATCCTCAGCGGTAATATTACAGCCGCCCGCAATTTTGCACGGAATACCAATAATCCCGTAGGCCGCATGATTGATAAGGGCATTCAACGGATCGGTAAACCCATTGATGCCATCAACTTCAGCATGGAGAATGTGGCGGAACTGGAATTGTTCAAACTGCAACGGAACGTGAATGCGCTTTCCATTATTTCCAAGATTGCTCCCATTTTTGGATTCGTTGGTACGCTGGTGGGTTTAATGCAATTGTTTTTTAACATCAATGCTACCGGTGAATATGAACTCAGTACCATTGCCGGCGGTATTTATACAAAACTCATCAGCTCCATTACCGGTTTAGTGGTAGGTTTGGTGGCGTACCTGTTTCATAATGTATTGGAAACACAGATTGATAAAATGGCCAACAAACTGGAAGCAGCCTCTGCTGATTTCTTAGATGTATTACAGGAACCCACCCGTTAATTCACCAATATGAGACTAAGAAAAAAACATAGAGGTGAAAGCGAGGTTTTTACAGATGCATTGAATGATATTCTTTTCATTCTGCTCATGTTCTTTTTGATTGTGAGTACGCTTGCTAATCCCAATGTGCGGAAAGCAAGTTTGCCGAAAGCAAAGAGTAATACCCGCAGCAAGCAAACCGTGGTGGTGACCATCGATAATACCAACCGGTTTTATGTCGGTTCCAAACCTGTCGATCCGTTGATGATGGACAGCACGCTTTCCCAGATCATTAACAGCAAACGAACCAGTGGTGAAGAGGTAAGTATTGTGATCAATGCCGATCGTAATGCTACCATTGAAAGTTTTGCTGCTGTGCTGCGTGCCGCTGATAGATTGGGTGTAAAGGCGGTGATGAGTGTAGATAAGAAAGGAGTGGAGTAGTTTAAAAACTTGCTTTCACAAACCGTTCATTCCCGCTCATATCTTTCAATAACTCAATATTTGTAAATCTTTTTTCTGTAAACACGTCTGCTGTTTCTTTTCCTAACTGTTGATTTATTTCCACATATACTTTTCCGCCGGGCTTCAGATGTGTGGTTGCAAATGCAGCAATCTTCCTGTAAAAAATCAATGCATCATTATCCGGCACAAATAAAGCTTTATGTGGCTCGTATAGCAAAACATGCTTACTCATAGTTTGGCGTTCACTGCCTTTCACATACGGTGGATTACTTATGATGACATTAAACATTCCCAATTCCTTCCATTTGTTTTCATCTAAAAAATCCAGCAATTGAAAATTGATTTCCGTTTCATGTGTTACTGCATTATTCATAGCTATGTGCAAGGCTTCACTGCAAACATCCACCGCAGTCACTTCAGCTGCCGGGATATTTTTTTTGATGGTGATCGGAATACAGCCGCTGCCGGTACCGATGTCGAGGAAGGAAGTAGGAGGTACGATGTAAGAAGAACTCGTATTTCTTACCTCATACTTCATACTTCTTACATCTTTTATAATCATCTCCATTAACTCCTCCGTTTCCGGTCTCGGAATAAGAACACTTTCATTTACTGCAAATTTCAGATGATAAAACCAAGCTTCATTGAGTACATATTGTACAGGACGATGAGTTAACAGTTCCTTTAAATAGCAGTTGATTTGTTCTGTTTGCTCCGTTGTAACAATGGATGCTTCAATAGCCCTCATATCAGCCTTTCCTGTATGCTCCACTACCAAACGGGCAATGGCCGATGCCTCTCCTTCTTCGTATTGTTGCAGGAGTGCCTGCTTCAGCAACCGGTATTGTTCTTTCCACAGCATGGCTGCAAAGCTAAAGGCTTGAATCTAATTAAAGAGAGAACTGTCTATCCCCTCCCGGGAGGGGCATCAGGGTCTGCAATAATCAGAATCTTTCATGGGGGTGGGTTTATTAGCCGGCACCATTTACATTTGCAGGCTGCAATGACCAAAGAGGAACAATACATGCTCCGTTGTATAGAACTCGCCCGGAAAGGCGCCGGTTCAACGGCTCCCAATCCCATGGTGGGCGCTGTACTGGTGTATAATGACTCCATTATAGGAGAAGGTTATCATGAACGTTATGGTGCAGCACATGCTGAAGTGAACTGTATCAACCAAGCCATCTGTAATGGTTATTTGGAATTGCTGCATCAGTCAACTATTTATGTTTCTTTAGAGCCCTGTGCTCATTTCGGCAAAACGCCACCTTGTGCTGATTTGATTATTCAGCATACAATTCCGAAAGTGGTCATTGGCAGTCTTGATCCATTTGCTGAAGTGAACGGTAAAGGGATTGATAAGTTAAAGACAGCGGGTATAGAAGTAGTGAAAGATGTATTGAAAAATGATTGCTTGGAGCTCAACAAACGCTTCTTTACATTTCATCAGCAGAAGCGTCCTTATATTATTTTAAAATGGGCTCAAACCAAAAATCATTACATCAGCTCAGGCGGTGCTGAACATTTACATATCAGCAATGATTTTACCAACCGGCTGGTGCATCAATGGCGTAGCGAAGAAGCTTCCATACTTGTAGGCACCAACACTGCATTGATGGATGATCCGCAACTTACCAACCGCTATTTTAACAGCCGGCAACCTATTCGGCTGGTGTTGGATAAGGAGTTGAAATTACCTGCTTCATCCAGACTAATGAATCAGGATGCGCAAACGATTATTTTTAACTATCAGAAACATGCAGAAGAAGGTCAGCCAAGGTATTATCAAATTTCTAAAGATGAAAATGCAGTGCATCAGATCATACGGGCACTCTATCGGCAAAATATTCAAAGTGTATTGGTGGAAGGCGGGGCACAGTTGCTGCAAAGTTTTATGGACGAAGGTTTGTGGGATGAGGCAAGAGTCATTACCAATGAAGAACTGATTGTTGAGCATGGATTATCAGCGCCAACACTTCCGTCTGCCTTGAAAATTGAAACTGTAAGTATTTTGTCGGACAAGGTTGAATTTTATAAACCAGAAACCAAAAACGATCAACTGTAAATGTTATTTCTTCTCGGCTCCATCATACTCACTTCCTGGCTCACACTTTCATTTAAAGTGGTGGAGCGGTTTAACATTCCCGTATTCCAGGCGATTGTGTTTAATTATATCACCTGTGTCATTACAGGATCTTTCGTGAATGGTGCCTTCCCCATAAGCAGTTCTACACCTGCAGAAAGCTGGTTCAAATGGAGTTTGCTCATGGGCTTCATGTTTGTTTCTATTTTTAATGTAGTGGCGCTTACCGCACAAAAAATGGGTGTGGCCATTGCCTCCGTTGCCAATAAATTATCACTGGTGATGCCATTTCTTTTTTCCATTTATCTCTATAACGAAGCCATCACGTGGATAAAAATTGCAGGAATCATCATAGCACTGGCGGCTGTGGTGCTTACCTGTTTGCCCTCTTCCAAAGGCACCGAGCCTTCCGGGCAAATTTTTAAACCGGTAAACCTGTTACTGCCTGTTATTCTTTTTATCAGCAGTGGGTTGCTGGATACCTTGATTAAGTATGTGGAGCAGACAGAGTTGAATGATGCCAATAAAAATGCGTATCTCATCACTTCCTTTGGTGTAGCTGCTTTGTTTGGATCGGTTGCGTTGATTTTTTTGTTGATCACCGGCAAAATGAAATTTGATGTTCGTTCTCTTGCTGCCGGTATTATGATCGGTGTACCTAATTATTTTTCTATCTGGTGTCTGGTGCGTGTGTTGAAACAATACCAGGGAAACAGTTCGGCTATAATACCCGTAAACAACATGGGTATAGTTTTATTCAGCACCATTGCTGCATTGTTCTTATTTAACGAAAAACTTTCCCGATTGAACTGGCTTGGTATTTTACTCTCTATTGTGGCCATCGCCTTTATTACATTCGGATAATTTATATGAGTGAACAGGATTTTTATACAACCATTGAACAATCTGCTGTAGCGGAGTTTAAAGACCGTGGCAGTAAATTTCTCGCCTATGCATTCCCGGCAGCATCTGCAGAGCAGTTTAAAACTGAACTGCAGAAATTAAAGGAATTGCATCCTAAAGCCAATCATCATTGTTTTGCGTATCGTATCGGTACCGATGGTTTATTGTTTCGTGTAAGTGACGATGGGGAACCTTCCGGTTCTGCGGGTCGCCCTATTTTAGGACAGATTGATTCCAAACAATTAGTGAATGCAGCCGTGGTTGTGGTTCGTTATTTTGGCGGAACGCTGCTGGGTGTGCCCGGTCTCATCAATGCCTATAAAACCAGTGCATCGCTTGTTTTGCAAACTATACCGGCCGTACAAAAGCAAATTGAAGTGTATTACCGTGCTGAGTTTGATTATACACGTATGAATGAGGTAATGATGATCTTAAAACAATGCAACTGCAACATTCAGGAACAGGAGCTGCAATTGTTTTGCAGTATTAAAACAGGTATTCCCAAAAACCGGCTGGAAGAAGTGTTGTACCGGTTTAAAGATTTACACGATGTGCAATTAAAGAAACTTGCCTAAGCTTTCCCGGTAAAACGATACACCCATAAGCCAATCACTTCTTTTAAAAACTGTTCCCATCCATTAAAGGCATGAAAAGAAGGAAGACAAGCTTCACTAAAGCTTTTTGGATTTTGCAATGCATGGAAATTACATGGGTAAGCTGTTACAGGTATTCCGGCTTTTTTAAAAACTTCCACAGAGCGGCGCATATGCAGGGCAGATGTTATAAGCAGGTAGGGAGGAGGTGTTTGCAATGAGTCGAGCAGCTTTTTGGAATAAACAGCATTTTCATACGTATTCCTGCTTTGGTTTTCACTAAGGATATCCTGTTCAGGAATACCAAACTCTTTAAGCTGACCTACTACAAAATCTGCTTCTTTATGTTCTTGAAAACGGATGCTGCCGCTGCCGCCCGTGATGAGAATTTTTTTT